>JAJYNJ010000021.1 GCA_021786385.1 Chloroflexota bacterium
GCCAGATGACGATGGACATGTTCGGGCTCACCCGCGACGACCTGATCGAAGGGATGGCGGAGCCCGTGGGCGCGGCCACCGTGATCGGGCTGCTCCAGGCGGGCGCCGCCCCGCTCTTCATCTGAGCTATTCACAGCGCCCTTCAGGGCGCGTCACCAGTGTCAGGAGGAACCGTTCCGATGAGCGATACCACGGTGCCAACCATCAGCCGCACCATCGACGCCCGCGGCAGCTTCTGCCCCGGTCCGCTGATGGAGCTGATCCGCGCGATCCGGGAGGGCCAGGTGGGCGACGTGATCGCGGTCTGGTCCGCCGACAGCGGCTCGAAGACCGACATCCCGCGCTGGGCCGAGAAGGCCGGCCAGCGCATGGTCGGCGTCTTCCCGCGGGACGGCTACGACGAGATCGTCGTCGAGAAGCTGCGCTAGACCGGGCGCGATCGCATGCAACGCATCCTCGTCCTCGGCGGCGGTGTGGGAGGCACACTGAGCGCGAACCTGCTGGTCAAGAAGCTCCGTACCCGGATCGAGCGCGGCGACGTCAGCGTGACCGTCGTCGATGCTACCGGCGAGCATGTCTATCAGCCGGGCTTCATGTACATCGCCATGGGCGGTGAACGGGAGCAGAACCTACGGCGTGCCGAACGGGGTCTGCTCGATCCGCGCGCCCAGCTGGTGGTGGGCCAAGCGGTGCGCATCGACGACGACCGGCGCACCGTGGAGCTGGCGGACGGGACCCGCCTCGTCTACGACTACCTAGTGCTCGCCACCGGCTCCCGCATTCTCCCCGAGGCGATCCCGCACTTCGACGCAGAGGCGCACCACTTCTACACGCCCGAGGCGGCCCGCAGGCTGCGGCGCGCGCTCGATGCCTTCAAGGGTGGCCGGATCGTCATCGGCATCGCCGGGATGCCGTACAAGTGCCCCCCGGCGCCGCTCGAGGTGGCCTTTCTGATCGACTCCGAGCTGCGCCAGCGCCGGCTGCGCGACAAGACCGAGATGCACTTCTGCTCGCCCATCGGCCGCGTCTTCACCATCGAGAGCGTGAGCGAGATGGCGACCCCGGTCTTCGCCGAGAAGGGGATCGAGGTGCACACGTTCTTCAACGTCGAGGAGATCGATCCGGCGAACAAGGTGGTGCGGAGCCTGGAGGGAGAGGAGCTCCCCTACGATCTCCTGATCCTGGTTCCGCCCCACAAGGGCGCCCAGGTCGTGATCGACAGCGGGCTCGCTCCGGGCTCCGGCTGGCTGCCCACCGACCGCGAGACGCTGCAGGTCAAGGTGGCCCCCGACAAACCCGACGGGACGCCGTCGCCGCGACGCCCCCACATGTACGCGCTGGGAGACGCCACGGACCTGCCGCTCTCGAAGGCGGGCTCGACGGCGCACTTCGAGGCGCCGGTCGTGGCGGAGCGGATCGCGGCCCAGGTCCGGGGAGCGGAACCCGAGGCGAAGGCTGGCACCTACACCGGCCGGGTGATGTGCTTCTTCGAGATCGGCGGCGGGAAGGCCACCGTGCTGCAGTTCGACTACAACCACCCGCCGCATCCGCCGAAGCCGAACCGCTTCTGGCACCTGGGGAAGATCGCCTTCAACAAGGCCTACTGGTTCACCGTGCCGAAGGGTCGCGTCTGACGCCAGCGTTCGGCCGGTTGTCGTCCGAGGCGGCCGGGCGGCGGCCGACCGCGCGGCTCCTCCGGTCGCAGGGCCGGGCGCCCGGCACGGTCCGCGGCCGCGCAGGGTGCGCGAGGTGCGGCTCGCCGAAGCGTCCGGCACGCCGCGGGCGGTCCCGGCATACTCGCGCTGTTCGGGAGGGCCGGGATTGATGGAGCACCAGGGGAAACGCTGGCTGCACCCAGAGAACATGCAGCTGGCGACGGAGCGGGTCCTGACGCCGCGCCAGGCGGAGCTACTGGCCACGGCATTCGAGCTGCTCGTGGCGCCCACGCGGTTGCGCATGCTCCACGCGCTCGCCTGTGCCGAGGAGCTCTGTGTCTTCGATCTAGGTTTGCTGCTGGGACTCGAGCAATCGACCGTCAGCCAACAGCTCCGCATGCTCCGTGACCGCGGCATCGTCAGTCGCCGCAAGGTCGGCCGTCTCGCCTTCTACCGGCTCGAGGACCCCGCGCTGCGCGCGTTTTTGGGCTCGTTCGACGGACGGGCCGGGGAGGCCGGTGTGCCCGGCGGGCAGCCATCTCCCTGGGTGCTCGCGGCGCCCCGCGCTGCTGCAAGCACCGACCGGGGCCGGACCGAAGACTGACCCCCACGCATGGATCCCTGGGCGCGCTGTCGACACAGGGCGCCGGCCAGATGCGAACCCGGCATGGAGGCCGGGGCGCCGCTCAGTGCGTGCCGGCGCCCGCGGGGGCCGCTGCCTCGGCAGTTGCTCCTACCGGGGTCGGATGGGCCTTCGCCGCCGCGGCTGCGCGGGCCTCGGCCCGGGCCGCCCTGGCCGCGGCCTCCGTCTCGCCGGGCTCCGGAGGGGGCGGGTACTGGCCGGCCAGATACGCGTCGATCGCGTGCGCCGCGCGTTTGCCGTCACCCATCGCCAGGATCACCGTCGCTGCACCGCGGACGATGTCGCCGCCGGCAAAGACGCCCGGCATGCTGGTCATGCCGTACTGATCGGTCACGATATAGCCCCACTGGTTGATCTGCAGTTCGGGCGCCGTCGACGTCAGGAGTGGGTTGCTCCGTGTCCCGATCGCCACCACGACCTCTTCGCAGTCGATGGTGAACTCCGATCCGGGGATCGGGTTGGGGCGTCGCCGCCCGGAGGCGTCGGGCTCACCGAGCTCCATGCGCACGCAGCGCAGCCCACGCACCCAGCCCTGCTCGTCGCCGAGGACTTCGACGGGCGCGACGAGGAACTCGAAGCGGATCCCTTCCTGCTCGGCGTGGTGCACCTCTTCGACGCGCGCTGGCATCTCGTCGCGACTGCGCCGATAGAGACAGATCGCCTCTTCGGCACCCAGCCGCTTCGCGGTCCGGACCGCGTCCATCGCCACGTTGCCGCCACCCACGACGGCCACCCGGTGCCCTTTGAGGACCGGCGTGTCCGAGTTGGGATCCCACGCCCCCATCAGGTTGACGCGGGTCAGGTACTCGTTGGCGGAGTAGACACCTTTGAGGTTCTCGCCGGGCACGTTCATGAAGACCGGCAGCCCCGCGCCGACGGCGATGAAGACCGCGTCGAACATGTCGCGTAGCTCCGGCAGCGTGTACGTCTTGCCGATGATCGTGTCGGGCCGGATCTCGACGCCCCGGGCGACGAGCCGGTCGACCTCGGCCTGCACGATGTCCTTCGGAAGGCGAAACTCGGGGATCCCGTAGATGAGCACGCCACCGGGCGCATGCAGGGCTTCGAAGATCGTGACCTGGTGCCCGCGCTTGACGAGCTCGCCGGCGGCGGTCAGTCCGGCGGGGCCCGAACCGACGATCGCCACGCGTTTGCCGCTCGGCGGGTGGGGCTCGTCACCCAGCTGGTCGGCGTGCTCGTTCGCCCAGTCGGCCACGTACCGCTCGAGATAGCCGATCGCGACCGGCTTGCCCGTCTTGGCGCGCAGGCAGACTTGCTCGCACTGCGTCTCCTGCGGGCAGACGCGCCCGGTGACGCAGGGCAACGCGTTGTCGTCGAGGAGCGAGGCGGCGGCCCCCGGCAGATCGCCCTGCGTGAGCCGTTCGATGAAGCGCGGGATGTTGACGCGGACGGGGCAGCCGTCGACGCAGTACGGCTTGGGGCACTGCAGACAGCGCTCCGCCTCCAGGAACGCAAGCTGCTCGCTGAAGCCGAGGTTCACCTCGCGGAAGTTGTGGCTGCGGAGGATCGCGTCCTGCTCGGGCATGAGCTGACGATCGATCTTCATCCGCTCCTTCTTGCTGAGGACGGGACGCTCGCCCTGGTTCGTCGGTTCGGTCATCGGGCGACCCCCAGCTTGCATGCCTCGCGCCGTGCGAGGGCTTCCTGCTCGAACGTGCGGTAGGTGGTCAGTCGGTCGGCCAGCTCGCGGAAATCGACGAGGTGCCCGTCGAACTCGGGGCCGTCGACGCAGGCGTACTTGACCTGTCCGCCGATCGTCACGCGGCAGCCGCCGCACATGCCGGTGCCGTCCAGCATGATCGAGTTGAGCGAGACGGTCGTGGGCACGCCGTAGGGTCGGGTCATCTCGGAGACCGCACGCATCATAGGCACCGGACCGACGGCGTAGACCGCGTCGATCCCTCCCGCGTCGAGGAGGTCCTTGAGTGCCTCCGTGACGAAGCCGGGCCGGCCGTAGCTGCCGTCGTCCGTGCAGGTCACCACGTCGCCGTGGCGGCGCAGTTCCTCCTCCAGGATGACCCATTCGCGGGAGCGACCGCCGATCACGCTCGTCACGTGGACCCCGTGCCGCTGGAGCCCCTGGGCGATCGGGAGGATCACCGCGGTGCCGACGCCGCCGCCGACGCAGACCGCGTGCCCGGTGTCGAGCAGGTCGGTGGGGCGGCCAAGCGGGCCGGCGATGTCCGCGATGGCCTGGCCGACTTCGAGCTCCACCAGGTCCATGGTGCTCTTCCCGACGGCCTGGATCACCAGGGTGATCGACCCGACCGTGGGGTCGGCGTCTGCGATGGTGAGCGGGATGCGCTCGGCTCCGGGTGCTCGACGCACGATCACGAACTGCCCCGGTTGGCGGATCTCGGCGATCCGTGGGGCGCTGACCCGGAAGAGGGTGACGTTCGGCGAGAGCTGCGCCTTCTCGAGGATCTGGTGCATCAACATTCCTGTGCTGTGGTTGCGCTAAATGGATAGTGCGGTGCGCAACGTTCCGCGACGACCCACCAGAATTCGCGTAGGAACGGGCCGAAGGTCACGAGCGCGCCCTGCCCGGCTGGGGAGGATTGGGTCGGAGGGGCGTCCGCGGCCATCCCGCGCGCCGTCGCGCTGCGGTTCAGCTCTCGGCCGCCATCTCGGCGAGCGGGCTGCGGATGCGCTCGCCGCTCGTGACGCCGACCGGTCGGCCGGCATCCTTGCCCTTTGGCCAGTAGAGCTCCTTCTTGACGTGCGGCTGGGGTAGCCCATGGCCGCGCACCACGGCCTCGGCCTTCAGGATCATTTCAGGGTTGCCGCAGATGTAGACGACCGTCTGGCTCGGGATGATGCGGCACTCCTCGCACAGGTCGTCGAGGATGGTTTCCACGCGTCCCACCCTGCCGGTCCAGCCGGCGTTGGCGGGATCGTGGGGACGGGAGATCGTGGGCACGTACGTGATCGGGTATCCCTCGCGCTGCCAGGTCTCGAGCTGGCGGCGGTAGCCGAGTTCGCGGACGTAGGAAACGCCGTGGGCGACGACGGTCCGGCGGGGCGTCCCGTCGATCAACCCTGTGCGGATCATCGAGACGAAGGGTGCGATGCCGGTCCCCGTCGCGATGAAGAGATGCGTCCGATCGTCGTTGGGCTCGAGCGTGAAGCGGCCCTTGGGCCCCGTCATGCGCATCGGGTGCCCCACCGGCAGTCTCCAGAGGAGCGTGGTGAAGCGCAGGATGGGGACCAGACGGACGTAGAACTCATAGCCCTCGGCCGCGGTCCGGGGAGAGGAGGCGACCGAGTACGGACGCTGCACGAGCTTCCCGTCCGCGTAGACGCCGATCGTCATGTACTGGCCGGGTTCGAACGGGACGGGGTCGCCCCGGAAGCGCACCCAGAAGTACGCCAGATCGTCGGTCTCGTCCTCGCGCCGGACGAGCTCCGCGTTGTACTGCTGGGACGCGGAGTCGATGACGCGGGGATCGTGGAGCATGGCCATCGTGGCGTGGCACCTCCCTGGTCGGACGCCCTTGGTCCGTCTCTCCCGGACCCGGCTCAGTGTACGTCGCGCTGCCGGAGAGGCGACCGCTGGGCAGGACGCGGCGTCCGGCGGTCGGCACGACGAGCGCCTGGCCTGCCACGGGCCTGCCGCGGGCGCGCGGGCCTGCCTCAGGCGCCGGGGACCAGCCCGGCGCCGTCGACGACCTCCACGGCAAAGACGCGGGGCCTGAGGCCGGTCCGGGGCGGGTACTGTGCCAGGATCGCCGTCCGCAGCCGCTCTTCGGCGCCGCGTTCGACGAGCGCCACGACGGACCCGCCGAAACCGGCACCTGTCATCCGCGCAGCGATCACGCCTGGGGTCGCCTCCGCGATCTCGACCATCGCATCGAGCTCCAGGGAGCTGACCTCGTACAGGTCGCGCAGCGAGGCGTGGCTCTCCGCGAAGCAGCGTGCGACCGTGGCCAGGTCGCCGGCCTCCAGCGCCGTCACGGTCTCTAGAACTCGCGCGTCTTCACGCACGACGTGTTCGCAGCGCCGATACGTCTCCTCGTCGAGCCGGCCGCGGAGCGTCGCCAGCATCTCCGGCGTTACGTCGCGGAGCGCCCGGATCGTCGGATCGGCGGCGGCCAGTACGGCTACGGCCGTCTCGCACTGGGCGCGCCGCGCGTTGTACTGCGAGGCGCCCAGGCGGCGCGGCGACCCCGTGTCGCAGACGACGAGCCGGTAGCGGTCGAGCGGGAGCGGCACGGAGCGCCACGCCAGCGTGCGGCAGTCGAGGAGCATGGCGCACGCGGCGCGACCCAGGGCCTCCGCGGCCTGGTCCATCAGCCCGCAATTGACGCCGACATAGGCGTTCTCGGCGCGCTGGCAGATCCGCGCCAGGGTCATCCCGTCGAGGCCGCCGCCCGGGGGCTCGGTGAGGGCCCAGGCCGAGGCGAGCTCCAGCGCGGCCGAGGAGGAGAGCCCGGCCGACGTCGGCAGCGTGCTGGCCAGCAACCCGCGGAAGCCCCGCGTCGGCACGCCCGCTTCCTGCAGCGCCCAGGCGGTGCCCGCCACGTAGTCGACCCAGGAGCCCGTGCGCGGCCCGATCGCGTCGAGCGCGAACCCGCCGCGTTCGCCGCTCTCCGCCAGCTCGATTTCGACCCGCCGATCGTCCGCTGGTACCCACGCGATGCGCAGCTCGAGGTTGATCGCGGCGGGTAGCACGAACCCCTCGTTGTAGTCGGTGTGTTCCCCGATCAGGTTGACTCGGCCCGGGGCGCGCACGAGACGGATGGCCCTGGGGTTATGGCGGGCAAGCGGCTGGCGGGCGATCAGCGTGCGCCGCAGCCACGTGGGATCGGGGGGGTCGGGGGCGAGCACCTCCGCCGCGCTGCCTCGCGTCGCGCTCATTGCGCGGCCTTCATCACGCGGAGCGGCGTCTGCTCGACGACGGCAGGCCCCGGGAGCGCGGCCAGGAGGCGGGCCGTCTCCTCGGGGAGCGTGTCGTTCAGCACGAGCCCGGTCGCCGTCTCGACCGAGGCACGGATCTTGGTCAGCTCGCGGCTGCGGTGCGGCGGGTAGAACTCGAAGGCCAGGTGCCAGTCCTCCGCGGGGTCGGGTGCCTCCAGCGCCACCATCATGTAGGGCAGGTCGACGTCGTAGAGCTGTGCGTAGCGTACGACCACGGCGCGCACCGCCGCAGCCAGGTCGTGCTGCTCGGCGGGGACCAGGTCGCCGAGCCGACGCAGGCCGTGCCGGCGGGCGCGCACGTGGAGCTCGAACGGCCAGCGCGGAGCGAACGGCACCGCGATCACGAAGCTCGGGTTCGCGGCGGCGACGCGTTCACTGGCGGCGTCCTGCGCTGTAACGCGGCACCCGGCACACGCGTCGTGGCGCTCGCGGAACGCCCCCAGGGCGGCCACGCGGCCGGCGATCAGTGGCGGCAGATGGTCGAACGCGTAGACCTGCCCGTGGGGGTGCGCGAGGGTGGCGCCGACCGCCGCGCCGTGGTTCTCGAAGACCATGACGAACCGGTGGGAGGGATCGGCCCACAGATCGGCCGAGCGGTCCCGCCAGATCGCGACGACCCGGGCGAGCTCGAGCGGCGTCAGCGAGGCGAGAGAGCCGCTGTGGCGCGCGGTGTACAGCACGATCTCGCAGCGGCCACGGGCCGGGGCGACCAGCCGACCCGCCGGCACGGGCGGCGGGTCGGCCACCAGCGCCGGGAAGCGGTTGTCGAAGACCGCGGCGTCGTAGGCCCAGGGCACCTCCGGGCCGCCGGGGCAGAATGGACATGGGGGATCGCCGCGCCCCACGGCACGGCGCACGTCGGGTCGGTCGTTGCGTGCGGGCGAGATCGAGATCCACGTGCCGGTCAGGATGTCGAAGCGGAGCTGGAGCGGGGGCGGGTGGCGTGCCGGGGGACGGTGTTGCACGGTCGACGGCGGGGGCGCCGAACGTGCCCCGCGCAGCGCGCCGTGGAGGTGCAGGCTCCGTCCGTCGGGCAGGAGCAAGTCGTGACGCTCGAGCGGCTCGGTGGCGCTCACATGGCAAGGGTAAGACAGCGTGGCCGGCCCGCGCTCAGTCCGCCGATCGGTCGCGGCCGCCCTGACCGGCGCCGGCGCTACAATGCGGGCGGTCCCGCGTCCCCACTCTGACCATGCTCGGAGCCACGTTCCGAACGTCCCCACGGATCGAATGCCCCCATCGTGAACCATCCTGCACAAGGAGCCAGCGACCCATGACCACCACGGAGACTGTCGCCGAGCGTGCCCACCGCGCGGCCAAGCGGTACATCTACGCCTTCGGCGGAGGGCATGCCGACGGCAACGGCGAGATGAAAGGGCTCCTCGGCGGCAAGGGCGCCGGGCTCGCGGAGATGACCCGGGCAGGGCTCCCCGTCCCGCCCGGGTTCACGATCACCACCGAGGCGTGCAACGACTATTTCGCGAACGGCGAACGGCTTCCAGAGGGGCTCTGGGAGGACGTGCAGGAGGCGCTCCGCGAGGTCGAGCGCGAGACCGGCAAGCGCTTCGGCGGCCGCGAGAACCCGCTGCTGGTGAGCGTCCGTTCCGGCTCGAAGTTCTCGATGCCGGGCATGATGGACACGGTGCTCAACCTGGGGCTGAACGAGGAGACGCTGCCGGGGCTGATCGCGCTGACGCAGAACGAGCGCTTCGGCTGGGACGCCTACCGGCGCTTCATCCAGATGTTCGGCCGCATCGTGATGGGCGTCCCGGGCGAACGGTTCGACGAGGCGCTCGAGCGCGCGAAGCAGCGCCACGGCGCCACATCGGACACCGATCTCGACGCGGCCGCCCTGCGAGGGCTGGTCGACGAGTACAAGCAGATCGTGCGCGACGCCACCGGGCGCGAGTTCCCGAGCGATCCATACGAGCAGCTCGACCTGGCGATCAAGGCCGTCTTCGGGTCCTGGTTCGGCAAGCGCGCTCGCGACTACCGCGAGTACAACAAGATCCCCCACGATCTCGGCACGGCCGTCAACGTGGTGACGATGGTCTTCGGCAACATGGGGAACGACTCCGGCACCGGGGTCGCCTTCACCCGTGACCCCAACACCGGCGAGAAGGTGCTCTACGGCGAGTACCTGACCAACGCCCAGGGCGAGGACGTGGTGGCGGGGATCCGGACGCCGCAGAAGATTGCGCAGCTCGCGCAGGAGCTCCCGCAGGCGTACCGCGAGTTCCAACAGATCGCCGACCGGCTGGAGCGCCACTACCGGGACGTGCAGGATCTGGAGTTCACCATCGAGCGCGGCCGCCTCTACATGCTCCAGACGCGCACCGCGAAGCGGACCGCCGCCGCCGCCGTCAAGATCGCGGTCGACATGGTGGGCGAGGGCATCATCAGCGAGGCCGAGGCCGTCGCCCGCATCGAGCCCGCGCAGGTCGACCAGCTCCTCCGAGCGCAGTTTGACCCGCGCGCCCGGTCGGCGGCGACCCGCATCGCGAAAGGGCTGAACGCGTCGCCGGGAGCCGCCGTCGGCCGTGCCGTCTTCGACGCCGATACGGCGGTCGAGTGGGCCGGGCGCGGCGAGAAGGTCGTGCTGGTGCGCATCGAGACCTCGCCCGACGACTTTCACGGGATGGCCGTCGCCGAGGGCATCCTCACCGCGCGCGGCGGCGCCACCAGCCACGCTGCGGTCGTCGCGCGGCAGATCGGCAAGCCGTGTGTCGCGGGCTGTTCCGAGTTGCTCGTCGACTACGCGAGCCGCAGCGCGACGACGCCGAATGGGGCCTTCCGCGAAGGCGACCCGATCAGCGTGGACGGCTCGACCGGCGAGGTCTTCCTGGGCGCGCTGCCCACCGTCGCGGCGCGCTTCGAGGAGCAGCCGCACCTGCAGACGATCCTGGGCTGGGCCGACAAGATCCGCCGCCTCCAGGTCTGGACCAACGCCGACAAGCCCGAGGAGGCCGCCCAGGCGCGCAGCTACGGGGCGCAGGGGATCGGCCTCTGCCGAACCGAGCACATGTTCCGCGAGGGCGAGCGGCTCGAGATCGTGCGGGACGCGATCCTGGTCGCGTTCCAGGCGACCCGTGCCAAGGAGCGCCAGGCGGCTGGTGAGACCTTGGGCGACGCCGACCGCGCCGCGGTCGAGCGTTTCGACGCGGCCATCGCGAAGCTCGAGACGCTGCAGCAAGGCGACTTCGAGGGGATCCTCGCCGCGATGAACGGCCTGCCGGTGGTGATCCGGCTGATCGATCCGCCCCTCCACGAGTTCCTGCCCAAGCACGACGAGTTGATCGTCGAGGTGACGCGGTACCGGGAGCGCGGTACGGCCGAGGACGACCCGGCGTACGCCGCGGCGCGGCAGATGCTCGGCGCCGTCGAGGCACTCCGCGAGCAGAACCCGATGCTCGGACTGCGCGGCATCCGGCTGGGCCTGATGATCCCCGACATCACCAAGATGCAGACGCGGGCGATCCTGAATGCGGCGATCGCCGTGCGCCGGCGTGGTGGCGACCCGCACGTCGAGATCATGATCCCGCTGGTCGGGCACGTGAACGAGCTCGCCGCCAGCCAGACGCTCCTCGAGGCCGAGGCGAAGAAGGTGATGGAGGCGGCCGGCACCGCCGTCGACTACAAGTTCGGCACGATGATCGAGGTGCCGCGCGGGGCGCTGACGGCCGACGAGATCGCGAAATATGCGCAGTTCTTCAGTTTCGGCACGAACGACCTGACGCAGATGACGTTCGGCTACAGCCGGGACGATGCGGAGGGGAGCTTCCTGCTTACCTACGTGGAACGGAAGATCCTGCCGTTCAACCCGTTCCAGACGCTCGATCGGGCCGGGGTGGGCCAGCTCATGCGGATCGCGGTCGAGAAGGGGCGGTCCACCCGGCCGGACATCAAGCTCGGCATCTGCGGCGAGCACGGTGGCGACCCGTCGTCGATCGAGTTCTGCGACGAGATCGGTCTGAACTACGTCTCGTGCTCACCGTTCCGCGTCCCGGTGGCGCGGCTGGCCGCGGCGCAGGCGGTCCTTGCCCGCGGACGCGACGAGTAGCGTAGCGGCGCCACGCGGCCGGGCGTGACCCGGATGGAGCGAGCGAGTGGAGGGCCGGGCGGCGACACCCGGCCCTCACGCTTCTCTACCATCACCCGGCGCGTCTCCGCCGCCGATTTCGTCTTCTACGCGACGGTCGCCGTCGTGTACGTGGTCGCGGCGGGGATCGCCACGCGCACGTTCCAGATCGCCCCGGACCGCATGATGGTGCTCGCCGAGCGCCTGGTGCAGGGCCACTTGGACTCGCCCACCTTCGCGGGCACGGTCGACTCGGTCCAGGTCGGCGGGCGGTACTACGTGACGGTGGGTCCGCTGCAGGTCGTGCCGTATCTGCCGTTCGTGGCGATCGTGCCGCTGCAGGGGCTCTCGCCGTACCTGACCTCGCTCGCGATCGGGATACCGGCGGCGTGGGTTTCGCTGCCACTCGCGCGCGCGTACGGCGCACAGGGACGAGCCGCGTACTGGGTGGCCGCGTTCACGGGCTTCGGGACGCTGCTCTTCTTCGTTTCGGTCCTGGGCAATTTCTACTTTCTCGCGCAGGCCGAGGCGTACCTCTTCCTCGAGCTGGTACTGCTCGAGTGGGCCGCTGCGCGGCGCCCGTTCGTGCTGGGGAGCTTGTTCGGTCTCGGGTTTCTGGCGCGGCCCACGACGGTGCTGGCCGCCGTGCCGATCGGGCTCGACGTGCTCTGGCGGCGGCGCGAGCGGGCCTCCGCGGCGCTGTTGCTCGGGCTCCCGCTCGCCCTGGCCGCCGTGGTGTATGGGGTCTTCAACTGGGCACGGTTCGGCTCGCCGCTCGAGACGGGCTACGCCATTTCCCACCTGGCCGAGCCCGCGCTCGTCGCGCGACGCGCGCTCGGCGTCTTGTCGCTCGCGCAGGTGCCGGAGAACCTGCGGCTCGCCCTGCTGCAGGGCTTCCGATTCGACCGGCGGTTTCCGTACCTGACGGTCAACCCGTACGGGCTCTCCATGTTGCTGGTGTCGCCAGCGCTCCTCGCCGCTGCCTGGGCCGGTTTCCGGCGCCGCCGCGCGGCGCTCCTCTGGGCTGCAGCCCTCGTCGTGGCGGTGCCCGTCTTCCTCTATTACGGCGGGGGGTACATCCAGTACGGCTATCGGTACTCGCTCGACTTCACGCCGTTCCTGGTTGCGTTGCTCGCCATGGGCTCTGAGCGCTGGGTCGGTCTCCACGAGAAGGCGCTCATCGTCGCCAGCATCGTTTCGGTGACCTTCGGTGTCTTGTGGCGGGCCCACGCGCTCCCGTGACGGACCCGGCCGTCGTGGTCGCCGTCGCTCCGGGTGTTGGCGTGCGGCCTGCGCGGTGCTAACCGGCGGCCTACTCCCCGACGACACCACGGCGCCACCAGCCGTCGCCGCAGCGCGGGCGGACCGAGCCGCCACGGCGCGGCGGGAGGAGCGCTTAGGCATGGCCGCCGCGGCGAGCGCGGCGGTCCTCTTTGGTACGGCGTATGTGGCGACCGCATTCGCGCTGCGCTCGTTCACGCCCCTGGCCACGGCGGGTTGGCGCGGATTCCTGGCCAGCGCGGCGCTGGCGATCGTCATGGCGCTCGGCGGTCTCGGTCCGCGGCCATCCCGGCCGACGCGCTCGCAGGCGCTCCGCCTGGTCGCGGTGGGCCTCGTCGGTGGCCCCATCTTCATCGTCACCATGAACGTGGCCGTCGCGCACGCCGGTGCCACGATCGCGTCGTTCGTGGCCGGGCTGTACGCGGTGCTCGCCGCCGTGCTGGCGCCGGTCCTGCTCCGCGAGCGACTCACCCCCTTTGCCGCCGCGGGCTTCGTGCTCGCCCTCGCCGGAACGCTCCTCTTGGCCGAGCTGCAGCTCAGCGGCCCCACGCTCAGCGGGATCGGCGTCGGGCTCGGAGCCGCCCTCTCCTACGCGCTCTTCCTGGTCCTCTCGCGGCGCTGGTCCGCGCCCTGGCGGCTGCCCGGCGCTGTGTTGGTGCTGACGACCGTGCTGACGACAGGGTTCCCGATCATGGCCTGGCTTCTCCTCGCGGACCCCGGCTCGCTCCTCCCGGCCCGGATCCGGCCCGAGTCGGTGTTCGCGCTGGCCTGGCTGGCGGTCGTCCCGGGGGCCGCGGCGCAGCTCCTGGTGGTGGCCAGCGTCCGTCGCCTGGACGCGCGTCGCTCGTCGGCGTTCCTGTTGCTCAATCCGGTCTCGGCGGCGGTCTTCTCGTGGGGACTCCTGGGCGAGCGGCTCAGCCCCGTGCAACTCCTCGGCACCGTGCTGGTGCTCGCCGGGATCGCGGCGGCCTCCGGCGGCCTGGCGTGGGGCGCGGCCTCATGGCGCCGAAGGTAGGCGGCCCGCGCCCGGCTCCCCGGCCGCCGGTCCCCGTGCGCCCGACCAGCGCACGACCAGGTCCGCCGAGGTGGCCTGCACGAGCAGCGTGAAGAGCACGATGCCGAACGTGATCCCCTGGAGCAATTCGCGGTCTGGGAAGCGTTCCGGCAGCGAAAGCGCCAGCGCCACAGCGACGGCGCCGCGCAGCCCTGCCCAGAAGATCACGTGGAGCCAACCGAGCGGGAGCGCGCTCCTTCCGGTGGCCCGCTCCGCCAGCCGGGACGCGCCGCCCAGCAGCACGTAGACGGCGACGGCCCGGCCGAGCAGGACCGCGGCGACCCCCCACGCGATCGGGTCGAGGGCGTCGACGAGCCGAGTGACCGGGATCGAGACGCCGATCAGCAGGAAGACGAGCGCGGTGAGGAGAAATGCGAGGAACTCCCAGACGACGTCGATCGCCTCCTGGACGTGTTCGCTGAGGCCGTGGCGGCGCCCGTACGACCCCAGGACGATCCCCGCGACCACGGTCGCGATGATGCCGGAGAGCCCGAGCTGGACCGCAACCAGGTACGTGCCGTAGGCTGCCACCAGGGTCAACGTCAGCTCCACCAGGTGATCGTCGAAAGCGGCCGCAAAGCGCGAGACAACGACCCCGCACACCACGCCCAGCACGACGCTCGCCGCGCTCACACCGACGAATTCGAGCGCGCCCTGGGCAGGGTCCAGGCTGCCCACAGTGGCCGCGATCGCGATCGTGAACGCGACGATCCCGGTCCCGTCGTTGAAGAGGCTCTCGGCCTCGACCACGGTGGCCAGGCGGGCCGGTGCCCCGAGGCGCCGGATGCTCGAGGTGACGGCGACGGGGTCGGTCGCCGAGACCATCGCGCCGACCACGAACGCGGCGCCGAGGGCCATCCCGGTCGCGAGGTGGAGCACCACCGCGACGAGCGCAGCCACGATCAGGACGCCCGGCATGGCGAGGAGCAGGACGGCCGGGAGCGCCCGCAGGAGCTCGCGCTGGTCGAGCGAATAGGCGGCCTCGAAGACGAGTCCGGGGAGCAACACGACCAGCACCAGTTCCGGGCTCACCGCGAGGTGGACTGGCGGGTTCGCCGCGGAGATGGCGGCGCCGACCAGCACCAAGGCGACGGTGTAGGGCAGCCCCACGCGTCGCGTGACCAGCGCGACAAACGCCAGCACGACCAGGAGCGCGACGAAGGCCTCGACGGCCTGCACGATCGACGTATCGCTCACGCCGCCAATGCTAGGCCGTGCGGAGTGCGGCGGTCGACCGCTGGGCCGCCGGCGCGCCCCGTACACTGCGCGGTATGAGCACGTACCGTTACGGGATCCTGGGCGCCGGGCGGCAGGGGACCGCCGCGGCCTACGACCTCGTCGTCCGCGGCGAGGCGGCGTCGGTGACGCTCGCCGACATCGACGAGACGGCCGCGCGGCGGGCGGCCGAGCGCGTCAACCGGCTGACTGGGATGGACCGCGCGAGCGGCGTGCGGCTCGACGTCACGGACCGCGCCGCGCTCGTTGCGTTCCTGCGCCCACTCGACGCGTTCATCGCGGCGGTCTCCTACAAGCTGAACCTCGCGATCGCGGAGGCCGCCCTCGAAGCCGGCACGAACATGTGCGATCTGGGTGGCCACACGGCGACCGCGTTGGCCCAGGTCGCCCTCGCCGAACGCGCCCGCGGGCGCGGGATACGGATCGTCCCCGACTGCGGCGAGGCGCCCGGGCTCGCCAACAACCTGATGACGTACGCCACGACCCTGCTCGATGAGACGGACGACCTGCTGCTGCTGGACGGCGGTCTGCCCCTGCACCCCGAACCCCCGTGGAACTACCGGGTGACGTTCGCGATGGATGGGCTCACCAACGAGTACGCGGGCGGCGCCGATTGGGTGCGCAACGGGCAGATCGTGCACGTCGAGACGTTCGACCCGGCCGAGTACGAACTGGTCGACCTGGGCGCGCCGGTGGGGACGCTCGAGGCGTTCGCGGCGGGCGGCGGGTCGACGTTGCCCTGGACGCTCGGCCGCCGGGTGCCGTCGATCCGCAACAAGGTGTTGCGCTACCCGGGTCACGTCGTCCAGTTCCGGGCCTTCCAGGCCGCCGGGTTCTTCTCCGAAGAGCCGATCGAGGTCGATGGCCAACCGGTCGTCCCGCGCCGCGTGTTCCACGCCCTGATCGAGCCGCAGATCCGTGCCCCAGAGGGGTTCGAGGACATCGTGATCGCGCACGTGATCGCCACCGGGAGGCGCAGCGGACGACCTGCTCGCGCGGTGGTCGACTTGCGCGCGACACGGGACGACGAGCTCGGCTTCACGGGGATGGAACGGACGACCGGCTGGCATGCTGCGATCGTCGGCCATCTGCTTGCCGCGGGCGCGATCCCGCCGGGCGCCTACCCGGTCGAGGAGGCGGTCGCTCCGGCCGTCATGGTGGCCGCGCTCCGCGAGCGTGGCTTCCCGGTGAACGAGTCGATCGAGCTGCTGGACGAGGCCGTCCCGGTCTGAGCCACACGCCGCGCTGCGGCGGTGGCGGAGACGAGATCTGGACCACCGGCGGCGGCAGGCGTGGCCGCGTGACCCGCCGCTCGTGTGTGCGACGCGCATCGGTGCGACGGTGCGACCGTGAGCATCACGGTCTACGGCACCGCCACGGGCGAGGAGACCGCGCTCGCCTGCACGCTCGGCGATGTCGACGCGGCGGCCGTGATCGTCGCCCCTGACCCGCCTGCGCCTCGCCGGCCCGGCGGGGAACCGGATGACGTCGGCCCACGATCCCCTGCGCTGCCGCCAGGAGGGGCAGTTCGGCGCCGGCCGGCGCTACGATTGCAGCGGGGAGGTCCACGTGTTCTATCGCTCCGATCCCTGGTTGCATGTCATTGCCGGCTGCATGTCGTCGGGCAAGACCGACGAGCTGCTGCGCCTGCTCCGGCGCGCCGAAATCGCGCGCCGCCGCGTGCTGCTCGTACGCCCGGATATCGACACGCGCACACCGGCCGAGTTCGCCGAGAGCCGCAGCCACGCCCGCTTCCCCTCGACGCTCGTGCCTCGCAACGATCCGGGCCAGATCGTGACGCTGGCCCGCGAGCGGGACGCGGACCTCGTCGGCATCGAAGAGGCGGAGTTCTTCGAGCCGGGGATCGTCGACGTGGTCCAGACCTTGCGTGCGACGGGGCGCCACGTCATCGCCACCGGCCTCAATCTGGACTTCGCCGGCCGACCCTTCAACTCGATGCCCGAGCTGCTCGCGCTGGCCGATGAGGTGACCACACTGACGGCGATCTGCGTGGTCTGCGGCGACACCGCCACCCGCACGCAACGGCTCGTCAATGGTCAACCGGCCGCCATCGACGACCCTCTGATCGTCGTCGGGGGTTTCGAACGGGCCGCGGTGGAGACGTACGAGGCACGCTGCATCCGCCACCACGAGGTCGGGGCGCCCCGCCGACCGTGAGGGCCGCCATCTGCCGTGTGGCACCGCGAGGGCCCGCAATACCGTGCGATTCGGCCACCGTATGGACATGCTGCCTGTCCGTGGCGGACTGCGTGGCCGCTGCCCGCGGTGCCGTACCACCCACGCCATGCTGCCGGACTGCGTGCATGCCCGCCGACTCGACGAGCTACGGCCGGCCACGTCCGGCCGGTCGGAGTCTCGCAGGCGGCAACAACAGCCCGTTCCTCGACGGCGAGTGGGGCGACCCACCCTCGACCCCACTGCAGAGCTACGGGTGCTGCTCCGCGGTCGGCCGGCACCGTCAGCCCCGGTTTCAGCGGCGCACCGTTAGCGATTGAACTGATCAAGCCGGCGCACGCCGGTGAGACGCCTGGCCAGCGGCCGTCGCTGCAGCAAGCTGCCAGCCTGCCGTCATCGTCGCCACCTCCGCGACCAGGCCGCGCTGGGGCCGTTCACGATCACGACGCCCGGGTGGGCCTTTCGGGTGTTGAGCGGGGCTGCAGATCCTGACGCGATCTGGACGACGTTCGACGCCAGCTTGGCGATGCAGGGGCAGGCTGGCCGACCTGTGCCGCGCCTGGCCCTGCTCGCTGCTTGGACGGCGCGGGTCCAAGAACGACACTGCAAAAGCGATCTCTCCCGAGCTGCGCGCGACCCTGATAGGCTCCAGCCTGCTCTCGGCGACGCGACAATCCGGCGCCGATTTACGCTCAGATCTGCTCGTTGATCGCTGGAAGTTTGATCTATGCTTGCATCTGCCGCCAGCGAGGAGAAGGACCGTTGGGATAGTGGACGCTGTCGCGACCGTCGAGACGACGTTCGAGTGGCGGGAGCTGCGGTTTCATGTCGTCACGCGCGAACCGCCGGCCGAGTCCCAGCTCCTGTTCCTGCGGCAAGCGCTGGCCCGCCTCGACCGTGTGGGATCGTTCGCCGACGCCCTTGGGTATACCTTCGGGCGGCGCGTGCGGATCCGGACGACGCGACCCTCCCCCGACGTCTGGTTCGAGGTCGGGCTTTGATCGGCGGGTCGACGCGGCGTCCGCAGCCATGCCCAGGGACTGTAAAGTATCCGCGGTGACGATATGAGCGTGGCCCCGACGCTGGTTCGTAGGGCAGTCCTGAGCGGCCTCGCCGGCGGCGGTCACCTGCCGCCGGGCTTCGAAGCCGTCGCCCCGACGGGACTCCCACCGACTGGTAATCGGGCCTTTTGCAGGAGACACGTGGGTTCGGGCTGAGTGGACAGCGGCGAGCGCCATCCCATCACGATCCTGACCGCGCAAATGCGGATCGACGGCTACCTGAAGCTGCCGTCTGAAGCCCGCCTTTCGGACTGGCTCGATGAGTCCAACCAGTTCTTCGAGGTGATGGACGCAGTCGTCTATGAGCGGGCGGCCGACAGCCCGACTGTGGGCGTCAGCGCGATGCTCATGAACCGTGCGCATGTGCGCCTAGTGATCGACCTTCGCGAGCCGCCACGCGACCGGACGTACGTCGGCTCGCGGGTGCGGGTGCGGCTTCTGCTGCGCCTGACGGACGGCCTTACGGTCGACGGGTATGTTTCTCTGCCGACCGGCGCGAGCTGGCAGGGGGCGTTTCGTGCATCGGACCGGAGGCTTCAACCCGTGACCGACGCGACGGTGTGGCGCTCCGGTGCGCTCGTGCGCGAGGGTTGTACGGTGCTCGTGGACCGCGCCAGCATCCTCTTCGTGTCTCAATCGATGCCGTCGCAGGGCCGATGACCTGAACGAGACAATGCGGGTATCCCCGCGCGGCCGCCAACACGCGCCAGTGCGAGGCTCCCTCATCTGTGAAGCGGCCCTGGTCAATGCCACCGTAGCCGGCTCGGGTCGGACCGCCGGTGGACTGCGGCGGCTCAGGACTCCGAGCCTCGATCGCTCGGGTCGGGCGAGGGCATCGTGAGGCGGGCGCCGAGCCGTACGATTTCCGCCACGAGCGCCGGGCGGGCGAACCAGTATCCCTGCGCGAGGGGCACGCCGAGCGCGGCCACCACGGTGGCTTCTGCGGCGGTCTCCACGCCTTCCGCGAGGAGCGTGCAGCCCGTGGCGGTCGCGAAGTGCCCCATGCCGACCACGAGCGCCTGGCGGGCAAGGTCCGTGTCGATGCCTCCCACCAGCGCCCGGTCGAGCTTCACGATGTGGGGCCGCAGCTCCAGGATGTGGCGCAGGCTGGCATAGCCGGCGCCGACGTCGTCGACCGCCAGGCGGACGGGCGGCTCCAGCGCCGCGAAGGCGCGGCGCAGCGCGGCGTAGTCCTCGATCACGACGTGCTCGGTGACCTCGAGC
>JAJYNJ010000046.1 GCA_021786385.1 Chloroflexota bacterium
CCCGGCGATCGATGCGTCGGCGGCCCAGTGCAACAGCGTGCGGTCGGGCGCGGTCTCTTCGAGTGTCACCCGGGCGCTCGCCTCGAGCGCCGTCCCCGCCACGGACCCGCGGAGCGTGGCAGCAGCGGCAGCGGGCCGGCTCAGGTCGCTGAGCTGGAGCCGTCCTTCGGCGGGCAGGCTGAAGAGCCCCTGGCCGATGCGGCCGCGGAGCGCGAGTTCGCCGGGCCCGACCGGCTCGATCGCGAGGGACGCGCCGCCGGGCACGCAAGCGGCGAGCACCAGCGGGTCGGTCAGGGCGTCCCAGGTGCTGCCGCGTGACGCGGCGATCTCGAGTGTCCCTGCGGCCCGCATGCGTCCCTCCCGAGCGTCGGCTGGGTTGCCTCGCCGGCGGCGATGATCGTCGCTTCGCGTGGCGCCCCGCGCTCCCATGTCGCTCTCACTGTAGCGCGACATGGGCCCGGGCTGCGCGCGGCCGCCAGATTGGCGAGGCCGGCCCGGTGGTGGCCCGAACGCGGCCGGCCGCCCGCATCAGGACCCCGGCCCGGATCAGGACCCGCGCGCGCGCGCCCCGAGCGCCTCGTCGAGCGCCGCGCCGAAGATCTCCACGACCCGGTCCACCGAGTCGTCCGCGGCGTGCGCCTCGCAGACGAACCACGGTTCGCGCGAGTCCGGCTCCGGCATGGCGCCGCGTCGGATCATCGACGCCGCCACCGCGTCGTACAGCTCGTGGTCTGTCTCCGCCCACCCGCGGTAGTCGGCCGGCATCGTCTCGGCGAACATCACCCCGAACATCGCCGGGTGCCCCGTGAAGACGTGCGGCACCCCGCGCCGGGAAAGCACCTCGTCGAGCCCGCGCTGGATCGCCTCGCCCGTGCGCCAGATCGTCTCAAGCGCATCGGTCTCCTTCAGGATCGTGAGGGTCGCGACCGCCGCCGCGGCCGCCACGCGATTCCCCGCGTATGTGCCGCCGTGGCTCACGTGCTCGGGCAGCACACTCATCACGTCGCGCCGACCGCCGAACGCCGCCGCCGGGTAGCCGTTGCCCATCGCCTTCGCGTAGGTCGCCAGGTCGGGCGTGACCTCGAAATACTCCGCGGCTCCGCCGCGCGCGAACCGGAATCCGGTCTTGACCTCGTCGAAGATGAGGAGCGCGCCGAACTCCCGCGTGATCGCCCGCACCCCGGCGAGGAACCCCGGGCGCGGCAGGATCCCTTGCGCGTTGCCGAGCACCGGTTCGATGAGTACCGCCGCAATCTGTTCGCCCTCGCGCTCGAAGACATGGCGCAGCGTGGCCAGGTCGTTGTACGGCACCGGGATCACCGTGTCGACGATGGCGCGCGGGATCCCCCGGCCCCACGCCAGCCGCACAGGGTTCTCGCGGTCGCCGAGCGCGGAGACGTCGTTCGGGAGGACGCTGATCAGGGCATAGTCGTGGACGCCGTGGTACTGCCCCTCGAACTTGACGATCTTGTCCCGCCCGGTGAAGCCCCGTGCCACGCGGATCGCGTGCATCGTGGCCTCGGTACCCGACACGGTCATGCGCGCCATCTCGCAGAAGGTGAGCTCCGTCACGAGCTCCATCGCTCGGATCTCGTCCTCGCTGGTGAGCGAGAAACTCACCCCGCGCCGCATCCGCTCGTTGACGGCGTCATCGACCCGCGGATCGGCGTGGCCGAGGATCACCGGCCCGTAGCCCATGCGCAGATCGATGAACTCGTTGCCGTCGAGGTCCCAGACGCGGCCACCCTTGCCGCGATCGACGTAGACCGTGCGCTCGCCCCAGGCCCGGAAGTTCGAATTCGTCCCGCCCGGGAGCACCTTCGTAGCGCGGCGGTACGTCGCCAGTTGCCGCTCGCGCCGGAGCGCGGGAGCCGGGTGCACCGTCGTCTCGACCGGCGCCTGGGGGCTCGCCGGGTTCTCGATCGCCATGCTCTTCTCCACTCGGTGCTGCGATTTTCGCGCGATTCGGCGCTAGATGGCGCCGTTTTCGTGGGATTAGTGGCACTAGTGTACGGTACTCGCCGTGATCCTGCCAGCCCCTCCCGTCCAGGGACACGCGCCGTAGCGGGGCGTGCGCGCCGCGGGCAGGCTCCCGCGCTTGGGACAGGCTCCCGCGCTTGAGCGACGAGTAGACTCTGGGCACCCGATCGGGGACCAAGCCGTCGCCGCCGCACAGCCACCGGCCATTGCAGCCCGCGAGCCTTCGCGGGTCCCGGGCGCCATACCGGCGGCACGAGACAGGAGCATCTATGCCGATCGCAACCGCCTTCGATGTCGACGCCATCCGCCGTCGCTTTCCGTCCCTCTCCCGCGCCCTCGCGGGCCGCGCGATCGTCTACCTCGACGGGCCGGGCGGGACGCAGGTGCCCGATGCCTGCCTCGACGGCATCCGCGACTACCTGACGACGCACAACACGAACACGCACGGCGCGTTTCCGACGAGCCGCGAGAGCGATGCGCTGATCGCCGAGGCCCATGCGGCGGCGGCCGACTTTCTGGGCGGTGCCGCCGACGAGGTCGCCTTCGGGGCAAACGCGACCACGATCACCTTTGCAGTGAGCCGCGCGATCGGCCGGACGCTGCAGCCAGGGGACGAGATCGTGGTGACGCGCCTCGACCACGACTGCAACGTGGCCCCCTGGCTTGCCCTCGCGCAGGATCGGGGGGCGACGATCCGCTGGGTCGACGTGCGGCTGGACGACTGCACGCTCGATCTGGACGGTCTGGAGCGCGCCATCGGGCCTCGGACGCGTCTGGTGGCCGTGGGTCTGGCCTCGAACGCGGTGGGAACGATCAACCCGGTGCGCCGGATCGCGGATGCCGCCCACGCGGTCGGGGCGCGGATCTGGGTGGATGCGGTGCACGCGGCGCCGCACATCCCGATCGACGTCGCCGCACTCGACGCCGACTACCTGGTCTGCTCCCCGTACAAGTTCTTCGGACCGCACATGGGGCTCTTCTGGGGTCGCCGCGAGCTGCTCGAGGCGCTGCCCGTCTACAAGGTGCGTCCCGCGGACGAGACGCTCCCTTCGCGGCTCGAGACCGGCACGCAGGCGCACGAGGCGCAGGCGGGGCTGCTCGGCACGTTCCGCTACCTCGAGTGGGTGGGGGTCACGCAGGGCGGCGCGACGGGCGAACCGGGATCGGCCGACGGTGGACGTGCCGCCCGGCTGCGCGCGGCGATGACGGCGATCCGCGCCTACGAACGTGCACTCACGCCGCGGCTGGTCGACGGGCTGGCTGCCATCCCGGGACTCGCCATCCGTGGGATCACCGATCCGGCACGCGTCGACGAGCGCTGCCCCACGGTGGCGTTCACGCTCGACGGGCACCATCCGCGGGAGGTCTCGCAGGCGCTCGGCGATCTCGGCATCTGCACCTGGGACGGTGATTACTACGCCTACGAGCTGATCCGGGCGCTTGGACTGGCCGAGTCGGGCGGCATGGTGCGGGTCGGGCTGGCGCACTACAACACGGCGGCCGAGATCGACCGGCTCGTCGAGGCGGTGGCGGCAATCGCACACCGCCGGCACTCGCACACCGCCGGCGCCTCACTCGAAGAGCGGTAACTGCTCGCCCTGCCGCTCGATCGCCGGATCCAACCCCAGGTACGGTTCGAACCGCTCCAGGTCCGCACCCTCGCGCGCAACCAGCGTGCGCAGATGGTTCGCCTTGAGGATGTGCCAGTTGCCCTCGTCGAGCGCCGCTCGCAGGACCGGCGACCGCGCCAGTTTGAAGCGGACCAGCTCGGCGCGCTCCGGCAGCACCACCAGGAACCGCACCATCTTCTCGTCCTGCGGGATCAGCCGACCCCGTCGCAAGACCGGCTCGCCGAGCATCGCGGTCCATTCGACCTCGAAGATCAGGGTCGCTCGTCCGCGCTGGTACCACATGCAGTCGACCGCCTCCAGCGCCTCCACCGGACCCCGCGAGACCAACGGCAGGTACGCCCGTTGCTCGACGTCGGAGAGCAGCGCCGCCAGCGGCCGGCCCTGGTACGGGCGCTTGCGCTCCTTGGGACTGACCCAGCAGTGGAGCCCCAGCCGATGTCCGTATTCCACCAGCAGGCCGACGAGCTCCGTGTGTTCCCGATAGCGCGCCTGTAGCTCGTCGCCGGTCATCAGCAGCTCCGGCGTCGACGCGCGGCTCAGGTAGCTCTCCAGGCAGACACGCACGAGCGATTGGTCGGGCGCGTCGTACCCGCGGAACATCGCCGCAATGCGATCGTAGAAGGCGGCCTCGCTGAGCCCCCCGGTCGTGGAGAGCAGGCTGAAGATCGCCCACTCGACCCGATCCGATAGGGGGATCGCCGCGCCGTCGATGTCCCGCCGATCGCGCAGCCACCAACGACCCGGTTCCACCTCCACCAGCCGCGGATGCCCGGGACGCGCGAGCTCGCCCTGGATCAGCTCCAGCAGCATGGCGACGTGGTCGCCACCCCGCGGCGCGATCGGCGAGTCCGCTGGAGCCGCTACGCCGTCGCGGTGTGTGTCGGTGGCGAGCCCCGTGGCGTCCGGCAGATGGTCGGGCGTATCCGTCTGGCCGGGGACGACACGGCGACCGCCGTCGGCCGTGGGCCGCTCACCGAGCAGGCCGAGCGCCGTCGCCGCGCGCTCGGCGCGCGCCAGCGACTCGCCGTAGGTGCGCGTGCCGACCAGCCGCCGGAGGTGCCCGGCCTGGTCGAGTCCCACCAGGATCTCGCCGAGCAGCCGTTCGAAGCGCGCCGGCTCGCCGCGCGCTTGGAGGATCGCCACCGCGGTCTGCGTGACGTCCCGCTCGACCGCCGCCAGCTGGAACCCCGCCGGGTGGTCCGACGGTTCGTCGCCGCCCTCCGCGGCTGCCACCCCGCCGCCGGAGCGGGTCCCCTCGTCACCGAGCGCCAACCCCGCCCGCGACCGGATCCCGCCCGGGATCCCAGTCCCCACCGTGAACTCCAGCGTGCCGCCGACCGACTCGTCGGCCTCGGCAAGCAGCGCGCTCGTCAGGCGGTACCCCGCGCCGACCCCACCGAGCGCACCCGCCACCAGCGCCTCCGGGCCGCCTGGGTCGAGCATCACCACCGCCCGCGCGTCGGGCGCCAGGATCGGCCGGACCGCGCCGAGCCCCCGTTCGAGCGCGGCGGCCTCCCAGCCCCACCCCGGCCGCGGCGATGGGCCGGCCAGCCCTTCGAGCGGAAGTGTGGCCGCCGCGTCCGGACCGAGCACCAGGCACGTGGCGTGGTACGCGAACGAAAGCGACTCCGTGCTCCAGCGCAGCGGCGGTTGCGTGAGCACGAGCCGCACCCGCGGGTCCGGGCGCTCCGGCTGTCCGCGCAGCTCCCCGTGCGGCGGCGGCAGCCCTCGCCGCAGCACGACGTTCGCCGTCGCGTCGGCGAGGTCCAGCAGGTCGTCGCCGAGGCGCGCCTGCACCGCGCCCCCGGGGAGCGCCTGAACCCGCTGTACGAACCCTCGAACGAGCCGGCAACCGTCCTCGAAGAGGAGCCACGGGTTGCGCTCCCGCCACTGGTGGCCACCCGGCGGGCGCACGCGGCCGTTGGTGATACGTAGCGCGGCGACGCGGCCTGGGTAGCTGTTGAGCTTGCTCGCCGGGAGCACGGCATGCAGCAGGGCGAGCCGCAGCGCCGCCTCGACCGGCGCGGCGCGGAGGTCGCCGTCGAGCCGCTCGAGGATCGCGCGAAACGCGGCCAGCGTGCGCGGCGTGTAGAGCGAGAGCAGCTGCTCGGGCAGGGCCTCGAGCCCCGGCGCCACCGCATAGCGTGAGAGCAACGCCTCCAGGTCGGCGCGGCCTTCGCCAGACGCCCGGGCGCGGGCCGCATCGGCCTCGTCGGTCGCCGCGGTGCGCTGTTCACCGCCGCCGACCTGGTCGCGACAGGTCGTGCAGCGATAGCTCTTCCGGAACGGCACCTCGGCGTCGCCGTCCCAAACGAACTCGTCGACCGTGACTGCACGACCGCAGGTCGGGCAGCGCGACGCGAACGACTCCGCGATCGACTGGCGGACGCTGGTGTCGCCCCGCGGGTGGGCAGCGAGCGACTGGACGGCCGCGTCGAAATGGCGGATGTCCGGCGGCCGCAGCACGATCTCGGCCAGCAACCGGGTCAGCGGCCCCGATTCGAACGTGTAACTGCGCCGCAGATGGGCGATCGCAGTGCGCGCGACCCAGCCACCGCGGCCGAACAGGTCGACCACCACGTCTCCGGGCCGCGAGCGCCCCTCGATCTCTGCGGCCACGACGTTGAGGGGCGGGGGCGGGGCGAGACGCTCGAACGTGGGCAGGGTGGGCCCCTGCTCCGGCCGGATCAGCGACGAGAGCGTCTCAGGCATCGCGACGAAGTCTAACGGGGGCGGCGAGCGCGAATCCCGGCCCCGTACAACGCCAACCCGAAACCGGGTGCCGGCGTGCCTGCGGCGGTGGCGTCCCGCCAGCAGCGAGGGCCAGGGCTCCGACGGACTCGGCCGCGACCGCCCGCCGGGCCAGGGCCGGGCCACCCGATGCGGAACGTCGGCGCGCGACTCGGAACGCCGGCGCCCCCCGTCGGGGCCGGGCTACGCCTCCTCGTCGAGCACGTCGGGCTCCTCGACAAACGCCTCGTCGTCGGTCACCTGGGCGGGCACCACGTGGTCGATGTCCTCGACCGACTCGTCCTCCTCGTCGTACTCGGCCTCCTCCTCGAGGTCGATCTCCTCCCGGAGCAGCGTGCCCTTCGTGTACGGGCGCAGGTCCGAGGCCTTGGCGGCGGTCGGGAACGAGACCTTGCCGTAGTTGCGCGGATCCTGGTACGTCTCGCGGATGATGATCCGCACGTCGCGCTCGCCCAGGCTCGTCACACCGGCCGTGTAGCGATTGCCCTCCGCCATCAGCTTGAGCAGCCGCGCGGCGACTTTCGGGTCGACCGTGCCGATGTGCACGCCGTTCGAGCGGGCGAGCAGCCGGTTGCCGTCGGGCACGAGCTCGACCAGGTCGCCGGGGTTGACCTGCGCCAGCTGCCTGGGGTGCGCCAGCTCGTACAGCCCTGCGAATCCGGTCTTGCCAGTCTCCTCGACGAAGATGTTGACGGGCGCCTTCGCGCCGACCTGCGCCGGTGCGGTGCGCTCGCCGGCCTCGACGAGCAGGACGCGCAGGCGGTCGATGTTGCGTTCGGCGATCCGGTTGGTCGGGTCGAGCGCGAGGGCTGCCTGGTAGTGCTCGCGGGCCTCGGCGAGCTCGCCCAGCTCCCAGAGCGCCTTGGCCAGGCGGTTCTCGGCGGCGGAATCGGGTCCAAGTTCGAGGATGCGGCGGTTGATCTCGGCGGCGGCGCTCCAGTCGGCGTTGGTGGCGGCCGCGATGGCCTGTTCGACGAGCTGCCTCTTGAGGCGGACGGTCGACGCTCCGGCGGCGGCCGCGCCGGCGAGTTCGGGGAAGCTCATGGACTCCTTCGATCGGGCTCAGGGCCCCGACGCGCCGTGCGACGCCCATGAAGACACAGCAAACGTGGGGCCGTCGTTATGTACCATCCCGCCGCCCCCGCTGTCAAACGCCGATCCGGCACACCGCTCCGGGCCGCCGTCTCGCCCGACCCTCGTTGGCCAGCGCCACCATCGCGGCTCGGTCAGTCGTGCCCACGGCGCGATCCCCGCTTCGGGCTATCCTTGAGGACGTGTCCTCGATCGCCATCGTCACCGTCGTTTCGAGTTTCCTGGCCTCCGCCGTCGAGTTCGTCGAGGCGGTGACGATCGTCCTCGCGGTCGGCGTGACCCGCCAGTGGCGCTCGACCCTGATCGGGACGCTCGCTGCTGTGACTGCGCTTGCCGTCCTGGTCGTGGTCTTCGGCACCGCGATCGCCGTCCTCGTACCGATCGCCCTGCTCCGCCTGATCGTCGGCGGCTTCCTGCTGATCTATGGGCTCCAGTGGCTGACGAAGTCGGTGCTGCGTGCAGGCGGTGCGAAGGCACGCCACGATGAGGCCGAGATCTTTGCGCGCGAGGTCGCCGCACTGCGCGAGGAACCCCCGGTGCCGGCGACCGGGATGGACTGGATCAGCTTCACGGTCGCCTTCAAGGGGGTGCTGCTGGAGGGGCTGGAGGTCGCCTTCATCGTCGTGACGTTCGGCGCATCGGCCAACCTGCTCGGTCCGGCCGCGCTCGGTGCCGCTGTCGCCGCCGTGGTCGTCCTGTTGGTGGCGGCGCTCGTGCACCGGCCGCTCGCCCGGGTACCCGAGAACGGGCTCAAGTTCGTGGTCGGCGCGATGCTGACGACGTTCGGCACGTTCTGGGCCGGCGAGGGGATCGGCATCAGCTGGCCCGAAAGCGACGCCGCGATCCTCGTGCTGCTGTTCGCCTACGTGGCGCTCGCGCTCGCGGGCGTGTGGGCGGTGCGGACGTGGGTGGCACCGCAGGGCGATCGGGCGGCCGCCTCTGCGGAGCCGCGCTGACGATGCGGTACGGGTTCGGGGCCGGCCTCGCTGTCGCCGGTACGCCCGCCGCTGCGGAGATGGGCTGACGATGCGCTTCGGGTGCGGGGCCGGTCTCACTGTCGCCGGTACGGCCACAGCGGCGGAGATGGGCTGACGATGCGCTTCGGGTCCGGGGCCGGGCTCGCTGTCGCCGGTACGGCCACAGCGGCGGAGCCGCGCTGACGATGCGGTATGTCCGCGCCTTCGGCGCGTTCTGGTACGACTTCCTGGTTGGAGACCGCTGGGAGCTCTTTCTCGGCCCGATCGGCGCGCTCCTGCTCGTGCGCCTGCTGGTCGTGGCCCGCGTCCCCTCCGACGTGACCGGGTTCGTCCTCTTCGCGCTGGTCGCGGGAGTTGCCGCGGCGAGCGTGGGGTCGGCGCTGCGGGAGGCCGGACGCCCGCGGGGTTAGTGCCGTGGCCGGGTGCGGCCGGGTGCGGCCGGGTGCGCGGCGGGGCACGGCCGGGTGCGGCGGCGCCGGGCCTCCAGCGTGCCACCCCCGGTTCTTGCGTAACGATCATGCGGGGATCGTTATGCAACGGATACGGACATCTGCAGGCCGCGACCGCAGCAATGGGTCGCTAGACGCACGCGATTCGTGGCGCGATCTCCATAGGACGACGATATCCGCACGGGTCGTCGAGGGGCGGGTCGCAGATCGTTGTTTTACGTTCCTCGGGTGGTAGTTACGCAAAATCCGGTCGAGGCGACGGAAACGCGCGCCCCGCGACCGCGCCGGAGCACCGCGCCCCCAACCGCGCCGGAGCACCGCGCCCCGGGCCGCCGCCCTAGACCAGCCCCTCCTCAGCGCAGCAGCAGATTCCACGCCACCGCAAGCAACGCGGCGAGCGAGAGGATCCCGTACTCCCACAACCACGCGAACGAGCGCCGCTCCGATCCCGGCGCCGCCCGATAGGCCGCCCAGAGCGCAAAGACCGCAGCAAGGACGGCCGGGCCCACGAGCCGCGGCAGGGCCAGTGCCCGCACCACGGCCGCCGCGATCCCCACCACCACCGCGAACGTCCCCGCCGCGAACCCCGCGTCGCGTACCCGGGTCATCCGCAGCGCCGCCAGCCGGTACCCGAGCAGGAACGCGACCGCGGCGTCCGCGACCGTCAGCAGCACGAGCCCACGCGGGTCGAGCGGCGTGCCGACGCCCTGGCCCGAGGGCGCGGCCAGGCCACCGGGCACGGCCCCCGCGACCCCGGCGAACGCCACGAACGCGAGCAGCAGGCTCAGCTGCTGCAGCAGGTTCCGGCGACGCTCGAGCAGCTCGCCAGCGGGCCGCAACAGCCGCCGTTCGAGGGAGACGCTGGCGGCCGCCAGCCCGGCGCCCACCGCCAGCGCGGGGAGTGTGAGCAGGCCGACCCCCGCGAGGTGGGCCAACCCGAGCATCCCGACCGCGCCGACCACGGGCAGGGCGAGCAGCTCGATCGGGACCCCGCGCGGCTCGTGCTCGAAGAGGATCACGAAGGCGCCCAGCGCGGTCAGCGCGGCGAGCGCGATGCCGGCGATCCAGAGCGCCACGCCGTTGAGGAGGAGCCCGATGCCCGCGGCGGCGCCGGCCAGCAGGACGAGCTCGAGCATGCGGATCCGATCGGTGTGCATTGCTGACCGATGGTACGCGCCGGTGGTGTGGACGTGCCAGCAGCGAGTGAACCACCCGGGCGGCGACGGCTTCCGCGGCGCCTCGCCAGCCCAAGCCCCTCTGTCGGATCCCCTCCCCGAGCGGCCCGCTCAGGCCAGCCGCTCAGCCCAGCCGCTCGCCCTTCCGCGCCACCCAGTCGAGCAGCTGCGCGCGCGGCCACGCGTTGGCCACGCTGCGCGCCTCGACCCAGCCCCGGCGCGCCGTCGCGACGCCCCAGCGGATCGTGTCGAGCTCCTCGACCCGGTGCGCGTCCGAGTCGATCGCGAGCAGACAGCCGTGCTCGACCGCCCGGCGCGCGCGCTCGTCGGACAGATCGAGTCGGTGGTCGGAACCGTTCACCTCCAGCAGCGTGCCCGTTCGGGCCGCCTCGTCGTAGAGCGCCTCCCAGTCGAGGTCGAGGTCCTCCCGCTCCCCGATCAGCCGGCCCGTCGGGTGCGCCAGGATGTCGACGTGCGGGCTGCGGAGCGCCGCCAGCACGCGCGCCATCAACTGCGCCCTGGGCTGTCGACGTGACACGTGCAGCGAGGCGACCACCAGGTCGAAGCCCGCCAGGATCTCGTCGGCGAAGTCGAGCGTGGCGTCCGCGCGGATCTCCAGCTCGCAGCCGTGCAGCAGCCGGAACCCCTCGGCTGGCGTCGCGGCGGGCGCGAGACCCGCATCCTCCTCGCGCGCGAAGCGCTCGTTGAGCGCCGCGACGATCGCCCGTTGTTGAAGCACGCGCTCCGGCGTCAGCCCCCGCGCGATCGCAAGCCCGAACGAATGGTCCGTCAGCACCTGGTACGCGTAGCCCCGTGCGCGCCCCGCCTCGGCCATCTGCTCGATCGAATGCACGCCGTCCGACCAGTCGGAGTGCGTGTGGCAGTCGCCGCGCAGGTCGGTCAGCTCCACCACGCGCGGCAGCGTCCCGCTCAACGCCGCCTCGATCTCGCCGCGGTCCTCGCGCAGCTCGGGCGGGATCCAGGGAAGATCGAGGAACGCGTACGTCTCCTCCTCGGTCGCGAACGTGCGCAGCTCGGCGCCGGCGCCCTCAACCGGTTCCCCGTCCGGGCCCAGCCGCAGGTAGCCCTTCTCGGACAGGCTCCACCCTCTGTCGCGAGCCCGCGACCGGAGCCGCACGTTGTGTGCCTTCGACCCGGTGAAGTGGACCAGGTACGTCCCCTCCGCCCCCGGTGGCATCACCATCAAGTCGACCTGCGGGCCGTCGCGCAGACGCACCGACGCCTTGTGCAAGCCGGCCCCGATGACGCGCTCGACCGATGGCAGCCCGACGAACCGATCGACGAGCGCCCCGGGGTCGTCGGTCGACGCGAGCAGATCGAGATCGCCGATCGTTTCCTGCCGCCGACGAAACGATCCGGCGGGGACCAGCGACCGCAGGCCGGGTGTGTCCTGCAGCGCGGCGACGATCCGCCCGACGAACCGCTCGGCCTCGCCCAGGCGCATCCGCTGCTGGCGACGCTGCAGCTGCGCGATCCCGTCGAGGATCGCGGCCTCGGTGCGCTCCGACATGCCCCGCAGGTCGCGCAGGTGGCCAGCCTCAGCCGCACGGCGCAGGTCATCGAGGGTCTCGATGCCGCGCTGCTCGTAGAGCAGCTTCACGGTCCGCGGCCCAACCCCGGGGATCTCCAACAGCTCGACCAGCGATGGCGGGACCTCTTCGCGCAGCCGTTCGTAGTAGGCAAGTCGCCCGGTCGTGGCGAGCTCCTCGAGCTTCTTCGAGATGGCCGCACCGACGCCTGGGATGCGCGGTGGATGCCCCTCCCGGTACGCGCGCGCCACCTCGACCGGCGAGTGCGCGATAGCGTCGGCAGCACGGTGGTACGCGACGGTCTTGAAGACGAGCTCGCCCTGCACCTCGAGCATGTCGCCGATCTGGTGGAAGATGCGGGCGAGCTCGGCGTTGCTGAGGAGTGGGACATCGGACCCTGCGCGCGCCTCGCCTGCCATTGCTCAGCCGACCTCCACGCAGTCCCGGCCCCGCCGCTTCGCTCGGTAGAGCGCCGCATCCGCACGCTCCACCAGCGATCGCACGCTCGTCACCCCGACCGCGACCCCCACCGACACCGTCACCGGCGCATCGATCCTGAGATCCGCCGGGTCGAGTGCCCGCACCGCCTGCCGCACCCGCTCGGCGATCTCCACCGCCGTCTCCTCCGTCGCCCGCCGCAACACCACCACGAACTCTTCGCCTCCGTAGCGTGCGGGCACGTCGTCGGCCCGCACCGTGCCGCGCAGGACGCGACCCACCCCCCGCAGCACGTCGTCGCCCACCGGATGACCGTATCGATCATTGAGGGCCTTGAAATGGTCCAAGTCGAGCATCAGGATGCCGAGCGCGTCGTTGGCACGTCGCCCGCCCCGCCCCAGCAGCTCCACCAGTTCCTCGAAGTACGCGCGATTGGGAATGCCGGTGAGCGCGTCCGTAGCGGCGCGTGTCCGCGCCTCCTCGTGCGCGTAGGCGCGCTCGAGGGCTGCGGAGAGATCCTGTGCGGCCGAGGCGAGGATCTGGCGGCTCTGGACCGCCCAGCCCGAATCGGTGCGCCGCGACAGCACGAGCGCGCCGACGACCTGGCCCCCTGCCAGGAGTGGCTCGGCCAGGATGTGGCGCAGCCCGTACGCGCGGCTGACACGGTCCGTGATGCGCTCGACCGCGTACATCGTCGAGCCTGGGCGTAGCGCCTCACCGGGCGCGGGCGCGGCGATACCCGCGTCGGCGTCAGACAGCAACACGGCCGGCCGACGCGTCCGGGCGGTGTCTCGCGCCGGCTGCGCGGCTGGCGCGGGCTGCGCGGCTGGCGCGGGCTGCGCGCCATGCTCCCGCGCGTGCACCCTGAGCACCGCGGCCGGGTCCAGGTCGCTCGCGGGGAAGCGCGTGACGGAGAGAGGCACCGCGGCGCTCGATGACACGAGCGTCGCTTCGATGACCCGCTCCGCCGGCTTCAGGCGCGCCACCACGACGTGGTCGGCGCCGGACGCCTCGCGCAGTTCGTCGACGATCGCGTCGACGGTGGCGTCGGCGGAGGTCGACCTCGAGAGTCCGCGCAGCATCCGGGTGAGCGTCGCTTCGTTCATCGCGATCCTGGCCGCAGCCCGCTCTACGGCTCGGCGTTCGACCAAGCGCGCGCCGGCCAGGGCTGCGACGAGGACGATGCCGGCTCCGGCGAGCGGGGCGGCCGGCTGCCCGTTCGCCAGCAGGAGCAGGTCGAGCGTGAGCAGCGCCAGCAGCACGACGTCCGCGCGGCGTGCGAGCCGGACGCGCGTGTCCCGCTCGAGGGGGCGCTCCGGTTCGTGCTCCGTCACGGCGCGAGCATGCGCGGTCGGCGCGGTGGTGTCCAGCGCGGGCGCCACGCGGCCACGGGCCCTCGCCGACGGCAGCGTGCCCGCCTGCGCACGGGTCGCGGCCGCGCCTTCCGGAGCGCGGGCCGTCGCCCACGGCGCTCGCGAACTGTCTCGGAGGGTGGCCATCCGCCGCAGCCCCCCCGTCCCGCTCGCCGCTCAGGCTACCGGAAGCCTGTGGGTCGAGGCCCCGGGGTCCTCAGCCGGTCGGTCGGCCCCATCGGCCACCTCGTCGGCCGGTCGGTCGGTCTCGGCGTTCGCCCCAGCGCAGTCGTCGTGGCGCGCCGGCGCAGGATCGTCGTCGGCCGCCCGGTCCGCTTCGGTACGCTTCGCCCGGTACAGGTCGGCATCGGCCGCTGCGATCAGCTCCCCCGCCAAGTGCGCGTCAGCCGGAAACGAGGCGATCCCGATGGACGCACCGATCGACACTGGCGGACGGTCGGTCACCTGGAACGCCGCATCGCGGAACGCGCCCACGATGCGTGCCGCCACCGCTCGCGCAGCCACCCGATCGGCGTCCGGCAGGATCACGGCGAACTCGTCGCCGCCGTAGCGCGCCGGCACATCCGACTCGCGCAGCGCCGAGCCGATCAGGTCGGCGGCCCACCGCAAGACCTGGTCGCCCACCCGGTGCCCGAGCGTGTCGTTGACGAGCTTGAAGTCGTCCAGGTCGATCATCAGGAGGCCCACCGACCGGCGTGCGCGCCTCGCGCGGAGCAGCTCCTCGCCGAGCCGTTCGTGCAGGTAGCGGTAGTTGTAGAAGTTCGTCAGCGGGTCGTGGTCCGCGAGGTCGCGTGCCGCCTCGTACAGGCGCGCATTCTCGAGCGCCATGGCCGCTTCGTTCGCCATCGCCTGCGCGAAGTCGAGCGCCGCCGCGTCGAACGGTCGAGGCGCGACGAAGCGCAGCCGCAGGAGACCGATCGCGGCATTCTGAGCGACGAGCGGCACGAAGACGCTCATCGCCATCCCGAGCTCGCGCAGCCGCGCTGCCTCGGCGGGATCGGCCAGTGGATCGTCTGTGCGGACCACGGTGCGCTCCTGCTCGGCCATCACGCGCTTGAGCAGCGGGTGCGCGTCGAGGCCCCTGAACTCTGGCACGGGTCCCTCAGGCTGCGGGTACATGCCCAGCGTGGCGATGCCGTTGCGCTCCCGACGCCAGAGGATGATCGCCACGCTGTCCGCCTCGAAGACGTTCGCGATGTGCCGGGCGGCCAGGTGGGCAGCGCGCTGGGGGTCCAGGGTGGCGGCCACCTCGCCCGAGAGCGCGAGGAGGCTGCGCATCTCCCGCTCGCGCCGATGCACCTCCTCGAACGCCCGAGCGCTCTCGATGGCGCTCCCGGCGGCGTCCGCCAGGATGCTCATCACGCGCAGATCGCGCTTGTCGAACTGACGCAGGCCGAGCTTCGAGAGGGTCACCACGCCGATCACGCGATCATCGAAATGCATGGGCACGACCACCATCGACTCGGCGAGGTCGGGCGTGCCGGGGATTCTTGCGCCACGTGGATCGGCTCCCGCGTCGTCGAGCACCAGCGGCTCGTCGTGCTGCGCGACCCAGCCCGTGAAGCCGACGCCGACTTTCGTCCGCAGCAGGTCGGCCGGGATGTCAGCGTAGCTGCCCACCTCGCCGCCAGACGCGATCGGCTCGAGCAGGTCCGGTGGTTGGAGCAGGTAGACGCGGCAGTTGTGGTAATCGACGATGCGGCGGGTCTCCTCCACGATCGCCCGACCGACCGACTCGACCGAGTTGAGCCGGTTGAGTCGGCTGATCGATGCCTGCAGGACGGCGAGCTGCGCCGCCCAGCGGTGGGATTCGGCAACCGCGTCGGCGTTGTGGATCGCGATCGCCGCCTGGCTCGCGATCATCTCTAGGAACGCCAGCTCCTCGGCGCTCCAGGCGTGTGGCTCCCGCCAGGCGGCTTCGAGCAGCCCGACGGCGTGGCCGTCGCGCATGAGGGGTACGAGCGCGTGTGCCGCGTAGTGTTTCCAGGCGACCAGCTCGAGCCCGGCCGGTGGTTCGGCGGCGTCGTCGCAGGTCCAGGTCCGTCCGGCGAGCAGGTCGGCGACGAAGGGCGCGGCGGCGGGCAGTGGCGCGAGGGATCCAACGTCTGCGGGGAGTCCGTCCCAGGCAACGGGTCTCAGGACCTGATCGTCGACGCGCAGGCTGATGATCGCGAGGTCGGTGCCGACGAGCCAGTTCACGGAGCGCACGATGGTGCGCAGGATGGTCGACAGGTCGAACGTGCGGGTGAGCTCGCGCGCGACGTCGAGGAGGGCGCGCAGTCGCTCGGTGGTGTCGCCGCGGGGGGTTGGGCCGGGGGCCGAGTCGGGGGCGGCGGGGGCTCGCGGGTGGTCGGGGGCGGCGGGGGCCGAGTCGGGGCCGGCTCGCGGGTGGTCGGGGCCGGCTCGCGGGTGGTCGGGGGCGGCGGGGGCCGAGTCGGGGGCGGCGGGGGCCGAGTCGGGGGCGGCCGTGGTCGACAGCTCGGATCGCGCGCCATCGATCGGCGGCTCAGATCGGGCGCCATCGATCGGCGGCGGGTCCGCGTTCGCACATGCCAGAAGGGCGTCGTCGGGCGACATGCGGGCCGGCGCGGCTACGGTGCCTTGTGTCGCAGGCGACATGCGGGCCGGCGCGGCTACGGTGCCCTGTGTCGCAGGCGACATGCTGCCCGAAGAGGCCGCCCCGCCTCTCGCCGTAGACACGGGTCCACTCTGGTGCGTCCCGTCCACACCCTTCAAGGTACGCGACGGCCCTGTGCCGCTCGGCCACCCGATCGTACCGCCATGCACCAGGACGAACGTACTGGGTGGCGATGCAGACAGCGGTCCGCCGGCCAGAGGGGTCGGTGCCGCCACGCGCGCCAGCCCGCTGAGCCGCCACGCGCGCCAGCCCGCTGAGCCGCCACGCGCGCCAGCCCGCTGAGCGGCCACGCCAGCCCCCTCGCTGTGCGGCCACGCGCGCCAGCCCGCTGAGCGCCGGCTCGGCCCCGCTCTTGTTGTCGTTTACCACGCAGGTTGGTGGCAACCGCCCCGTTCGCCCAGTTCCTGGTCGTTTACCACGCCGCGTGGTGCCATGCACGATGCTTCGGCCGACGTCGCGGGCCGGCGGGCACGTGGAGCGGCGCGGCGCCCTTCTCGCCGAGCAGCACCGGCACTCTCCCGCACGATCTCGACAAGGTCCGGCGCTGCGCCGCGCCAGCGCCCGAGCCAGGCTGCGCGCCAGCGCCCGAGCCACGCCGCGGCCGCGGATTCGCACGTCAAGTGCACGAGCTATGCGCCAGCCGCGCATCCGGCCGCGGTGCCGCTGGCTCCCGAGGCCCTGCCCCGCGCCAACACCCGACCCAGGCAGCGTGCCAGCGCCCGAGCCACGCCCCGGCCGCGGATTCGCACGTCAAGTGCACGAGCTACGGCCCACGTGGCCTCACCTCGCGACACGACGAAACCCGGGGGGCCACCACCTCGGCCGCGTGAGGGAGCGCGACGGAGGCACGCGGTCCGTCGTGCTCAGGTCAGTGGACGCTCGCCTCGGGTGCGCACCCAGGCTGCGGGCCAGCGCCCGAGCCGGGCCGAGTGCACGCTCGGCTGGGACGCGAGCGGCGTCGGCCGGAACCCGGGCCACTGCCCGGCCTCGAATCGCGCGAAGTCTGGGCGGCGCCGCGTCAGCGCGCGACCTGCCCGTCTTGCGTCCAGCCCCGCGCGGGAGGGCCTCGCCGTTCACATGACGTGCGATGTCGGCGGACAGCGGGAAGAAAGCGGAAAGACAGCGGAAAGAGTGTCAGGGCTCGGACCACCAGCCGGAGGTCGTGATCGTGGCCGGTTCACATGACGTGCGATGTCGGCGGAGAGCGGAAAGACAGCGGGAAGACAGCGGGAAGAGTGCGAGGGCCGGACGGCCGCGGTCTCGCGCCCGGCGAACAGCCACACGCCCGCGACAGCCGATTGACACCCGGACCACGCCCGGGCTATCGTCACCCCGACGGTGCGCGCCCGACGCACTGCGTCAGCGTGTGCGCCGTCGCGGAACAAGCATCGGAGGCTCCCAACTCCCCGTGGAACCTGGACCCAGTCGCCGCGGCGCTTCGGGCGCCGTGGCCATCGCGCCGGTCCGCTCCACCTCGGGAACCCCGCGCCGCCGCTAGTGCCTAGCCGCTAGCACCTAGCAGCGTCGCGCGCCACCCCGGGGGCGTCGGGCCAGCGCCCCACAGAGGTGGCAGATGCAGCTCTACCTGAGCCAGGTGATCGGCCGGCCTGTGCGCGATCGCCAAGGCGAGCCGATCGGCAAGGTCGCTGACCTCATCGTGGCCATCGGCGACCGGTACCCGCCGGTCACCGGCCTGGTCGTCTCGACCGGACGACGCAAGATCTTCGTGCCTTGGTCGGACGTCGCGACCTTCGACGAGACTGGCGCGCGCCTGTCGACCGCGACCATCGACATCGGCAAGTTCCGCCAGCGTCCCAACGAGCTCCTCCTCTACCAGGACCTCCAGGACAAGCAGATCGTCGACATCGACGGGCGGCGGGTCGTGCGTGTCAACGACCTGCGCCTCGACGAGATCGACGGCAAGTTGCACCTGGTGGCCGTCGACGTGGGGGCGGCGGGCCTGCTTCGTCGCCTCGGCATCGAGGGACCGTGGAGGACGATCGCGCGCAACCTCCACCTGAACGTCCCCGAGCGCTACATCGACTGGGACGACGTCGATCCGCTCGAGACCTCGATCGCATCGATCCGCCTGCGCGTCCCCCACCAGCGCCTGCGTGAACTGCACCCGGCCGACCTCGCCTCGATCATCGACCAGCTCACCCCGCGCGACCGGGCGGGCGTCCTCGCCTCCCTCGACGACGAGGCGGTGGCCGACGCGATGGAGGAGATGGAGCCCGAGACCCAGGTCGACGTGCTGGAGGACCTGGAGCCAGCCCGCGCCGCGGACATCCTCGAGGAGATGAGCCCGGACGACGCGGCCGACCTGATTGCGGACCTGTCCGAGGAGTCGAAGGCCGAGATCCTGCCGCTGATGGAACGCGACGAGGCCGACGAGGTGCGCGAGCTGCTCGGCTACCCGGAGGACACCGCCGGCGGCATCATGACGACCGCGTACGTGGCGATCCCCGAAGACTTGACCGCAGCCCAGACGATCGAGCGGCTGCGCGAGCTCGAGCCCGACGCCGAGACCATCTACTACGTGTATGTCGTCGATGCGCAAGGCCGACTCGTCGGCGTCCTCTCGCTGCGCGACCTGATCGTCGCCAAGCCGGATACCCTCGTCCGTGAGTTCATGCACAAGGAACCCGTCGCGGTCAGTGCGCTCACGCCGCAGGACGAGGTCGCGCAGGTCGTCGCCCGCTACAACCTGCTCGCCGTGCCGGTCGTCGACGACAAGGGCGTCCTCCTCGGGATCGTGACGGTCGACGACGCCATCGACACGGTCCTGCCCACGGCCTGGAAGCGCCGGCTGCCGCGCGTCTTCGGCCGGGTCTCGTGAGGTGAGCTGGGTCCGTGCCGCGCTCTCCTCGCTCCGCGGCGGGCGCTGGATGCGCTTCCGGCGCCTCGCGATCCTCGCCGTCCTTGGCCCGGGGCTGATCAGCGGCTTCGCCGACAACGACGCGGGAGGGATCACCACCTACTCGCTGGCCGGCGCCCAGTTCGGCTACCAGCTGCTCTGGGTCGTGCTGGCGAGTCAGCTCGTGCTGTTCGTCACCCAGGAGATCGGGGCACGCCTCGGGCTGGCCACGGGCCAGGGGCTCTCGGGGCTGATCCGCGACCGGTTCGGGGTGCGCTGG
>JAJYNJ010000055.1 GCA_021786385.1 Chloroflexota bacterium
TGAGCGACGACGTCGAGCGCGTTGCGAGCCGCCTCGAGCGTGCGCTCGATGTCCTCGTCGGTGTGGGCGGTCGAGACGAACAGGTTCTCCTGGTGCGACGGATGGAAGAGGACCCCACGGTGAAGCATCTCCTGCCACCAGAGGCGGAACAGGTCGGATCGTGCGTAGCGGGCCGCGTCGCGGTAGGTTCGGATCGGGTGTTCGGTGAACCAGAGCTGGCCGACCGGGCCGATCCCCTGCACCTCCACCGGCAGTCCACGCTCTTCGGCGGCGGCCCGCAGTCCCTCGAGCAGCCGGTTCCCGTGCGCGAAGAGGCCTTCGTAGGTGCCGGGGCGCGCCAGCGCGTCCATGGCGGCCGAGACCGCCGCCATCGCGACCACGTTGCCGTTGTACGTGCCCGAGTGGGAGTAGCGCCCGTCGGCGATGCGCTCCATGAGATCCCGGCGCCCCCCGATCGCGGCCACCGGGAAGCCTCCAGCGATCCCCTTCGCCATCGCCGTCAGGTCGGGCAGCACGCCGAAGTACTCCTGCGCGCCGCCGCGGGCGAGGCGGAAGCCGGTGATCACTTCGTCGAAGATCAGCACGCTCCCGTAGCGCGTGGCCAGGTCCCGCAGGAGCTTCAGGTAGCCGGGCTCGGGCAGGATGCAGCCTGTGTTGAGCATGATCGGCTCGGTGAGGATCGCGGCGATCTCCTCGCCCCGCTCGGCCATCACGCGCTCGACCGCCTGCGGGTCGTTCCATTGCAGCACCAACAGGGAGTCGGCGAGTCCGGGCGCCAGCCCAGGCCCCGCCGGCACCGGTACGGGCCGCTCGTCGGGGCCGGCGAGCTCCAGCTTCGGATGGTTCGACCAGTAGACCGTATCCATCCACCCGTGGTACATGCCCTCGAAGCGCAGGATCAGGGGCCGGCCGGTCGCCGCGCGCGCGAGCCGCACTGCGGTCCCCACGGCCTCGCTTCCGCTGTTCGCGAAGCGGACCAGGTCCACGCTCGGCACCGCCGCGACGACCTTCTCGGCGGCCTCGGTCTCCAGTTCGTAGGGCAGCGCGAAGACGGTGCCGAGCTCGCGGATGGCGCGCACCACGGCCTCGGTCACCTCGGGTGGGCGATGGCCGAGCAGCATGGGCCCGAGACCCAAGAGGTAGTCGATGTAGTCGTTGCCGTCGACATCGGTGAGATGGGACCCCTGCCCGTGCGCCACGAACGGCGGGTAGGGCTCCCAGCCTGCCCGCTGGCTCCGTGCACTACTGCCGACGCCTCCTGGGATCGTGCGTGCCGCCCGCTCGAAGAGCTGCGCGGAACGGGGCCAGGTTGCAGTCGCTTCCAGCGAAGACGGCACGGCGGTCACTCCCGGGACGGATCGATGTAGTCCGGATACACAGTATGCTGAGTATACGTACTGCCGACCCGCGGTCAAGCCCCCGGGCATGGTGAAGAGGACGAGCGATGCGTGCGGCGGACCGCCGTGAAGCGGGACGCGCCGCCCGTGCTCGTTCAGCCCGCGCTGATGGGGCCCTCGTGGCCCAGACGCAGCAACTGGGCGCGGGTTGCCTCGAGATCGGCGGCTGCGATCCCGATGAGTCGGCGCAGCAGCACGCCGGCCGCCGGGGTGCCCGCTGTGAGCGCCGCGAAGAGCCGCTCGGCGGGCAGCTCGATCAGCTCGGTCGGGCCCACCGCGTGCGCGCTCGCGAGCACTGTCGGTTCCTCGCGCAGCAGCGACCAGCCGAGCAGGTCGCCCGGCCCCAACGTCATGACGAGCACGCTGCGGCCCTCATGCGGCACAGAGAGGGCCAACCGACCCCCAACCACCCAGGCGAGCTGCGTGCACCGCTCGCCGCGCGTCACGAGCACCTCCCGATCGGCGAGGAAGCGCCGCGTCGCGGCCGCAGCCAACTCGTGTAGCACCGCCTCGGGCTGCTCCACCAAGAGCCGGCACGCCCGCAGCTCGGCGGCCGTCACCGCTTGCTCGGCCATCGCTTCCTCCTTCCGCAGGTGCGACGGGTCCGGCCCGCCGTCCGGCGCACCTGCAGTGGCTCGCTCAGAACAACCCCACGATCTCCCCTGTTGCATCGAGGTCGATCTGCGTACCGGCCGGGTGCGACGGGAGCCCGGGCATCGTGCGCATCTCGCCCAAGAGCGGCGTCACGAAGCCCGCCCCTGCGGCGAGGCGGACCTCCCGGATGGGGACGCGAAAGCCACTGGGGCGGCCCTTCAGCGCCGGATCGTGGCTCAACGAGAGGTGGGTCTTGGCCATGCAGACGGGGAGCCGGCCATACCCTGCCGCCTCGTATGCGTCGAGCGCACGGCTGGCCGCGGGCAGCTCGTCGACCCCGGCGGCGCCGTAGACGCGCAGCGCGATCGTCTCGATCTTTTCGCGCAACGTGAGCTCATCGGGATAGAGCAGGCGAAAGTCCGGGGCTCCGGTGGCCGCCGCATCCCACACCGCCGCCGCGAGCGCCTCGGCACCGGCGCCCCCGTGGACGAAGTGCTCCGCCGCCACCGCATCCACGGCGCCCGCCGCGAGCGCCGCCGCGCGCACCGCGGCAAGCTCGGCCGGAGTGTCGGTGGGATAGCGGTTGATCGCCACCACTACGGGCACCCCGTACAGGCGCACCACCTCGATCTGCGCGGCGAGGTTGGCACAGCCGCGCTCCACCGCCGCCACATCCTCACGCGCAAGCGCCGCGTCGAGCGGGCGGCCGGCCGTCACCGCGCCCACGCCGCCGTGCATCTTCAGCGCGCGCACGGTGGCCACGAGGACCGCCGCGTCGGGGCGCAACCCCGAGGTGCGGCACTTGATGTCGAAGAACTTCTCGGCGCCGAGATCCGCGCCGAAGCCCGCCTCGGTGCAGACGATCTCGCAGCTCGCGAGCGCGAGCCGATCGGCCAGGATGCTCGAGTTACCGTGCGCGATGTTCGCGAAGGGGCCAGTGTGGACGAAGGCCGGGCCGCCCTCCAGCGTCTGGAGCAAGTTCGGCTTCAGCGCGTCGCGTAGGAGGACCGCCATCGCCCCGGCCACCCGCAGGTCCTCGGCGGTGACCGGACGTCCCCCACGCGTGGTGGCGAGCACGATCCGTCCGAGCCGCGCGCGTAGATCGCGCAAGTCGGTTGCGAGGGCGAGGATCGCCATCACCTCGGAGGCCACCGTGATCTGCCACTCGGCCTCGCGAGGCGGGCTGTTCTCGGCGCCGCCCAGGCCGATCACGGCGTGGCGCAGGGCTCGGTCGCTGATGTCGACCACGCGAGGCCAGCGGATCGTGGCAGGGTCGATCTCGAGCAGGTTGCCGTGGTGCAGCGCGTTGTCGAGGAACGCGGCGGCGAGGTTGTGGGCGGCACCCACGGCGTGGTTGTCGCCGGTGAGATGGAGGTTGACATCCTCCATGGGGACGAGCTGGCTGTACCCGCCGCCGGCGGCCCCACCCTTGATCCCGAAGACGGGACCCAATGACGGCTGGCGCAGGCAGACCGCGGCGCGGTGACCGAGCCGGTTGAGGCCCTGAGCGAGACCGATCGTGGTGGTGGTTTTCCCCTCGCCCAGGGGGGTCGGGGTGATCGCCGTAACCACCACGTACTTGCCGCGCCGCCCGGCCGCCCGCGCCGCGGCCTCCAGGCGCGCGATCGCCTCCAGGCGCACCTTGGCTTTCGTCGGGCCGTACAGCTCGAGTTCGTCCTCGTGCAGGCCGAGCTCGGCCGCGACCTCCCGGATGGGGCGCGGCGTGACGGAGCGGGCGATCTCTAAGTTCGAGGCCATGCGCGCGGGGCTCCTGCGAAGGCGTGGGGATCGACGCGGGGTGGGCTGGCGCGGGTACCGACAGCTCGGGGCACTAGTCTACGGCTCGGGGCGCCGCACCTACGGCTCGGGGCGCCGCACTTCGGGCTCGGCGGCCCGGCGCTCGGCGGCTTCGAGCATCGGGATGCGCAACCCACGTTCGCGCGCCACCGCGATCGCTCGCGCATAGCCCGCATCGACGTGGCGCATGACGCCCGTGCCGGGATCGGCGGTGAGGACGCGCCCGAGGCGCCCGGCAGCTTCTGGGGTCCCATCCGCCACGACGACCATGCCGGCGTGGATGCTGTAGCCGATGCCCACGCCACCGCCGTGGTGCAGGCTGACCCAGGTGGCCCCCGCGGCGGTGTTGAGGAGCGCGTTGAGGAGCGGCCAGTCGGCGATCGCGTCGGAGCCGTCGCGCATCCCTTCGGTCTCGCGGTAGGGGCTCGCCACTGAGCCACCGTCGAGGTGGTCGCGACCGATCACGACGGGCGCCTTGAGCTCGCCGGCGGCGACCAGTTCGTTGAAGCGCAATCCCGCTTTGGCGCGTTCGCCGTACCCCAGCCAGCAGATGCGGGCCGGGAGCCCCTGGAACGGGACCTTCGCCTCGGCGAGCGTCAGCCAGCGCCGCAAGCTCGCGTCTTCGGGGAAGAGCTCGAGGAGCGCGCGGTCGGTGCGCCGAATGTCCTCAGGATCGCCGGAGAGTGCCACCCAGCGAAACGGCCCCTTGCCCTCGCAGAAGAGCGGGCGGATGAAGAGCGGCACGAAACCACCGATGGCGAACGCATGGGCGACGCCGGCCTCAGCGGCCGCCTGGCGGATGTTGTTCCCGTAATCGAAGGCGACCGCGCCCCGGCGCTGCATCTCCAGCATCGCTTGAACGTGACGGGCGACGCTCTCGCGGCTCGCCGCGACGTAGGCCTCCGGATCCGACGCCCGCAATGCGAGGGCGGCCTCGAACGTCATGTCGCCCGGCACGTACCCGCTCAGCAGGTCATGCGCGCTCGTCTGGTCGGTCACCACGTCGGGCTGCCAGTTGCGGCGGACGAGCTCAGGTTCGACATCCGCGGCGTTGGCGACGAGCGCGATGGAGCGCGCCTCGGCCGCGGCCTTGGCCGCCGCGACCTGCGCCAACGCCGTCTCCAGATCGTCGGTCAGTGCGTCGACGTAGCCCGCGGCGTGGCGCCGTTCGGCCCGCGCCGGGTCCACCTCGATGACGAGCGCCACACCATCGTTCATGGTGATAGCGAGTGGCTGGGCGCCCCCCATCCCGCCCAAACCGGCGGTCAGCACGACCCGTCCGCGTAACGTACCGCCGAAGTGCTGGCGGGCCAGCTCGGCGAAGGTCTCGTACGTACCCTGGATGATCCCCTGCGTCGCGATGTAGATCCACGAGCCCGCGGTCATCTGGCCGAACATCGTGAGGCCCATCCGCTCCAGCTCGCGGAAGACCGACCACGTCGCCCAGTGCGGCACCAGGTTGGCGTTGGCGATCAGCACGCGCGGAGCGTCTGGCGTGGTGCGGAAGATGCCCACCGGGTTGCCCGACTGCACGAGCAACGTTTCGTCGTTCTCGAGCTCGCGCAACGCCGCAACGATCGCGTCGAAGGCCTCCCAGCTGCGCGCGGCGCGCCCGGTGCCGCCGTACACGATGAGCTGGTCCGGCAGCTCGGCCACCTCGGGGTCGAGGTTGTTCATCAGGCAGCGTAGGGCGGCCTCCTGGCCCCAGCCTTTGCAGCTTCGCTCGGGCCCACGGGGGGCACGTACGACCCGCGGGCCGTGCCCGGGGCTGACGATGGGTGCGCCGTTCGGGCCGGTGAGGGTATCGGGTTGCGGCTTCTGCACTGTGCGATTCGCGCTGGTCGAGATGAGATCGGAAGGTGCTCCCATGACCGGGACGTTACTGAACGCCGTACCGCCATGCAAGCGCCTGGACCGAATTGCGTCCCATTCATGGGATGAACGGGCTTGAGCCCCCAGGGCAGCGCTTGTATGCTGCGCCGTGCCATGGCATCGTCTCGCCTCGGAGACACAGGGACGCGGTCCGCGGTCGAGCGGACGCTCGCCGTCCTCGACGTTCTCACCGAACACGGGCGCCCGATGCGCTCGCTGGCCATTGCGCGGGCCTGCGCCATCCCCAGGTCGACGATCTACCGCTTGCTCGCGGTCATGGAGTCACGCGGCTATCTGGCGTACGACCCTGCCACGCGGGGTTGGTCCGTCGGCCCTCGGCTGGCTGGGCTCGGTGCGGCATCGCCGACCCTCGCACAGACGCTGCGCATCCTCGAAGCGTTCGACAGCGCGACTCCCCGGTTGTCGGTTGCCGACCTTGCCGTGCGTGCCGATCTAGACGCAGCGCGGGTCGGCCGGACGGTTGAAACCCTGCTCGGCGAGGGGTTGCTCTCGATGGACGACGCGGGCCGCGTCAGCCTGGGGCTGCGGATCGTCAGCCTCGCAGCGCGCGCGGAACCAGTTCAGCACCTCCTGACCACAGCCCGCCCGTACCTCGAGCTTCTCCGCGACCGCACCGGGGAGACGGCCAATCTGCTCGTGCGCGACGGCAGCACCGCGCTCTACCTCGATCAGGCCGAGAGCCCACGCGCGCTCCGCGTGAGCGGTTGGACCGGGCGCCGCATCCCCCTTGCCGGCACAGCCGCCGGCGCGGCCCTGACCGGGGACTCGGGTGTCCACGTCGTATCCGAGGCCGTGGAGCCCGGGGTGATCGCCGTGGCGTGCGCGATTCGCCCGACCGGGTCGGTCCCGGCTGCCATCAGCGTCACGGCGCCGACGGCACGTCTTCAGGGCTCGCTCCTCACGCAGGCGGCGGCAGCGGTCCGGGAGGTCGCCGGGGCCATCGAACGGGCCCTCGCACCGGAGGGCGGCCACGATCACAAGCCTCAGCCAACCGGGCCCGGCTCCGCGGTGCGGCCCTGGTCACCGGCGCACCGGTCGCCCCCTGGACCGACTCAGCATGACGCTGCCGACCACCACCAGGCCCCCTGCAATCTGCAGCGGCACGATCCGCTCGCCAAGCAGCGCCACCGCGAAGAGCACGCCCAGAAACGACTGCAGGTAGCCGAAGACCGCCGCGCGTGAGGGCCCCACCCGGTCGATCGCCGTGAAGTAGAGCAGGTTCGTGACGACACCAGTGAAGACCGCGGCATAGGCGAGCGAGCCCCAGCCTTCGAGTGTCACCCGTCCGAAGTCCTGGCCCAGCAACGCGGGCAACGCCAGCGGCAAGAGCATCGCGCTACCCACGAGCATTTCGAACGTGAGGATCCGCCAGGCGCTGTAGCGTTGCATCAGCGGCCGAATCGGCAGCGCGGACGCGCTCGAGAAGAACGCCGCGCCGAGCGCGAGCAGGTCGCCCAGCAGGGACGAGCCGGCCCCGGTGGCGTTGGCGCCGCCCCGTACGATGAGGACGACGCCCAGCAGGCCCACCGCCACGCTCACCCAGTGACGGCGGCCAAGGCGGTCGAGCCCCACCAACGTGGCGAGCAGGGCGGTGATGATGGGGCCGGTAGCGCCCAAGAGCGCGACGTCGCTCGCGCTCGTCTGGGTCAGCGAGAAGACGAAACAGAGCTGGTTGAGCGTGATGCCGAGCAGCGCGGTGGCCACGAGGAGCGGGAGGTCTCGTCGCGCGACCCGCAGTGTCCCCTCGCGCCACCGGACAACCGCGGCGAGGGCCAAGCCTCCCAGCCCGAACCGAATGACCGGGAAGGCGAGCGGGTTGATCTGCTCGACGCCGAACTTGATGACCGCATAGTTGAGGCCCCAGAGGGAGATCGCCACCAACAAGATGAGGTCGGCCGACGTCTCGTGGGACGCGTCGCGCAGGGGAACAGGGTGACCGCGCACATCGCGCATTGTGGCCGGGACGGCGACCATGCGGTGGGTCGGCGGCGTTCCGGCTCATCAGAGAAGACAGACCCGGTCGCGGCCCCCGTTCTTGGCGGCGTAGAGCGCGCCATCGGCACGCGCCACCAGCGTCTCAGCGCTGTCCACGTCGGTCTCCGGGTACGAGGCGCCACCCACGCTGATCGTCACCCCGATCCGTTGCTCACCGACCGTCAGGCTCGCATCGGCGACCGTGCGACGCACCCGCTCCCCGAGCTCGGCGAGATCCGCGCAGCTCGCGCCTGGCAGGAGGATGAGGAATTCCTCGCCCCCGTAGCGGATCAGCACGTCGCCCTCCCGGATGACCCGCCGGCACGCCCCGGCCACGGTGCGCAGGACCCGGTCGCCGACGAGGTGGCCGTAGGTGTCGTTGACCTGCTTGAAGTGGTCGAGGTCGAGCATCAGCACCCCGAGTGGGCTCCTGGTGCGCAGCGCCCGGCCGAACTCCTCGCGTAGTCGCGCGAGCCCGAACCGACGGTTGTAGGCCTCGGTGAGCGGGTCGATCGCGGCCAGGTGCTCAAGCCGGTCGTGCGCCAGCGCGTTGTTGAGCGCAAGCCCCAGCGCGGTCCGAAACTGCTCGACGAGGAGATCGACGTCCGGAGCGAACGATGCCACGGCGGCCAGGACGATGACGCCGAGCGGGATCCCCTTGAACGCGACCGGTGCGGCGAGGATCTCCCCCGGCACCTGGTCGACCAGCAGCGAGTCGATGACGCCCCCGCCCTCGGGCACGGCGATCCGTTCGGCACGGCCGACGCGCAGCAGGCGCCAGAGCCGGTCGGTGTCGGTCATCCGCCCCACGTCCCGCAGGCCGTAGCTGGCGAGCGGGACCAGCGCCTCCTCGCGCACGACGAGGATCGCGCCGGCCGCCGCCCCCGTGTGGCGCAAGAGCGCCTCCAGTGAGGCTGCGGCGAGCGGGTCCAGCTCCAAGTGGCTCGCCACGACCTCCGTGAAGTCGCGGGTCGCGGCCTCGATCGCCCGGGATCGGGCGAGCGTCTCGATCAGGCGATTGAACGCCGAAGCGCTCGCCCCGACCTCGTCCCGCGAGTCGACGGGCAGTTCGCAGTGCCCCAGATCGCAACCGGACCAGTCCTGGGTCGCAGTCGCCCGCGCGAGCGTCGTTTCGACCGTCTGCATGCGCGCGGCGAGCTGCCGGAGGCGGCCCCCGACCACGAGCCGGGCGAGGGCGAAATTGAACCCCGCGACGACGAGGCCGGCGCTGACCGTCGCAGCGAAGAAGGCCGGGCTCAGCACGCGATCGGCCGGCAGCCCGAGCACCAAGCAGAACGGCGGAAAGGCGAGCCCAATGGCGACGCCCAACGCGCTCATCCAGATCGCGAGGTCGGCGAAGACCCTGTCGGTGAGGCGCGGCATCGGGTGACTCCTGGCTGGCGTCGGTAGCGCTCACGCCGCTCGTGTAGCAGCGTTCACGGCAAAGGGTTGCGCCCACGCGCCGGACCGACCATGACCCGGAGGTACTACACAGCGTTCACGAGAACTCGCTGCGGACGGGCGCCCACCCCTGCTCCGCCGGTGTGCGGGCGGCTCGAGGAGCACGATGCCGACACCGGCGCCCGCGCTCCCATCACCGCTCGGTTGTGCATGCGCCTGCCTCGTCCAACTTCCGACCGCCTCGTTCGACGCTGCCGGCTTGGCGCCCGGCGCAGGCTCGACCGTGGACGTGAGCTGCTGCGCCGCTCGACGGCGTCGCCAGCGTCCCGAGCGGCACCACGCCCGCCTCGAGGAGCGGGGCGATCCGGTCGGCCGGCAACGGGCGGCTGTAGAGGTAGCCCTGGGCAAACACACAGCCGAACCCCAGCAACGCCTCCGCTTCCACCGCCGTCTCGACACCCTCCGCTACCGCCGAGATTCCCAGGCTGCTGGCAAGCTGCAGCATCGAGCGCACGAGGGTCGGTCCCGGTTCGTCTCCGGCGCTGAGACCGGCCACGAAGCTCCGGTCGATCTTGAGCCCGTCGACCGGGAAGTTGACCAGGTAGCTCATCGACGCGTAGGCCGTCCCGAAGTCGTCGAGCACGACCCGGACCCCCGCCTTTCGCAGCAAGGCCAGGCTGCGCGCCACGCCGTCCGCGTCGCGCACCAGGTCGGTCTCGGTGAGCTCGAGCGCGATGCGGCCCGGCCCAAGGCCGGAGCCCGCGATGGTAGTAGCCACCTCGCGGGTGAAGCCTGGATCGGCGAGCTGGCGTGCCGCGACATTGATGCTGACCAACAGCGGGTTGCGCAGGATGCCCGCACGCTGCCAGGCCCTCGCCTGACGGACCGCCTCGCGCAGCACCCAGCGCCCGAGTGCGACGATCAACCCGGTCTCCTCGGCGATCGCGATGAAGCGGGCGGGCTCGAGGAGGCCGCGGTCGGGGTGCCGCCAGCGGACCAGCGCCTCGAGCCCGGCAATCCGTCGGCTGCTGATCTCGACGATCGGCTGGTAGTGGAGCACGAGTTCGTCGCGGGCCAGCGCCTCTCGCAGCTCCGCCTCCACCCTGAGGCGCGCGAGCGCGGCGGCGTCCAGCGCCTCCGAGTAGCGCGCCACCGATCGGCCGCCGGTCAGCTTCGCCTGGTACATGGCCTGGTCCGCCCTGCGCACCAGCTCCTGTGCAGCCACGTCGCCCGACGCGAGGGCCACGCCGACGCTCGCAGAGACGGCAATGGTGCGCCCGCCGACACGCACAGGCTCCGCCAGCAACGCGTTGATGCGCTCGGCGGCGCCCAAGATGTCCGACTCGCTGAGGTCGGCCAGCACGATCCCGAACTCGTCGCCGCCGAGGCGGGCCAGGATATCCGCCGGCCGCAGCCCCGCCCGCAGTCGCGCGGCGACCGCGGTGAGCGTCTGGTCGCCGGCGGCATGCCCCAGGCTGTCGTTGACGGTCTTCAAGCGGTCGAGATCGAGATAGACCACCGCCACCTGCCCGCCGTCGGAACGGCGCTCGAGCGCGGCTTCCAGGCGTCTCAGGAAGAGCGTCCGGTTCGCCAGGCCGGTGAGAGGGTCCTGCGACGCCTGCACCTGGAGGCGGCTGGCCAACTCGCCTCTGGCGCGAGCCAACGCCTGCAGCTCGTCGACGCCGAGCGCCACGCGGAAGAGGACGAGCAGATAGAGCACGGCCACGCCGGCCAGGATCGGCCCGACCTCGATCGGTTCGCCGCGAAGCCGCTCGACCGCCAGAGCCAGCGGGCCGGTGAGCGCGCCACCGGAGAGGAGCAGGAGCCGCGCGGTGGTGATGCCAGGCGACTCGCCGCCCGGGGGTGCGGTACGTCCGATCCGTGCCATCGACGGATGCAGACCCGCCGCGCCCCAGCACAGGTAGCTCACCAGCCAGCCCAGGTCAACGAGGGACCCGGATCGGTAGGCGCCCACCAGTGAGAGCTGCAGGTAGGCTGCGTCCGCCGCGAGCAACGCCACGAACCCGAGCCCCAGCAGCGTGAGGCTCAACGTCCGCTCGACGCTCCCGAAGACGAGCCGCGCCACCACGGTGAGCAGGACCAGGTCGAGGAGCGGATAGCCGAGCGCGACCAACGTCGCGGGCACGTTCGCGCTCGCTCGACCCAGCTCGGCGTCGACGACGAGGACCCAGGCGAAGATCGCGGCGCCCGCTGCGACGATGAGGGCGTCGATCCAAGCCGCCCGGTCGCGCTCCCGCGAGGGGCCGCGTGTCAGCTGCAGGACACCAAGTACCAGCGCCACGTACCCGGCCAGGTAGAAGACGCTGGCCAGCGACGGGGACGGCTCCGTTCCGTTCGGCGCGGCGAGCACGACGGACGCGAGGTCACCCAGGTCCTCGAGGGCGATCCCCGCGGCCAGCGTCAGCCATGCCCCGACCTGTGCTGGGCGATGGAGCCGTACGCCTGCCACGAGGGCCGGGGCGGCCAGCGCGGCCGCCGCGCCGTACAGCCAGTCCGCCAGAATCCGTTGGTCCCGCGCCAGGGCTACAAGATAGGCCGCGATCAGGAGCAGCCCAAGGGCGCCGTAGAGCGGCCACAGGCCCCGGATGACCAGTCGGCGTGCGAGCAACGCCTCCCGGGCGACGCGGCGGGAGACGGAGGCCAAGGACACAGACCGCACCTGCGCAGCGAACCCCCGAGCACGATCTCAGCGAGTCGAGGGGACGGTCGGCTCCGACACAGAGCGGAGTCTCCCCCGCGGCGCCGGGGCCACACGATCCCCCGATAGTCCCGGTGGCCCCTGCCGCGGTCGGGGCAGGGCGCGGGGCGAGTCACGCCGGCGGTACGACCGGAAGGCCGGCCGGGGCGCTACGACCAACCATCGCGTCGAGCGCGACGCGAGTTCTTGGTCCCACGTCATGGCAAACGGCACCGCCGTTGCGGTCGAATGGCACTCTTGAACCTGCCGAGCGGCATCGAGGCTTAGTGAAATGGGGTCTGCTCCCACGGCATTGGGCGCACGTGCGCCGCACGGGCGTAGCGCCCTCGCACCGGGCAGGGGGTTACCGCCTTCACCAGACGGAGGAGATGTCTGCATGGATCTCGCCGCGTGTCTCGCGCTCACCCGCTCCCTCGACGGATCGGCGAGTCTCTACGGGCCACAGCTACCGAGCATGGTGGAAATCGAGGCGCTGCTTGACTACACCCGCGCGGTTGCGCACGCCAGCGAGCGGAAGGCGGCACCCGTCGCCGCATACGCGGTGGGCGTCGCGTATGCGGCGCTCGCCGCGTCCGAACGGGTTGCCCTTCTCCGGCGGGCTGCTGCTGCCATTGACGCTGCGACCGGCGAACCCCGCTGAGGTTCGGTTCCACGCGGTTCACGCGCCGGGGAGCGCCGGCTACAGGTTTCCGCGTCAGCGGCAATCCATTCTCCCGTGACAGTGGGTGGCAGAGGGCCCATCCATCCAGGGCCGTTCGGCCCATGCCGGGCTGCAGGTACGCGGGCCACCATCGGGCGAGAGAGCGCCACGGCGAGGGCATCCACAACAGATCTGCGGCCGGTGCCCCAGCCGAGCCGGGCCACCGGCCAAGCCACGCCGATCTCTCGAAAGGAGGAGGCGACGACTCATGCCCCCACTCGGCTCTCCACACCAGGCCGTCGCCCCGCCTGAAGATCCGACGGACGCTGCTGGCCCATCCGGGCTCGAGCGACGCGACTTTCTGATCAAGGCGGCGGCCATGCTCGCGGCCGGGGTGGCCTTCCCCTGGGGTGGCCTCGACGTGGCCGTGCTGCCGGCGCAGACGTCCTCGGCTGGCGCCACCGATCCTGCAGTCCCGGCCTTCGCCATCAGCCCACAAGCTGACGAAGACGTCTTGATCCGCATGCAACGCGACCTCGCGCGGGCGCTGCGCAAGCCGATCGAGCAGCGCCGCTGGGGCATGGTGATCGACACACGCAAGTGCGTCGCCTGCATGTCGTGCACCGTTGCCTGCGTCATGGAGAACAAGCTGCCCCCCGGTGTCGTCTACCGCCCCGTGATCGACACCGAGATCGGCACCTATCCCAACGTGACACGGCAGTTCCTGCCGCGGCCATGCATGCAGTGCGACAACCCGCCGTGCGTGTCGGTCTGCCCGGTGAATGCGACGTGGAAACGCCCCGACGGGATCATCGAGATCGACTACGACGTCTGCATCGGGTGCCGCTACTGCATCACCGCCTGCCCGTATCAGGCGCGTACGTTCGACTTCGGGGAGAACTGGACCAACAACGCTGCCACCGGCGCACCGGCCGCGCTGGCCCTGGCCGGCGCGGCGCAGTACGAGAACGAACCGAACTTCGAGTACAGCGAGCGCTGGAACCGCGCCAACGGACCTATCCCGACCAGCCCGGTGGGCAACGCGCGCAAGTGCCACTTCTGCGCCCATCGGCTGGTGGACGGCCTCCTGCCCATGTGCGTGACCACCTGCCTCGGCCGCGCCACGATCTTCGGCGATCTGAACGACCCGGAGGCGTTGGTGACGGAGCTCGCGGCGAGCAGCAACGCGATCAGGCTCAAGGAAGACCTCGGCACCGAGCCGAAGGTCTTCTACCTGCTGTGAGGAGCGCCGGAGTATGAGCGCCGCAACGCAGCCGGACACCCACGTGGCTCCGAACAGACCTGGCCGGTCGATCGACGAGCACAGGGTGATCCTTTCCGTAGCCGCCTTCCTGTGGCTGATCCTGGCCGTCTTCGGTGCGGTGGGCATCGTGCAACGGCTGCTGCTCGGAGAGCAGCTGACGACCTACTCGAGCTATATCCCATGGGGTCTCTGGGTCGCCGCTTACATCTACTTCATCGGCCTATCGGCGGGTGCGTTCCTGCTGTCGAGCCTCGTCTACGTGTTCGGTGTGCGCCAATTGGAGGCGATCGGTCCGCTTGCGCTCTTTACGGCGGCCGTGACACTCGCCATGGCACTCCTCTCGATCCTCTTTGACCTGGGCCACATGGAGCGCTTCTGGGAAGTGTTCCTGCGGCCCCAGTTCCACTCAATGATGGCCTGGATGGTCTGGCTGTATGCGGCCTACTTCCTGCTGCTGCTGGCCGAACTCGCCATCGTCCTGCGCCAGCGCTGGAGTCGACTGAACGACGAGCAGCTGGCCCGGGACCGGACGCGCCTGCGGGTCTTGGGCACGATCGGCGTGCCGCTCGCGATCGCCTTTCACGGCGGCGTCGGTGCACTCTTCGGGACGGTCGTCGCACGTGAATACTGGAACACCGCGATCTTCCCGATCATTTTCCTAACCGGCGCGCTCGTGTCGGGCGGAGCGCTGATCACCGCCATCGTCGCTTTTCTGTGGCCGACACTGGACAGCGGCTGGCGTGAACTCGTCGCCTATTTGAGCCGCGTTGTTATCTTGCTGGTGCTGCTCGACCTGCTTCTAGAGTTCGCCGAGTACTCTATTCCTTCGTGGTACCAGGTCGGCGCGGAATACAACCTGATCACATACATTCTCTTCGGGCCCTATTGGTATGTCTTTTGGGTAGTACACCTGCTGCTCGGGGTCGTGGTCCCGGTGATCCTTCTGACGCGCCGGCACGCGCTCGCCCAGGGATTCGGTGCCGTGCTGGTCGCCATCACCTTCTTCGCCGTGCGCCTGGACCTCGTGATCCCCGGATTGATCGCCCCGGAACTCCAGGGCCTGGAACACGCCTACCTTGATCCGATCGGCAACCGGCTCGTCTACAGCTACATGCCCAGCCTGTTCGAGTGGCAGGTAACCGCCGGCGTCCTGGCATTGGGAATCGCACTGTTCGTGGTCGGGTATCGCTTCCTGCGACTGGTGGGACCCGTCCAAGACGTCGCCGCTGAGGGAGATGCGCGATGACCCTCCACGGATCCGCACCCAAACTCTCACGACGCCAGCTCCTGAAGGCCGGCGCCCTGACCGCAGGTGGAGCACTGCTCGGAGATCTCGGTTACCTGCTGGCCAATGGGGCGGCCCCGCACGAGGTTGCCGCGGGGGAGCCATACCCGCTGAACTTGCCAGAGAACCTGCTCTACACGACCTGTCTGCAGTGCAACACCCAGTGCACATTGAAGACCAAGATCCAGGACGGCGTCCTGGTCAAGATCGATGGCAACCCCTACAGCCCGATGAACTTGCTGCCGTCGCTCGACTACGCGACCAACCCGACGCAGGTCGCGCCGGTCGACGGGTCAATCTGCTCCAAGGGCCAGTCCGGGGTCCAGACGCTCTACGATCCGTATCGACTGCGCAAGGTGCTGAAGCGCGCCGGGCCTCGCGGCTCTGGGAAGTGGCAGACGATCTCGTTCGATCAAGCGGTCCGGGAGATCGCCGATGGTGGCAAGCTCTTCACCCACATCGGAGAAGACCGGGTCGTGCCGGGGTTCAAGGACGTCTTCGTGCTGCGCGACCCGGCGCTCGCCAAGCAGATGTCCGACGACGTCAAGGCACTACGAGCCGGTCAGCTGAGCGTCGCCGACTTCAAGACCAAGTACGCGGATCACCTCGACGTCCTGATCGACCCAGATCATCCCGATCTAGGCCCCAAGAACAACCAGTTCGTGCTGCTGGGTGGGCGCATCGCGCCGGACCGCGAGAAGATCACGCAACGATTCACGTACGGTGCCCTCGGCTCGGTGAACTGGTATGGCCACACCACGATCTGCGAACAGGCCCATCACGTGGCGTTCCAATACGCCACCGCGCAGTGGAGCGCCCAGGGCGGCTGGCAGGTCGGCACGAACCACATGAAACCCGACTACCCGAATGCCGAATTCGTGATCTTCTGGGGTACCGGTTTCGCCGAGGCGAACTTCGGGCCGCCTCCGCTGAGCACGCGCGTCTCCAAGGCAATCGTCGACGGCCGACTGAAGGTCGCCGTCGTCGATCCACGGCTGTCGAAGAGTGCGGGCAAGGGCTGGTGGATCCCTGTGCGCTCCGGCGGCGACTTGGCGCTGGCTATGGGGATGATCCGCTGGATCATCGACAACGGACGCTACGACGCGGCGTTCCTGCGTAACGCCAACAAGGCTGCCGCGACCAACGGAGCCGAGTCGTCGTGGACCAACGCCACCTGGCTCGTCAACCCAGCCAGCGGCAAGTTCGTGCGCGCATCTGACGTGGGCCTCGGCGACAACGCGCACTTCGTCGCGCTGGTAAACGGGCAGCCGACTGCTTTTGATCCGTACGATCCAGTCATCCCGGTCGTGGGCGATCTGGATGTTGACACAACCATCGCCGGCATTGCGGTCAAGAGCGGCTTCCGCATGCTGAAGGAGAGCGCGGGGCAGAACTCGCTGCAGTTCTATGCGCAGGAAAGCGGAGTGGACCTGGGCACCGTGGTCGCGCTCGCCACCGAGTTCACCGCGCACGGGAAACGTGCCGGGATCGACTTCTACCGCGGGCCGATCAAACTGACCTACGGCTACTACGCCGCGCAGGCCTTGATCGCCCTAAACTACCTGATCGGCAACGTCGATCACGTCGGTGGGTTCACCCCGGGCGGCGGATCCTGGGACTTCATGGGCGCCAAACCGGGTCAGCCGTTCCCACTCGACCAACTGCATCCCGGCGCCCTGACCAAATTTGGCATCAAGCTGACACGCGAGTCTAGCGGCCCGTACGAAACGAGCACGCTGTTCCACGGTTATCCGGCGCGACGTCCATGGTTCCCGTTCACGTTCGACGTGTATCAGGAAGTCATCCCCGCTGCGTACGCCGGCTACCCCTACCCGATCAAGATCCTGTGGCTCCATTACGGCACACCCGCGCTCGCCGCGCCGGCGGGTTACCTGCAGATCGCCATGCTGCGCGACACCGATCGGATCCCGCTCTTCATCGCGACCGACGTGACAGTCGGCGAGTCCAGCATGTATGCCGATTACGTTTTCCCGGACCTCTCATATCTAGAACGGTGGTCCAACGGCATCGGCACGAGTCCCGTCGTGCTCACCAAGAACACCAAGTTCCGCCAGCCTGCCGCGGCTCCGATCACTGAGATCGTGACCGTGGACGGCGAACCGATGCCGCTCAGCACGGACACGCTGGTGATCGCGCTGGCGAAGCGTCTGCAGGCGTCCGGCTTCGGCCGGGACGCGCTTGGTCCCGGCATGAACCTGAACCGCACCGAGGACTACCACCTCAAGATGGTGGCGAACGTGGCCTGGGGTGACAAAGCCGGCGACACAGTGCCGGACGCGAGCGACAATGAGGTCGCACTGTTCCGCAAGGCGCGGCGTCACCTGCCAAGCGCGGTCTTCGATGAGGCCAAGTGGCGGGCCGCCGTCGGGCCACATTGGCGCCGTGTTGTCACGGTGCTGAACCGCGGCGGCCGGTTCGAGTCATCCGCCAAGGCCTACAAGGGCGACTTTGTGGCGCACGCGTGGGGCAAACTGCTCGACCTCTACGTGGAGCCCGTCGCGAGCGGCACCAACGCGATGACGGGCACGCGCTTCTCAGGCGTGCCGGTGTATGAAACGCTTCGCGCGGCCAACGGCAGCCCGGTGACGTTTGCCGCCGACTACGATCTGGATCTCTTCACCTACAAGGAGATCTGGGGCGGGCAGTCACGCACCGTGGGCAACTACGCCGCACAGATGGCGCTCGTCCCCGAGAACTTCGTATACCTGAACAGCGTCGACGCCCGGCGCCTCGGGCTGCGCGAAGGAAATGTTGTGCGGCTCGAGAGTCCGGGTTTCCCCGGCACGTTCGAGATCCTCCCCGGCCAGACGCAGGCCGTCGCAGGCAGAGTCAAGATCATGGAGGGGATCCGCCCCGGATCCGTCGCGGTCTCGTGGCACTACGGCCACTGGGCTTACGGGGCGCGCGACCTGCAGATCGATGGTGAGCGCATCGAGGGCGAGCCGGCTCGCGGCAAGGGCCTCGTGCCGAACCCGGCCATGAGCGTGGACCCGTACCTCAAGGACGTTGCGCTCACCGACCCGATCGCTGGCGACTCGGCGTTCAACGGGACCCGCGTGAAGCTCGTCAAGGTGGGCGAGGGCAACACGCAGGACATGCCGTCGAGCGGCAGCTACAACCGCGAATCGACGCTCGGAGTCAGCGTGCCGTTTTCGTCAGGAGACACGGCATGGATGCGCGAGCAATCCCTGAAGGCCGCGCGGGGAGAACTCGACCCGGCGACGTTAGTGGCCGAGATCGAGCGTCGCCTCGGCCCACCCCCACTGCCCGCAGGCAAGACCCGGACGTGACTGGCAGAGATCCGCGCTGTCGCCTCGTCCGGGCCGTCGCACGCGACGGGGCCAGCTCAACCCGCCGGCGGACCGAGTCATCCGCCCGCCAGGTGCCGCCGCTACAGCTGCGGCACCTGGCGTGGTGCGGGGTGTCCCGCGAGCTCGCGGACCCGCGCGATCAGCTGGGCCTCAGTGAGCGGTCGCGCGGCCTCCGTGGTCACGGGGCCGGCCCGGTTAGGTCGTCCCTCCCGGAGCAGGCGGGCGAGGTGCAGCCGCAGCTCTCCCGAGCCGATCACTTCGACCGGGCCCTCCGCGGGAATGTGGCCGGCAACGGCTTCCAGGTACTGGTGCTCGCGGTGCGCGCGCCGGTGATCGAGCTTGTCCTGGCGTAGGCCGCCACCGTGTCGCACCGCGGGGTCGATCCGGATGTGGCCGATCGACCGCTCGTGCGGGGGCAGAGCGCCCGCCACACGCTGCACGTGCGCCTCGTCGTCGGCCCAAGTGACGATGACCGCCTCGCGCGCATCGATCCAGACCAGCGTGACGGGCTGGGCATCACGGTACG
>JAJYNJ010000037.1 GCA_021786385.1 Chloroflexota bacterium
GGAGAAGCTGTCGAGATTCCGGAGGACGATGCTCGGCCGCGACGTCTGTGACCTTGCCTCCGTCGCACGTCGCGTGGAGGGCCGTTTGCCGCTCCTCCGCGAGGTCCTCTGCTTCAAGGCGTACTTCGATCGAGTGGAGGAGGGGCGGGACACCCTGCCCGTCCCGTTCACCGGAGGCGCTGAGTTCGTCGGTCGGGACCCCGCTCGAGTGATCGGCGCCGACGACCTGGGGCTCCTGGCCCGCGACCGCGTCGACGTTGCCTCGATGCTGGAGACGATCGCCGCGATCTATGGCCGGATCGGAGTGCCCACGGGCGACATCGAGGCCCGCCTCGCAGCGTGCCGCCACGGCGACCTCCATTGGGCTCGCACCCACTACGCCGAGCGGGCCCTCGAGCTGCGGCGCGACGACGGGCGGACGTGAGTCGGGCAGTGCGCGACGCCGCACATGGATGAGCGCGACGCTCCGGGCCCGGGTGAGTTGCGCCGCGAGGTGGAGCGCCTCCGCGCCGAGAACCGGCGCCTGCGGGCGGCGCTCGGGCTGGATGTCCCCGAACCGGCGACCGCCGAGTCCCCAGCAGGCGGACCGACGTCGACCGCGCCTGCTTGGGAGCCCACCCTCTTCCGCGAACCGTCGGCGAGCGCGGGCCGTGCGCCCGTGGACGGCCATTCGTCGCCGGAGGCCAAGATCGCGCTCTTCCGATCGCTGTTTGCCGGTCGCGACGACGTCTACGCCGTCCGGTGGGAGAACGAGCGCAGCAGGAAATCGGGATGGAGTCCGGCCGTCGTCGGCGGGCCGGCCAATGCACGGAGACCGGATCGCCAGTACCTGCCCGTGGGTGACGGGATCATCGAGGCGCACCTGACGGGTCGGGTGCATGTCGGGGTGTACCCGCTGCTGCGCGACGACACCTGCCGGCTCCTGGCGTGCGACTTCGACGGCCCGACCTGGCCCCTCGACGCGGGTGCGTTCGTCGACGCGGCCCGGGTCGCCGGCATCCCCGCCGTCCTGGAGCGCTCGCGATCGGGCGAGGGCGCCCATGTCTGGATGTTCTTTGCCGGGCCGGTCGCGGCATCGGCCGCCCGGCGGATCGGCGCGTACCTCCTGCGCGAGGCGATGACCGTGCGAGCCGAGATCGATCTCGCGAGCTACGACCGGCTCTTCCCGGCTCAGGACTTCATGCCGAAGGGGTCGTTCGGGAACCTGATCGCACTGCCGCTCCAGGGGGCGTGCCGGCGCCGTGGCACGACCGTCTTCCTGGACCCATCGACGCTCCGGCCATTCGACGACCAGTGGGCGTTCCTTTCGGCGCTCGGTCGCAGCTCGCCCGAGGCGATCGAGTCCATGGCCGAGTCCGTGCGCCAGGTGGCCGCTGGCCCGCTGGAGCCCACATATCGGCCGCCCCGTGGGCGTGAGACGCCGAAGGCGCCGGCGACGATTGTGGCCGATGCCGGCCCGATGCTCTCGATCGACCGGATCGGGCTGCCGCCCGCGCTGCTCGCCGCGCTCAAGCACCTGGCCTCGCTCCACAACCCTGCCTTCTACGAGAAGGAGCGGCTGCGCCTGTCGACGTGGAAGACGCCGCGCTTGCTTCGCTGCTACGGCGAGTCGCTCGACCGGCTCCTGCTGCCGCGCGGGCTGCGCGAGGCGGCCGAGGTCATGGTCGCCGAAGCGGGCAGCCGACTCGTCGTGCGGGAGCAACGCCCGGATATGGCTCCGATCGAGGTCCACATGCAGGCGACGCTGCCGGCAGGCCAGCAGGACGCACTCGAGGCGCTATGTCGCCATGATCTGGGAGTGCTCGTCGCGCCGCCCGGCGCCGGCAAGACCGTGCTGGCGTGCGCGGTCATCGCCCATCGCACCGTGCCCACGCTCGTGATCGTCGATCGCCAACCGCTCCTCGAACAGTGGCGCGAGCGCCTCATGACCTACCTTGGCATGAACCGAAGGCAGATCGGCGTCGTCGGCGCGGGACGAAGCTGGCCACGTGGCGTCGTCGACATCGCGATGGTCCAGTCGCTGGCACGGCGGGATGACATCGCCGAGATGACGGCAGGGTACGGGTTCGTGGTCGTCGACGAGTGCCACCACGTCCCGGCCGTCACCTTCGAGCGGGTGGTTCGCCAGATCGCAGCACCCGCCTGGCTCGGCCTGACGGCCACACCCTACCGGCGCGATGGGCTCGAAGGCCTGATCACGATGTACTGCGGTCCGATCCGTCACCGCATGGGCGAACGGGTGGGGGATGACGCGGAGTTCGCCCGTGCCCTGACCATCCACCAGACCGTCCACAGTTCCGCTTCCGCAGAAGTCGACGGCCGCGGCGACACGGCGGGCCCATCGATCCAGACGATATTCCGGGGCCTCGTCGAAGACGAGGCCCGCACAGGGCAGATCTGCGCGGACATCGCGGCTGCCTCACGCGCCGGCCGCAACTGCCTCGTCTTGTCGCAGTGGACCGAGCACCTGGCACGGCTGAGGGCGCAGCTTGAGTTGCTGGGCCTTCAGCCGGATGTCCTCCAGGGCGGGGTGGGCAAGAAGGCTCGACGCCTCATCACCGACCGACTCGCTGCAGCCCGATCCGGGGATGGCGTCACCCTCCTCGCGACTGGCAGCTTCCTCGGCGAGGGCTTCGACTGCCCGCCGCTCGACACGCTCTTCCTGACGTTCCCGATCGCGTTCAAGGGCCGCCTGGTCCAGTACATCGGGCGGGTGCTCCGCCCGATCGACGGCAAGACACGGGTCGAGGTCCACGACTACGTCGACATGGGCGTACCCGTGCTTGCTCGCATGCACACCAAGCGCCTGGCCGCGTATGCGAGCCTCGGGTTCGACGTGCATGCGAAGACGGTCGGCCGAGCGTGATGGACGCCGGAGCAGGCGACCCCTTTGGTGCGAGTTCGGGCGCGGCGGACGGATGGGTATCTGATCCTTGGCTGCGGACTGCCGGGTTGCCGTCGGGTTCCCGCACGAATCTGGTGATTCCTAGCCTACGCGATCCCGGTGAGCTGGCCTGCACCGGGGGGAGTCAGGTGCTCGTCGGGCGCACCCAAGCACGAAACCGCGGGCTCCTGATTCCTGTCAGGCGGTCGAGCTGGGCAACCACCGCTCCACCCCCGTCAGCGCGATCTCGAGCGGCAGGGGAACCGGGACATTAAGGTCGGTCGCGGCGGCCTGACTCCTCTCGCCCCGACCATCCTCTTGACCCAATCCACGTCACCTCATCGTGGATCCTGTCCCGGCGAATCCGTTGGTTCCGTTGGCCTGTGTTACACTGAACC
>JAJYNJ010000047.1:0-7308 GCA_021786385.1 Chloroflexota bacterium
GCGCCCCGGATCTGGTCTGGCGTGTAGCCGCAGACCACCCAGGGCTGGTCGGCGCCGTAGGCCTGCGGGATGGACGTGCCGTCCGCGCCGTTCGTGGTGGCAGTCGAGAGTTCGCCGTAGTACGTCGAGCACGGCGGCGCGTTCACGAACGCCGGGGGCGGCGGCGCATCCACGACGTGGTCCGGATGCACCAGGCTCATGCTGTCATCGAGGCCGATCACCGCATCCACGACGCTCGCCAGCGAGGCCGGGATCGTCAGCGCCGACGTCGGGGCGCGGAGCAGCTGCCCCTGGTAGCTGTATTCCCCAAACGACGTACCAAACGCGGCGGCGGCCTGGGCCACCGTCCCCTCAGCGGCTACATAGTGGTTGTTCAGCGGCGTGTAGTCGATCGTGAAGCCCTGGCTGCGCAGCCAGTTCTGGACGGCCGCGACGCTCGCCTGCGACGGGGCAAACTGCTGGCGGAACTGCGCGGGCGTCAAGTAGTGACCGTAGCTGCTGCTGCGTGGATCGGACACCGCCTGCGCGAGGGCGGCCGCCGCGCTCTCGCTGGTCCAGCCGAGGTAGACCCGGAACCCGACGTAGGCCGAGGTGTCTGCGGCCTGCTTGAAGCTTGCGGCGGTCGCCCACGGCGGCACGCTGCCGGCAAGCGTCGCGCGGCCAGACGGCGCCGCGCTGGCACTTCCTGCGGCGAGCGAGCTGACGAGCAGCGCGGACGCCACCACCGCTGCCGAGACGCGTATGGGCAGTCTCACGTCACGTGTTCCTCCGTATCGTGACAGGCCCAGAAAGGACGCCTGCAAGGTCAACACGGTACCACCGGCGCGTCCGCATGGGACCATCGGTCGAGGGGCGTGGTGACAATCGGCACCTCCTTTTGCGCCTTCGGCCGGCCCATTTGTTACGATCGCCGGCGATGAGCGAGCTGCGCGTCCCGGCCGTCGCCCGGTTCCCTTCCGCCGGCACCAGTGCACCCCTGCACGCACCGGCCATTCCCCTCGAACGGATCTCGCTCGCCGACGCCGCCCCCCTCTTCCGCTTCATGCGCGACGCCGAGCAGCGCTTCGACACCCTACGCATGACGATCGTCGACCGGCAGATCGCGGCCCGCGGCGAGATCCTCGCGCGATCCGATGTCTGGGTGCGGCATCCGGGCTCGAGCCGCGTCGTCGTGAGCGAACGGGACGGCGGGCCCCACGGCGCGTATCACGTCTGGGTCGTATCGGGCGAGACCGTCAGCCATTACGACGCCAACGCGAACGTGGTGCGCTCCCGACCGCGCCTGGCGATCCCCGCCGGCGCCGACACCGATCCCGACCTGCCGGGGTTCGGGCGCGTCTATCGGCCCCGCACGCCCCTGCCCGCCGGATCACTCGCCGACATGTGCGTGCACCCGCACGGGTTCTGCCGCAACGTCCTGGCGAGCGGCCCACTCTCCCTGCCGGGCGTCGCGACGGGCGCCGCGGGCCGGGAGATGACGCTGCTGCGCTGCGATCACCCGCGCAGCGCCAAGGTGCTCCTGGACCGCCCCGATCACTGGCTACTGCTCGGCGTGGACCGCCAGACAGGACTGATCCTGTTGCTCGAGGAGCACGTGGGCGCCGAATTGACGCGACGGGCGGAGGTGACGGCGCTCGTGCTGGATGAACCGATCGGCGACGAGAACTTCACCCTCCACCTGCCCGGGGATGTCCGCCGACTCTACTGACGGCTGAGCGCGGCCGCCTCTGGCCCGCGCGGCCGCCTCTAGACCCGAGTCGAGCGCTTCCCAGCCGTCAGGTACGTCGCCAGCCCTTCCTCCAGCGGGGTCAAGCGCCGCGGCATCGCCGCCAGCAACGGAGCGACATCGACCGTCGCCGGCTGGTTCACGAAGTCGACGCCATCCGGCGTGAGCAGGCGACCGGGCAGGTGCTGCAGGACGCGCGCCGCGAGCCGCAGGAGCGAGGCCGGCGCCGGCAAGATCAGCCGCCGCTTCCCCGCGACCTGCAGGGCGATCGTTACGATCTGCCGCATCGTGTAGGTCTGCGGCCCGCCGAGCTCGAAGGTTTGGTTGGCGGCCGCCGCATCCGTCAGCGAGTCGGCAGCCAGGCGGGCCACGTCGTCGACGAAGACCGGCGCGAGCAGCTGGCTCCCGGAACCGGTCAGCGGCACGAACGGCAGCCAGCGGGCGAACCCTAGGAACCGGTTCAGCGAGACATCCCGGGGACCGTAGATCCAGGTCGGCCGGATGATCGTGTACTGGATGCCGCTCGACTGGACCGCCTGCTCGGCCCGCCACTTGGCCCGGAACCAGTGGCGCTCGGCGCGTTCGGCGGCGCCCGCGCCGGAGATGTAGACGAGCCGACCGACGCCCGCGCGACGGGCAGCGGCGACCAGCGCCTCGGTGCCACCCGCGTCGACTCGCTCGTACGTCCACCCCCGTGTGGGATCCTCCATCGGCGCGTTCGGGAACGCGAGCGCGATGACGAGGGCATCCACGCCGGCCAACGCCGCGTCGAGCACTGCCGGATCGCCGTTCGCGTCGGCCGTGCGTACCTCGATCGCCTCGGGCAGCCGGTCGCGCGCCCGTGCCGGCCGATGGCTCAGCACGACCACGTGTTCGCCGCGTCGGAGGAGCTCGGCGGCGATCGACCCGCCCACGAAACCGGTCCCACCGGCAACTGCGACGGTCATGGCACCCTCCCATGGCGACGAGGTCCGCGGTGGCCGACCCGCTGGGCCCTTGGCGGATGGCCAACCCGGGGCGAACGGCCGGCGCGGGTCGGGTCGGAACGGAACAACCTCGCCGCCCCCTAAGCCTCGGCGGCGTCGACCGCGGCGGGATGCAGCTCCGGGTGGCGCAGCCGGAGCCAGTCGCGCAGCGCCCACGTCGTGGTGCGGAACGCGATCTCCCGCCAGGGGATCGCCTCGGGCCGAAACGCGCGCACCTCGAGCGCCTCGGCCGTGGTGCGCGGCGTGCCACCAACGACGCGGGCCTCGAACGCGAGCACGACCACGGCGGCCTCGATCCGCGAGTAGACCCCCACGATCTCGCCCGGCTCGACCACGAGCCCGATCTCCTCGAGCGTCTCCCGCATGGCGCCTTCGTTGACGGTCTCGTCGATCTCGAGGAAGCCGCCGGGCTGTGCCCAGAGCCCGTAGCCCGGCTCGAACCCACGCCGCAGCAGCACCAGCTCGCCGCGCTCGGTGACCGGGAGCGTGGTCACCACCAGCCGCGGGTTGACGTAGGCGACGTACCCGCACGCCTCGCAGGCGAGCCGCTGGCGTTCCTCCCCCTCGACCGGCCCGAAACGCAATGGCGCTCCGCAGCGTGAGCAGTAGTTGAGCGTCGCCGCCAGCCACGCGGGGATGCCGCTCTCCACTGCGTCCATCGCGTGCTCCCCGTTCATGCCGTCAGCACCACGAACGTGGCGAACGCCAGCAGCACGTACAGGATCGCGATGGCGGCCAGCCACGTGAGGCGGACGAGCCCGCGCCCCCGGTCGACAGGCATCCATGCCCACGCCGAACGCCAGATGCGCAGCGCGGCATCCGCCATGGTCACGAAGAGGAGCGGGGCGCCGATCAGGACACAGACCTTGACCAGGAGGGCGCCCGGCGGCAGGCCGAGCTCGAGCGCGGTGATGGCGATGGCGCCGCAGACGAGCGCGAGTGCGGAGAGCGTGACGTAGTGGTGCTGCAGGGGCGTCGGGCGGGTCTCGGCGACCCGGCGTGGCCGTCCCGGCCCGCGGCGCGGCCGCTGCACCGGCTGGCGGTGCAGCTCCGGCATGCCGGGTGCCCAGCGCTCATCCTGCACGTTCCGAGTGTACGCCGCCGCGCGAGGGCCGCCGGGCACCCTCGCTGGCGACGCCAGGTCAGCACGGGGTCGCGGGGGCCCCGCGAGATGAGCTCACGCCGAGCGGTTCGTCTCGTCCTCGAGGATCGCCTGCGTCTGCCGCTCACGAAACGCCACGAGCCGCGCGCGGACCCCCTCATCGGCGAGCGCGAGGATCTCCGCCGCGAGCAGCGCGGCGTTCTCCGCGCCCCCGATCGACACCGTCGCCACCGGCACCCCCTGCGGCATCTGCACGGTCGAGAGGAGCGAGTCGAGGCCGCCCCCCACCTGGGTCGTGATCGGCACGCCGATCACAGGCAGCAGCGTGTGCGCCGCCACCACGCCGGCCAAATGCGCCGCCCCACCGGCGGCTGCGATGATCACCTGCAGCCCGCGCCCGGGGGCTCCGCTCGCGTACTCAGCGACCAGAGCGGGCGTGCGGTGCGCCGACATCACCCGCACCTCGTGGGCGATGGCGAGGTCCGTCAGCACCGCCGACGCTTTCTCCATCACCGGCATGTCGGAGCGGCTGCCCATCAGGATCCCGACGCGCGGTCCGACCATCGTGCCCCCTTCCGGCGGCGTCCGGGCCGCCGCTCCGGCTATCCGGCGGCCGGCCGGCCGCCACTCCGCCTACTCGCCCTGCGCCTTGGTGAACGCGAGCTCCCCGTCGAACGCCTGCAGCCGCAGGATCTCCGTCCAGCGGTGCCGCGCGGCGATCCGCCCGAGCAGCGCGACCAGGTCCTCCTCGGAGAGCGTCACGCCGTCGCGCGCCACGAAACGCCCCCGGTACCAGCGCACGTGATCGGTCGCCAACCCGATCGGGGGGTAGACCTTCGTGCCCCGGCTCTCCACCATCGCCAGCGCGAAACGGTCGCCGGCCAATTGCGCCAGGTCGTCGCCCAGCGCCTCGACAGGCAGGTCGCTTTCGACCATCACGTCGACGCCCACGAGGGTCCGTTGAACGGCCGCGTAGCGCTCCGGCCCGTACGACCAGGCCGGCCGACGCTCGACCTTCTCCTCGGGGAGACGCATGCGCGCCCCGCCGCCGGAGGGGTGCTTGCCGAGATTGGCGATCACGCGATCGGTGAAGCCGGTCGTCGAGGCCGCGTGCTCGATGTCGCCGCCCACCTGCCGGGCCAGGTCCTGCGTGACCGCGCGTCCTTCCTCGAGCGTGAAGAGCACCGCGTCCTCGATCGTAGCCGCCGCTTCGCCCTGCCCGAGGTAACGCAGCATCAGCACCGACGAGAGAATCAGCGCGGTTGGGTTGATCACCTCCTTGCCCGCGTACTTCGGTGCCGAGCCGTGGACCGCCTCGAAGATCGCGATGTCGTCGCCGTAGTTGCCCGAGGAGGCAAACCCGAGCCCGCCGACCAGCCCCGACGCGAGGTCGCTGATGATGTCGCCGTTCAGGTTCGTGGTGACGATGATGTCGAACTGCGCCGGGTTCTTCGCCAGCTGGTGCGCCACGTTGTCGATGATCAGGTGCTCGGCCGCGATCTCAGGGTACTCGGGAGCCATCTCCTCGAAGACGCGCTTGAAGAGCCCCTCGGTCAGCTTCATGATGTTGGCCTTGGTGGCGCAGGTGACCTTGGAGCGGCCTTCCCGGCGGGCCAGTTCGAAGGCGTAACGGATCACCTTTTCCGAGCCCTTGCGGGTGATGATCTTGAGCCCCTGGGCAACGTCGGGCGCCTGCAGGTGCTCGATGCCGGCATAGAGGTCCTCGATGTTCTCGCGGACGATGATCATGTCGATCCCCTCGCCCGAGTAGCGGGTGGGGACGCCGGGCAGCTCGCGCGCCGGTCGGACGTTCGCGTAGGTCTCGAAGAGCTTGCGCAGGGTGACGTTCGCGCTCTTCTCGCCAAACCCCACCGGTGTCTCGAGGGGCCCTTTGAGGACCACGCGGGTGCGCTCGATCGACTCGCGCGTCTCGCGCGGGACGCCGGAGCTGTCCCCGCGACGGAAGACCGCCGCGCCCGCCTCGGCCTCCTCCCAGGCGATCGGCACGCCCGCGGCCTCGATGATGCGCATGGCGGACCGGACGATCTCGGGGCCGACGCCGTCGCCGGGGATCACCGTGACGGGGATCGCGCGGCCGGCCGTGGCCGCCTTGCTGGCTGCTGCGGCGGCCGTCTTCGAAGGCTGTGGATCCATGGCGGGCTGCTCTCCTCGTCGGGACATCGCGACGTCGGCCGCTCGACCGTCTCGGCCGGTCCGGGGCCGCCCCTCTCGGCCGGTCCGCGACCGCCGCTCTCGGCCCGCTCCACGACGCCGATGCCGAATCGTACCGCCGCGGGTGCCCGCGCGTGGCGTGGTGACCGCGTTGGGCGCGCATCGCCGAGCTCACGCCGAACTCGGGTACGATCGTGCCATGCCCGGCCAGGAGCAGACCACCATCCCCCTCATCATCGACTGCGACACCGGCATCGACGATAGCCTGGCCCTCCTGTACGCGTCTGCTTCGCCCGAAGCTGAGATCGTGGCGGTCACCTGCACCGCGGGCAACGTCGACGCGCGGCAAGTCGCCGAGAACACGCGGGCCGTCCTCGAGCTCGCCGGACGCAGCGACGTCGAGGTCGCACTCGGACGCGAGGCGCCGCTCGTCCGCGACCTCGTGACGACCCCCGAGACGCACGGCCCGCACGGCATCGGCTGGGCCGAGTTGCCGCCGCCGACCATGCCCCTGTCGTCCCGCCACTCGGCCGATCTGATCATCCAGGAGGCACGCCGTCGCCCCGGCGCGATCACTCTGGTCACGCTGGCGCCGCTCACGAATGCCGCGCTGGCGGTCCTCCGCGAGCCCGAGCTGCCGCTGCTCCTACGGTCGTTGGTGGTCATGGGCGGCGCGTACCGGTCGCCTGGCAACACCGCGCCGACCACCGAGTGGAACGTCAGCGTCGACCCGGATGCGGCCCGCGTGGTCTTCCACGCCTTCGGCGAGCCGGCGATCGTGTCGGAGCGTGAGGCCCGCGGCCTCCCTGGACGACCGCTCGCGCTCGGCCTCGACGTAACCGAGCGCGCGAAGATGCTGCCGGAAGACCTGGGGCGCATTGCGTCCCAGGCCAGCGGAGATGCCGCGATCGCCAAGGCGCGCGCACGCACGGCAGACGCGCCCGCGCCGCGCAATCCGGTCGTACGTTACCTGGCCGATGCGCTACGCTTCTACATGGAGTTCCACAGCCGCTACGATGGCTTCTACGGCGCCTTCATCCACGACCCGCTGGCGCTCGCGGTGGCGCTCGACCGGTCGCTGGTGCGCAGCGAGGCCGTCGCGGTGGACGTGGAGCTGGGCGGGACGCTCACCACCGGCGAGACGGTGGTGGACTGGCGGCGCGTCTGGCACCGGCCGGCGAACGTGGACGTCGCGGTCGAGGCGGACGCCGCGGCGTTCATGGAGCGCTTCATCGAGCGGGTCGGCCAGTTGGCAGCGCGCCGGAGCTGAGCGCGGGTGCCGCTGTCCCCTTGCCCGACGTGGCAAGCTCTGCGCGGAGTGA
>JAJYNJ010000047.1:7936-18439 GCA_021786385.1 Chloroflexota bacterium
CGTCGCGGCCGTCGTCTCTGCCCCGATCGCCGCAATCGTCTTCGGCGGCGTCACGGGGAGCGGGGTCGATGCCCTCGTCGCGGCGTTCCGCGCGGGCGGCGACAGCCTGTACACCGCGACGCTGAAGCAGGGCTTGCTCTCCGATCCGCTCGACAAGATGATCACGAGCTTCGTGGTCTTCTTCATCATCACCAGCCTCTCGACGCGCTTCGTCGCCCGGTTCCCGAATGGGGAGAAGGCGGTGGGGACGGGAGAGCACGCGCTGGACGCGTGACGGCGGACGGGGAGATCGGCACGCGGCGCTCCACGCTCCCTGAGTATGTCCTCCGGCCCACGAGTGGCCCCTATCGCTCGCTGAACCCCGCGACCAAACTCATCATCGGCATCGTCGAGGTGGTGGCCGCGTTCGTCGTGGGCCACTGGACGGGTCCGCTCCTGGTGCTACTCGTTATCGCGCTCGTCGGTTGGCGAGCACACGTCACCAGGCAACTCCTCTTGGTCGGATCGCTGACGCTACCGGTCGTGGGCTCGATCCTGCTGATCAATACGTTTCTCCTGCCGGGGGCCACGGACGCGATCCTCCGAGTCGGCCCGCTCGCGCCCACGTGGAGCGGACTGGCGTTCGGGTTGCAGGTCACCCTGCGCTTGCTCGCGATCTCGCTCGCCCTGGCCCTCGTCTACCTGACGACGCCGATCGACGACCTGCTGTCCGATCTCGAAGCGCGCGGCCTCGGCAGGCGGCTGGTCTTCGTGGTCGGCGCGGCCGTGAACACGGTGCCGCGCACGATCGAGCGCGCGGCGGAGATCCTCGACGCGCAACGGGCCCGCGGGCTCGACACCGAGGGCCGCTTCTGGCAACGGGCACGCGGCGTGCTGCCGCTGGCCGCCCCCGTCATCTTCGGGGCACTCACCGAGGTCGAGGAACAGACCATGGCACTGGAGGCGCGCGCGTTCTCGGCACCCGCGCGGCGGACCGTGCTGCGTCCACTCCCTGACAGCGCCGCCCAGCGGCTCCTCCGCTGGGCCCTCTTCCTTGGCGCAGTTGCCGCGGTCGCGGGGGAGATGGCCGGTCTGCTGCGCCTCCCGTGACGCTTTCGCTGTCCGGCGCTACGTACCGCTACGCCGGCGCGCCCCGCGACGTCCTCCTCGGCGTGGACCTGAGCGTCACGCCGGGACGCGTGCTGGGCCTGATCGGCCCCAACGAGGCCGGCAAGAGCACGCTCTGCCTGGTCGCGTCCGGCCTGGCGCCAGCGTCGATCGGCGGTCGGCTCCAAGGCTCCGTGACGGTGGACGGCGTCGAGACCCGCTCGCTGAAGCCGCACGAGCTGGCACAACGCTGCGGCGTCCTCTTCCAGAACCCGACTACGCAACTTTCGGGCACGGCGGTCACGGTCTTCGAGGAGCTCGCGTTCGGGCCGCGCAACCTCGGGCTGCCAGTCGACGAGATCGTCGGACGGGTGGAGTGGGCGCTCGACACGCTCGGCATCGCGGCCCTTGCGCCGAAGGACCCTGCGCGACTCTCAGGCGGGCAGGCGCAGCTGGTGGCACTCGCCTCCGTGCTGGCATTGCGCCCGGCATATCTGGTCCTCGATGAGCCGACGAGCCAACTCGACCCCCAAGGGACGCGCTTGGTGGGCGATGCGCTCGCGCGGCTGGCGGGCGAGACCGGAACGGGGATCCTGATCGTGGAGCACAAGACCGAGCTGCTGGCGACGATGGCCGACGAGGTTGCCGTGCTCGACGCGGGCCACGTGGTGGCGGCCGGACCGACGGCGCAGGTGCTCGCGGACCCGGAGCTCCTGGCGCGGGGGGTCGAGCCGCCGGCCGCGGTCCGACTGCGGCGGGCGCTGGACGCGGTGGGCCTCTCGCTCGACCCGGCGCTGCTGGCCGAGCCGTCGGTGGGAGGCGCCGGGACGATCGACCGCCCGGGCAGCGGGGGAGGCCGGGCGTGAGCATCCGGCTCGTCATCGAATCCGTCGTCTTCGTCTACCCGGACGGGACGCGGGCGCTCGACGGCGTGGACCTCGAGATCGGTCCCGGCGAGCTGGTCGCCATCGTGGGCCAGAATGGGTCCGGCAAGTCCACCCTGGTGCGGCACCTCAACGGGCTGCTCCGACCGACCGAGGGGCGGGTGCTGATCGACGGGCGGGATGCGGCGCACTTCCACGTCGCACAGCTGGCGGCCCAGGTGGGGCTCGCCTTTCAGAACCCGGATCGCCAGATCTTCGCGGGGCGGGTGCGGGCCGAGGTCGCGTTCGGGCCGCGGAACCTGCGGCTGCGTGGCGCGACGCTCGAACGAGCTGTGGACGAGGCGCTCGACGCGGTCGGGCTGACGGGCGCCGCCGACGCGAACTCGTACGACCTGGGGTACTCCAGGCGGAAACTGCTGGCGATCGCGTCGGTGCTCGCGATGAGGACGCCGGTGGTGGTGCTCGACGAGCCGACGACGGGCCAGGATGCGCGGGGCGTGGCGCGCGTGCGGTCGATCGTCGAACGGCTCTCGGCGGAGGGTCGGACGGTGATCACCATCAGCCACGACATGCGCTTCGTGGCCGAGACGTCGCGCCGGGTGGTGGTGATGCGCGCGGGTCGGATCGTGCTCGACGGGACGCCGGCGGAGGTGTTCGCGCAACCGAACTGGCCGGCGCTGGCGTCGACGTACCTGGAGCCGACGCTCCCGGCGCGGGTGGGGGCCCGGCTGGAGCTGGGAAGTACCCCGACGGAAGCGAGTCTGGTGGCGGCGCTGGCGGCCCGGGCGGCCCGGGCGGCCCAGGAAGGGTGAAGAACGCGAGCGATGCACGGCGGGGGAGTAAACTCTGATCGTCGCCGAATGTCGGGGATGCGTACGCGTGGTCGCCCCTTCTCGGACCGTGCGCCTGCAGTGTCCGATTCGGGAAGAGGAGAGCGAGGTCAACGTGACCACGGGTACCGTCAAGAAGATCGTCTCCGACCGAGGCTTCGGCTTCATCACGGCCGAGGACGGCAAGGAGTACTTCTTCCATCGCAGCGCGGTCGAACAGTCGCTCGATTTCGACCGGCTCGCCGGGGGCGAGCGGGTCTCCTTCGAGGTCGAACCGAGCGCCCGAGGACCGCGCGCGGTGAACGTCCGCGCGGCCAACAGCTGACGTTCGGAACGTCGGCTATGCACTGGCAGCGCTCGGGTCTCCCCCGTCACGCCGAGCCCGGCAGCGCCGACGGGTCCGCGCCGGTCAAGCACGTCATCGAGGAGTACCGACACCGTCTCCGCCAGGTCACCTGCACGTGCGGCTGGAAGGGTTCGAGCCTCGACAGCGATCCGGCGGGCTGGAAAGCCCACTTGGCGGAGTCGCGACGCCCGCGCGCCTGACGCATCGGGCGCGCGGGACCGGGGCCTGAGCGTGCGCCCCTAGCCCTCGATCTCGAGCGGCACCTCAGCCACGCGTCCGTCCCGGATCTGCCAGGCGCGCAGCACGGGCGCATCCATATCGGTCAGAGAGCAGATCAGGTAGAGCGCGTCCGGGTAGAACGCCAGGCCGATGTCGGTCGGCGACGGCTCCGCGGGCGAGCGCACGTGCGAGTGGAAGATCGCCCAGACAGCCTGGTCGGCCTCGTCGAGCGCCAGCATCAGCCGCAGCTGTTCGCCGGGGTCGATCAGATATCGGTAGGGCGAGGCCGCCGCGTTGGAGAGCCCATAGAACGCCAGCGGGCCGCCACCGGCGTCGTGGGGGCGCGTCCCCGACAGAATCCCGCAGGCCTCGTTGGGATACCCACGGCGGGCCCAGTCGACGAGCTCATCCCGCAGGACGCGAGGTAGGCGGGCCGCGCGGGCGCGTGTCGGGGCAGCGCGCGTGCCACCGTCCACGGCCACCCCACCCACAGCGGGCGCCTCCGCAACGGCGGGCGCGTCGGCCGGCAGCGGCTCGCCGGCCCTCTCGCTCACCACCAGCTCCGGGACTCCAGGTCGCGCTGCATCTCGTCGAGGTCCCGCGTCCAGAGCCCGCCCGACAGGTACTTCCACCCACCGTCGGCCAGCAACACCACGATCGTGCCGTGCTCCATCTCGCGGGCCACGCGCGCCGCGGCCACCAGCGCCGCACCCGACGAAACGCCCGCGAAGATGCCCTCGCGCTCGGTGAGCGCCCGCAGCGCCGCGATCGCGTCCGTGTTCGAGACCAAGTACTTCGCGTCGAGGATCGACGGGTCGAAGACCTCCGGTACGAACCCCTCATCGAGCGAGCGCAGCCCCTGCACGTTCTCACCGGGCATCGGCTCCGCCGCCACGATCCGCGCGGCGGGGTTGTGTTCATGCAGCCGGCGCCCCACGCCCGTCAACGTGCCGCCCGTCCCAAGACCCGCCACGAACACGTCCACCTCGGGGCAGTCCGCGATGATCTCCTCGGCCGTCCCTTCGTAGTGCGCCAACGGGTTCGCCGGATTGCCGTACTGGTACGGCATCACGAATCGCTCGTCGCGCGAGACGAGGTACTTGGCGAGCTCCACCGCGCCGTTCGAGCCCTTCTCGCCGGGCGAATCGATGATCTCGGCCCCGAAGAGCGCGAGCAGCTGTCGCCGCTCGTTCGTCACGTTGTCCGGCATCACGACCGCGATCCGGTAACCCTTGCGGCGGGCGATCATGGCGAGCGCAATCCCCGTGTTGCCGCTCGTGGGCTCGATGATGATCGAGTCGGGCCGCAGCACGCCGCGCCGTTCTAGGTCCTCGATCAGGTACTTGGCGACGCGATCCTTGACCGACCCGGTCGGGTTCATGAACTCGAGCTTCGCGTAGAGCCGCACGTTCTCGTTCGGGCACATGCGCGGAATCTCGACTAGCGGCGTGTGGCCGATCGCGTCGACGATCGACGGGAAGCGTCCGCCGTGGGGCCCGGCGCCTTCGTGCGGATGGGGCCGCAGGCGCTCGAGCTCCGCCCACGACGGGATCGCGCTCGCATCGGCGACGCGGTGCGGCTGCTCCGAGGCCAGCCCGGCAGCCGGCGGGCGTCCGCCGTGGGCGGGACGGGCGCCCGGGATCGCCGTGTGGAGACGCGATGCCATGACGCTACACGCCTCCCGCCATCGCCGGCAGGATCACGACCGTGTCGCTGGCCGAGACCGGTGTCGCGAGCTCCCCGAGGTACCGGATGTCCTGGTCGTTCAGGTAGACATTCACGAAGCGATTGAGCGACCCGTCCGCGCCAAGCAGCTGCTCCCGCAGCCCCGGGAAGCGCTCCACGAGGCCAGCGAGGACGTCGCCCACGGTCGACCCGTCGACATCGATCTGTTTGTTCCCTTCCGCCTGCGCGCGCAACACCGGCGGGATCCGCACCTTGCTCATCAGACCGTTCAATCCCTCCTCAGTCGATCCGCCCGAGCGGCCTCGCCGTCGGCGGCTGGAGCTGTACGACCGGTGCAACCGACGCGATCGGCGCGCCTGCGCCCGCGCTCGCCTGCACAGCCGGATGGCCCGTCGCGGCGTCGCCGCAGGCCGGGCAGTGTGGATCGCGGCGCAGCTTCAGTTCCTGGAACGACATATCCAGCGCGTCGTAGATCAGGAGCCGGCCCACCAGCGGTTCGCCGATGCCGAGCAGTAGCTTGAGCGCCTCGGTGGCCTGCAGGATCCCGAGCGTCCCGGGCACGACCCCGAGCACACCCGCGACCGAGCAGCCGGGCGCCAGCTCGGGCGGCGGCGGCGTCGGGTAGAGGCAGCGGTAGCATGGCCCGGCGTACGGCTGGAAGACCGTCAGCTGTCCCTCGAAACGAAAGACGCTGGCATGGATCACCGGGATCCCCGCGCGCACCGCCGCGTCGTTCAGCGTGTAGCGCGTCTCGAACGTGTCGGTACCGTCGAGGATCACGTCGTAGCCCTCGATGATGCGGGCCACGTTCTCCTCGGTGAGCATCTCGTCGTACGCGATGACCTCCACGTCCGGGTTCAGCGCCTGCACGGCCTCCTTCGCCGAATCGGTCTTCTTCTGCCCGACCCGGTCGGTCGTGTGGATCACCTGGCGCTGCAGGTTGCTCAGGTCGACCGTGTCGAAGTCGACCACCCCGATCGTGCCGACCCCCGCCGCGGCGAGGTAGAGGAGGGCCGGCGCGCCGAGCCCACCCGCGCCGATGAAGAGCGCCCGCGACTCGAGCAGCTTCGCCTGCCCCTCGGCACCGACTTCGGGGATCAGCAAGTGGCGGCTGTAGCGCCGCTTCTGCTCCGGGGTGAGCACCTTCGGCTGCGTCCAGGGGCGCCCCTCCGACTTCCAGAGCTGGAAGCCGCCGGCCATCGAGATCGGCTCGACGTAGCCCATCTCCTTCATCTCGCGCGCGGCGAGGAGCGAGCGGACGCCACCCGCGCAGTAGAGGATCACGGGCGCGTTGCGGTCGGGCAGCGCGCTCTCGATCTCCATCTCCAGATAGCCACGGGGCACGTGGAGCGCACCGGGGATGTGCCCCTCCTCCCACTCGTGCTGCTCCCGCACATCGAGCAGGCGCACGCCCGACTGCACCAGGCGAGCGGCCTCGTCGGGCCAGACCTCCCGCACGAGGGCTCTCGCCTCGCGCATCAGTTCGTTGAATGTCTTCGTCATCGGTACGCTGACTCCTGGGGACGGGAACGGAGCCACCTCTCCCGAGGCGGCGCGGATACCGCGGTGTCGCGGAGAATGGGACGCCGGCAACCTATGCCGGCCGACGACACCTGCAGCGGCCCGTGGCCCGGAGGCGAGCGGGGTCCAGGGCGCGCATGCCCGCGAGGGGTGCAGCGCTGCCACGCATCATGCCGACGCTTCCTCTGTCTCGGCCTGCCAGGCGATCCGATCCGCCAGCGCGCGCCGCAACGTGTCCACCGAGAGCAGCGCGCACTTCAGGCGCGCGGGGCTGATCTCGATCCCGATCTCGTCGATGACCTCCTGGCGGCCGATCTTCGCGACCTCGGCGAGCGGGAGCCCGCGGATGCGGTCGGTCAGCATCGATGCCGATGCCTGGCTGATCGCGCAGCCGCGCCCGGTGAACGCCACGTCGGCCACCCGGCCCTCGTCGTCGATGCTGAGCATCAGCGTGATCCGATCGCCGCACAGGGGATTCGACCCCTCCTGCACGACATCGGGGTGCTCGAGCGTGCCGAAGTTGTGGGGGTGGCGGTAGTGCTCGAGGATCTCGGCACGGTACAGATCGTCCATCAGCGCAAGTATCTCACCCGGTGTCGCGTCTCCGCCTCACCGCGCGAAGAGCGCCTGCACCCGACGCAACCCGGCGACCAGCCGATCGATGTCGTCGGTGGTGCTGTAGACGCCGAAACTCGCCCGCGCCGTGGCCGCCTCCCCGAGACGCTCGTGGAGCGGCTGCGTGCAGTGGTGCCCAGCGCGGATCGTCACGGCGTCGCGATCGAGGAGCGACGCCACGTCGTGCGGGTGGACGGCAGGCAGGTTGAACGAGACGACCCCGGCGCGGTCGTCCGCGGCGCGGGGCCCGTGCAGCGTCACCCCCGGCACCCCATGCGCGAGCGCCTCGAGCGCGTAGGCGGTCAACAGCCGCTCGTGCTCGCGCACCCGGTCCATGCCCAGCGCCGTCAGGTAGTCCACGGCCGCCCCCAGGCCGATCGCCGCGGCGATATCCGGGGTCCCCGCCTCGAACTTCCAGGGCACGTCGTTGTAGGTCGTGGAACGCAAGTGGACCTCGCGGATCATCTCGCCGCCGCCCATGTACGGCGGCATCGCCTCGAGCAGCTCGCGGCGCGCCCAGAGCACCCCGCTGCCGGTGGGCCCGAGCGCCTTGTGGCCGCTGAAGGCGTAGAAGTCACAGCCGAGCTCAGCCACGTTGACCGGCATGTGCGGCACGGCCTGCGCGCCGTCGACGAGGACCAGGGCGCCGGCGTCATGTGCGCGCTCGACCATCTCCCGCACCGGGTTGATGGTTCCGATGCCGTTCGAGACGTGCGTGAACGCCACCAGCTTTGGACGCGTGCGCAACAGCGCGTCGAAGCTCGCCTGGACCAGACGGCCGTCGTCGTCGATCGGGACGAACTCCAGGTCGGCGTCCTTCTCCTGCGCCAGGATCTGCCACGGGACGAGGTTGGAGTGATGCTCGAGTTCGGTGAGCACCACCGTGTCGCCCGCGCCGACGTTGCGGCGGCCCCAAGTTGCGGCGACCAGGTTGATCGCCTCGGTCGCGTTGCGGACGAAGACGATCTCGTGGCGATCCGGCGCGCCGATGAAGCGGGCGACCTTCTCGCGGGCGGTTTCGTACGCTGCGGTCGCCTCTTCGGCCATCTGGTAGATGCCCCGGTGGACGTTGGCCGTGAAGCGGGTGTTGTACGCGTTGACGGCGTCGACGACGACACGGGGCTTCAGGCTGGTGGCGGCGCTGTCGAGGTACGCGACGGTCCGGCCGTCGAAGTCGCGCTCGAAGACTGGGAAGTCGGCGCGCAACGCGACCGGGTCGAGCGGATCGTGGCGGCGTACCTCGGCCGCGTCCGGGGCGCTCGTTGCGGGCGCCAGCGGAGTTCCGGCGCCAGTACGGGGCACGGCCACTTCGCAGTCGGCCACGGGTTCCGGGCCGCCCGGCTGCACAACGATGAGGGGCGTCGCCTTCCCGGGTCCCGTTCGCTGCTCGCCGATCGCCATCGTCAGGTCCTTCCTTCGCCGTCCGCCGACGTCCTCAGTGCGCCGCCGGCTCCGGCTCGGGGGCCTCGTCGCTGACGAAGCCCTCGTAGCCCGCCTCGCGGAGGATCGGGCCGTAGCCCTCCTCTTCGAGCCGCAGCGCCAGGTCGCGGCCGCCAGATTCGAGGATCCGGCCGCGCGCCAGGACGTGCACGTAGTCAGGCGTAATGTAGTTGAGCAGCCGCTGGTAGTGCGTGATGAGCAGCACGCCCATGCCGGGGTTGAGCTGTGCGTTGACCCCCTCTGCCACGATGCGCAGCGCGTCGATGTCGAGCCCCGAGTCGGTTTCGTCGAGGATCGCGAGCTCGGGCTGCAGGATCGCCATCTGCAGCATTTCGAGCCGCTTCTTCTCGCCGCCTGAGAAGCCCTCGTTGACGTACCGCGCCGCGAACGCGTCATCGAGCTTGAGCAGCGTCATCTTCTCGCGCATCAGCTTGCGGAACTGGCCCATGGTGATGCCACCGCGGGCCGGGTCGGACGGGTCGTACTCCGATGCGCCCTCGAGCCCGCGCATGCGGGCGTTGAGCGCGGTCCGCAAGAAGCTCGCCACCGACAGGCCAGGGATCGCGGTCGGGTACTGGAAGGCGAGGAAGATGCCCAACCGCGCGCGCTTGTCGGGCGAGAGCGGGAGGATGTCACGGCCCTTCCAGGTCACTTGCCCTTGCGTCACCTTGTAGGCGGGGTGGCCCATCAGCGCGTAGGCGAGGGTGGTCTTGCCCGATCCGTTGGGACCCATGATCGCGTGCACCTCCCCGCGCGGGACGGTCAGGTCCACACCGGCCAGGATCTCGCGGGTGGGGTCGGCGATCGGCACCACATGGAGGTCGCGGATCACCAGGACGTTGTCGCTCGCGTTGTCGCTCGCGGGCAGGCTCGTGTCGCTCGCGGGGCGGTTGGTGTCGGTCACGGCGGCGGTTCGACTCCTCGGGATGGTGGACGGCCCCACACCGGCGCCCTGCCGGGTGGGAACCGATGGATCAAACGACGATGGAGGCTGGTCGGGCCCCGTCCGCGGCGGCCACGGGAACCGCTCTGCCGGACGCGCGGGGATCGGCCGTGTGGGCGCCGGTGGTTGGCGCAGGGACCAGGGGATGCGCCAGGTCGGCCAGGGTCAGCGAATCGACGGCGTCGCTGATCGCGTCACGAACCTTCACCCAGAGGGTGTTGACGGTGCAGAAGGTGGTGCGGCCACACTGCTCGGAGGTTTCTCGGTCGTGCGCCGCACAGATCATCGGGACGATGGGCCCTTCCAGCGCGCGGAGGACGTCGCCCATGCGGATCTGCTCGGGCGGTCTGGCGAGCGTGTAGCCGCCGCGCGCGCCGCGATGGCTGACCACCAGGTCGGCCTCGCGCAGGCTCACCACGAGCTGCTCCAGGTACGGCCGGGGCAGGTCCTCGTGCTCGGCCACGTCGGCCAGGCTGATGGGTCCCTCGCCGTGGTGTCGGGCAAGCTCGACCATCAGGCGCACGCCATATTCGCCCTTCGTCGAGAAGTGCACGGCGCCGGTGCTCATGAAGCTGGTTCGCACGTCCGAAGCGTTGCCCCCGAGTGCCCGCTGGCTAGGTGACGATCCTGGGCGATCGCGCGATCGCGATTCCCGCCAATTCCGACGGAAATCATCGGATTTAGAGTCTAGTTGCTCCGCGGGGCGGCGTCAACGGTTTCCGGGGGAGAGGTAAGCATCCCATTCTCTGTGCTGGCTGACGCGGCAACGGGCTGAGCCCCGTCCGTACGCTGTTGGTGTCAGCAAGCCAGCAGACGAGGAGGGGCTCTAGATGGAGTGTACGGTGCCGGTCGAGGTTCGCCTGGCGACCGACCACGCGGACGTCGGCTCGCTGGAGCGGACGATCAGCGAGGCCCTCGTCGAGGTCGGCGTCC
>JAJYNJ010000003.1 GCA_021786385.1 Chloroflexota bacterium
GTGAGGGGGCCGCCGGCGTCGAGCGGGACGAACGCCTTGAACGAGAGCCCGTAGACCTTGGCGAGCCCGACCAGGCAGAAGGGGCGGGTCGGGCATTCGGGCGGGCCGCCGAAGACAAGGCGGCTGGGTTGCCCGGCGGGAGGCCGATGATACGCTCGCGCACCTGCCCGGCGGGTCAACCGGCCTGGTCCGCGGCCGGCTGGCGCGCGCGTCCCGGCAGTGGCTGCGCGAGGCCGCGCGGCGCGGTCGCGTGGGCCAGGACACCGAACGCGGCGTCTGTGGCGATGGCGAGGAGTGCGACGAGCGCCGCACCGGCGAGCATGCGGGGGGTGTCCTGGCGCGCAAAGCCATCGTAGATGTAGCGCCCCAGCCCGCCGCCCCCGGCCACCGCGCCGAGGGTGTAGGTGGCGACGACCTGCACGGCGGCGAGCCGGACGCCCGTCAGCAGCACCGGCAGCGCGAGCGGCAACTCGACCCCGACGAGCACCTGGACGGCGCTCATGCCCATCCCGCGAGCCGCCTCTACCAGTTCCCGTTCGACCGCGCGCATCCCGGCGTAGGCGTTGGTGATCATCGGGGGGATCGCGAGCAGCACCATCGCGCCCAGGATCGGCCAAGTGCTGAAGTCGAGCTGCACGTCGACGGCGATCGGGATCAGCATCAGCAGCAGCGCGAACGAGGGGAGGGCACGCCCGAGGTTCGCCACGCTGCTGACGAGGAACGCTCCGCGGCCCGTGTGGCCCACGACGAGCCCGACCGGGAGCGCCAGCAGGGCCGCCACGAAGACCGCCAGGCCGGACGCCTCCAGGTGCTCGAGGACGCGCACGGGGATCCCGTCTGCGCCCTGCCAGTGCGTCGGATCGGAGAACCAGGCGAGGACCTGGCCAGCCAGTTCCACGGCCCGCTACCGGCGGCCCCCACCGCCGCGTGCCCACGGCGTCAGCGCGCGCTGTAGGAGCAGCAGCCCGGCGTCCACCACGACGGCGAGCGCGATGGAGAGGAGCGCGCCGACGTAGATTTCAGTCGGGAAGAGGTTGATGAACCCGGCCAGCATCAACTGGCCCAGGCCGCCCTGCCCGATCAGCGCCGTGACGGTCACCAGCCCGATGGTCGTGACAGTGGCGATGCGGATGCCGGCCATGACGATCGGCAACGCGAGCGGCAGCTCTACCTGGAACAGCCGTTGGCGCCGCGTCAGGCCCATCGCGTCGGCCGCCTCGAGGACGTCGCGGGGCACGCCGTCGAGACCTGCCAGGATATTGCGGATCAGGATCAGCAGCGTGTAGCCGACGAGCCCGATCTCGGAGGTCAGGGTCGAGAGGCCCGTGACAGGGATCAGCAGCACGAAGAGGGCCAGGCTGGGGATCGTGTAGACGACGCCGGCGAGCCAGGTGATGGGTGCCTCGGCGCGGCGGTACCGGTGCGCGAGGAGCGCCAGCGCGGCCGAGATCGCGAGTCCGGCAGCGACGGCGATCACGGTCAGGAAGAGATGTTGTCCGAGCGCCGCCCCGATCTCGTCGAGGTGCGCCGTCACCCACGGCCAACGGATGAGCGGCTCGCTGGGCACGGGACGGCTCTCTCAGCCGCGCGGCGCGCGGGGCGATCGCCCGCCGCGAGGCGCGTCGCCATCGTCGCGGGAGCCCGAGGCGGTTGGACCAGCGGTCACATCTGGAGGCCCCGGAGCGGCGTCGGGATCGTCCCGCCCGTCTGTCAGGTCGTTCTGCTCGTGGAGCAGTGCCGTGATCGCATCGATCGTCGCGAGCCCCACCGGGCGTCCGGCCTCGTCGACGACGATACCGGCGCGCACTGCGGCATCCAGCAGGAGCGAGAGCGCATCGCGCAGGGTCGTCTCGCGCCCAAGGAGCGGGGAGGGGCGGATTGCCGCGGCCGCGTCGACCGCGGCGGCGTCAGGAAGCGTACTCCCGTCGACCCAGCCCACCGGCAGCCGCTGCCGATCGACCAGCAGGAGCCAGCGCGGCGTCCGTCCGCCGCTGCGCGCGCGCACGGCTCCCATCGACTCGCCGAGGCCGACGATCGGCGCCGGTTCGAGTGGTAGTTCGGCGACGCGCCGCAGCGTCAGTCGCTTCAGCGCGCGGTCGGCACCGACGAAGCGGGCGACGAAGTCGGAGGCCGGCTGCGTCAACAGCTCGGCCGGGGTGGCGAACTGGGCCAGCGTGCCACCCTGCCGCATGACCGCGACCAGGTCGCCCATCTTGATCGCCTCGTCGATGTCATGGGTGACGAACAGGATCGTCTTGCCGAGCTCGCGCTGGAGACGCAGCAGTTCGTCCTGCAGCCGCGCCCGCACGATCGGATCGACCGCGCCGAAGGGTTCGTCCATCAGGAGCAGGGGCGGGTCGGCCGCCAGTGCCCGCGCCACGCCGACGCGCTGCCGTTCCCCGCCGGACAGATCGGCCGGGTACCGGTTCATGTGCTGCCCCGGTTCGAGCCCTACCAGTCGTAGCAGTTCCTCGACCCGGTCGCGACGCCGGCGGGCCGACCAGCCGAGGAGGCGCGGCACGACCGCGACGTTCTCGGCGATCGTCTGGTGCGGGAAGAGCCCGACCTGCTGGATCACGTATCCGATACCGCGACGGAGGCGCGTTGGGTCCTGGGTCGAGATGTCCTGTCCGTCGATGAGGATCCGCCCCTGCGTCGGCTCGATGAGCCGGTTCACCATCTTGAGGCTGGTGGTCTTGCCGCATCCGGACGGTCCCACGAGGACGCACGTGGCGCCGGCGGGCACGAAGAAGCTCAAGTCGTCGACGGCGGTGGGGCCATCGTCACGCCTTCCGTAGCGCTTCGTCACGTGGTCGAAGGCGACGGTCGCCGCGCGGTGGGGCGCCCCGGCGGGGCGGTTGGCGGAAGTGGGCAGGGCCAAGCCTCTGAATGGATCCTCCGACACGTGTCGCGCCATCGTAGCCGGTGGGCGGGAGAGGTCGCCGCGGCCGTGGACGTGTGCCGTCGGCCGCCCGGCGCGCACCTCGCGCCCGTTCGCGCTACGCTCTTGGCCCATGCCCGACCCGCGTCTCCCGGCGACGGCCTTCGACTCGGAGCTGGCGTCCCAGCCACACGACCGCTGCGTGCGCTGCGGCCGGCCGACCCCCTTGGGCGTCTCGCTCTGCGAGCTCGACAACCCGGGGCAGATCGGGGCGCCGAGCGCGACGCAGCTGCACGCGACGATGCTCGCCAGCGTCGGGGTCGGCGTGCTCCTGCTCGCGCTCCTGGCGAAAGTGCTGACCGCTGGCGTCGGACCCTTCGAGGCCCGCATGGTTGGGCAGGCCATCTTGGACAACGGCGGCGCCAGCGTGGCGATCCAGGTGACCAACCGGGGCTCCAAGGACGGCCCGGCCACCTGCCAGGTGTCGCGCGGTGGCGTGCTCCAGCCAAACGACCCCGTCTTCCTGACGCAGCGGATCCCGGCGGGCGCGACGATCACCGTGTCGACGTCGGTGCCCCCGCCCGAACCGGGCTCGGGCGCCTACGCCCTGGGCGCTCTCACCGTCTCCTGCCGCTGAACGGGGGGGGCAGATCCCGGGTCGGCCGAACGCCCAGATCCGGGCCCCGGGTCGTGCACTGCTGCCGCCCGTGGCCACATCCCGCTCGGACCCGCGGCCCGCGCCATAGAATGCCGTGGTGGCTCACCATCCGATCCTCTCCCCCGCGGCGCTCGAGCATGCCCTCGGCACGGCCGTCGACGCCGCGCGCCGTGCCGGCCGCGTCGAGGTGGAACGGCTCGGCAACGTCGAGGAGGTGCGCTACAAGAGCGCGCGCGACGTCGTCACGGAGGTCGACCATCTCGCGGAACGGCTGATCCTCGACGCGCTCCGCCGCGCCCTCCCGGGCGACGCCGTTCTGGCGGAGGAATCCGGGGAGCATCCCACCGCCGCGGGTGACGCGCCCACCGCCGGGATGGGTCGGGCCTGGATCGTCGACCCGCTCGACGGCACCGTGAACTATGCCAACGGCGTGCCGATCTTCACGGTGAGCATCGCCTTGGCCGTCGACGGGCAGGCCACGCTCGGCGTGGTCCTCGACCCGGTCAGGGATGAGCTGTTCACCGCCGTCCGTGACGGCGGTGCGCGCCTGAACGGCCGCCCGATCCGCAACCCGGGCAAGGCGGAGCTCGGCGACTGCCTGATCGGGCTCGGCTACGCGCCCCTGGACTCGCGCGCCGACCTGGGCGAGCTGCGCCGCAGCGTCCGCGCCGCGCGGCACTTCGGTTCGTCGGCGCTGGAGCTCGCGTATGTGGCCGCCGGGCGACTCGATGCGTGCGTGCACCCCACCGGCATCTCCAACTGGGACGTGGCGGCGGCCGGGCTGATCGCCGAAGAGGGCGGGGCGGTCGTGACCACGACCGACGGCGCGCCCTGGTTCGACCTGTCGCGTCCGGCGACCTCGATCGGGATCCTGGCCGCGCCAGCGCACCACCACGCTCGACTGCTTGAGCTCGTTCGCGCGGCCGGACCCGGCTGACCGTCTCGTGCGGCCGCCAGTCTCGTGCGGCCGTGCCCGAGCCGGGGCGCCGGGCCGCGGCCGTCCGGCGGATCGCCGACCGGGCGTGTGGCTATCCGGGCAGCGTCGTGTCGACCGAAATGACACGGGGGTCCGTCAGCAGATGGACGAGCGTGACGCCCGGATCGGCGAGCGCGGCCGCGATCGCCGCCTCGACCTCGGTGTCGTGGGCGACCCGCAGGCCACGCGCGCCACATGCCTCGGCAAACGCGGCGCAGTCGATGCGCCCGAGATCGGTGGCGGCGACCCTGCCTGGGTGCGCCCGCTCCTGGTGCATGCGGATCGTGCCGTACATGGCGTTGTCGAAGACGAGGACGGTCAACCGGAGCCCCTCTCTGACGGCCGTCTCCAGTTCGGCCATCAGCATCGCGAAGCCGCCGTCACCCGCGAGGGCGACCACGGGCCGTGCCGGCGCGCCCTGGTCCCTCGACGCGATCGCCGCGCCGACCGCGGCCGGCAGCCCATAGCCCATGGCGCCTGACGTCGGACCAAGGAAGCGAGCGCCGGGCGGCAGCGGCAGATACCGGGCCACCCATCCGGCGAAGTTGCCGGCGTCGGTCGTGATGATGGCGCCCGGCGCCAGATGACGTCGCAGGGCGGCCACCACCGTTGCCGGGTGGACGGGCTCGTCGGGGCCCCGCGGTCCCACGTTGGGGAGCTCCACCGCCGCCACGTACGCCGCGCGGTCACGGGCGAGGTCGACGGCGCGCTGCGCCGCAAGGTCCGCCACGCTGGAACGATGCGGGTCCCGCCCGCGCGCGGAGCGAATCGACTGGCCCGATCTCGTCGACTTGCCCGTCCCTGCGAGGACCGCGAGGGCCGCTCGCAGGAACGCCCGGGCGTCGGCACGGACTGCGAGTGCAGGGGCGGGCCGCGCGCCGCCGAACCCGGGGGCGATGTCCACGTGCAGCAACTCGGTCGCGGGCCCGGGGACGGTGTATTCGAACGACGCGACCTCGGAGAGCCGCGTCCCGAGAGCGAGGATCACGTCGGCCTCGCGGAGCCGGGCCCGGACGGTGCGCGCCGCAGCGAGGCCGGTCGCCCCGAGGTAGCGGGGCGAGTCGTTCGGGAAGACGTCAGGGCGGCGCCACGCGGCGATCACCCCGAGGCCGGTCGCCTCGGCGAAGGCTTGCAGCTCGGCGACGGCGCCGCTGCGTAGGACGCCGCCTCCGGCGACGATCACGGGGCGCCGGGCGTTGGAGAGCCGCGCGAGCAGATCGCGCACGAGGGAGTCCGGCGGTGCTGGGACGTCGGTCGCCGCCAGACCGCCCGCCGGTGGGCGCCCCGCCGCCGGGTCGCTGGTCGCCCGAGCGTCCTCGATGGCCTCCTCGAGCGCATCTTCGGGGAGCGCGATCAGCACCGGTCCCGGCCGCCCCGTCTGCGCGACCTCCACCAGCCGCCCGACCCCGGCCGCCATCGTCGTCGGCTCGTCGAGCTCGGCGGCCGCCTTGCACAGGGCACCGAACGAGGCGACGAGATCGGCTTCCTGGAACGCCTCGCGTCCGCGGAACGGGCGCGGCACCTGCCCCGCCAGCACGACGAGCGGCGTGGAGTTCTGCATGGCCGTGTGCAGCGCGATCGAGATGTTGGCCGCGCCCACCGCGCGGGTCACCAGGCAGAGCGCTGGACGCCCGGTCAGCTGCGCGTACGCCTCCGCCATGAACCCGGCGCCGGCCTCGTGGCGTACTGCGACCAGGCGGATCGACGAGTCGCGCAGCGCGTCGAGGATCTCGAGGAAACTCTCGCCCGGCACCGTGAAGGCATGTCGGATGCCCGTCTGCTCGAGCGTGGCAACGACGGCCTGTCCGGCCGTGACACGCGTCATGGGATGCGATAGTAACCGGCGGCGCGCCCTCGCGGCCGCGGCGCGCCCCCGGTTGCGCGGCGACGGCCGGCAGAAACGGCCCGCCGCGTGTAGGGTGTGCGACGTGGCGGGCAGCCGGATACCGCCGCTCCCCTTGATGGCCGGTGACCGTGCGCGTACGCATCATCGACAATCCCTGGTCGTTCCGCGGCGCCTATCCCGTGCACCGCGTGCTGCCCGTCTTCGGGCGCGCCGGGTGGACGGTGGACGTGGTGCACCGCAACCGCCAGATGAGCGTGCGCCGCCAGGTCGAGGAAGCGCTCGACGCCGGGGTGGACCTGCTCATCGGCGCCGGCGGTGACGGCACGCTGCGCGATATCGCCAACGCGTTGGCCGGACGGGACGTGCCGCTGGCGGCTCTGCCGGGTGGCACGGCCAACCTGTGGGCGCACGAGCTGGGCGTCGCACGTCCGCCGGAAGAGGCCGCCCGCGCGATCGTGGAGGCCGACCTGCGACGGATGGACATGGGGCGCATCGTGCATCCCGACGGCCGCTTCTTGCGGTTCCTGCTGATGGCGGGCATCGGGATCGACGGGCTGATGCTCGATCACACCGACCCGCGTCTCAAGACCCGGCTGGGTCCCGGCGGGATCGCGTTGGGGGCGCTCCGCGCCCTCCCCGACTATCGGCCCTGCGAGCTCGAGCTGTTCATCGATGGCCACGCGGCCTGGAGTGGGCGGGTGATCCAGGTGATCGTCGGCAACTCACGGCTCTACGCCAACGTGGTCCATGCGACGCCTGAGGCGCGTGTCGATGACGGGATGCTCGACGTGACCGTCGTGCCGGCGGGCGACCTCGGGCTGGTCGTGCGGCTCGGGTGGTCGCTCGCGCTGCGGCGCCGGCCGGACGGCAGCGTGCCGCGCTTCCGGGCCCACGAGATCGCGCTGCGGACGGCCGTCGCGCCGCCGATGGAGGTCGATGGGAGTCCCGTGCGGCGCAGCTCGCTCGCGGGAGCCGAGGGGCGTCCGTTCCGGATCGTGGTCGAGCCCCGCACGCTGCTGGTGCGCGTCCCACGCTCCTATCGTGGCGATCTCTTCGTCACACCCCCGGTAGAAGCGCACGCGTAGCCCCGTCCGAGACCGACGAGACCCTGCTCGAGCGATCTCCCGGCCGACGTGGTCGGTGGCACAGCCCAGGCGCCCGACCTGCGGCTCGCGCAGGAACCGCAGGACCGTCTCGACGAGGCCGATCGTCGCGCCCACCGGGCGGCCACGGTGCTGGAGCGCGGTCCATGGCGACTTGCCCGCATGGCCCCTGATGCGCGAGGATTCAGGCGCTGGTCCAACCCTGCCGTTCGGCCGCCGCCGCTCGGGACCATCGGCCCCGGTCGGGCGCACGCTTCGGCTCAGGCGGCGATCTACCGCGGCCCTCACCATAGGCCCTCATGACTGCCGCCACGGCCCCCGTGCCCGTCTCTAGAGCGCTCCCCGCGCCGCTACCCGATGCCCATGCGCGTCCTGCAGCCGAGGTCGCCGCCGCCTTCGGCGTCGATCCGGCCGCGGGACTCAGCAGCGGCCTTGCCGGACAGCGTTACCTGCTCAGCGGTCCCAACGAGCTCGAGCGGGTCGAGCGTCCGTCGCTCGCCCGGATCGTCTGGGACAGCTTCACCGAACCGTTCATCCTGCTGCTCTTCGTCGCGGGCGCCCTCGCGGTTGCGCTCGGCGAGGTCCGGGACGGCGTCTTCGTGCTGCTGATGATCGGGCCCATGGTTGGAGCGGATGTGATCACGCAGTACCGGGCGGAACGCGCGCTGGAAGCGCTCCGGGCAGCCACCGCGCCGATGGCCCGCGTGCGGCGCGATTCGGCCATCCAGGAGATCCCTGCGGCGAGCTTGGTGCCGGGCGATGTGGTCCTCCTGCGCGTCGGCGACGTGGCGCCGGCGGACCTGCGCCTGGTGCGTACCGAGGGACTGGCATTCGACCGGAGCGCGCTCACCGGCGAGTCGCTCCCGGAGGCCGCACGGACCGAGCCAGACCCCGCGGACGCCCCGCTCGCGGAGCGCCACGCCATCGCGTTCGCCGGTACGAGCGTGGTCGCCGGGCGCGGGGAGGGGATCGTCATCTCGACGGGGCTGCACACCGAGATCGGGCGCATCTCGAGCGCGCTCGCGGGCCAGGGCCGCCGCCGGTCTCCCCTGCAGCTGGAGCTCGACCGCCTGGTGCGCATCCTGCTGGCGGTCGCGGTGGGGCTGATCGCGATCACGACCGGTCTCGGCTTCCTCCGCGGCAACCCGGCGACGGCCAACCTGATGGCGGGCATCTCGGCGGCGATCGCCTCGATCCCCGAGGAGCCGCCCGTGCTCTTCGCCGTGATCCTCGGCCTCGGCGCGTATCGGCTGCTCCGCCGCGGCGTCCTGGTACGCCGCCTCAACGCGCAGGAGACGCTCGGTGCGGTCGACCTGATCCTGACCGACAAGACGGGCACGCTCACCCAGAACCGCCTGGCGCTGACCGCGCTGCGCACGCCGGTCGGGACCGTCACCGACCCTCAGGAGCAGCTCCGGCTCCTCGTCGCCGCGCTGCGCGCCGAGGAGGATGCCTGGAGCATCGCGGCCGGTGCCCGACCTGGGTCGTTCACGCGCTCGCTGGCGGCCGCGGTGACGGCTGCGGGCGGCTCCGCCGAGCTCGATCCCGGCGAGCTCCTCGACGCCGATCCCGTGACCGACGATCGTCCATTCTCGAGGACGCGTACACGGCACGAGGGTGCCGTCGAGGAGCTGGCGCTGGGGGCACCCGAGGCGGTGCTGCAGCTGGCGGATCGGCTGGATGGCGCGGAGCACGACGCATGGCACGATCTCATCGAACGGGGTGCCGACGCCGGGGAGCGGCTGCTCCTGCTGGCTGGGCGGCGCGAGGACGCCCCGTGGCGCCCCCTCGCCCTGATCGGGTTCGCGGACCGCCTGCGGGACGGGATCGGCGAGGCGATGCGGCTCGCCGAGGAGGCCGGCATCCAGACGATCGTCGTGACGGGTGACCATCCCCGTACGGCCGCGGCGATCGCCCGCAGCGCGGGCATGCGCGGCGACCACGTGCTGACCGGCGACGAGCTCGCGACCTGGGACGATCAGCGCCTGCAGACGGAGCTGCGCGGGCTCGACATCGTCGCGCGGGCCACGCCGGAGCACAAGCTGCGCTTGGTCGACGCCGCCCGTGCCACTGGGCGCACGGTGGCGGTCACGGGGGACGGCGTCAACGATGCGCCGGCGCTCCAGCACGCGGACGTCGCCGTGGCCATGGGGAGCGGATCTGCGGTGGCGCGCGAGGCATCCGATCTGATCCTGGGTGATGACTCCTTCGCGACGCTGATGTACGGGCTGCGCGAGGGGCGCCGGATCGTAGCCAACGTGCAGAAGGGGCTGGTCTTCCTCGTCTCGACGCACGTCGCGATGCTCGGCTTCATCCTGATCGCCACGCTCGTCGGGTACAACCAGCCGCTGTTGCCGATCCAGATCCTCTGGCTCGAAGTGTTCATCGACATGCTGACCGTCGTCTCGTTCGAGATCGAACGCGAGGAGCCCGACGCGATGCGGCTGCCGCCCCGCCCCCGCTCGCGGCCGCTCCTCGACGACGGCATCCTCGCGCGGATCGTGCTCGCCGGCGGGTTCAGCGCGGTGGCTGCCCTCGTGATCATGCAGGATCACCCGGGCGGGTTCGAGCATGCTCGCTGGCTGGCCTACACAGCGCTGGTCGCCGGCCAGGCCGTCCGGGCCAACGCAAACCGCAGCCTGCGCCACCCGGTCCTCGGGCTCCCCCCGAATCCGCTGCTGCTCGTGGGCGGGGTGGTGACGCTGGTCGTGCAGGCGTCGATCCCGTACGTGCCGCCGCTGGCGGACGTCTTCCGCGCAACGCCGCTCGATGCGGCAGATTGGCTGTTGGTGGCGGTCGTCGCATTGGTGCCGGCGGCTGTGGCCGAGGCGATCCGCGCCACGACACACCGGCAGTGGGTCGCCTGAGCGTGCCGCGGGCGAAGGGAACGGCCCACGGCGCAGACGCCGCGCCGATCAGCCGGCGGGCACCGCCTCGCGCACCCCCGCCGAAACCGGCGGCCGGTATCCGCGCGCCTCCGCCGCAGCGAGCGCAGCCCCTACGATCCCCGCCGAGTTCAGCAGCCGAGCGACCTGCAGCGGCCCCCGTGGCGTAAGGTAGTGGAGGTAGCGCCGGGTCTCTTTGCTGACGCCGCCGCCGAGGATCACGAGGTCCGGCGAAAAGTACCGGTACAGGCGGTCCAGGTACGCATCGAATTCCTTGGCCCACGCCTTCCAGCCGAGTTTTCGGCGCTCGCGGGCGGTGCCGCTCACCAACGTCTCGGCGTCGTGTCCGTGGAACTCCAGATGCCCGAGCTCGGTGTTCGGCACCAGGTCGCCATCGACGAAGAGCGCGCTGCCGATCCCGGTCCCGATCGTGAGCATCAGCACGACGCCACGCTGCCCGACGCCGGCGCCGTAGCGCAACTCGGCCAACCCGGCGGCATCGGCGTCGTTGATGATCAGCACGGGTCGCGCGAGGTATCGTTCCAGGACGTCTTCCGCCCGCGTCTCCATCCAGGCATGGTCGATGTTCGCCGCGGTGCGTAGCCAGCCGTCCTTGACGACGCCCGGCAGCCCGGCGCCCGTCGGCATACCGGCCGTGCGGTGTCCCGACGCCTCGATCCGCTCGATGATCCGAGCGATCGTTTCGGCCACGGCTTCCGGGGTCGAGGGGGAGGGCGTCTTCTCCCGCACGCGAGCGGAGACGAGCGAGCCGGTGGCGAGATCGACGACGGCCGCCTTGACGCCGGTCCCGCCGACGTCGATCCCGACCCCGAGGGGCCGCCCGGCGGTGCCGCCATCGCCCTGAGCGACCCCGTCGTTGCCGACGGCCGCCGCGCGCGAAGCGGGCTGGCCCGTCCCGGGCTCAGTTCGCACCGTCTCGTCCATCCAGGCCGCGCTCCCTCGCGTCGTCGATCGATCGATCCGCCATGCGATGCAGTCTAGCGGGCTCGCATTGCGGCGGCGCGCCGGTGGCCGGACCGGTCTCCCAGGCGGCGTCGGGTGCCCGACTGGGTCGCCGATACTGTGCGTTTGGAGGGTGCCGCTCAGGCGGCCCCGACCGCAGCCTCGTCGCCGGCCTTCTCAGACGCGGCGGAGACGAGCTCCAGATCGATCTCGACGCGCACCTCGTCGCTGACGAGCCAGCCGCCCGCCTCGAGCCCCACGTTCCAGTTCAGCCCCCACTCCTTGCGGCTGATCTTCGTGTGCGCGGTGAACCCGGCGCTCAGGCCGCCCTGCAGGTTGGTGGCGACACCCATGTACTCCACCTCGAGCGCGACGGGCCGCGTGGCCCCGCGGATCGTCAGGTCGCCGTGCAGCCGGAAGCGGTCATCGCCGACTCGCTCGACCCGCGTGCCGGTGAAGGTGAGCGCGGGGTAGTGCTCGGCGTCGAGGAAGTCGGCCGAGCGCAGGTGCTGATCCCGCTGCTCCATGCCGGTGTCGATGCTGGTCGCCTGGATGACCGCTTGCACCCGGCCCTGCTCAGGATGGGCGGGGTCGAAGTCGACGTCGACCGAGAAGTCGCGGAACTTGCCGCGCACATTGGTCACCATCATGTGCCGTGCCGAGAACTGCACTGTCGAGTGCACCGGATCGAGCTGCCACTTGGCCATCAGTCTGCTCCTGCCCTGGGGGCTGGGATCGCGTCCGTCGTGTCGGCCGCATCGTTGCGACCGCAACCGGTTACCCTCGGGCTGACTATAGAGGACAATCATTGAGTATGCAACTACATCTCGTGGCGCGGTATCATGTGCGCTCGTGAAGATAGGTAGGGACCCAGGATGGCCGAGCCCACCGATCTCGCCGCCGCAATGGTGAGCCAGGAGGAGCGGGGCGGCACGGCGGCGGCCGTCGGATCGGGTGAGGCGGACGAGTGTCGCTTGCGCCCGGCGGAGCTGCGCGCGTGGCGCGCCTTTCTGCAGGCCCACGCGGTCGTGCTGCGGCGGCTCGAGGCCGAGTTGGGAGCCGAGGCCGGGCTCTCGCTGGGGCACTACGACGTGCTCGTTCAGCTCGCCTACGCCGAGGATCACCGCCTTCGCATGCACGAGCTGGCGGATCGCCTGCTGCTGAGCCGCAGCGGCATGACTCGCGTGGTCGACCGGCTCGAGGCGGAGGGCCTGGTCCAGCGCGTGACCTGCCCGTCCGATGCGCGCGGCGCGTTCGCGGTGCTGACGCCGGCCGGCCTCGAGCGGCTGCGCGGCGCGACGCCGGTGCACCTCGGAGGGGTGCGGCGCCACTTCGCCGAGGCGCTAGCCCCGCAGGAGCTGGAGGCCCTCACCGCGCTGCTCGAACGGCTGGTGGCCCATTGCACGGACGGCTCCGCCGCGGCGGAGCCGGAGGAAGAGCGGGCGGGTTGACGTCCGCGGCGCCAACGGCCCGCCCGCTTTACCATGCGCGCGAGATGTTCGACGCGTACGGCGACTTCAAGCGCCAGCTCCCCGACAGCGATCCCCAGGAAACCCTCGACTGGATCGAGGCGCTCGACTCGGTCGTCCAGACCGCCGGGCCCGATCGTGCCCAGTTCATCCTGTATCGGCTCCTGAAACGTGCCCGCCAGCTCGACATCGGGCTGCCGCCGCTGACCCAGACCCGCTACATCAACACGATCTCCCCCGAACAGGAACCGCCGTTCCCGGGCGACGAGTGGATGGAGCACCGCATCCGCCGCATGGTGCGCTGGAACGCCGTGGCGATGGTGCTGCGTGCCAACAACCTGACCCCGGGGATCGGCGGCCACCTCGCGACGTACGCCTCGGCCGCGACGCTCTACGAGGTCGGATTCAACCATTTCTTCCGCGGCAAGGACGCGCCCGGCATGGGCGACCAGGTCTTCGTGCAGGGCCACGCCGCCCCCGGCATCTATGCCCGCGCGTACCTCGAGGGGCGGCTCTCGGAGTCGCAGCTCGACCACTTCCGCCGGGAGGTGGTGCCCGGGCAAGGGCTCAGCTCCTACCCCCACCCGCGCTTGATGCCGGACTTCTGGGAGTTCCCCACAGTCTCGATGGGCCTGGGGCCGCTCGCCGCGGTCTACCAGGCGCGCTTCAACCGCTACCTGCAGGCACGCGGCATCAAAGATACGAGTCAGAACCATGTCTGGGCGTTCCTCGGGGACGGCGAGATGGACGAGCCCGAGGCGCTGGCTGCGCTCGGCCTGGCCGGCCGCGATGGGCTCGACAACCTGACCTTCGTGGTCAACTGCAACCTGCAGCGTCTCGACGGCCCGGTGCGCGGCAACGGCAAGATCATCCAGGAGCTTGAGGGGCTCTTCCGCGGTGCCGGGTGGAACGTCATCAAGGTGATCTGGGGGCGCGAGTGGGACGAGCTGCTCGCGCGCGACGTGGACGGCGTGCTCGTCCACCGCATGAACGAGACGCTCGACGGCGAGTTCCAGAAGTTCTCGGTGGAGTCGGGCGCGTACATCCGCCAGCACTTCTTCGGGGGCGACCCGCGGCTGCAGGCCCTGGTGGCCGACAAGACAGACGACGAGCTACAGCGACTGCGACGGGGCGGCCACGACTACCGCAAGGTCTATGCGGCCTATGCGGCCGCGTTGGCCCACCGGGGCGCCCCGACCGCGATCCTCGCGAAGACCGTCAAGGGCTGGACGCTCGGCCCGGGCGTCGAGGCGCGCAACATCACGCACCAGGCCAAGAAGCTCTCCGAGGCCGAGCTGCGCGTCTTCCGCGATCGCCTCGAGCTGCCGATCCCGGACGAGAAGCTCAAGGAGGCGCCGTACTACCACCCGGGGGCCGATGCGCCGGAGATCCGCTATCTGCTGGAACGACGGCGCGCCCTCGGCGGCCCGCTGCCGCGCCGCGTGGTCGTCCCGAAGACGCTCGAGCTGCCCGCCGACGCGGCGTTCGAGGAGTTCCGCGCCGGCTCCGCTGGGCAGGCGGTCTCGACGACCATGGCGTTCGCCAAGTTGCTGCGCAACCTGATCCGCGATCGGTCGATCGGCCGACGGGTCGTCCCCATCGTGCCCGACGAGGCGCGCACGTTCGGCATGGATCCCCTCTTCAAGGAGGTCGGCATCTACTCGGCGCACGGGCAGCGCTACGAGCCCGTGGACTCGAACCTGGTCCTCTCCTACCGAGAAGCAACCGACGGACAGGTGCTGGAGGAAGGCATCACCGAGGCCGGCTCGAGCGCGTCGTTCCAGGCCGCGGCCACGAGCTACGCGACGCACGCCGAACCGATGCTGCCCTTCTACATCTTCTACTCGATGTTCGGGTTCCAGCGCACCGGGGACGAGTTCTGGGCGCTCGGTGACGTGCGCGGGCGCGGCTTCCTGATGGGCGCGACCGCCGGCCGCACGACCCTCCACGGGGAAGGGTTGCAGCACGACGACGGGCACAGCCATCTGCTCGCCTCGGCCTACCCGGCCATCCGTGCGTACGACCCGGCGTTCGCCTACGAGACGGCGGAGATCATCCGCGACGGGATCGCGCGCCTGCTGGGTGGCCTCGACGCCTCGTACTACATCACGCTCTACAACGAGAACTACGTGATGCCGCCGATGCCGGAAGGCGTGGCCGAGGGGATCGTGCGTGGCCTGTACCGCTTCCGCCCGGCGCCCGCGCTGGAGGGCGAACCGCGGGCCCGCGCCACCCTGCTCGGCAGCGGCTCGATCATGCAGCAGGTGCTGCGTGCCCAGGAACTGCTCGCCGAGCGGTTCGGGATCGCGGCCGATGTCTGGAGCGCCACGTCGTACCAACAGCTGCGCGTCGAAGCCCTCGTCGTCGACCGTTGGAATCGACTGCATCCGGGCGAGCCGCGCCGGGTCCCGTTCGTGACCGCCGCACTCTCCGAGGCGGGCGCCGCCGGGCCGATCATCGCCGCGACCGATTTCGTGACCGCGGTCCCGGACCAGATTGCGCGCTGGGTTCCCGGCACGTGGGTCTCGCTCGGCACCGACGGCTTCGGCCGCAGCGACACGCGCGAGGCACTGCGCCGCTTCTTCGAGATCGACGCGGAGCACATCGCGGTGGCCACGCTCGCCGCGCTGGCCGAGGGTGAGCGCATCGACCGCGCGCAGGTGATGGCGGCGCTCGCCGAGCTGGGGATCGAGGCGGACGCGCCGTTCTCGCTGACCACGTAGCGCGGTTGGAGACGTCGGGCCGGAGACGCCGGGCCGGAGACGCCGGCCGTGCCGCTCTTAGCCGGGATCCGACGCCGTCTCGATCGCGGATGCGACCCGCGCGAGGAACCAGCGCGCCGTGCCGCGTGCCGCGATGTTGAGGAGCGCGCGGTCGAGGATCACGCCGATCTCGCCGCCTGGCGGGGCGTAGTAGCCTTCGAGGGCCAGTTCGTGTTGCGTCACCGTGAGCGTGCCGACGAAGACCGGGAAGAGCGGCGCGAGGTTGGCCGATCGCCAGCTGACGTCGAGGACGAACCCTCCCGGGACGGCCGTCACGGGACCGAGGTCGACCAGGGCGGCCTTGCGCAGCACCATGTGACGTGCCTGCTCGCGCATCGGCAGGATCAGGTCGCTTTCGTAGCGACGCACCGTCGGCCGGTCCTCGGGTCCAGGTAGGCGGTTGCCCAGCCACTCGGCCGAGCCGTCGTCGAGCCGGTGCCGGGCGCGCTCGAGATCGCCGGTCCACGGCTGGACGAGCCGGAGATGGACGGCGTGCTCCATGGCGCCTGGTGTGGGAAGCGGAGAATGCATCAGGGAATTCTGCCGTATGGGACGCTCGATACCCGTATTGTCCGGGTCTAAACGCTCCCGCCAATCTGCCGAATGGCCCCCTACCGGACCCTCTGAGGCCGACCGTGCCCCCCGGACGAGTAGGTCCGCCGCCCCCGTCCTCCAGGGCGGCGCGGCAGGCGGCACGGGCGCCCGTCGTCGAGATCTCAGCGCGTTGTGATGGCACCGGGCGACGGCACCGGCCCGCGCCCGCCGACCAGCTCCGCCAGGCCCCACAGGTCGCGCCGTACGTGGTCCGGCCGTTCGGGGCCGGGTGCCGCCTCGACGTGGCGGTTCACCCAGGCCGTCCGCATGCCCATCCGCTGGGCGGGCCCGATGTCGTAGCGGAACCCGAACGCGACGTGGAGGACACGCTCGGGTGGTTCGCCGATCCGCTCGAGCGCCCGCCGAAAGACCGTCTCGGCGGGCTTGTAGGCTACGCAGTCCTCGGCGGTCACCACCGCATCGAACGGCACCGCGAGGTGGCGCAGCGTGTGCGCGATGATGTCGCGATCGGTGTTCGACACGATCACCAGGCGCAGTCCCTGCTCGCGGGCCTGGCGCAGTGCCGGGCGGGTGTCGGGGAACGGTTGCCACGACCGCATCGACCGTGCCAGCGCGATCCCGTCGGCGGGGTCCCAGGGGTACCCGCGTTCCTCCTCGTAGCGGCGCAGGCTCTCCGCGAGGATCTCCCGGTACGGTCGGTAGGGCCCCTGTAGGAGGCCGAACTGGATCGTCTCCCAGCGGTCCCGCAGCTCCTGCCCCGGGCGCAGGTCAGGGTCGCCACGCCGGAGCGCCAGGTCGTACAGGAAGGCCCCGACCCCCCCTTCCCAGTCGACCAAGGTCCCATAGCAGTCGAACGTCGCCACCGTCGGCAGTGTGTCGCCCACCGTTTCTCCAGTGTCGGTCTGTCCATCGATTGCCCGAAGCGGCTCCATCATCGCGCCATCGACCGGATCGTGCGCGGCCTGCGCGTGATCGTGGGGGCCGGCACGTTCGGATGAGTCGTGCCCCCGGACGGGCCTTCTGGCAGCCGGCGTCGATCAGCCATCGACGAGCCGCGCATGGCGTGGGGCCACCAGTCATCTACGACCGGGGCATCTGGCCCGCCGAAGCTTGGGCATTGCAGCACAGCCAGCTCATGCCATGACGGTACTGATGCACTTGTGCGCATGCGTTCATTGTTCGATGCATGGATGAGATCTGCGTGATGCAGGCGATGGTCCTCAAGACGCTCGCCAATCCCCGCCGCCTCGAAATCATCCACCGCCTGGCCGAGGGGCCCTGCGAAGTCGGGCGACTGGCGGAGGAGCTGAACGTGCCGCAGCCGAACGTGTCGCAGCACCTCGCGGTGATGCGCAGCGCCGGCCTCGTCGAGGCCGAACGGGTCGGCCGCGAAGTGCACTACCGGCTCGCCGACCCGGACATCATCCGCGCCTGCGACATCATGCACGAGGTCCTGATGCGACGCCTGGCACGGCTCGGGCAGCTCACCGAAACGCCGTCGGCGCTCGCGCCCAGCCCCCACCCGCAGTCGATCCCCCAGCCCGTGTGAGGCAGTGATGGACGAACCGCTCTCGATCGTGCTCTTCTCCGGCACCGACGACAAGCTGCAGGCGGCCGCCGTCATCGCGGCGGGTGCCGCGGTGCTCAACCGGCCGGTGCACATCCTGTTGCAGTACTGGGCGCTCGACGCCTTCCGCGCCGACCGCATCGGGAGCGACCATGGGCTGGCTCCGGAAGCGGGCGCGGCCGGCGCGGCCGCCCTGGCGCAGGCGGCCGCCGATGGCAAGCCGCACTGGTCCGAGAACTTGCGTCAGGCGAGGGAGCTCGGCGGGGTCGAGATCCATGCCTGCGCGCTCTCGATGGACCTCCTGCATCTCCAGCCGTCCGACCTCGATCCGCTGGTGGACGGGGTTCAGGGGATCACGACGTTCCTGGCGGAGGCAGGCGACGGCCAGATCGTCTTCATCTGAGGCAAGCCGGCGGTCCCAACCGGACCCCCACCGGAAAGGAAGGGTGTGATGGATAGCACAGCGATCGCCCAGCGCGTCGATGCCCGGGGCCTCTCGT
>JAJYNJ010000043.1 GCA_021786385.1 Chloroflexota bacterium
TGACGCGCTGGCCGAGGTCGGGAAGGCGATCATCGTGCTCGGTCAGAACGGCGGGGACGAGCGAGCCCCTCCGTGGGCGCAGAAGGCCCTGATCGAGCACTTCGGACCCCCCCGCACAGGGAGCATGCCCGAGGCGGTGCAAGCGTGGGTGGTCGAGCAGCAACGCCTGACGTTCGACGATGGGCGGCCCCGCATTCGCCTGCCGCTCGTCAGCACGTCCGGCGATCGTCAACTGGTGGTGCGGTTCATCGCCAACGCACGCGATCGCCCGAACGTGCTCGTCGTCGAGTATCGGCAACCACGCCGTGAAGCGATCGAACTGCAGCGCGCCGGCCTCACGGCGAGAGAGGCCGAGATCCTGATTCTCTTGGTGCGCGGCGAAACGACGGCCCGGACGGCCAGCAGGCTCGACGTCTCGCAGGGCACGCTCAACAAGCACTTGCAGCACATCTACCGAAAGCTTGGAGTCAACAGCCGCACCGCGGCCATCGCCGCGGCCACCGACGCCATCTTCAGCGGACGCTGAGCCGTTGGCCGCCCTCCAGAGCGTGACGTCGCACCGGGAGGCGGCATGTACGCAAGGTCGTCTCCTACCCAAAATTGAGTATTTACTTCGTCGCCACCGCACCCGCATAATTCGGCAACGCACGACGAGGTGCGCTGCACTCGACTGATCTCAGTCGCAAACACGGCGGGAGGAAAAGTTGCGACGACACATCGTTGTGTCCGCGGGCGTGATCGCGCTTACCGTTGCGCTCGGACCGGTATCGGCCGCGTCGGGTGCAGCAAGGGCCCACACCGCACAGCGGGCGAAGACGAGCGGACCCGAGAAGATCTTCGTACTGCCACAGGGCGAGACATCGGCGACGCATCCTGGGACGATCCTCATGACCGGGACCATCGCCGACTACGGCAAGACGATCGCGACCAATGCCAAGCGCAAGCCGACAGCGAGCGGGCTCTACCGGCAGCTGGAGCTGAAGAAGGGGACGATCCTCGTCGACATCTCAGCGCTCGGGAGGGCGATCACGAAGGCGTTCTCGCATCCGACATTCGACGCGGCCACGTGCTCCGTCTCCGTCACCGTGTCCGCGAAGGTTTCGCTCGTCTCGGGGAAGGGGGGGTACACCGGGATCACCGGGTCCTTCACGCTGTCTGGGAGCATCGCGGAGATCGCACCCCGCACGAAGAGCGGCGCGTGCACAACGAAGACATCGACGCCGCCTCTCGCGACATTCTCGGAGTTCACCGGGTCCGGGACGGTGACGCTGCCGTAGTGCGCCGAAGCTTTCAGGGCGCGCCGGCACCGCCCGCCGAGCCGCTCGGAGGCGAGCACGGCAGCCGTGGTCGGTGGACCCGGACCAGCTCGCCCACCGCTGCGCACAGGAGGAACCCCTGCACGCCGAGGTCGGCGGTCGCGGTCGCTCGCGGCGCACCATTCGCAAGGCCCACCGCGACCGCGGCCAGGGCGGCCGCACCCACGAGCACCACGACGAACGGCCGGTCTCCCACCCCGAGGAGGTACATCGTCACGACGACCGTGACGCTCAGGCACACCATCGCCAGCGCGAGCGGCAGGAACGCCCCGGCGGCCGAGACGTACCGGCTCGAGAACGCGGCGGAGAGGAAGAGGCGCGGCGCCGCCGCCGCGACCGCCACCAGCGCCAGCGCAGGCGCTGCCAGCACCGACAGGGTGACGACGAGCTGGCGCAGGGCGTGGCGCCCCGCGCGCCAGGAGATCGCGGCCTCGGGCAGGAGGTACCCGGCGACCGCGATTGCCACGAAGACGAGCGCCTTGCTCGACACCGACACCGCCGCATAGGCGCCGGCGCCTCTCGGCGCCTCTCGCCCGATCACGATCACGTCGGCGTTCTGGAGCACCGCGACGGCGGCGAGGGCGACGACCGCTGCGACGAGGTCGCGCCGGACCGCCCCGTCGCGGCCGTAGGGCCGGGCCCGCCGCCACGCCCCGAGCCAGCTCCGCGGGCCGGCTGCGAGTGCCGCGGTGGTGAGCCGATCGCGGCCGGCGACGGCTCCGCCCTCACTGCGCCAGGCGCGACCCGCCACGTAGCGCGCGTGCGCCGCGGTGCAGAGCTCCGCGACGAGCACCCCCGCCGCCACGCCGGTCACACCGAGCCCCGCCGCGCCGAACGAGATCATGAAGACGGTGCGAGCTCCCCCCTCGAGCAACACGTTCCCGGACAGCACGCGGTACTCGCGGTGCGCCTGGAGCAGCCCCCGGTCGACACACAGCAGCACCCACACCGCGCCCGCGACGGCGGCCGCGTCGAAGCCGAGCGCGTCAGGACGCCCGAGGAGCGCAGCGGCCGGCGAGCCGACGACGAGGACCAGCGCGGCGAAGAGCACCAGCCCCCAGGTCCCACGGCGGTGCACCTCGGCCCCCCAGCGAACGACTCCGTCGAGCGAGCCCGACCAGTCAGTCACGCGCCTGACGACTGCGACGAGGACGGCCGAGCCGGGAGTCGCGACCACGAAGAAGACGCCGATCAGCTGGTTCAGCGCGCCGTAGCCGCGTGCGTCGAGCAGGCGCGCCAGGACCAGCGTGACGAGCAGGCTCGCGCCGTTCGCGGCGACGCCCGCCAGCGCGAGCGGGCCCGCGTCCCACAGTCCCGCCCGCCAGCCGGGCCGCGCGGGTGCCTCGGGACGCTCGGCGAGCACCGTGACCCCCGCCACCCTCAGGTGGAGCTCAGGACCCGGGCTGCTCCCCGGCGGGATGTGCCTGTGTGCCCTCGAGCTCGGCGTCGCCGGACGAGTCGAGCTCGGCGTCGCCGGTCGAGTCGAGGGCGTGGTCGGCAACGCCCTCCGTCACCTCGGACGTGAACGTGCCCGGCGCGCCCGACGCGGTCGCGGCGTAGTCGGCCCACGCGGCCTGGGCCTCGGTCTCCGGGGTGAAGTCCCCGGCGTCCCCGTAGTCGTAAGCGCCGATGTAGTTGCCCTCGGCGTCGTAGGCGTGCTCGCCGAACGCCTCGCGGTACTCCTCGGACACCTCGCCGCCTTCGGCGGCCTGCTTGATCGACAGGCTGATCCGGCGGCGCTGCAGGTCGATGTCGATGATCTTCACCCAGAGCTCCTCGCCGGGGGTGACCACCTGCTCGGGCATGTCCACGTGGTGGGCTGCCATCT
>JAJYNJ010000001.1 GCA_021786385.1 Chloroflexota bacterium
GGCGAGGAGCCCGACGATCAGCAGACGATCGCGGCGCGAGAACGGCGGCACGCCCGGCATGGGCACCGCACGGATCGTCCGGACCAGCGCGTCGGCAGCGTTCACCAGCCGGCGCTCGCGCTCCTCGGGCGACAAGACAGCCGTCACGGCGGAACCCGCGACATCTGCGGCCACAGCGGACCCCGCCCGGCCGCCCGTCGGCGTGCTGCTCCACCTGCCCCGCCGGGCGATCCAAGCCCGTCGATGCTGGGCAATCCGGCGGGCACTCTGGGCGCTGGCCGAAGGCCGTGCACCAGGCCCCTGCACGGTGCCTCGCTCGCTCGCTGTCAGATCCTGGCGCATGGCCACCTCCGCACATCAGTGCTGTGCAGAGGCTGTCAGCGCAGGACGCAGATCGTCGGAATGACCGACCCGGCGAGCCTCATCGCCGCCGAGGATTGTAGCCGCTTGGCGGGATGGTAGCGGCGGCCGCCGGCGGTCGACCGGCGGCCGCTCTGGGTCAGCGGACGAACTCGCGGGTTCGCTCGAACCCGCGGATCGGATCGATCCCGGCGTAGCGAGCCGTCGCGCCCAGCTCCTCTTCGATCCGCAGCAACCGGTTGTACTTGGCAACACGCTCGGACCGTGACGGTGCGCCGCTCTTGATCTGCCGGATGCCCGCGCCCACGACGAAGTCCGCGATCGTGGTGTCCTCCGTCTCACCGGACCGATGGCTCACCACGGCACCCCACCCGGCGTCGAAGGCGGTCTCCACCACTTCGAGCGTTTCCGTCAGCGTGCCGATCTGGTTGAGCTTGATCAGGATGGCATTGGCGCTCTGCTCCCGTAAGCCGCGCGCCAGGCGCTCCGGATTGGTCACGAAGATGTCGTCGCCGACGAGCTGGACACGGGAACCGAGCCGTTGCGTCAGCTCCTTCCAGCCGACCCAGTCGTCCTCCGCGAGCCCGTCCTCGATCGAGAGGATCGGGTAGCGCCGCACCCAGTCTTCCCATAGGTCGATCAGCTCGCCGGAGTCGAGCGTGCGACCTTCCTTCGCCAGGCGATACCGGTAGGGGCCGCCCTCCTCACCGGACTCCACGAGCTCGCTCGTGGCGGGGTCGACGAAGACCGCGACATCCACGCCCGGCCGGTAGCCGGCCCGTTCGATGGCCCGGACCACCGTCTCGATCGCCGCCTCGTTCGAGGAGAGCGTCGGGGCGAAGCCGCCCTCGTCGCCCTGGCCGGTTGCGAGACCGCGATCGTGCAACTCGGCACGGAGTGCCTGGAAGACCTCGGAACCGTAGCGCAGCGCCTCGGCGAAGGTGGGGGCGCCGATGGGCGCCACCATGAACTCCTGGAAATCGCAGGAGTCGACCGCGTGGCGCCCGCCGTTCAAGATGTTGAATTGGGGGAGCGGCAGCGTACGCGAACGCATGCCGCCAAGGTAGCGGTAGAGGGGCTCGTCGGCATCGGCGGCGGCGGCGTGCGCGGCCGCCAGCGAGACACCGAGGATGGCGTTGGCGCCCAGGCGGGCCTTGTTCGGGGTGCCGTCCAGCTCGATCATCGCCCGGTCGAGGGCGACCTGGTCGGCGGCGTCCATCCCTTCGACCGCCGGCGCGATCGTGTCGTTCACGTTGGCGACGGCGCGCAGCACGCCCTTGCCGGAGAAGCGGCTCTTGTCGCCGTCCCGCAGCTCGATGGCTTCGTGGCTGCCGGTCGAGGCGCCGGAGGGCACGGCCGCACGGCCGACCGCCCCGTCCTCGAGCTCGACATCGACCTCGATGGTCGGATTGCCCCGCGAGTCGAGGATCTCGCGGGCATGGACAGATGCAATGGCGGTCATGGGACCTCCTTGGCAGGCCGGAGGTCGCGCCCCGCGGCAGGCATGCGCCTGCCGGCGACGACTCGGCCGCGAATCGAGTGGAAGGGTACTAGACCCGCCGCCGTCGTCACGGACCGGATGGCCCGTTGCTCCGCCGCCGAAGCGCGCCGACGGTGTGTCGCCGCGGAAGGCGTGTGCGCGGCTGCCCGCCAGCGGTCTCCGTCGGCCGCCCGCCGTCGGTGGCCCCGTGCATGCGCCGCGGTACAATCCGGCCAGGCACGCTGCGCCTCAGGCGATGAAGCCCGCCTGTCGCATTCGGCGACGATCCGCGGTCCGCTGCTGACGGCTTCTGCCTCGATCCGTGCGGGAGAGGTGGAAGATGTCTCGGTCTCTTGTGAGGACCCTTGCAACCGCGACGCAGACGGGCGCCTGCCGTCAACCCGGCGCTTGCCGTTGGACCCGACGATGACGGCTCCCTCCCGGGTCTGCCCGGCCTGTTACGCCATCAATCCATGGGTGGCGGACGTCTGTGTCCGCTGCGGCGCGTCGTTGGAGCGTGCCGAGGCATTCGACGAGCGGCTGCTGTGGGCGCTCGACCATCCCGATACGGCCACCGCCGAGCTCGCCGCTCGCCTGCTCGCGGCGCGTCGCGAGCGCCGTGCCATCGAGCCGCTCGGGCAGCTCCTGCAGAGTGCCGATCCGTACCGGGCAGCCGCTGCGGCGCGCGCCCTGCTGGCGTTTGCCGGCGACCCGGCCGCCGACGTCCTGATCGCGGAGGCGCGTCGGCACCCGTCGGTGATGGTGCGTCGGGCGGTCGACCCGGGCGCCGAGACTGCGGCGCGGGGAGCCGAGCGCGGTCTTCCGGTCCGCGACGCCCGTGCCGCGCCGATGGTCGCGGCTGCCCCAGAGCCACGGGCAGGACGACGGGGCGCGCGACGATGAGCGTGGAACTCGTCGTCGACGAGGCGTTGGGCCCGGGGCTGGAGATTGCCGTGCAAACCGGTGTCCCACGGGTCGTCGGGACGCGTACCGACGGCCTCTGGTTGGGGCTCGACCGGGCCCACGTCGTCGAGTCCGATGCGGGTCGCGGCGCCGAGCTCGCGGCCGTCGTGGCCCTGCCGGCCTCCAGCTTCGCCGGCTGCCACGTGGTCGCCGAGCTCGACGGCGCGCTCGTCGACGGCGAACGGACAGTGGCAGTCGCGCATGTCGCCGGTCAGCCGCTGCCGCCCGAGGCCGTCGTCCGGACCGTGGCCCGTGTCACACCCGGCGCGCGCTGGCTGGGCGCCGCTGAGACGGAACGGGTCGTCCACGAGGCGCGCCAGCGGTTCCGTATTCGCCGTCAGGAGGGCCGCATCCTGGGCGGTAGGGCATGGCAGCCGCCCGCCGCCGCCGATCCCGGCCAGCGGCGGTTCACCACGCCCCACTCGAGCCCAGAGTACCGGCTCGATCGGCTGCCGCCGCGCTTCATCCGTGGGCTCGAGGGGCTCCTCGACGACGATGAGCGGATCCTCTACGCGATCGAACGGCCGCCGGACTCGGTGCGGGCCCGTCGGCTGGCCCTCGGGCGCGGCGGCGCGGAGCGCCGGGCGGGGCTGCTGCTCCTCTCCGACCGCCAGCTGATCTGGATGGTCGACCACCTGCCGCCCGACCGCTATCTGTTCGACTGGGGCGTGGATGCCCGGCTGGTCGCGCTCGAGGCCCTGCGGGACGTCCGGTTGAGCGGGCAGGATCCCGTCGAGGTGCACGTGGCGACTGCCGGCGGCGGCTCGACGTTCGCCCTGCCCGGGGAGCTGCGCGAGGAGGCCGAGGTGTTGCGGGATCTCCTGCGCCGCTTCCTGCCCAGCGGCTCTGGCCTCGCGCTGGTCCGGCGCTACGAGCCGGCGGCATTGGACTTCGATCAGGGGCCGGCCCGGCTCTTCGGACAGACGGAGGAGGCACTCGCCCAGGTCGCGATGCTCCGCGAACGCTTGGCGCCCGAAGCGCTCCTGGGCGCGTTCTACGCGCCGCGCCGCGAAGGCGTGCCGACCGCGGCCACGGTCGCGCTGACGGCGACCCGCTTCGCGCTGCTCCGGCCGCGCGAATGGGCGGAGATCGATCTGGCCCGCCTGCGTGACGTCGCGATGACGCTGTCGCCGCTGATCGGGCGGGTCGAGCTCAGTGAGGCCGGCTCCGATCGGGATCGCCGTGCGCTGGCGTTCTCGTACCCGGCGACCACGGCGTCCAGCGCGACGGCGCTGCTGCGACTCTTGCGCCGTGCCTGGGCGGATCGTGCATCGACCAGCGCATCGGGCGACGAGGCGCGCGCCGCGCGGAGCGAGCGGGTCGCCTGAGGAGGGCTACGATCCGAGACGGCCACGGCCACGGCCACGGCCACGGCCACGGCCACGGCCACGACGGGTGACTCGGCGCTCAGATCAGGTAGCGCAGGATCAGCTCCCAGCCGCCGCACCACCCGATCGCGCCGAGCAGCGCGGCGCGATCGGCGTCGCTCTCGGTGCCGCGTGTCGCCCAGCCGAACGAGCGCGCGTAGGCATGCAGATGGCAGACGAGCTCCTGCACGGTCGCACGCTGCACAGCGAGGTCCACCGCGGAGCGCGCGGTCAAGTCGGCGATCAGGTGGGGGCGACAGCGCAGCGGCCCCCCCGAGCCGGAACAGCGCCCACACACCCAGGGTTGCCAATGCGGCCGTAGCACGGCCGCGAGACCGCGCAAGGGAGCCAGGTCGCGGGCCGCGCCGACCAGCGAGGCCGCCGTGGCAGGGGCTTGGGCGGCGGCGGTCAGCCCGTCGGCGCACAGCAGGCAGGGTTCGGACGGTTGCAGGGCCGCGATCGTGCGCCAGCGGCCGTTGACACGGCGCGGCTCGAGCGCCCCGGCCGCACGTTCCATCAGGTCCTCGTACAGGATCGCCGGCGCGAAGAGCCAGCCGTGGTAGATCGACGCCTCGACGGCCACGAACCCGAGGCTGTGACGCGGGCACATGCCCCATGCCGCCCAGAGTCGCGCCCGTACCTCGGGATCCTGCATCGAGCTGGCGCTGAACCAGGCGAGGACGAGGATCTCCTGGTCGCCCAGTGGGTGCGCGCCCGGTGGCTGATCGTCGTGCTGGTGCGGGCGATCTGGCGCAGCCTCTCGTGATGTCGCGCCGACTCGACCCATCCCGGCACCGTGAAATCCGGGGACATCCTGACGTGACACCATGCCGCGACCTCCGCCTCGTCCAGAGGTAGAGACCGTCAGCGGTGGTAACCGCAGATCGTGGTACGCCAACAGGCGGGCCTCATCGCCTCACGCAGTGTATGCCGGTGGCGCTGCCGCAGCGTTGCGGACCCATGGCGGCCGAGAACGGCCGGACGGCAAGCCGCGATGGCCGTCTCGCGGCGCCGGTGCGAGGCCTGATGGACCAATGGCACGACGGCGCACGGCCCATTGCCTTCTTGCGTATGCTGAAATCGAGTGCTCACGGCGCGCTCAGAGCCAAGAACGCTTGCTCCACGGCGGGCGGGTGGGCCAAGACGATGCTTTTCAAAGCGCGGGTGTCGATGTCGGAGCTGGGTAGTTTGTCGACCCTGCTGCCGGTGGACGCGGTCCTGCTCAGGCAGGAGGCGCCTGATTGGCGCGCCGCTGTTCGGCTGGCGGGCCGCGCGTTGACCACGAGCGGCGCCACGGACGCGACATATGCGGACGAGATGATCGCGACCGTCGAAGCGCTCGGCCCCTACATTGTGATTGCCCCGGGGGTCGCCCTGGCCCACGCCCGGCCGTCCCCGGCCGTTCGCCGTACGGGGCTCAGCTGGGTCGGGTTGGCCACGCCCGTGCCCTTCGGCCACCCGCAGAACGATCCAGTCCGCCTCGTGGTCGGGCTTGCCGCACGCAACGACGAGGACCACATCGCGGCGCTCGCGACCCTGGCCGAGTTGCTCGCGGACGAGGCGCGGCGCGCCGAGCTCGAACGGGCCCCTACCCCGGCCGCCCTGCATGCGCTCATCGTGGCCTACGAGCAGATCCAGGTGGTCCCGGAGACGGCATGACCCGGCCATTCGTCGGTCGGTAGGAAAGGAGGCGATTGCCCCGTTGAAGATCCTCACCGTGTGCGGCATGGGCCTGGGCAGCGGGCTGTTGTTGCGGATGCAGGTGGAGAAAGCGCTGCGGCAGCTCGGTGTGCAGGCCGACGTCGAGGTCTCCGACATGGGATCGGCGCGCGCGATGGCCCGCACGGCCGACCTGATCGTGACCTCGCCGGAGCTCGCGCAGCAGTTGGGAGACGTCCAGCGTCCGATCGTCACGATCGTCAACTTCATCAGTCTGCCGGAGATGGTCACGAAGCTGGGCGCGCAGCTCGGCAAGGGTTAGGGACGGTGGCCGCCTCGTGGCGGCCGTGGGAGGTTGAAGTTGGATCCGATCAGCTATCTATTCACCTGGATCTCCCAGGAAGTCTTCGGCAAGCCGGCCTATCTCATCGGGATCATGACGGCCATTGGCCTCATCGCGTCCCGACGCGGCCTGGGCGACATCCTCGGCGGCACGCTCAAGGCCACCCTCGGCTACGTCATCCTGGCCGCGGGCGCCGGCATCGTGATCACCGCGCTGACCCCGTTCGGCGCGATCATCTTCGGAGCCACCGGCGCCAACGGCGTGGTACCGACGAACGAGGCGATCACAGCCCTCGTCAATGCGAAGCCCGCGTTCGGCACCGATGTCGCCTACGCCATGTTCTTCGGCGTCATCCTCTCGCTTGTGATCGCTCGTCTGACGCCCCTGCGCTACATCTTCCTGACTGGCCACCACATGCTCTTCATGGCGACCGTCCTGACTGTGGTCTTGCTGAGCCAGAAGGCGACGGACGCCTTGGCCGTTGTCGGCGGCGCGGTGGGGCTCGCCACGATGATGGTCGTGATGCCCGCGTTCGCGCAGCCCTGGATGAAGAAGCTCACGGGTGGCCAGCCGATGGCGATCGGTCACTTCAACACATTGAGCTATATCACCTCTGGCTTCCTGGGCCAGTACGTCGGTAAAGGGAGCCGGAGCACCGAGGAACTCAACCTGCCCCAGACGCTCAAGTTCCTGCGCGACCCAATGGTCGGCACCGCGGTCTCGATGATCGTGCTCTACCTGCTCTTTGGCATCGCGCTGCTCTTGCGCGTCGGTGAGGCCGCTGCGATCAAAGCCGCGGGCGGCGGCGTAACGGGCGGCGTCGGCGGGTTCCTCGCCGCGCAGTTCGGCAACGCGCTCTCGTTCGGGGCCGGCGTCGCCGTGATCCTGCTTGGTGTCCGGACCATCCTCGGCGAGATCATCCCGGCCTTCTCGGGCATCGCCGAGCGCGTGGTGCCGGGGGCCGTTCCCGCCCTCGACATCCCAGTGACCTACACGTTTGCTCCGAACGCCGTGATCATTGGCTTCCTGATGAGTGTTGTCGGTGGCCTGGTCGGGTTCGTGGCCTTGAGCTTGGTCTTGAGCCCCTTGTTCGCGCTCCCGCTGATCCTGCCCGGCATGGTGCCGCACTTCTTCGACGGCGCGGGCGCGGGCGTCTTCGGCAATGCGACCGGCGGACGACGCGGCGCCGTCGTTGGCGGCTTCGTGAACGGCCTCATCATCACGTTCCTGGCGGCGATCCTGGTGCCCATCATGAGTGCGATCGGGTTCGTCAACACGACCTTTGGCGACTCCGATTTCCAGTGGTTCGGCATCGTCGTCGGCAATGTTGCGCGGCTCGGCGGCGTCACGGCCGTGATCGGGGTGATCGTGGTCTCCGCGATCCTCATCGCCACCGCCAGTTGGTGGCAGCGCCACTACGTTGAAACGGGTTGGACCCCGGGCGAGGGCAACGTGCCCGCGCCCGTCGGCGCGGCGGGCGCGTCGACGCCAGCGAGGTAGCTCACGTTCCGAGCCACCCGCGCGTGCGTCCGCTGCGTGGCGCCGCACGTGCAGGTGGCTCCCCTCCAGGCCTCGGTTCCTCGGGGGACAGGCACGGTTGGAAGCAGATCAAGGACACGTACCCGCTCGGCGTGGGGCCAGTGCATCACGCCGAGCCGAGACGTCCGTGCGAGCGTCGTGGCCTGGGCGGCGCGCGGGTGCCCCGCCGGGTCCGACGGGGGACCGCCGACAGAGCCGGGAGGACAACAGCCGGGCCCACCACGCTCCCGTTGCCCGGGCGCAGGACGTCGCTTCGGCGCGATCAGTCGACGCACCTCGTCGTGCCCGAGCCAGCAGAAGCCGAGGTGCTTGAGCTCCCGCCATGGCTACCGCTGGGTGACTCGGCGATACTCCGCGAAGACCTGCTCGTTGTTGTCCGGCGGGACGTCGGCGACGTTAGGAGAGACGAAGACCGGCAGCGTGATCCCGCGCTGGGCCAGACGCTTCGCCAGCTCCGCCGTCAGCGCCATGCTGATGGCGACGACGGCAAGGGTGGAGCCTGCCGCCACGGGCGCCGGCCAACCCTCGACCGGCACCATCGCGTCGATCGGGTCGACGCAGTTGTCGATCACCACATCGGCGATGTCTGCCAACCGCTTGCCGCTCGAGTGGCGCGGCGCGTTCAGTGCAAGGTTCGCCACTGAGGTGACCGCCACGACCTTCAGGCCGTGCTCCTTCGCGTACAGCGCAACTTCGACGGGCGCCGCATTGAGGCCGCCGTGTGAGTAGACCACCATGGTGTCGGCCGGCAGCAGGGGGTAGTTCTTCAGGAAATTGGCGATGTAGCCCTCCGTGCGCTCGAGCCAGAGCAGCTCGCTCACGCCACCCGAGCCAAGCACGGTGAACCAGCTGAGGCGCGAATCGAGGAGCGGGCGGAAGGCCGGGTAGCTGCCGTAGCGCGGGAAGATGTCCATCACCGGCAGCACCGAATGGCCGCTCCCGAACAGGTTGACCAGTCCGCCGTTGGCGACGCTGTCGGCCATCAACTCTGCCGCTGTGCGGATTGCTTCCTGCTGGGTGGTAGCGATCCGGTCGATCAGCGTGCGAGCCTGGGTGAGGTATTGCTGCGACGACATTAGGGCTCCTTTCCAGAGGCGAGCTGAAGCGCAAGGTAGGCGGCGCCATAAAGACTGGAGAGCGATCCGAGGACAGATGACTCGACCCTGATGGACCTAGCGGTAAACGGCTGGGTGGTGCCTCCAAGGTGGCGGCGCACGGCGTCGACGACGTCTGCCCGTGCCCCGACGCTTCCCCCAAGCACCACTATTTCAGGTGCCAGCAACGCAACGACGGAGCCGATCCCAGCGGAGAGCGCCAATAGCGCTCGCTGAACAACGGAGGCGGCTGCACGGTCGCCCCTTTGGGCTGCGCTGAAGACTGCCTCCGTGTCCGGGTACGCGGCTGCTGGGTTTAGCTCGCGCGCCGCGGCCAGGATCGCTGGCCCCGCTGCGAGTTCTTCCAACTTGGGTCCCAGGGTATCGCCCCGTGGGCAACGGAACCAGCCGATGCCGCCGGCGACGCCGCTCCTGCCCCGAAAGAGTTGCCCGTTGTGCACGAAGCCTGCGCCAATGCCCGTGCCAATGATGACGATCACGGCGTCCTGGTATCCACGCGCACACCCCTGCCACAGCTCGCCGAGCGTCGCCCCGTAACCATCGAACTCGACGGCGAACGGGACGCCTACCGCCTCACTCGCCATTCTGGCCAACGGCAAGCCATCCCATCCGGCAATGCTTTCCGCTGCCCACGCCACGCGGCCTTCTTCCACGACCGCTGGCAGGACAATCCCACCCGCTGCGACGTGTGCAGGCCCAGCCAGTGTGGCCGCCCGTTCCAGGATCTCGGCTACGGCTCTGCGCGAGTCGATCCGAGGAGTCGGAAAACGATCGCTGGTTAAGACAGACCCGTCTTCCCCGACGACCGCGAGAGCGACCTTGGTCCCTCCGATGTCAACGGCCAGAACACGAACACCGTCGCTAGCGGTACTCACCCCTTGATCCCCGTCTGGGCTAGGCCAGCGATGAAGAAGCGCTGCAGGAACAGGAACAGGATCGTGTTCGGCAGGATACTGATCACGGCCCCGGCCATCACCACGTTCTGGAACTGGATACTGGATGTGTAGGACAGCAGACGGCTCATGGCCAGCACAACTGTAAACTTGTCTTGCGATTGAAGGATCGTCAGCGGCCAGAGGAAGCTGTTCCACTGGTAGACGAAGGCAAAGAGCACGAGCGTCGCAACGGCAGGCACGAGAAGCGGTGAGATGATGCGCCAGAGCACGGTCCATTCGGACGCTCCGTCGACACGTGCTGCATCAAGCAGTTCGTCTGGGACGCCCCTGATGAACTGGCGCATGAGGAAGATCCCGAACGCATTGGCAAGTTGTGGCAGCATCACGCCCGGGTAGCTGTCCACCAGATCCATGGCCTGGATGACGTGGAACAACGGCACGAGCGTGACGATAGTCGGTACGAACATGGTCGCCAGCACCGCATAGAAGAGCAGGTCGCGGCCGCGAAACTGGTACTTGGCGAACACGAATCCAGCCATGATGCTGGTGAGCACGATAGCGACTGTGTCGCCCGCTGCAATCACGAACGAGTTGAGGAACGCCTGACCGTACGGGATCACCGAGAAGACGGTCCCGAACGCGTCCAAGTTCGGATGTGCCGGAAGCCACACCGGCGGGAGCACCTGGAGTTCAGCTGGCGTCTTGAGACTCGACGCCACCATCCACAACAAAGGGAAAAGGGCGACGAATGACGCCACGGTGAGAAGAATGTATTGTCCAACCACGAGCGTCAGGCGGCTGAACCGCGCGCGGCGCTGTGTGGCGACGAACTCCCTGGTCGCCGACCGCTTTCTGCGATGCATCCGGCTAGTCCTCACGAGCCACGTGCAGCAGTGCGGGCACCACGATCGCCAACACGATCAGCAGAAGCACCGCCATCGCGCTCGCCGCACCTGCGCGACCAAACTGGAACGCCGTCTGGTAGATATCGTATGTCAGGACGTTCGTGCTGTTTACAGGCCCACCCTGTGTTAAGACGTAGACCGGATCGAACACCTGCAGGGTGTTGATACCAGCGATAATGACCACGAATGTCAGCGTGCGCCGCAAGAGCGGCAACGTGACGTACCGAGTCTGGCCAAGAAGTCCCGCCCCGTCGATTGCAGACGCGTCGTAGTAGTCCTGCGGGATCTGCGTGAGACCGGCCAGCACGAGGACCGTGTAGTAACCTAACGTTTGCCAGAGATTGAGGATGATCAGCGAGACCATCGCTTCGCTCGTCGAACCGAGCCATGGCTGCGACGGAAGTCCAAGGAACGATAGAATCTCGTTGAAAGGTCCATAGAGCGGCGAATAGAGATATCCCCAGACGATCGCCACCGCAACTGTCGGCACCATGTAGGTGGAGAACAGCACCATCCGCAAGGCGGTTCGTCCACGGATGGCCGGTCGGTACAGGAAGATCCCGAAGAACACCGCAAGCGGCACCGTCAGCACAATGCTCACGCCAGAATAGATGAACGTGTTGAGCAGAGCCTGCTGGAAGGTGGGGTCGCTCAGCACCTCCTGGTAGTTCGCCAGACCGACGAACTGCATCTGCGTCAATGGCGTATACATCGACCATTGGTGGAGGCTTATCCAGGCCGTGAGCAGGATCGGCACCACGACAAAGACCGCAATCAGCCCCACACCTGGAACGAGGAAGACGCCAGACCAGAGCAGCTGCATCCGCGCGCGGTTCACTGGAAGATACTACTCATCGAACAGGCCAAACCCAAGGGGCGGCACTGCTGCGTCGTCGGCATGTACCACGCCGGCAGCCGCTGCGGCCGCCCCGTCGGTCGCGTATGGGACGCTACTTGTAGTATTGGCCGATGATTTGCTGCGCTTGGGATTGGGCCGATTGCATCGCTGCGCCGGGCGTGGCCTGCCCAAACTCGACGCTCTCGATGGCTTTCTGGATTGCAACTGTGAGTTCAGCGCCGCCCAGCACAATCGGGAAGGGGGCCGCAGAGCTGAGTCCGTCCACGTAGCTCTTGAGGAATGGCGTGTCGAGCTTGCTCTGGAATGTCTGCACGTCGGAGTTGCGGCTCGGCAGTATCCCCATGGTCATGAGGAGATCGCCCATGCCAGCGGCGCCGGCGGTGTCCCCGCTTCCCGGGTCATCCAGCCACTGGAGGAACTTCCACGCCGCCGCCTGTTGCTCGGAGGAGGCATGGGCGTTGACGATTGTGAGCCACGCGTACGACACACTGTGCGCCGCGGAGCCATGCGGCCCGACAGGGATCGGCGCGGTGCCCACGTTCGCGAAGTTGGCACCCATGGCGCTCTGCAGAGCACTCTCCCACCAGTTGGCCATCACGATCATGGCGGTCTTCTGATTGGTGAAGTTATCGAGGAACGGACCGGTCGTATTGGCGTTCGAGGTGCCCATCGCCGGATCGGTCACCTTGAGCTGATGGATCAGCTGATCGTAGAGCGTCGTCGTCTCTACGGCGGCCTGCGAGGTCAGCTGTGGGGTCGTGCCGTTCAACAACTGCCCCCCATCGGAGAGGACCATCGAAAGCCAGGGATGCACCACCCCGGAGTCCCAGCTATTGATGAGCCCGAAACCCTGCTGTGTGATCTTGCCCGACCCGTCGCGCTTCGTCAGCGCCTGGGCATCCTTGGTGAGCTCGTCCCAGGTTGTCGGCGGCGAATTGATCCCGGCGTCTGCGAACAACTTCTTGTTGTAGTTGAGCATGTACAGGTCGATTTCGTTTGGGTACCCGTAAACGGATCCGTCGACCGTCACAGCGCCCGAGACCAGGTTGGCGGGCCAGTTGTTCTCGATGTCCTGGGCCTGAGCCGTCGGGGCCTTTGCGGCAATACCGTCTTTGACCAGCTCAGGCAACCACAGATCGTAGATGCCCGTGATCGTCGGGCCGCTCGGGCTTCCCGCCTGGGCGCGCAGGGTGCTCAGGAGACTGCCGAAGGGCACGGCGCGCACCTGTACTTGGATCCCCGGGTTGGCCTGTTCGAACTTGGCGATGTACTTGTTGAGCAGCTCGACCTGTTGCGGCGGCCAGTGGGTGAGATACGTGATCGTGACGCTAGCTGCCTTGGCGCTGGCGGCGACCGGCTGGCTGGGTGCGGCCGACTGTCCGCTGGTGCCGCAGGCCGCGGCCAGCATCAGGGCCGCGATGATCGCACCAATCTTCCGCATATGCAGCCTCCTCATTGTTGGGCTCTGTACGCGGCTGAGCAGGCCGGGTGATTGCACCGACGAGCATGATGTCATAATGTTACGACAGATTCAACCCACACAGTTCTGAGTGAGGCAACAACGGTGGCGTCAGAGCCGGTACGACGCGTGTCGCGGGCGAGCCAGATACCCTTGCATCACCAGGTCGCGAACGACCTCCGCGAACGGATCATCTCGGGCGCGTGGCAGCCCGGCCAGCGCATCCCCGGGGAGCAGGAGCTTACCGACGCATACGGCGCCAGCCGGACGACGATCCGGCAGGCGCTCGCCAGCCTGGCGCAGGAAGGCTTGATCTCCCGCGAGCCGGGGCGCGGCTCGTTCGTGCGGGACCCGACCATCACGGCCGGCCCGCGCAACCTCACCTCGTTCTCACAGGAGATGCGCGCCCGGGGCCTCGAACCCTCGTCGCGGGTGCTCTCGATCGGCATCGAGGCCGCCGACGAGCAGGTCGCGGCCAAGCTCGACCTGCCGGAGGGTTCGTCGGTCGTCCGCCTCGAACGTCTGCGCTTCGGGAACGGCGAACCGCTCGGCCTGCAGGTCGCCTTTCTGCCCGCAGCCGGCTTCCCCGGCCTTGACGAGGTCGACTTCAGCAAGGCGTCGTTGTATGGTGAGCTCGAACGGCGGTATGGCACGGTCGTCGAAGAGGCCGAGGAGACCTATCTCGCCACTCGCATCGAGGCGGCCACCGCGCGGTTACTCGACGTGCCCGACGGCGCGCCGGGTCTGATGGTCGAACGGGTCGCGTGGGCTGGCGGGCGGCCGGTGGAGTTCACCCGATCCGTGATGCGCGGTGACCGGTATCGCGTGCAGGTTCGGCTCCGCCACCGTGGTCTGGCCAGCCATCGGCAAGGGCGGATGGACCCGACGAGGCGTGCGGAGCGGTAGCTGATGGCACGCGGCGGCGCCGGACGCATCAGGAAGGTATCCCGCAAGGCATCGGGCATGCAGCAACCATCACCCGATCGCTTCCTCGCGGCCCTCGCCTCGCTGCTCCCTCCGGAGCGTCTGGTCACCGAGCCCGAGCGGCTCGACGCCTACCGGCGCGACCATGCCGAGCTCGTCACGCCCGGCTGGCCGATCGGCGCCGCGCTCCCGATCGAGACCGGCGAGGTTGCGGCGATCCTGCGCCTCGCCACCGACTACCGCATCCCGATCGTGCCGCGTGGCGCTGGCACTGGCTTGGCGGGGGGTGCCGCGGCGACCGAGGGTGCCTTCATCGTCTCGCTCACGCGGATGGACCGCCTCCTCGAACTCGACCCCGACGATCTGGTGGCGGTTGTGCAGCCGGGGCTCCTCAACGGCGCCCTGCGCGAAGCCGCGGCGGCGCACGGGCTCATGTACGCCCCGGATCCGGCCTCCTTCGAGATCAGCTCGTTGGGCGGCAACCTCGCCACGAACGCCGGTGGCCTGCGCTGCCTCAAGTATGGCGTGACGCGCGAGGCGACCTTGGGCTTGGAGGTCGTGCTCGCCGACGGGCGCGTGCTGCGCACGGGCGGACGCACCGTGAAGCAGGCGGCAGGCTACGATCTGACGGCGCTCTTCGTGGGCTCGGAAGGGACCCTTGGGATCATCACCGAAGCGATCCTGCGCCTGCGCCCGGCGCCCGGACCCGCCGCCACCCTCGTCGCCTTCTTCGACACGCTGCCCGCGGCCGGGCGGGCGGTGGCCGCGATCGCCGCGGGTGGCGTGGCGCCCGCGGTCTTGGAGCTGCTCGATCGCACCACGCTGCGCGCGGTCGAGGCGCGCACGCCCCTCGGGCTCGACACCGCCGCTGCCGCCATGCTGCTCGCGCAGTCCGATGCGCCCGGGGCCGCCCAGCAGGAGCTCGAGGCGATCGCCGCGGCCTGTGCCGCCCAGGGCGGGCGCGACATCATCACCTCGCGCGACCCGCGCGAGGCCGAGTGGCTGATGGCCGCCCGCCGGGAGGCCCTGCCGGCCTTGGAGCGCCAGGGGGTGACCCTCCTCGAGGACGTCGCGGTGCCCCGCCGGCGTGTGCCCGACCTGCTCGCGGCGATCGAAGCGATCGCGGCCGCGCACGCGGTCGTGATCGGCACCTTCGGCCACGCCGGCGACGGCAACCTGCACCCCACACTCGTCTTCCCGCGCGGCGACGCCGCCGCTCGCGGGCGGGCCGAAGCGGCGGCCGACGCGATCATGGCCGCGGCGGTGGCCCTGGGCGGCACGATCACGGGGGAGCACGGGGTCGGGCTGCTCAAGCGCCATGCGCTGCCCGCGAGCCTCGATCCGGTCGCTCTCGCCACCATGCACGTGCTCAAGGTGGCGCTCGATCCCTGGGGCATCCTCAACCCGGGCAAGGCGATCTGAGGCGGGCGGCGACGCCGGTGGTCTCGCTTCCATGAAGGCTCCACGTCGCCCCGTTCGTGTGTGCCGTCGGACGTGGCCGTCGCGGGCCCGCGGGCGTCGTGTCAGGGGCACGTGCGCCTCGATCTTGCGCACCGATCGCGGTGGCCGCGCGCACAGATCGGGGATCTGGAGCGGGAGACGGGTCTCGAACCCGCGACATGCAGCTTGGAAGGCTGCCGCTCTGCCAACTGAGCTACTCCCGCTCGGGAGGCGCCTCTGTTCACGCTACCACGAGCGTACGACGGGGCGCCAGTCGCTGCGGGTCCACTGTGCTGGCCAGCTGGCTGGCCGGGCGCCGTCACGTGGACGCCCTGTGCGACGAGCCCGATCGCCTCAGCTGCTCCGGAGCGCACGCCGCGCGAGTTCGAAGGCCCGCTTGTGGTCGCCGGCGGCGGCGAGCAATTCGGCCCATTCGGCCAGGACCTGCCGCGAGCGTGGCCCGATCGGCAGCTCACGCGCCAGCTCCGCCGCGCGCTCGTACCAGCGCAGCGCCTCCTGCGGCTGACCCTCCGCGATCTGGATCCGGGCCAGCGTCCGCATGGCGTCGAGGGCGGCGGCCGTGTCGGCCGTCCGTTCGGCCAACCCGAGCGCCTGCTGCGCGAGCGCGCGAGCCTCGTCGTGGGCGTCGCGGGCGAGCGCGATACGGGCCTGCGTGTCGAGCACGTGGCTGATCTGGCGGTCATCGCCGAGCCGCTCGAACCGGGCCCGCGCGCTGGCGGCCAGTGCTGCGGCCCGTTCGACGTCCCCCAGGGCCAGGTACGAGAGCGCCAGGTCGTTCTCGAGCGCGGCGGTCTCGAACTCGGTTTCGGCGGCGCGGAAGAGCGCGAGACTCGCGATGCCGCTCCGCATCGCGGCCTCGTAGTCGCCAGCCTCCCGGTACGTGTGGGCTAGGTTGGAGAGGTACGCGGCGCGTCGCCGATCATCGACTCTCTCGGCGAGCTCTCGGATCTCCTCGAGGTAGGCGACCGCCACGTCGTGGTGGCCGTCGTGGGCGGCGTTGCTCGACAGCGTGCGCAGGATCCGGAGCTCGAAGTCCGGCTCGACGGTGAGGCCCGCGCGGACCTGCTCCAGGAGAGCCCGCAGGACTGCGGCAGCTTCCCCGGTGTTGCCCTGCTGGTACTCGCCGAACGCGAGCCAATAACGGGCCAGCGCCGCCTCGGTGCTGCGCCCCTGGCCAGCGAAGAGTTGCACGGCCTCACCGGCCGCGGCCGCTGCCTCGGCGCCCCGATCGAGGCCTGCCAGTGCTTCGGCGAGACCGAGGAGCAGCTCGGCACGCGTGCGTGCGGGTGGATCCCGGTCGAGCAGCCCGCGGTACGCGTCGACGGCCTGGAGCCAGTGTCCTGCAGCCAGAAGGAGGTCGGCTTCCAGCCGCGTCCAGGTCGCGTCCCGGTCGGCCGCGCTGCCGTCCCCGATGAGCTGCGCGGCCGGGATCTGCAGGCGCTCCGCGAAGAACGTCAACGCCGCCATCGACGGCTTGGAGAGGCCGTTCTCGAGCGCGCTCACGTAGGCCTTCGTGTAGCGCTCTCCGGCCAGCTTCTGCTGGGTCAAACCGGCGGCCAGCCTGGCCTCCCGGAGCCGGCGCCCGATCTGTCTGGCCAGGTCGCTCTGGTCGACCACGACGCGGCGCCGCGCGCGGGGAATACTCATAACCAATAGTCTATCGGGGGGTCGCAAACAGTGCACCCGAGGGTCGCAAGCCGGTTGACCGTTCCGGCAGGGCGGCGGCGGAGGGGTTGTAGCAGTCGAGTGCAACTGGGCGGCGAAGAGACGGAGCGCGTGCCCGTGTCCATCGACGGGAGCGAGGTCCTTGATGCGCGGGTCGCCAAGTGGCTGGGACAGCGGGTTCCAGCCACTTAGTCAGCTTGAACAGCGCGTCGCGGAGCTGCTGCGCCGTGTCGGCGGTCGCCGCGGCCCATCGTGGCCGCGGCCCGTCGTGCGCGCGGCGTATCGTCCGCGCGGCCCGTCGTGCCCGCGGCGTATCGTCCGCGGCCCACGATCGCACGTCATGTCAACGACGCGGCCGTCTGTGCGACTCGTGGCCGAGCGCCGCGTGATACCGAAGCTCAGCGCAGGGCTCGGGACCGATCGGCAGACCGGTCGCGAGCGATCGGTAGGCACCTTCGAGCACCCCACGC
>JAJYNJ010000074.1 GCA_021786385.1 Chloroflexota bacterium
ACCTGCGCGATCCAGTAGATCACCCCGACGGCGACGAAGATGCCGCCCAGGGCCAGCGGGGCGCGATAACGCACGAGGCGGCGGCGCACCGGATCCTCCTACCGCAGCAGGTAGAGGGTCGAGAAGAGCCCGATCCAGACCACGTCGACGAAGTGCCAGTAGAGGCTCACCGCTTCGACGGCCGTGTGGTGGCGGGCCGAAAACTGGCCGCTGAGACCGCGCAGCAGCACGATGCTCATGCCGATGACGCCGCCCAGCACGTGCGCCCCGTGGAAGCCGGTCATCGTGAAGAAGAGCGTGCCGTAGACGCCGCTGCTGATGCCGAAGCCGAGCGTGGCGTAGTCGTAGGCCTGGCCGAGGAGGAAGACGACACCGAGGATGACGGTGACCGTCATGGCGCGCACCATGCCGGTCCGGTCGCCCTTCCGGATCCGCGACACGGCGTACTGCATGGTGAACGAGCTGCTGACGAGGATCACCGTCAGCACGGCCGCGAGGCCCAGATCGAGCTCAAAGCCCTGCGGCGGCCAGACGGTGTGCTCGGCGCGGATGTTGAAGTAGGCGCCGAAGAGGCCAGCGAAGAACATGATTTCGCTGGCGATGAAGAGGAGCATCCCCACGAGCGCGGTGTCGATGCCGCGCTGCTCCCCGTGCGCGGGGGCGGGAAGTGCCTGCACCTGTGCGGCCATCAGTGGGCTCCCTCGTCGGCGGTTGCCAGGCTTGCTGCGGGCAGTGCTCGCCGGGCGCCATGGCCGTACTTCAGGTCGAAGAGCGGCCGCTCCGAGCGGATCGGCGGCAGGTGGTCGAAGTTGTAGGGGGGCGGTGGACTCGTCGTCGCCCATTCGAGTGTGTAGGCGTCCCAGGGGTCGTCGCCGGCATCACGCGGACCGCGGAGCGTGACGAAGACGTTCCACATGAAGGGCAGCACGCTGATCGCGATCACGAACGAGCCGATCGTCGCGATCGTGTTGAGGTCGGTCCAGCCCGCGGCGGGCGAGTAGTCCGCGATCCGCCGCGGCATGCCCTCCAGACCTAGCAGGTGCATGGGGAAGAAGGTGAGCCACGTGCCGATCAGCATCAGCACGAAGTGCACCTTGCCCAGCCCTTCGTCGAGCCGCGCCCCGAACATCTTGGGGAACCAGTAGTACGCCGCGGCGAAGACGCCGAACATCGTGCCGCCGAAGAAGACGAAGTGGATGTGGGCGACGATCCAGTAGGTGTCGTGCAGCGCGTAGTCCACGGGCGGGGAGGCCAAGATCGCGCCGTCGAGCCCGCCTACGAGGAAGGTCGTCAGGAACCCGAGCGCGAAGAGCATCGGGGTGGCGAACGTGATCTTGCCGCGCCACATCGTCGCGATCCAGTTGAAGAACTTGATCCCGGTTGGGACACCGATCAACGAGGTCATCAGACTGAAGAACGGCAGGTAGACGGCCCCGGTGGTGAACATGTGGTGCGCCCACACGCTGAACCCCAGGCCACCGATCAGCAAGGTGGCGAAGATGAAGGCCTTGTAGCCGAAGATCGGCTTGCGGCTGAAGACCGGCACGACCTCGCTGATCACGCCCATCGCGGGCAGGATCAGGATGTAGACCTCGGGGTGGCCGAAGAACCAGAAGAGGTTCTGCCAGAGGATCGGGTTGCCACCGGAGGCAGGATCGAAGAACGCGCCGCCGAAGTTCCGGTCGATGTAGAGCATGAAGACGCCGCTGGTGAAGACCGGGGTCGCCAGCAGGATCAGCAGACTCGTGACCATCACGGTCCACACGAAGATCGGCATGCGCAGTAGCGTCATGCCCGGTGCCCGCAGCTTGAAGATCGTGGCCAGGAAGTTGATCGAGCCCAGGATCGAGCTCGTGCCGATCAGCAGCAGGGCCACGATCCAGAGATCGGTGCCGCTCCCCGAGTACTTCGCCTGGGCCAGTGGCGAGTACGAGGTCCACCCCTCGGCTGCGGCTCCCCCGAAGAAAAAGCCGCTGAACATCAGGATGCCGCCCAGCGGCAACATCCAGAACGAGAGCGCGTTGATGCGTGGGAAGGCCATGTCCGCGGCCCCGATCTGGAGTGGCACCGCGTAGTTGCCGAGGCCCGCGAGAAACGGCATCAGGACCAGGAAGATCATGGTGGTGCCGTGCATCGTGAAGAGCTGGTTGTAGGTGCTCGAGTTCACGAACTGCAGGCCCGGGACGGCAAGCTCGCTGCGGATCACGAGGGCCAACAGCCCGGCGAGCAGGAAGAACAGGAAGCTGTTCGTCAGGTACAGGATCCCGATCTTCTTGTGGTCGGTGGTCGTCAGCCACTCGTACAGGGCCGAGCGCTGGTAGATGCGCGTTGCGCCCGGGGCGAGGACGGTCGTCGCCATGCGATCTCCTACTTGACCGTGAGGGTGCCCTGCATGTTGGGATGGACACTGCAGAAGAAGGTGTAAGTCCCGGCCGGGAGGGCCGGCACCGCATAACTGACCGTCTGGCCGGGTTGCGCCAGGGGCAGGCCGGTGAAGCGGACCTTGCCGGAGCTGTCCCGGATGGCGAAGTTGTGCGGCGCCCCGGCGGTCTTGTTGGTCAGCACCACGGTGAACGGCTGGCCGGCCGACGCTGTGAGGCTCGACTGATCGAAATTGGTGGTGTTGCTCGCGCTCAGCTGGAGCGTGGGACCGGCCACCGAGCCGCCGGGCGGTGGCGTCGGGGTGGCCCGCGTCTTCGTCTGCTCGGCCTGCACCCAGGCCTGGAAATCGGCTGGCGTCATCGTGCGTACGGTGAAGCGCATCTGGTAGTGGTCCATGCCGCAGAGCTGCGCGCACTGACCGCTGTACGTGACCCCGGCGTCCTTCAGGGTCAGGTCGAAGTTGTTGACCTGCCCCGGGATCACGTCACGTTTGAAGAGGAAGTCCGGCACGTAGAACGAGTGGATGACGTCGTGCGAGTGGAGCCGCACGTGCACCACTTCGTCGACCGGCAGCACCAGCACAGGTCCCTGGTCGCCGATCCCCGTGTACGAGAGGCCGTATTGCGGGTAGGCGAACGTCCACTGCCACTGGAAGCCGGTCACGTCGACGGTGAGCTCGGGCTTCGACTCCGCGTCCACCTTGTTGAGCGTCTGCCACGAGACGAAGAAGAGGGCCAACACCAGCAGCGTGGGCAGGACGGTCCAGGTGACCTCGAGCAGGTTGTTCCCGTGGGTCTGCACCGGCAGCTCCTCGTCGCCCTTGCGGCGGCGGTAGCGGATGACGGACCAGAGGATCAGCCCCTCCACCAGCAGGAAAATCGCGACCATCGGGACGAGGAAGACCGTGTACAGGTTCCTGATGTCGGCGCCCTGGTCGGTGGCGGCGTTGGGTGGGTAGAGGGCACTGCATCCACCGAGGAGTGGCGCAAGGACGACGAGGCCGGCGATCGATGCAACCGAACGGACGCGCGGCGGCCACTGCACGCTCAGGGGAACACCTCTCGCGCTGCTGCTGGAACCGTAGGGGCCGCCATCATACCCCAACTGGCCCTGCTGGGGCGCCAAACGGCCCCCGTGAAGAGGGCCGAATGGCCCCTCTCGCGGCCCCCGTGGGACGCCCGCCCCAGCTGCCCGCATACCTTCTTGGCGCCTACAGCGCGATCGGGACCAGGACGTCGAGCGCGATCAGCGCGAAGAGGAGGGTCAGGTAGGTGATCGAGAAGCGGTACAGGTGGACCGCGCCCGCGCCGCTGCCGTCGCGCCAGAGCATCCAGGCCTGGCGGAGGAAGAGCGCGCCGAGCAGGACCGCGCCCGCAGTGTAGAGGAGCCCCATCTGCGCGATGACCGCGAAGGCCAGCGTGAGGACCACGAGCAGTACCGAGTAGAGGACGATCTGTCGGCTGGTCTCGGGGATCCCCTTGACCACCGGGAGCATCGGCACGCCGGCCGCCGCGTAGTCCCGGGAGAGGCGCACCGAGAGCGCCCAGAAGTGCGGCGGCGTCCAGTAGAAGACGATCAGGAAGAGGAAGAGCGCCGGCAGCGCGATGTTGCCGGTCACCGCCGCCCAGCCGATCACCGGCGGGAGCGCTCCCGCTGCACCGCCGATCACGATGTTCTGCGGCGTGCTGCGCTTGAGCCACAGCGTGTAGACGACCACGTAGAAGGCGATGGCGAGCAGCGCGAGGAACGCCGCGAGCAGGTTCGCGAAGAGCGTGAGCCAGGCGAAGGAGATCACACCGAGCGTGAGCCCGAAGAGCAGCGCGTTCTCGGGATCCACCTCGTGGGCGGGGAGCGGGCGCCGCCGTGTGCGGACCATCAGCTCATCGATGTCGCGGTCGAGGTAGCAGTTGATGGCGTTCGCGGAACCTGCGGCGAGCGCCCCGCCGATCAGCGTCGCGACGACGAGCATGGCCCACGAGCCGACCCGGATGCCGGGGACGTCGCGGGTCGCCAGCACCATCGCCGGGACGGTGGTGACGAGCAGCAGCTCGATGACGCGCGGTTTCGTCAGCGCCACGTAGGCGCCGATGCGGGCCCCGAGGCCGCCGCTGCCTGGATCGGCGGGGGCACACGCCGACAGGCCGGCGGGCCCGACGTCGATCCGCCCGCCGCGGGAGCCGCCTGCCGCGGGCTCGCCGCCCGGCTCCGGCGCGGGACGTCCGGCGAGCCGCGCCAGGTAGTAGCTGTGGATCGCCGCGCCCAGCGCAAGCGCCCAGATCGCCGCCGCCAGCGCCACGTGGAGCGCCACCGCCCAGTCGGAGAGTGACGTGAAGATCTGTGCGGCGCCGACGAGGATCTGCACCGCGAAGAGCCCCACCGCCGCGTGCAGCATCGCCACGACCGGCCCCCGGCGCGACCGCGGCTGGCGCATCGCGGCCCAGGCCGTGATCAGCAGGATGAGCCCGGCCACCACCGTCACGACGCGGTGCAGGAACTGCGCCATCTGCGCGGCGGGGTACTGCGTGAACGAGGGGATCAACCTGCCGTCGAAGAGGGGCCAATCGGGGAAGATGAGGGCGGCGCCGGTTGCCGTCACGTGGGACCCGAAGAGCAGCAGCGCGTAGATGCTCGCGGCGGCCAGGGCGGCGAGCAGGGTGAAGCGCTGGCTTGCCCCGCGCGGCGGCAGCTCGTCGGGATAGCGCGCGCGGATCGCCAGGTAGACCAGGATGCCCAGCAGGATCATGGCGGTCGCCAGATGCGCCGTGACCGTGTCGCCCGCGTTGTTCTCGGCGACGGTGACGGCCCCCAGTGCGGCCTGGATCACCACCACCACGACCGCGATCAGCGCGGGCCAGAGGATCGAGCGGCGGTTCCGGTACCCACGCCAGGCCAGGACCGCGACGCCGACGGCGAGGAATCCGATCACCATGGCGATGAAGCGGTGGAACCACTCGAGCCAGGGGTGGTGGTCGGTCGTCGAGGGGATGATCTGGCCGTGGCAGAGCGGCCAGTCCGGACAGCCCATGCCGGATCCGGTGCTGCGGACGATGGCACCGATGACGACGAGAAGGTAGGTGGCGACCGCGGTGGTGAGGGCGAGCCGTTGGAAGCGCGTCATGTTTGAGCGGGCGTGACCTCGAAGCGAGCGATCAGGTGACGACGAGACGCTGCAAGACGCTACGAGAATGGCGCCGGGCCCGGCGGGATGCCGTGCGACGAGGACCGCGACCCGGCAGATCTTGTCTTCGCCGGATTGTAGCCGACTCGCCGTCAAGAGCCGTTTGGCGCACTATCAGACGGCCAAAGATCCCGATCTGCCGGCCGCAGCTGCCCTGCGCCGAGGCTGCCCATCGCTGGGCCGCGCCGCGGCGCGCCGTCGCGGCCCTCCGTCGCGGCTCGGCGCGCGAACGTCAGGTGGCCGGACCCAGCGACGTCGGCAGGTTGCCTGGCGCCGTATCAGGGGCCGCGGCCGGCGGCATGCCCGCGCCCGACAACCCGGTACCGGTCGCTTCGACGATCGGCGCCGCCGGGAGTGGCCGATGCGTGCCACCGGACCCTGGGACTTCGAGCGGCAGCCCGGCCGCGCAGCCCGGGCAGGTGGCCGCCGCCGGCTCGTAGGTCGGCAAGTCGAGCGTCCAGAGCGCCGTCGCCGGATAGGCGTGGCCGGTGACGGGCGAGGTGATCGTCTGTAGGCCGCCGGAGCGGTCGACGAGCACCGCGGCGAGCACCAGCTCGGCGCCGGCAGCCTCGATCGGGGGCACCATCGCGAGGAGCGAACCGCCGGTGGTCAGGATATCGTCGACGAGCAGCACCCGTTCGCCCTCGGTGAGCTGGAAACCGCGGCGAAACTCGCGGCGCGTGGTCCCGTCCGGATCGCGGACCTCTTCGGCGAAGAGCGCACGCACGCCGAGCTGCCGCGCGACCTCGAAGGCGAGGATGACGCCGCCCGTGGTGGGGCCCACCACCACGTCCGCGCGCCGTCCCTCCGGCCCCTGGACCAGCTCGGCCAGGTACCCGCAAAGCTCGGAAACCGCGTCGGGATACTGGAGCACCTGGAACTTCTCCAGATAGCGCTCCGCGTGGCGGCCGCTCTTCAGCCGAAAGTGGCCTTGGCGGAGCGCGCCGCTGGCGAGGAACAGCTCCTCGACACGATGGGCGATGACGGAACGGTCAGCGGGGGCGGCCCGGCTCGGCATGCTCATGGTCGATACTCCACACCCTTCGATGACGGTCGGTTGGGCCGCGCCGGGAGCGCCGTCCCGACGAGCGGAAGGTGGCTGGCGAGCCCACGCTCGGCACAGTAGGCGCGCAGCTCGTCCACGATGCGCAACGGGACCTCGGGGTCGGCGAAGATCGCGGTGCCCACCTGGACAGCGACGGCGCCGGCAGCGAAGTAGTCGAGCGCGTCCTCCAGCGAGCTGACACCGCCGATCGCGACGACGGGAATATCGACGGCCTGTGCGACCTCGTAGACGATGCGCAGGGCGACCGGCCGGATCGCCGGGCCCGAGAGGCCGCCGTAGACGTTGCCGAGGAGCGGCTTCCGGGTGCGGCGGTCGATGGCGATCCCGGAGAGCGTGTTGATCGCGGTGAGCGCGTCGGCGCCCGCCGCCTCGATCGCCTGGGCGATCGGCCGGATGTCGGTCACGTTCGGCGAGAGCTTCACCAGGAGCGGGAGGTCCGTGGCCTCGCGTACCGCGGCCGTGACTGCCGCCGCGGCGTCGCGATCGACGGCGAACTGGAGCCCGCCCCGGCCCACGTTCGGGCAGCTGATGTTCAGCTCGATGCCGGCGACGCCGGGGACGCCGTCGAGCTTGCGCACGACCCCGGCGTAGTCGTCGATCGACTCGCCCGCGACGTTGACGATGACCGGCACCTGCCAGCCCGCCCAGAGCGGCGCATAGCGCTCGATCACCGCGTCGACGCCGGGGTTCTGCAGCCCGATCGAGTTCAGCATCCCGGCCGGCGTCTCGGTCACGCGCGGCGGGGGGTTGCCGAGGCGGGGCTTGAGCGTGGTCCCCTTGCAGCAGATCGCCCCGAGCCGCTCGACGTCCACCACCTCGCCGTACTCGATGCCGTAGCCGAAGGTGCCGGAGGCAACCATGACGGGGTTCTGCAGCACGAGCCGGCCGGGCCGCCGCGGCGCGAGGTCGACGGAGAGGTCGACGATCTCCGGCCGCGCAGCTGGCACGGCGCGCCCGCCGGTCCGTGCGTCCGCCTCGGACGCCGCCGGGAGGCCGCTCTCCCCTGAGACTGCGCCGGGCCAACCGGAGCTGGCTGCCGGGCTGCCGCTCGCCGCCGCTTGGGGGCGGGTTCGGGGTCGCCTCAGCCCCAGACGCAGTGGACCGAGATACGGGTCCCGAACGCGCGGACTGCTGGTGACCACGGAGCGCTTGCGTTTCACACCGATTCCTCCCACGCGATCTCCTCCGCGGCGAAGACCGGCCCTTCGCGGCAAACGCGCACTGGTCCCTCGATACCCCAGACCACGCAGCCTAGGCACGCGCCCACCGCGCAGCCCATGTGCTGCTCCAGCGAAACCTGGAGCCACGATCGGCGACGCGCCTGGGGCGAACCGAGCGGGACCGGCTTGCCGCCACCGCGCTTGCGTCCGAGTCGGGCGACGCCCATGCGCGCCTGACGTCCGCGCGCGAGCGCGGCGAGCGCCGCCAGCATCGGGCGGGGACCGCAGGCGAACGCCTGGTCCGCCCACGCCTCGTACGCCGGCACGAGGTCGGTGACGAGCCCGGCCTGGCCCAGCGAGCCGTCCTCGGTGGCGACCACGTACTCCACCTCGTCCGGGAGGAGCGAGGACGGGTAGACGTCGCCGGCCGACGCGGCGCCGAAGAGCACTGTCACCTGGCGTCCCGCCGCGAGCGATTCGTCGATCAGGGCGCGGAGGCCGGCGATCCCCAGTCCGCCGGCGATCAGCAGCACGTGGTGCGTTCGGGGATCCACCTCGAATGGCCGTCCCAGTGGCCCGAGCATGGGGACGGTGTCCCCGGGGCGGGCATGCGCCAGCAGCTCGGTGCCCTTCCCAGCGGTCCGAAAGTGGAGTGTGATCTCGCTGGCGACCCGGTCGACCGTGTTGATGCTGAAGGGGCGCCGCAGCACCAGACCGGAGTAGTCGGGCGTGCGCACGTGGACGAACTGTCCGGCGCGGGCTCCCGCGGCCAGCCAGGGAGCCCGGTATCGCTGCAACCACTGGCGGGGGAGGATCTCCCGCGTCTCGACGAGTTCGGCGTCGAGCAAGCGCATCGGTCGCCGCGCCCCGGCCTCAGCTCCGGGGAGACGGCGCGCCGCCATGGTCGGCGTCGCCCCCGTCCCCCGCATCCGCGTCGCCTTCGGTGTCCGCCTCCTCGTCGTCCCCGTCTCCCTTGGTCTCCTCATCTTCGGCGGGGGCGACCGCCGTCGGGAACGCGTCGGCCAGGGCGTCGGCGAGGTCGCCGAACACGTCGGTCGGGTCGTAGTACTCGACCAGGTCGGCGGCCGACTCCAGGCGCCGCCAGCGGTCCGCCTCGTCTTCCGGCACGACTTCGGCGACCAGCCGCCCCTCGTCGGTCAGCGTGAGCCGCTCGTCTTCGTCGTCGATGATGATCAGATCACCGATCCGCCCCGCAAGCGGCCGCGCGGCGGCCTCGAATTGCTCGATCAGGTGGGCCTCGGCGTCCTGGCTCCGCTCCTGGAAGGTCAGCGCCAGGTCATATAGGCGGGCGGCGGCCTCGTCCGCGTCGGCGGGCGGCGCCTCCTCGACGTTGGTGGCCGCCCACGCGTCGGCCGCGGCGGCATAGGCGCCCTCGTCGGTGGCGACCGCGAAGCCTTGCTCGGCCACCGTCTCCGCGGGCGCGATCCCCGCCGCTTCCAGCAGATCCTCGGCGCCGGTGGGCTCTTCGGCCATGCCCGCGGCGGCGCGGGCCGCCTCCGCGAACGCGGCGAAGACCTCGGCCGGGTTGTACAGCTCGACCAACTCGGCAGGCGACTCGATCACTTCGGTCTCGGAGACCCACTCACCGCGGTCGTCCTGGTAGCGCGTGTGCGAGCGGAAGGTCCCGTCGGGCGCGACCGCCAGATAGTCGGGGTCATCGTCGATCAGGACCAGCCCGCCCACATCCTCGATTCGCCTCGCGTTGGCCTCGAGGAACCTGCGGAGCTGATCGGCGGCCTTGGCGAGGAAGTCGCGACGCTCGAGGGCGGCGTCGGCGGCGATCTCGCCGAGCGCCTGGTTGCGGCTCAGGTCCATCGTGCGCTCCTTACGGGTGGTACTCGAGGTCGGGGCCCATGCGCTCGCGGAGGAGCATCGAGTGATGACGCTGGAAGATCCACTCCCCGGCGCGATGGCCGATCTTCCGCGTCGCCTCGTCCGCCTCGAGCTTGTCGAGCGCGGCGTAGTCGGGGAGCTGGAAGAGGATCAGGTTGTCGAAGTCCCAGCCGTGGGCGATGTTGTACCAGCCGAGGAAGCGGATGTTGAATTTCTCCTCGTAGTCGCGGACCTGCCTGGGAAACATGGTCCGCATGAAGAACTTGAAGAAGGCGTCGCGGCCACGACGGACCGAGAAGAAGGTGGCGAGGACGGGCACGCGATCTCTCCGGGATCAACCCACGATCAGTGGAAACTGACGACCTGCTCATTGTCGCACGCCGCGGGAGTCGGGCAGTGGCGGATCGCGCAGCGGCTGGTCGTCCGGACGCGCGGCGTCGTCGCTGGGCGGCGGGGTGGTCGAGGTCGGTGGCGTCGCGTCCTCCAGCTGGCCGACCGTCGGCGTCGTGCCCCGCAACGGCCGACGGCGGGTGCGCCGATCGGCCGCGACCAGGCGAAGCAGGAAGATCATGGTCTGTCCGGCGAGGAGCAGGAGGACCAGCGTGGTGAAGAGCATCGCGGTGGTCAGCCAGGTTGGCCAGGCATTCGCGACCCCGATCGGGGTCAGCACGACCAGAATCGCGAGGACCACGACCTGCGTCCAGAAACAGCCAAGCCCGGGGCCGCGCTCCGGGTCGAGCGGCTCACCCTTGTAGAGGGGCGTGCTGCCCGAGGGTGAACCGCCGGGCCGCGCGTTTCCGAACGGGCGACCCTGGCTCGACGGTGAGTCCGCGTCCCGCGTGTGCATCTTCAGCATCGATCGCGCCGCCATCCTGTCTCCACCTATCTCCGGACTTCAGCGTAGACGGCGGTACGTTGCCTCTGATCGGCGGGTCGCCCGCAGCACGACGCCGAGCCGCTGGGCGTCGTCGACCACGTATCCGATGCCTAGCGTACCAATCCGGAGGCGCACGAAGTCGGTGCCGCTGATCTCCTGCGCGCTGGAGGGGCGCGGGTCGATCGCTCGCGCGAGGATCGGATCGGGCAGACGTTCGGACCCGGCAGACGTGCCGCGTCCGAAGCGGCTGCGTCGGCAACGGCCGCGACCGAAACGGCACCCGCGCCCGCGCGAACCGCCACCTACTCGCGACTCGCCCGTTACTGACTCGTTCCTCGGTCTCCCGCTACGGTCCACACGAGCCGTTTCGCGGAGACCGTCCATGCGCGAGCCATCCCTGTACGACCCCAACTTCGAGCACGACGCCTGTGGCTTCGGCTTCGTGTGCGACATCGCGGGCCGGCCCTCGCACGCCGTCGTACGGGACGCGCTGACCGTGCTCGTCAACCTGGAGCATCGCGGTGCCACGGGCGCGGAGAAGAACACGGGCGACGGGGCCGGACTCACCGTGCAGCTGCCCCATCGGTTCCTGGCGCGCGCGGCCTCCGACGCGGGCGTCGCGCTGCCGGGCCGTGGGGCGTACGCCGTGGGCATGGTCTTCCTGCCACGCGATTCGGCGAGCCGCGAGGCCTGCGAACGGATCATCGAGCAGGCGACGGCCGACGAAGGCGTCCCCCTCCTCGGGTGGCGCGACGTACCCACTTGCAACGGGCTCCTCGGCGAGACCGCGCGGGCCAGCCAACCTGCCATCCGCCAGCTCTTCGTCGGCCGCCCGGATCGGATCGCCGACGACCTCGCGTTCGAGCGCCGGCTCTACATCGTCCGTCGGCTGGTCGAGAAGGCCGTCTCGCGGTCCACGATCCCTGGCCGCGCGGACTTCTACGTGCCCTCGCTGAGCAGTCGGACTCTCGTCTACAAGGGGATGCTCAACGCGTCGCAGCTGCTCCACTTCTACCCCGACGTGGAGGACCCGGAGTTCGAGAGCGCGATCGCCATGGTCCACTCGCGCTTCTCGACCAATACGTTTCCGTCGTGGAGCCGGGCGCACCCCTACCGCTACATCTCGCACAACGGTGAGATCAACACGCTGCGCGGCAACGTCAACTGGTTCCGCGCGCGTGAGTCGACGTTCCGCTCCTCGCTCTTCGGGGAGGAGCTCACGAAGGTCCTGCCAACCATCGATGGGGACGGCTCCGACTCGGCGATGCTCGACAACGTCCTGGAGCTCCTCTACCTGAGCGGCCGCTCCCTGCCGCACGCGTTGATGATGCTGGTACCCGAGCCGTGGAGCCGGCACGAGTCGATGTGCGCACAGAAGCGCGCCTTCTACGAGTACCACGCGTGCCTGATGGAGCCGTGGGATGGCCCCGCCTCGATCGCCTTCACCGACGGGATCCGGGTGGGGGCCACGCTCGACCGGAACGGCTTGCGGCCCGCCCGCTATTACGTCACCGCCGACGACCGGGTCGTGATGGCGTCCGAGGCGGGCGTGCTCGACATCCCGCCCGAGCAGGTGGTCGCCAAGGGGCGGCTGCAACCCGGGCGCATGTTCCTGGTCGACACCGCGGAGCGACGGATCATCTCGGATGACGAACTCAAGCACGCGATCGCGGGGGAGCGCCCGTACGGCGCATGGTGCCGGGAGTGGCTCGTGCGGCTGCCGGACCTCCCGCCGCCGCCGCGCGTCTTCGAGCCCGACCACGAGACCGTGCTGCGCCGCCAGGAAGCGTTCGGCTACACGGCCGAGGACGTGCGGTTGATCCTGAACCCGATGGCGGCCGAAGGCACCGAGCCGATCGGATCGATGGGCAACGACACGCCGCTGGCGGTCCTCTCGGACCGTCCGCAGCTCCTCTATGCGTACTTCAAACAGCTCTTCGCCCAGGTCACGAACCCGCCCATCGACGCGATCCGCGAGGAGATCGTGACCGCCGTCGAGACGTCGATCGGGCCGGAAGAGAACCTGCTCGAGCCGGGCCCCGCAGCGGCGCACCAGCTCGCGCTCCCCACGCCGGTCCTGCGCAACGAAGAGCTCGAGAAGATCCGCCACCTCGACGGTAGGAACGGCTCGCACGGGTTCCGTGCCATCACGCTCCCCATCCTCTTCAGGGTCGCCGAGAACGGCGCGGGGCTGCGTCGGGCGATCGAGGCGGTGCGGGACCGCGCGTCCGAGGCGATCGCCGAGGGGTACAACCTGATCGTCCTCTCCGACCGCGGGCACGGCGAGGAGGACGCGCCGATCCCCGCCCTGCTCGCGGTCGCGGCCGTGCATCACCATCTGTTGCGGACCGGGACGCGGACGCGAGTCGGGTTGGTGCTCGAGTCGGGCGAACCCCGAGAGGTGCACCACTTCGCGCTGCTGGTCGGCTACGGCGCGAGCGCGGTCAACCCGTACCTCGCCTTCGAGACGATCCACGATCAGGTGCGGCTCGGGATGATCCCGGGGCCCGCCGACGCTGCCGAGCGGCGCTACGTGAAGGCGGTGAACAAGGGCATCGTGAAGGTGATCTCCAAGATGGGGATCTCCTCGATCCAGAGCTACCACGGCGCCCAAGTCTTCGAGGCCATTGGGCTCAACCAGGACTTCATCGACGAGTACTTCACCTGGACGCCCACGCGCATCGGCGGCGTCGGGATCGAAGTGGTCGCTAGGGAAGTCCGGATGCGCCACGAGCGCGCGTACCCGCCCAAGCGCCCGATCGTGCACCGGCAGCTCGGCGTCGGCGGCCAGTACCAGTACCGCGACGACGGCGAGTCGCACCTCTTCAACCCGCTCACGATCCACACGCTGCAGCACGCCTGCCGCAGCGGCGACTACGCCGTCTTCAAGGAGTACTCGCGGCTCGTCGACGACCAGTCGCGCAATCTGTGCACGCTGCGCGGCCTGATGGACCTGCGGCCCACGCACCGACCCCTCCCGATCGAGGAGGTCGAGCCGGCCGAGTCGATCGTGCGTCGCTTCAAGACCGGAGCGATGAGCTACGGCTCCATCTCGCAGGAGGCGCACGAGGCGCTCGCGATCGCCATGAACCGCCTGGGCGGGAAGTCGAACACCGGCGAAGGAGGCGAGGACCCCGAGCGGTACCGGCCGCTCCCCAACGGGGACTCGAAGAACAGCGCGATCAAGCAGGTCGCCTCGGGCCGCTTCGGGGTCACCAGCGAGTACCTCGTGAACGCAAGAGAGCTGCAGATCAAGATGGCCCAGGGCGCCAAGCCGGGCGAGGGCGGCCAGCTGCCGGGACACAAGGTCTACCCATGGATCGCCAAAGTCCGCCACTCGACGCCGGGCGTCGGCCTGATCAGCCCGCCGCCGCACCACGACATCTACTCGATCGAGGACCTCGCCGAGCTGATCCATGACCTGAAGAACGCCAACCCAGAGGCGCGCATTTCGGTCAAGCTCGTCGCCGAGGTCGGTGTCGGGACGATCGCCGCGGGCGTCGCGAAGGCGCACGCGGACGTGGTGCTGATCAGTGGCCACGACGGCGGCACAGGCGCGTCGCCGTTGACCTCGATCAAGCACGCCGGCATCCCCTGGGAGCTGGGGCTCGCCGAGGCGCACCAGGTGCTGCTCATGAACGACCTGCGCTCGCGGATCGCGGTCGAGGTGGACGGACAGCTCAAGACCGGCCGTGATGTGGTGGTCGGCGCGCTCCTCGGCGCGGAGGAGTTCGGGTTCGCCACCGCCCCGCTCGTCGCGCTGGGGTGCGTGATGATGCGCGTCTGCCACCTCAACACGTGCCCGGTCGGCATCGCCACGCAGGACCCCGAGCTGCGCAAGCGCTTCGCCGGCGACCCGCAGCACGTGGTCCACTTCATGCGCTTCGTCGCGCAGGAGGTGCGCGAGTACATGGCGCTGCTCGGCTTCCGCACCGTCGACGAGATGGTGGGGCGCTCCGACCGACTCGAGATGCGCCCGGCGATCGAGCATTGGAAAGCGCGCAACCTGGACTTCAGCCGCATCCTGCACGTGCCCGCGGTGCCGCGCAACTACGGGCGAACGTGCCAGATCCCCCAGGACCACAAGCTCGAGGGCTCGCTCGACGCGACGACGCTCCTCCCGCTCTGTCGGCCGGCGCTGGAGGAGGGGCGGCGCGTGCGGGCCACGCTCCCCATCCGCAACACCAACCGGGTGGTGGGCACCATGCTCGGCAGCGCGGTGACTCGGCGATACGGTGCGCAGGGGTTGCCGGACGACACGATCCGCCTCCACTTCCAGGGCTCCGCGGGCCAGAGCTTCGGCGCATTCATCCCCCGCGGCATCACCCTGATCCTCGAGGGCGACGCGAACGACTACCTGGGCAAGGGGCTCTCCGGCGGGCGCATCGTCCTCTACCCGCCGGAGGGCTCGACGTTCGTGCCCGAGGAGAACGTGATCACGGGGAACGTCGCCTTCTACGGTGCCACGTCCGGCGAGGCCTTCATCCGCGGGGTGGCGGGGGAGCGCTTCTGCGTCCGCAACTCCGGCGTGTGGGCGGTGATCGAGGGGATCGGCGATCACGGCTGCGAATACATGACCGGCGGGCGGGTCGTGGTCCTGGGGCGCACCGGCCGCAACTTCGCCGCCGGGATGTCGGGCGGTATCGCCTACGTGCTCGACGAGGACGGCACGTTCGAGCGGCGCTGCAACCAAGACACGGTTGCGCTCGCCCCGATGGCGGAGGTCGACGATCCGGACGAGATCGCGCAGGTTCGCGCGTTGATCGAACGGCACGCGGCGTATACGTCGAGCGGGCGCGCCATGCGCCTGCTGGCCGACTGGGGGCGGACGCTCGCGCGCCTCGTGCGGGTGATCCCCAACGACTACCGCCGCGTGCTCGAGGCGCAACGGCGACTGCGAGACCAGGGCCTCGCGCCAGCGGAGGCGGAGATGGCGGCGTTCGAGCAGAACGCACGCGACCTGGCGCGCGTGGGCGGGACATAGGGCCGGGCGGCGGATGGGCAAACCGACGGGGTTCCTCGAGTTCGAGCGCCGTGCGGCGCAGATGCGGCCGCCACTGGAACGGATCCGCGACTGGAGCGACGAGCACCCGCCGTTCGAGGAAGCGACGCTGCGGGAGCAGGGTGCGCGCTGTATGGACTGCGCCGTCCCGTTCTGCCACACCGGCGTGCTGATCAACGGCGCGGCCTCGGGGTGCCCGGTCAACAACCTGATCCCGGAATGGAACGACCTGGTCTACCGGGGGAAGTGGCGCGAGGCGATCATCCGTCTCCACAAGACCAACAATTTCCCGGAGTTCACCGGGCGCGTCTGCCCCGCGCCGTGCGAGGGCTCCTGCACGGTTGGGATCAGCGGGGCGCCCGTGGCGATCAAGACGATCGAGCTGGAGATCGTCGAGCGCGCCTGGGCGAGCGGATGGATCCGGCCCGAGGCGCCGCTGGCCCGCACCGGCCTGCGCGTGGCGGTGGTGGGCAGTGGCCCGGCGGGGCTCGCCTGTGCGGCGCAGCTGAACCACGCGGGGCACGCCGTGACCGTCTTCGAGCGCGCCGACCGCGTGGGCGGCCTCCTGATGTACGGCATCCCCAACATGAAGCTCGACAAGCGGATCGTGGAACGGCGCGTGCGGCTGATGGCGGCCGAAGGGGTCCGCTTCGAGTGTGGCGTCGAGGTGGGCCGGGACCTCCCGCCCGAGCGGCTGCTCGGCGAGTTCGAGGCCACGGTGCTCGCCACGGGCTCGACCGTCGCGCGCGACCTCCGTATCGAGGGCCGCGAGCTCGCCGGCATCTACCCGGCGATGGAGTTCCTGGGTCGCAACACGAAGAGCCTGCTTGACTCGAACCACGCCGACGGCACGTTCATCTCGGCGGCCGGCCGGGACGTGGTGGTGATCGGCGGGGGCGACACGGGCACGGACTGCGTCGCCACGGCGGTGCGCCACGGGGCGCGCAGCGTCACCCAGCTCGAGATCCTCGAGCGGCCGCCGGAGACGCGCGCGCCGGACAACCCGTGGCCGCAGTGGCCGAAGGTCTACCGGCTCGACTATGGCCAGGAGGAGGCCGCGGCCCTGTGGGGCTCCGACCCGCGCCGCTATGCCGTCTCCACCCGCCGCTTCGTCGGCGACGCGCAGGGAAGGGTCGCGGGCGTCGAGACGGTCGAGGTGGAATGGCATGTTGGGCCGGACGGGCGGGTCGTGCCGCGCGAGCGGCCGGAGACCGCGCGGCTCGTCCCCGCCGACCTGGTGCTGCTGGCGCTTGGCTTCGTTGGGCCGGAGCGCGCGCTCCCCGAGGCGCTCGGCTGCGAACTCGACACGCGCGGGAACGTCGCCACCGGACCGGACAAGATGACGTCCGTCCCGGGGGTCTTCGCGGCGGGGGACTGCGCGCGTGGCCAGTCACTCGTGGTCTGGGCGATCCGCGAGGGACGACACGCGGCCCAAGCGGTCGACCGCTACCTGATGCAGGGAGAGACGGTGCTGCCCGGGTAGGCCGGCCGAGCGACCGGCCCGCGCCGGCCTACCCCGACGGGCTCGCGACGGCCTCAGCCCTCGAGGGCCTCAGCCCGCGAGGACCTTAGCCCGCGAGGACCTTAGCCCGCGGCAGCCGCCAATGCCGCCTCCACCCCTCCGAGTTCCGCGTAGGCGAAGCGCCCGTCCACGAGTGTGGCCAAGACCCGGCCGCGCAGCCGCCGCCCGAGGAGTGGCGAGTTCTTGCCCTTCGAGCGGAGCGTCTCCGGCGTGACGTCCCACCCGTCGGCCGTGTCGATCACGACGAGATTCGCCGCGGCTCCCTCGACGAGACCTGGCACGAGCGACTCCGATGCCCCGCGCCGTCCCGTTGCCACGACGGAACCGAGCACCCGCCGTGGGCCGAGCGTGAGGGCGCGGATCGCATCGCGCAGCGGCAGCAGCCCGGCCTCGACGCCGGCCAGGACGAGCGAGCAAGCGGTCTCGATGCCGCTGATGCCATTTGCGGCGTCGCCGTACTCCACGAGTTTGTCGACCTGCGTGTGCGGCGCATGATCGGTCACGATCGCGTCGACCGTCCCGTCGCGCAGGCCACTCCAGAGCGCGAGCGCGTCGGCTGGGGTGCGGAGCGGTGGGTTGACGCGTGTCGACTGGTCGTACGGCGCCGCATCCGCGCGACCGCCGACCCATAGCGCATCGGCCGCCTCCCAGGCGAAGCGCCGATCGCCCGCCACCCATCCCTCATGGAGCGCCAGGTGGTGCGGTGTGACGTCGCAGGTCACCGGCAACCCGGCCGCCTTGGCGCGCCGGACGAGATCGATCGAGCCTGCGGTCGAGAGGTGGGTCAGGTGCAGGTGCGGCGCCGCGGAGGCCGGATACGATGCGACCACGTCGGCCAGGATCGCCAGGTCCCGCGCCACCGCACTCTCCTCTCCCGCCGCGGGCCAGCCCTTGAGGCCCAGGATCGTTGCCACCAACCCCTCGTTGGCCTCGGCGCCCTTGGTCAAGGCCGGATCCTCTGGATGCTCGACGAGCATCCGCCCGAGGGCTCCGGCGTAGGCGAGCGCGTTCCGGAAGAGCGACGCGTCGGCCACCGGCGATCCATCGTCGCTGAAGCCGATCGCGCCCGCGTCGGCCATCTCGCCCATCTGGGAGAGCGTCTGCCCGGCCCGGCCGGCGCTGGTGGCGCCGTAGGTGAAGAGCCGGACAGGGCTGCCGCTCGCACGCGCGAGCTCCTGCACTGCCTCGACGAGCCCGGTCGAGTCGATCGCCGGCGTCGTGTTCGCCATCGCACAGACAGTCCCGAAGCCCCCGTGGGCCGCGGCGGCCAGCCCGGTCGCAACGGTCTCGGCATCTTCCCGGCCCGGTTGGCGCAGGTGGACGTGGAGGTCGACGAAGGCGGGCGCCACGATGACCGTGGGCCGCTCGGGCCGCGGCTCGGTCCTCGGCGGCTCGTGCGCTGCGGCCCCCCCTGACGGCTCGCCGGCCCATTCGACCGTGACGATCCGCCCGCCCTCCACGCGCAGGCTGCCGCGCCCCTCCAGGCCATTCACCGGGTCCACGAGCCATGCATCCTCGACCTCGAAGCGCTCGACGCGCTCGCCCGGTCGCGGTGTCTCAGCCATGGGTCTCGCCTCCCTCGATCGGTCCGCTGCCGGCGATCAGGTAGAGCAGCGCCATGCGCACTGCGACGCCGTTGGCCACCTGATCGGTGACCACGGAGCGCTCGAACGCGGCGATCTCGGGGCCGATCTCCACGCCCTCGTTCATCGGCCCGGGGTGCATGACCAACGCATCCGCACGGGCCCAGCGCAACGTCGTGGCGGTCAGTCCGTAGCGCAGGGAGTACTCGCGCAGCGACGGCAGCAGGCCGCCTGCCATGCGCTCCTGCTGGAGCCGGAGCGCCATCACCGCGTGGGCGCCCCGCAGCGCAGCGCGCAAGTCGGTCGTCACGGTCAAGCGGCGGTTGGAGGGCAACGCGCCAGCCCAGCGCTCCAACCCGCGCAGCAGGGTGGGCGGCCCGCACAACCAGAGGTCGGCACCCATGGTCGTGAGCGTCCAGATGTTCGAGCGGGCCACGCGGGAATGGAGGATGTCGCCGAGGATGACGATCTTGCGACCCGCGACTTTCCCGCCGGGCAGCCGGTCGCGCAGCGTGAAGAGGTCGAGTAGCGCCTGCGTGGGATGGGCGTGCCAGCCGTCGCCGCCGTTCAGCACGTGGCCAGAAAAGACCTGGGCCGCGAGGTACGGCGCGCCAGACCGCGCGTGCCGCATCACGATCATGTCCGCGCCGAGTGCCTCGACGGTCCGGATCGTGTCGACCAGCGACTCGCCCTTGGTGACGGAGCTGCTGCTCGCCGCGATGTTGACGACGTCGGCCGAAAGGTTCTTGGCGGCGACCTCGAACGAGACGCGGGTCCGCGTGGACGCCTCGTAGAAGAGGATCGTGACCTGGGTGCCGCGCAGCGTGGGCACCTTGGGGATGGGGCGCCCGAGGATCTCCTTCATCTCGACCGCCGTGCGCATCACGAGGTCGATGTCGGACGCCGAGAGCATGTCGACGTCGAGCAGGTGGCGGTGGTGCCAGCCCTGGGTGAGGGCGTCCTCGCGCGGCGTCATGCCTTCGCCTCCGTCGTCGGCAGCCGGTCGAGCAGGACTTCGTCCACCCCGTCGAACTCGACCACATGGACCCGCACGATCTCGTCGCGCGACGTGGGGACGTTCTTGCCCACGTGGTCGGCCCGGATCGGCAGCTCGCGGTGGCCGCGGTCGACCAGCACCGCGAGCCGGATCGCGGAGGGGCGACCGAAGTCCATCAGGGCGTCCATGGCGGCACGGGCGGTGCGCCCGGTATAGAGGACGTCATCGACGATCACGATGGTCAGCACGTTTACGTCGAAGGGGAGGTCGGTCCCCTTGACGATCGGCTGGTGTGCGACCATCGAGAGGTCGTCGCGGTAGAAGGTGATATCGAGCGCGCCGACGGGGGGCCGCACGCCTTCGTGCTGGCCGATCGCATCGGCGATCCGGTGGGCGAGGGGGACGCCGCGCCGTTGGATCCCGACGATGGCGAGACGATCGGTCCCGCCATGTTTCTCGACGATCTCGTGGGAAATGCGGACCACGGCACGACGCAAGTCGTCCGTGGTCATGATCTGACGCGCCGTCATGCTCACTCCTCGCCGGGCTCGCTGGGCCGGTCCATGGATGGGCCTGGAGATAGTCTACCGCGACGAGTGACCCGCATTTTGCCGCGGCTGCAAGGCCTCAACGTGACGCCTGACGCCAGATGCGGCAGGATGTGGCCACTACCCCAGCGGCCCCACCGCCGCCTCGACGGCCTCCAGGATCTCGCCCGAGCGCACGAGCGCCTGCATGCGCGTGTGGTCGACGTGCAGCGGCCGGTCTTCGTCGAGATGCGCCACGTGCCTGCGCACCACGTCGCGCGCGACGCGCGTGCCGAGGCCCGGCGTGAACTCGCGGAAGTCGAGCGCCTGGGCGGCGGCCATGAACTCGATGCCCAGGACGCCGTACGCATCCTCGAGGATCTGGCCGTTCTTGAGCGCCGTGTTCATCCCCATCGAGACGAAGTCTTCTTGGTCCGCGGCGGCCGGGATCGACTGGATCGAGGCCGGCGCCGAGAGGATGCGCTGTTCGACGATGAGGGTGTCGGCGGTGTACTGGCTCAGCATCATCCCCGAGAACATCCCGGCCCCCTTCGTCAGAAAGGCCGGTAGGCCCGCGGAGAGCGCGGGGTTCGTGAGCCGGTTCAGCCTGCGCTCGGAGAGCACGCAGACCATCGTCACCGCCGCGCCCACCATATCCATCGGGAGCGCCACCGGTGTCCCCTGGAAGTTCGCGCCGGTCAGCGTCAGGCGGGCGTCGGGCAGGAAGATCGGGTTGTCGCAGACGCCGTTGAGCTCGGTCTCGACCTGTCGCCAGGCCCAGGCCACCGCGTCGTGCGCCGCGCCGACCACCTGCGGCGTCGAGCGCATCGAGTAGGCGTCCTGCACTTTGGTTGGCATCTTCCCGGTCAGCAGATCGCTGCCTGCCAGCACGCGGTCGATCGCGCGCGCGGCGCGCACCGCGCCGGGGAAGCCGCGCAGCTCGTGGAGCCGCACGTCGTACGGTTGCATGTTCGCGATCAGCGCCTCGAGCGACATCGCCGCCGCGATCTCCGCCTGCCGCAGCCAGCGGTCGATCTCCCAGAGCTGCAGGGCGCTCATCGCCGTCAGCACGTTGGAACCGTTGATGGTCGCCAGCCCGTCGCGCGCCTGGAGGCCGGGCGGCGTGATCCCCGCGCGCTCCAGGGCGACGTGCCCGGGGAGGCGCTCGCCCTCGTACCACGCCTCCCCCTCGCCCATCAGGAGGAGCGCGATCTGCGCCATCGGCGCGAGATCGCCGCTCGCCCCCACCGAGCCGCGCTGGCAGACGACCGGCGTGACCCCGCGGTTCAGCATCTCCACGAGCGCCAGCGTGATCTCCGGCCGGCAACCAGAGTTGCCGTGGGCATGGACGTTGATCCGGCTCGCCATCGCGGCTCGCACCACATCGACGGGTGCAGGATCGCCGATCCCCGCGGCGTGGTTGTAGATGAGGTAGCGCTGGAACTCGCGCACCTGCTCGTCGCTCAGCACGACCTCCGAGAACTCGCCGATCCCGGTGTTCGTGCCGTACATGATCTCGTGCGCGGCGAGCTTCTCCTCGAGCATCGTGCGGCAGACGCGGATCCGCTCGAGTGCCGCGGGGTCCAGTTCGACTCGCTCGCCACCGCGCGCGATGCGGACGAGCCGTTCGATGGTCAGGGACGTGCCGTCCAGCACGATCGACATGGGATTCCTTCCAGAACGTGGGCAGATCGACGTCCGCCTGACGCCGAGCCGCGATCATCGTAGCCGGGAGCGACGGCCCGTGAGGCGCGTGCTGACACGGCCCGGCGATCGGGCGCCAGAGGGCGTCGGGCACGCGCTCGGCGGAGCGGGTCCGGCCCGCATCAGAACGCCGGCACGATCTCCTGCTGGTCGAGCTGGCGGCTGTGCAGCTCACCTCGCCCGAACGAGCCCCAGACCAGCACCCGCAGCTCACTGAGGCCGTGCGGGTTGGGCGGCGTGGCCCAGACCAGGCGGTCGAGGCCGATCGAGAAGGCGCGGCGCGCCGGGACCGGCCCCATGAGCAGACTCGCCGTGTCGAGCTGGCCGTTCACCTGGTCGATCGCATGGAGCGCGAGCGTGCCCACCTCGACGCCGACCGCCGGTCCTTCCCAGAGACCGAAGGCCGACCCGTCGGGTGACCACTCGACCAGCCAGTCCTGGAGGGGCACGCTGGACGGTTGCGGAGACGCCGCCAGTGGTTGCGGTGTCTGCGCCCAAAACGGGAGCACGCTCGGTGACCCGACGGGAGTCGTGGTCCTGCTGGGTGCGGGCGAGCCGCCGGACGAGCCATGTGACGCCCGCGATGGAGCGACGCTCACGGGAGGCGGTACTTGGAACGGCACCGCGGTTCCGGTGGGTGGCGTACTCGGCAACGCGAACGGATCCAGAGCACGCCAGGCCAAGAAGACGAGCTGGCCGTGATCCGGCACCGGGACGAGACCCGACAGCTGCAGCGTCCCGGACCACGCGACGGCGTACTGACCGTCGGGATCCACCGACGGCAGCCACAGCGGGGCGCCGATGATCGGCCGGCGCTCGCCGGTACGTGGATCGAGCACGAACGATTGCGGGGTCAGGACGTTCGGGTTTTCGGTGTCCGGTACCAAGTCGCTGCCCACGATCCGGTCGCCGGCCCACGATGCGAAGGACGATGCGTGATCGGTGGTGATCGCGACCGCGGTTACGTCGCCCGGCCGCCAGATGTAGATATCCGACCCGGTGCTTGCGTCGGCCGGCATTGCGCTGAAGGCCAGGGTGCCGCCATCGGGCGACCAGGCGGCGGGGGCGCCGGTCGGGATCACGTCCTGGAGGATCGGCTGCGCCTGCACGGGCGGGAGGGTCGCGACGCCCGGCGCATTCGATGCCCCCGCAGGCAGGCCGGACGCCGCTGCAGGCGGGCTGGACGCTCCTGCGAGCGGTCCGGCTGCCCCGCCCGAAGCCGTCGGCGACGTGGGCCCCGCGCCGGCCACGGACGCTGCCGTGGGTCTCGCCGAGGCGGTCGGCCGAGGCGTGGCGCTGCGGGCCGCTGCTGGGGACCGTGCGGCACGGCTCGACGGCGACGCGTGTGCCGTCGGGACCGCGGTCTTCGTGCCGCCCGCGGGCCCGTTCGTCGTGGCGGCGGTGTCGGCCCGGGCATGCGACGCCGGACCGGGCGTGCGCGACGGCGCCGTCGATGGCGACGCGACGGTCGGGCTCGGCGACGCACCCGTGCTGTACATGCTCGACGGGCCCGTCGGCCACGGGCCGCCGCCCCCGAGGTCGACCACGTAGTACGTCGTGGTCGTGCTGATGCCGGGCCTGGCCGCCAAGGCGGCCCGCCGGCCCGCCGGGTCGAGCGTCAGCGCGCTCAGTGCCGCCGTGCGAGGCAGCCAGACGATCTGGTCCACCTGGGGCCCGAATGCCGCACAGGAGGTGTTGCCGGACGGACAGGCGTGGTCGAGGCGCGTCCGGTAGAGGCGGACGACGTCGTTCTGGATCCCGATGAACGCGAGATCCACCGGCGTGATCGCGAATGGCGTGGCGCCCGCGCTGGGGCCGCTGATCTGTACCACCGGCCCCACCAGCAGCGCGCCGACGATCGCCACCAGCGCCACCGTGAGCAGGGAGCCGACGGCGACGCCACCGCTCCGTCTCGCGCCGCGCTGCTGCAGCACCGGCGCCGCCCGCGGTCGGCGCACGTGGCGCACCTCTACCTCGAGCGCGGCCAGGGTTCGCGCCGGCAGATCGCGCGGTGGGACGGGCGCGGCGAGCTGGCGCAGTGCGGCGCGGTTCGCGCGGTACTCCGCGTCCACCTGCCGACAGGCCGCACAGGCCTCGAGATGGGCCTCGAGCGCGGCTTCCCGCGTCGCCGGCAGCGGGGCATCGAGACGCTCCGACAGCCACGAGCGCGCGCGCTCGTGATTCAGGCCGTGGCGGCGGAGCCGGAGCATCAGCGTGGTCCCCGCCGCGTCATCGGCGTTCCTCCGAGCGCCGCGCCTGGTTCACGGTCGCGCCCTCGACGCGCGGTCCGGCCTCGCTCGCTGCCGGCTCGCGTCTCCCGGAGGCCCGTCGTTCGTCCGCGAGCGCGACCCGCAGCGACTCCCGGGCACGGGTCAGCAGGGCCCGCGCGGCGACGTGGGAGACGCCGAGCGCCTCGGCGAGCTCACTGCCCGTGAGCTCGTGCAGCTCCGCGAGGATCAGGGCGGCGCGCTGGCGATCCGGGATCCGTGCCAGCGCGCGCGCCATCTCGCCCGACAGGCGGGCGCGCATGGCTGTCTCCTCGGCGGAGGGAGCGGTGCCGCGGGACTCGCCGGACCACGGCACGAACCGGATCAGACGGCGGCGGCGCAACTCGTCGAGCGCCGTCCGGCTGGCGATCTGGAACAGCCACGCCCGCGCCCGATCGGTCGACTCGAGCGCGTCGAGCGCGCGGAACGCCTTGACGAACGTCTCCTGCGTCAGGTCGGCCGCGAGCTCGTCGTCGCGCACCATGCGGGCCAGGAACCCGTAGATCTCGGCCTGATGCTGCGCGAACAGGCTCTCGATGAACGCCTGAGCCGACGTTCGCTCGGTGCTCACCGCGACCCCCCATCGCGGGAGCGACGATTCGATCGATACCACCCGTGCCTCTGCCGGAACTGCGCCCCCAACGCCCGACGTGCATGCGGCGTCGCCGCGGTCGTGGGGCTCGGCGCGCCCATCGCGCGCCCTGCGGCCATGTGACGGTCGACGGGGCTGCCCTGTGACGCCAGCGCTGCCACTGGCCGGTATGTCCGCGCTCGGGCCCGGACGACGCCGCTCACGCCGGCCACTCCACCCGGTCGAGGCCGGCGCGGCCGCGCAGTTCGGCCACGGCCTGCTCCGGGCTGACCGGGTTCACCGGCAGCCCTGTGCCGAGCTCCAGTCCGGCGATCTCGCGCAGCCGCGGATGGATCTCCCAGTGCCAGTGGTAGGTCTCGTCGACCCGCTGGTGGAGGGGCGACGTATGGAGTACGAGGTTGTACGGCGGACCATCGAGCGCGTCGAGCAGCCGCAGCACCTTCTGGAGCGTCTCGGCGGCGCCGGTCAGCTGGGCGTCTGAAGCGAGGCTGAAATCGGCCTGGTGCTGCCGCGGTACGACCCAGAGCTCGAACGGCGACCGCGATGCCCAGGGCGCGAACGCGACACTTGCGGCGTCCTCGAAGACGAGCCGTTCGCGCGACGCGACTTCCTCGCGCACGAGCCGGCAATAGGGGCACACGCCCTCGCGGATCAAATAGCGCGCCGAGCCGCCCAGCTCCTCGCCGATGCGATGGGGAATCTGCGGCAGATCGTACAGGTCGAGGCAGAGGTGGTTCGTGAGCGCCCCCGCCTCGCGACCGTGGTTCTCGACCACCTGGACGTACTCGGTGCCACCGCGGGCGCGCGCGTCGGTGATCGTCCGGCGGGCCAGTTCGAGCATCTGGATGACGATCTGCGGCGGCTCGGCGGCGAGGGTGCCGTGGTGGCCGTAGGGGGCGACGATGGTCAGCCACGCGCCCACGTCCGCCACGAGGCCGAGGCCGGGCTGCGGTTCGCCCTCGCGCTGCGCTTCGCGCGCGCCGTCACGGGCGGTTCCGTCCCGGGCCGCGCGGCTCGCTTCGTCGCGCGGTGGACGTTCCCCCCGACCCCGCGGCCGCTCGGCGGCGTCGCGGCCGCTGCGTTCGTCGCCGGCGACGCGGAACGCATGCGCACGCAGTGTGCGGACCCATGGTTCGGTCTGCCGCGCGTCGGTGCAGTTCTGGCATTCGCGCCCCGCCAGCGGTTGGGCTCGATGGGCGAACCGGCCGGCCTCGTACGCTCGGTCGACCACCACGGCGACCCACCACCCGGTGATGGCGTCCCTGCGCAGCTCGAAGACCCCGCCGGGCATCGCTCAGCCCGTCCCGGTCCCGACGGCTCGGGCCGCCGACGTGGAAGCGGCTCCGGGCGTCCCAGCGTCGTCCCCGCCCGATCGATTTGGCACGGGACCTGCCGTGGCGACGTCGGCGGCGACGTGGAACGACGACGCCGCCTCGAGCAGGCGGGCGAAGCGCTCCGCAAACCTCCGCGCCGCCTCCTCGACCGACGCGCTCGACGGCGTGCTGCGCTCCGGTGGCCAGCCCGCCTCCCGCGCGATCGAGGTCACCCCGATCGAGGTGAGGCCGCACGGGTTGATCAGGCCGAAGTCGTCCAGGTCGGTCGTCACGTTGAGCGCCATGCCGTGGTAGGTCACGTCCTGCTCGACGCGGACCCCGAGCGCCCCGAGCTTGCGGGGGAGCGCCGCGTGCGGATCACACCATGCGCCCGGGAACCCTTCGCGGCGCCCGGCGACCACTCCGTACGAAGCGGCCGTCTCGATCATCGCGGCCTCGAGCAGCCGCACGAAGGGCCGGATCAGCAGCCCACGCGCGGCGAGCTTGACGACGGGGTAGGCGACCAGCTGGCCGGGGCCGTGATAGGTGACCTCGCCACCGCGCTCGACCCGGATCACCTCGATCTCGAGGGCCGCCAGGTACTCGGCCGGGGCGACCACGTGCTCCTCGCTGGCGTGGCGGCCGAGCGTCAGCACGCGGGGATGTTCCAGCAGCAGCAGCGTGTCGGGGATGCGGTCCGCCACGCGGTCGGTCACGAGCGCGTGCTGGAGATCCCATGCCTCCCGGTATGGCACGCGCCCGAGCCACCGCACGTCGAGTGTCATGGGGGCACGATACCAGCGTGGTGTCCCGAGTGGGCGGGGCGGCCTCGTCTCCGCCACCACGGAGCGGACCGGGAGCGGGACAGGGTCGCTGATGGCGTACAGCGGGTTTGTGCATGCTCCGGGGTTTCACGGTCTGCGGGCATTGACGGCGCCGTTCGTCGTGCTAGATTGAGCATACGTTCGCGACTGAGCAATTGATCGATCGTACCGGGAGGCCGCAGCTTGCTAGAGGACCTGCGCCAGGACGACTACGAGCTCCTCGCGCGCATCGCGCGCCGCTATTACGTCGACGACCGGACGCAGGAGGAGATCGCGCGGGAGTTCGCGCTGTCTCGTCCCAAGGTGCAGCGCTTGCTCGACCGCGCGCGGCGCTCGGGCATCGTCGAGATCCACATCCAAGCCCCGCCCTGGCTCAACCTAGACCTCGAGGATCAGCTCCGCGAGACCTTCCGGCTGGCGGACGCGATCGTCAGCCCGTCGCGGTCAGATCCGCAGTCTCAACGCGAGGCCGTGGCGCGGAGCGCGGCGCAGTACCTGGGGCGCTGCCTGCGCGACGGCACCGTCGTGGCTGTCAGCCACGGGCGCGACACGGGCGAGGTGCCCCGGTTTTTCCATCCCGGCCGTCGGCTCGACTGCACGTTCGTCAGCGCCATGGGCGGCTCGCCGCGCGTCGACGCTCCGACGAACCCGAACGAGATCTGCCGAGCCCTGGCCGAGCGCTGTGGGGGCCGCGCCGCGAGCCTCTACGCGCCAGCCTACGTCGAAAGCGCGGAGATGCGTGATCGACTGCTTGCACAAGAGGCCGTCGCGCACACGCTGCGAGTCGCCGCGCAGGCGAGCGTCGCCCTGGTCGGGATCGGGGGCACGGATGACGGCTGCACGATGGTGCGGAGCGGCTGCCTCTCCATGGACGAGATGGCCCGACTCAGGGCGCAGGGCGCCGTGGGCGACGTCCTCGGTAACTACGTCGACATCGAGGGACGCCCGATCGCGTCCCCCCACCAGGATCGGCTCGTCGCGCTGTCCGTGGACGACCTGCGCCGGATCGAGACCGTCGTGGCGGTGGTGAGCGAGGTGGAGAAGCCGCCGGCCATCCTAGGAGCGCTCCGGGCAGGTGTCATCGATGTCCTCGTCGTCGATGCAGGGAACGCCCGTGCCGTGCTCGACATGGCGGGGGCATCCGGGCCGAACCATCCACGGCCGCGCGCGGCGTCACCGCGCGCGCAGGAGGTGATCGGCAGAGCGACCGTGAGATGACCCGCGCCAGGCCTGGCCATGGCCCGGCGGACCGCCACGCATTGGCGTCCCGGAGGTGCTGCAGTGCCGATCGTACCCACCAAGGAAATCCTTGATCGCGCGTTCGCCGAGCGCTATGGCGTGGCCGCGATCAACGTCGTCAACGATTTGACGATGGAGGCCGTCCTCGCGGCCGCCGAGGAGCTCCGGGCGCCCATCATCATCCAGACATCGGTCAAGCACGTGAAGATGACCGGCATCGACGCCATGCACGCGATGTGGGTGGCGTACGCCAGCCGCGTCTCCGTCCCGGCCGCCCTGCACCTCGACCACTGCCCGGACCGCGAACTCATCAGCGCCTGCCTGGCCAAGGGCTGGAACTCCGTCCTCTTCGACGCCTCGAAGCTATCGGTCGAAGAGAACAAACGCCAGTGCATCGAGGTCGTCGCCGAGGCCCGTCGCTACGGCGCCCACGTCGAGGGCGAGATCGAGGGCTTCAAGCGGACCGAGGAGATGACCGGCAACGAGGTCGCCGAGGAGCAGTCACTCGAAACGGTGGTCGACTTCATCCGTTCCACCGGTGTCGACGTCTTCGCGCCGGCGATCGGCAACGCCCACGGGACGTACAAGACGACCCCCAAGCTCGACGCTCAGCGCGTCAGCGATATCGTCGCGGCGACGGGCATCCCGGTGGCATTGCACGGTGGAACCGGGCTGACCCCCGACCAGTTCCACGACTTGATCGCCCGCGGCTGCGCCAAGGTCAACATCTCGACCGCGCTCAAGATCGCCTTCATGCAGTCGGGCTATGACTACATGGCCGCGCACCCCGGCGAGTACGATCCGCCGGCGCTCTTCAAGGCCCAACGCGCGGCCGTGATGGAGATGGCCACACACCACATCCGGCTCTTCGGCAGCGAAGGGAAAGCCTGGACGTGAGCGCGCTCGTTTTCGACTGCGACGGCGTGCTCGCCGACACCGAACGCTATGGGCATCTGCCGGCCTTCAATCAGACGTTCCGGGAATTCGGCCTCCCCATCCAGTGGTCGGAGGAGGAGTACGGCCGCAAGCTGCAGATCGCCGGGGGCAAAGAACGGATGGCGAGCGAGTTGACGCCGGAGTTCGTCCGGGCCAACGGCTTGCCAGAGGATCCGGATGCGTTGGCGGCGGAAGTCGCCAAGTGGCACAAGCGCAAGACCCAGATCTATACCGAGATGGTGGCGGCCGGCAAGCTCCCACCGCGACCGGGCATCAGGCGCATCATCCGCGAGGCCCAGGATGCCGGCTGGACCCTGGCCGTGGCCTCGACGTCGGCCGAGCCGTCGGTGCGCGCAATCCTCGAACATGCCGCGGGGCCGGACCGGGCCGCCCGCTTCGATCTCGTCCTCGCCGGCGACGTGGTCGCGCACAAGAAACCGGCCCCCGACATCTACCGCCTCGCTCTCGACAGGCTCGGCGTCGACCCCGTCGAGGTGCTCGTCATCGAGGATTCGCGCAACGGCCTGGAGGCAGCGGATGCCGCCGGCGTGCGCTGCCTCGTCACGGTCAACGGCTACACCGAGCAGGAGGACTTCAGCGAGGCGATCCTCGTCGTTTCGTCCCTCGGGGACCTGGATGGAGAGCAGACGATCGTCATCGCCAACCGTTCGGCCGCCCGGCCGGGCGCGTACGTGACCCTCGCCGACCTGGAGGCCTGCCTCGCCCGATAACTCCGTCCTCATCCCCGGCCAGCGAACAAGGAGGTCCGGATGGCACAGGCGTCGCTCGACGAAGTCGACCTCGTTTTGAAGACGATGGCAAAGACGATCGTCGACAACGCGGACTACTTCGCCCAGCTCGACTCGATCGTCGGGGACGGCGACTTCGGATACTCGCTGCGCAACGGGTTCGAGGTGGTCCTCGCCGACTACGGCACGTTCGATCGGTCGAGCGTCGGAGCGGTTCTCAAGAAGATCGGCCTCATCATCGCAGCCAAGGTAGGGGGCGTCTCCGGTCCGATCTGGGGCACGGCGTTCCTGCGGGCCGGCGCGGTAGCCGGCGACAAGACCGAGTTTGCGCCGGAGGATCTGATCGCGATGCTGCGCGCGGCGACCACCGGGATCATGGCCCGCGGCGGCGCATCGCTCGGTGAGAAGACGCTCCTCGATGCGCTCGTGCCGGCCACCGACAGCCTGGAGGCGGCGATCTCGGACCCTGCCTTCCAGGGCGACCACGGCGTCGCCGCGATCCAACGCGCCGCCGAGGCGGCGGTCAAGGCGGCCGAGGAGACCAAGTCCATGCTCGCGATGCGCGGCCGGGCCGCGTACACGGGCGAGCGGAGCATCGGCTCCGTCGATGCCGGCGCGACCGCGGTCGGCGTGATCCTGCAGGCCATCGCGTCGGCGTGGCGCGAGAAGTACGGCGAGGGAGCAGCGACGTGAGAAAGTTCCTGAACGACCCGAAGACCTTCGTCCCCGAGTTCCTCGAGGGCATCTACCTGGCTTCGGGCGGCGCGCTCAAGTACGAGCCGAAGTACAACCTGATCTACCGGGCCGACATGCCGAGGCCGGATCGGGTCTCGATCATCCAGGGATCCGGGTCCGGCCACGAGCCGGCCCACACGATGATCGTCGGCCCAGGCATGCTCGATGCCGCCTGCCCCGGCGACGTCTTCGCCGGGCCGCCCGTCGAGTTCGTTACCGAGACGACCAAGCTGATGGCCACGCCCGCCGGCGTGCTCTATATCGTCAACAACTACACCGGCGACCGCACGGCCTGGGAGATGGCCAAGGAGCTGATGGAGGCCGAGGGCTACAAGATCGGGTACCTCCTCGTCAACGACGACGTGGCGGTGAAGGACTCGACCTGGACCATCGGCCGGCGCGGCGTCGCCGGCAACTTCTTCGTGATCAAGGCCGCCGCGGCCATGGCCGCCAAGGGCGGCTCGCTCGAGGAGTGCGTCCGCGTCGGCCAGAAGGTGATCAGCCAGGTCCGGACGATGGGCATCGCGCTGTCATCCTGCACGCCGCCGGTCCGCGGCACGCCGCTCTTCGAGCTCCCGGACGGTGAGATGGAGGTCGGCATTGGCATCCACGGCGAGCCGGGCCGCGAGCGCCGCAAGACGGGCACCGCCAACGAGATCGTCGAACTGCTCCTGGACGCGATCGTGCCCGACCTCCCGTTCGTGGCGGGCGACGAGGTCGCGCTCATGGTCAACGGCCTGGGCGGGACGCCGATCAGCGAGCTCTATCTCCTGTACGGCGTCGCCCACAAGAAGCTGGCCGAGAAGGGGATCGGGATCTTCCGCAGCTACGTCGGCGAGTACTGCACGTCGCTCGAGATGGCCGGCGCGCACCTCTCGCTGCTCAAGGTGGACGACGAGCTCAAGGAGCTGCTGCTCGCGCCCGCACAGGTCGCGTACCGCGTCTTCTGAGCCGCTTGCGGTCCAGGGCCTGGCCGCCCGCGTCCGTGCGGGTGCACGCCGTCGGACTGCCCGCCGCCCGCTGCCGCGTCGGCGTCGTCGATACAGTCACGGGCGGGAGGGCCGCTGCAGCGGGCACCGACGGGGCACGACCGAGCGGCCCTTCCACCGCAATAGGCCAAACGGCACTTGGAGCGTGGCGTCAAGGTGTGGCACAACTCCGAATCAGACGGGATGTCGGATGACTAGCGTCTGACGCCTGGAGTGACACCCCGGTGGTCCAACGGCTCGAACCAGCACCAGCACAGGTCTCTCTCGCCGTTCTGGCTGCACCGGCTTGGCGCGTGCGTCGAGCTAGCGTCGTCGTGCATCGAAACGGCGCCGAGCTCCGCGCCTCCGGGCTGGCCGGATGACGGCGGGGCCTCTCTCGCCGGCGAGCCGTGAGCTCGCGGAATGGCGGCCTCTGCCTCGGCACCACGCCGCGTCTGGCCTGACGGTCGTTTCGACCATCTCCGGCGCGTTCGAGGCGATCGCCTGCGAGGGCGACCGGTGGATGCCCGATGGAGCCTTGGCAGGCGAAGGCGACGTGTTCCGCCGCCGCGACTGCCAGGAGGCCGGCCGCCGCAGCGGAGACCACGGACAGTCGTTCGGCCGGCCCTGTGACATCGGCTTCTGGACGCTGGTGCCTCCGTCCGGACCTCCTGCGGTTGTGCCTCCGGCCCCAGCTGCAGGCCCCCTCCGCAGGCGCCTTCGAGGCGCCCTGCTGGTGCCTGCCCGGCGAGCAGGCGTCTCTCGGCGAGGAGCGATTGCACAGCGTCTCAACGGCGCGGAGCTGGATGGCGTCGAAGCGCGAGTGTTAGACCTGACGCGTCCACCAGGTCAGCGCCCGCGTGTCGGCCGTTCGGCCTGCCGCTGGCGCGCCTTGAGCGGCGGGGTTACCCTCGGGGCCCTCGCCATCGCCCGTACCGAGTTTCACAATAGCGTCCTCGTCAGGCAGACATCCCGAGCGCAAGGACCACGAGAGGAGGAGGAGGCGGCCCGGTCAGGTCTGCCTGGCAGAGATGTTCACTTGGCCGTGGCGCCCAGGCGCCGTAACCTTAAGATCGGTGTGGCCGACTCGCCCCTGCAGCGTCACCCCACCACGCAGGGGGCTCGCAGCTTCACAAGAGCTCACGTCCACGCCATCGCCGGCCGAGAGGTCGCGGGCCCGGTGCTCCCGTTATGGGCTCATTGACGATTGCACGGGAGGTTGGCGCGCTAACAGAGCACACCTTGAGTCTCGATTCGAACGAGCGATGGGACCCGCTAAAGGAATGCATGACAGACACGTGAGGAGGACCATACGGTGACTGACAAGCAAGGAGGCGGGGCTTTGTTCAGGACCAAGGACATTGTCCGTTCATCCATCGCGTTGGGGTTGGTTACTGCGTTGGCAGCAGCGTGCGGGTCGGGGGCGACCCCGGCTCCATCGGTTTCGGCGGCATCCGCGGCTCCGGCATCGGCCGCGCCGGCATCGGCCGCGCCGGCATCCGCGGCTCCGGCATCGGCCGGAGCGTCGACCGCGGCAAGCCAGTGGACCACCAGCCACCCCTTCAAGGCGGCGTTCATCTACGTTGGAGCTCCGAGCGACGCCGGTTGGACGCACGCCCACGAGCTCGGACGCCTCGCGGTACAGAACGCGTTCGGCGGTCGCGTCGAGACGATGTACAAGGAGAACGTGCCGGAGGGGCCTCAAGCGAGCCAGGTCATCACCCAGCTTGTGAACCAGGGCGCCAACATCATCTTCTCCACCTCGTTCGGGTACCAGCCGTCGATGGTGGCGGCCGCGAAGCAGTACCCCAACGTGCTCTTCGAGCAAGCCACGGGCACGGCGCTGGCCCCGAACCTCGCCGAGTACTTCGGTGCCGGCGAGGACGGTGACTACCTCTCCGGAATGGCGGCGGGGGCTGCGTCGGCCACGGGCAAGATCGGCTTCGTGGCCCCGTACCCAATTCCTGAAGTCATCCGCGAGATCGACGCGTACACCATGGGCGCGCGCGCGATGAACCCGAACGCCACGGTGCGGGTCGTTTGGACGAACACCTGGTTCAACCCGGCGACCGAGCGCCAGGCGGCCGAGAGCCTCGTGGCGGCGGGAGTCGACGTGCTCGGTGACGGCCAAGACAGCCCGACAACCGGCCAGGTTGCCGAGGCGGCCGGCCTCAAGTGGACCGGCTACGACTCGAACCAGGAGTCGTTCGCGCCCAACGCATGGTTGACGGCGACCACGTACAACTGGGGCCCGTACTACGTCAAGGAAGTGACCGATGCTATGAACGGCACCTGGAAGAGTCACTTCTACTACGGGGGCCTCGGAGACGGCTTCGTGGTCATGGCGCCGTTCGGCAAGTCGGTGAGCCCAGCAACCCAGGCCGCCATCATCGCGAAGGAAAACGCGATCAAGGCAGGCACCTTCGATCCGTTCACTGGACCGATCCTGAAGCAGGACGGCAGCGTGGGCGTGCCGGCAGGAACCACCCTCACCGTCATGCAGAAGTACGCGCTCAACTGGTTCGTGCAGGGAGTCATCGGCAGCCCGAAGGGCTGATCCGGCAGCAAATTCCCTCGGGTCACTGCGCGAAGGAGTGGCGTTGGACATCCGCGACGTCGAGTTGGGCGCCGCGTCCGCACCTGTCGCTACCGCCGGATCCGCTCCGGCGGTAGCGACGGTGGGCGTGACCAAGCGCTTCGCTGGCGGCGTGGTCGCGAACAACCGGGTCTCGTTCGAGGCGAAGCGCGGAGAGGTGCACGCGCTTCTGGGCGAGAACGGGGCGGGTAAGACCACGCTCTGCAACATCCTGACGGGGCTGTACAAGCCGGACGAGGGCGAGGTCCTCGTCGACGGCAGACCGGTCCGGCTGCACTCGCCCCGCGAAGCGCAGGCGGCCGGCATCTTCATGGTCCATCAGCATCTGAGCCTGGTCGACAGTCTCACGGTCGCGGAGAACGTCGTGTTGGGCTGGTCGCGGCAGCGGGGCCTAGGTTTCTCGGCCCGTCAGGTCGAGGCGGAGATCGGCGAGGTCGCGTTGCGCTACCGGATGCACGTGGACCCGAGGGCCAAGGTCTGGCAATTGTCGCTCGGCGAGCGCCAGCGCGTCGACATCCTCAAGGCGCTCTATCGCGGCGCCAGCATCCTCATCCTCGATGAGCCGACGACCGTCCTTACCCCATCAGAGACCGAGCAGCTGTTTTCCAGCATCCGGGAGATGGTCGCGGGCGGCAGCACGGTCATCTTCATTTCGCACAAGCTCCCGGAAGTCCTCGCCATCGCCGACCGTACGACGATTCTGCGAAAAGGGCGCTCGATCACCACGGTCGACGTCGCGGACACCGATGCGCGGCAACTGGCGCGCCTGATGGTCGGTCACGAGATGTCGTTCGACGTCGTACCCCGTGCCGCCGACGCCGCGTCCGCACCTGCCCCGGCACCCCCTGTGGTGCTCGAGCTCGATCACGTGTCTGCGCAAGGGGACTTCGGTACCGAGGCGCTGAAGGACGTCTCGCTGACCGTGCATGCCGGTGAAATCCTGGGGATCGCCGGGGTGGCCGGCAATGGACAGCGAGAGTTGGCAGAGGTGGTGGCCGGACTTCGGCCGTTCACGCGGGGGACGATCCGGTACGCTGGCAAGCCCGTGACCCCAGGGGACGCGCGGGAGGTCATCGATCGTGGGGTGGCCTACATTCCCGAGGATCGCATGGGGACCGGAGTATCGCCGAAGCTGTCGGTGACCGAGAACCTGATCTTGAAGTCCTACCGGCGCGGGAGCCCGCACGCCGGGCCGCTGCTCCTGATGAAACAGGCCGATGCGCAGGCGGCACGACTCATGGAACGCTTCGACATCCGCGCTCCCGGGCCACGGACGCTCGTTCGTCAGCTCTCTGGCGGCAACGTGCAGAAGGTGGTGCTCGCCCGCGAGTTGTCCTCCCAGCCGCGCGTGGTCGTCGCGGCCTCGCCAACCCGCGGGCTCGACGTCGGCGCCACAGAGTACGTCCGACGCGTGCTGGTGGACGCCGCCAAGCAGGGCGCCGGCATCCTGCTGATCAGCGAGGACCTCGACGAGATCGTCGAGCTGTCCAACCGGACCGCCGTCCTCTACGAGGGCAGAATCGTGGGCGTGGTGGATACGGCCCGCGCCAACTACGAACAGCTCGGCCTGATGATGGCCGGGGCGGCGTCATGATTGCCGTCGAACGAAACTTCGACACGCCGAGGTGGCAGCGGATCGCGCTGCCGATCGTCTCGCTCGTCATCGCCGCGTTCATCGCCGCCCTCGTCCTCGCGGCCTCGGGGCACGACCCGATTGCGACGTACAGGCAGATCTACGCCGCGTCGTTCACCTCGACCGGCGCCCTGACCGCGACGTTCGTCTATGCGACCCCGCTCTTGTTCACCGGTCTCTGCGTGGCGATCGCGTTCCGGATGCAAGTGTGGAACATCGGCGGCGAAGGGCAGCTCTACATGGGCGCCATCGGGGCCTCCGGCGTGGGCCTCGCGCTCGGCGGGTGGCCGCAGCCGCTGCTCATCGTGATGATGATGCTCGGCGGGGTGCTGGCGGGCACGATCTGGGCGCTGCTCCCGGGCCTGCTGCGGGCCTATCTGCGCGCCAACGAAATCTTGACCTCGTTGATGCTCAACTACGTGGCTGGCCTGTTCATGTACTACCTGATCTATGACAGCACCTCGTACTGGCGGGACCTGACCTCGCCCACCGCGCTCGTCTTCCCGCAGGGCAAGGACCTCCTGCCGAATGCCAGCTGGCCCGGCATCCCGATCGGCTCGTTCACGCTGCCGTTCGGATTCGTGGCCGGGGCCGGGCTCGCGGTGCTGCTGCTGGCGCTGATCCGCTTCACGCGCGTTGGATTCGAAATGCGCGTCATGGGTGACTCGCCAGCGGCCGCCAACTACGCCGGGATGCGGACCAAGCGCATGATCGTCGCCGTCATGGCGCTGTCCGGTGCTCTCGCCGGGTTGGGCGGGGCCAGCCAGATCGGCGATTTCAGCCATGTCCTCGATCCGCGTGGGCTGCAGCAGGCGCAGTACGGATACACCGGGATCGTGGTTGCGGCGCTGGCGCAGTACAACCCGCTCGCTGTGGTGATCGTGTCGATCCTGATCGGTGCGTTGATCAACGCCGGGTTCGCCCTGCAGGGCCCCTCGTTCCCGCCCGGTCTGGTCGGCACCATGGAGGGCATCATCCTGTTCAGTGTGCTCGGGGGCGAGTTTCTCGGCCGTTACCGGATCCGCATCGGCCGCGCCCTGCAGCAAACCCCCGCCGTGGGCGACGCGTCCGGCTCGCTCTCGGTCGACTCGTAGCCGCGAACCGTCGCGTCTAGAGCGTGGGCACGTGCGAGCGCCTCTCACGACCAGGCCGGAGACTCCGAGCGGAACCGAGGTAGGTCGATGAACTCGGACATCGCTGTGGCGATCGCGGTTTCGGCAATCGCCTATGGAACGCCGCTCGTGCTCGCTGGCCTCGGCGAACTCCTCGCGGAGCGCTCCGGGGTGTTGAACCTCGGGGTCGAGGGCATGATGCTGATGGGCGCCGTCACAGCGTTCTTTACCTCGCAGGTGATGCACGGACCCGGCTGGGCGGTCCTCATCGTCGCGGTCATCGCGGCCGGAGCGGCGGGCGCGGCGTTGGCGCTGATCCACGCGTTTCTCTCGATCACCATTCGCGTCAACCAGATCGTGTCGGGGCTTGCCTTGACGATCTTTGCCGGTGTCATCGGGCTCTCCTCGTACGCAGGGCAGGTCTGGAACATCGGGGGACAGCACGGCGTCCACCAGCTGAACAAGATGGACCTGTTCGGGCTCTCGGGATTGCCGGTGGTGGGCCCGATCCTCTTCGACCAGGACGCGTTCGTCTACCTCTCCTGGGTCCTGGTCGTGCTGGTCGCGTATTATCTGTACCGGACGCGCATCGGGTTGTACCTGCGCGCGGTCGGCGAGTCGCCCCGCTCGGCGGACGCGATGGGGATCAACGTCACGGCCTACCGCTACACGCACACCGTCATCGGTGGATTCCTCGCCGGGCTGGGCGGGGCCTACTTCACGCTGGCGATCGCCCCGATCTGGACGGACGGCCTGACGGCGGGCGCGGGATGGATCGCCATCGCGCTGGTGATCTTCGCGTTCTGGCGGCCCGACCTGCTCGTGGTGGGCGCCTACTTGTTCGGCGCACTCTCCAGCCTCGGGTTCACCCTGCAGGCGAACGGCGTGCGGCTCCCCGCTGAGTTCTTCTCAGCGCTTCCGTACCTCATGACCATCGTGGTGCTCGCCGGGGCGTCCACCACCTTGGCAAAACGCCGCATCGGCACGCCCGCCGCGCTTGGGGTCCCGTACGTCCGCGAGGAGGCGTGAACGCGCTTGCCGGCGCCCACGCGCACGGGGTGAGACGGAACCGCTGACGGAGCAGCGCCGCACGCGCACGCGGGGCGCTGGCCTGGGGCTCAGGCCGGCTGCACCTCGAGAGGCACCACCTCGAAGGCGAGCGTGTCGATGAGGCCTCGGTCGGTGATCTTGAGCTCGGGGATCACCGAGAGGGCGAGGAAGGAGATCGCCATCACAGGCGCCGGCAGCGTCGCGCCGAGCTCGCGCCGGGCCGCCTCTTCGAGCGCCTCGACGGCGGCCGCCACCTGCTCGGCTGGCAGGTCGGCCAGGAGCCCGCCGATGGGGCAGGGGACCTCGGCGATCACGCGGCCATCGACGACCGCGACCTGGCCCCCTCCGATCGCCGCCAGGCGGTTCGCGGCCACGGCCATATCGGAATCGTCCATCCCGACGACGATCAGGTTGTGGGCATCGTGGGCGTGGGTGGAGGCCAAGGCCCCCTGCCGGAGCCCGAAGCCTGTGACGAACCCGATACCGATGCGCCCGGTGCCCCGGTGTCGTTCGATGACCGCGACCTTGGCGAGGTCGCGCGCGGGATCGGCGGCCGCCACGGGCCCGACCCATGGCGGCATAAAGACCAGACTCCGGGTGACCACGTTGCCAGGCTCCACGCCGATCACGCGCACCGGCCCCCGCGCCTCGACGCGGAAATGCTCCGCTGCCAGCACCGGGATGTGCACGCTTCCACGCATCCAGTCAGGCACCGAGGCCTTCGGCACAGGCAGGGCGACGCCGTCTGCGGCGACGAGTCGGCCGCGCTTCCAGACCTTGACCGGACGGAACCGCTCCAGGTCTTCCACGGCCGCGATGTCGGCGAGGTAGCCGGGGGCGAGGGCTCCGTGCTCCCACAGGCGGTGCCAGCGGGCCGCGTTCAAGGTCGCCATGATCACCGCATCGGCGGGCGGGCAGCCGTGGGCCACGGCCGTGCGCATCGCGTCGTTGACGTGGCCGCGCTCGAGGAGGTGATGCGGTTCGCGGTCGTCGGTGCACAGCATGCAGTTCGCCGGCCCGTACTTGATCACGAGCGGCATCAGCGCCGCAACGTCCCGGGTGGCCGAGCCCTCGCGGATCATGATCTGCATGCCCAGGCGGCGTTTCTCCAGGGCTTCGTCGTAGGTGGTGCATTCGTGGTCGCTCCCCACGCCCGCCGCCAGGTATGCGTTCAGCCGTGAGCCGGACAGGCGCGGGGCGTGGCCGTCGACGTGGCCGCCCGCCGCGCGGGTCACCTCGATCTTGTCGAGCACCGCGGGATCGCCGCGCACGACGCCGGGGAAGTCCATCAGCTCGGCCAGGCCGAGCGCCCGCGGCTCGTTCGCCAGGAACCGCGCAATGTCGGCGGCGGTGACCGCGTAGGCGCTCGATTCGAACGGGCTAGCCGGCACGCACGAGGAAGCCATCACGTAGTAGTCGAGCGGCATCGCGTCGGCGGAGGCCAGGAGCGCCCGCACTCCGTCCAGCCCGAAGACGTTCGCGATCTCGTGGGGGTCCAGGACCACGGTCGTGGTGCCCCAGGGCAGCACGGCACGGGCGAACTCGTCGAGCGTGAGTTTGGTGGACTCGAGGTGCATGTGCGCGTCGATGAACCCCGGCAGCAAGATGAGCCCGGAGACGTCGACCACCTGGCGCCCCGTGTAGCGTCCGACGCCCGCCACGTACTCGCCGGCAACCGCGAGGTCTGCTTCGAGCAGCTCTCCCGTGAAGACCGAAAGCACGCGGCCACCCTTCAACACGAGGTCGGCCGGCTCGTCCCCGCGAGCGACTGCGATGCGACGGGCGAGATCGGTCGTCACGTGTGGTGGCGGTATTCGTAGACGGGTCGCGGGCCGGGCACGTCCGGCACCGGGGGCGGTCCGCCAGTGGTGCGGGGCGGCACCAGCCCGACGAGGTCGTCGGGGGTCACCGGGACCCGGTTCAGCTCCCTACCGGTCGCATTGCGCAAGGCGGCCACGATGGCTGCTGTGGCGACGATGGTGGCACCCTCGCCGACGCCCTTCGCTCCAAACGGCGCGCCCGGCTCGGGCTCCTCCACCACGTCGGACACCACCGGCGGCATGTCGAGGATCGTCGGCACCAGGTAGTCCGTGAAGGAGGCGTTCTCGATGCGGCCCTCCCGGAGGCGCACTTCCTCGAACAGCGCGAGTCCCAGGCCCTGCGCCGACCCGCCCTCGATCTGCCCCTCGACCCCGCGCGGGTTCATCGCGCGTCCCACGTCCTGTACCGCGGCGAGTTGCACCACCCGTGCCAGGCCAAGGTCCTCGTCCACCTCCACCACCGCCCGCTGGGCGCCAAACGCGAACATGACGTGCGGGTCCCCCTGGCCGTGCTCGTCGAGCGGCGTCGTCTGCCGGTGCCGGAAGACCTCCCGTGCCTCCAGTGGCGGATCGAGGAACTCGGCGATCTCGCCGACCGGCGCCTCGCCGGCAAGCACTCGACCCTCCGCCAGCCTGAGCCCTCCCTCCCAACGCGTGCCCGTCTCGGCCGCACGGGCTGCTCCGCGCTCCAAGAGACGCTCCCGGATCGTGGCGCACGCGGCGGCCACGGCGCCGCCGGCCATGACGGTCTGGCGAGACGCCGAGGTGGAGCCGGCCGATCCGACCCGGGTGTCGGGCTGCACGACAACCACGTCTTCGACCCCGAGCTCCGTGCGGGCGATCTGTGCGAGGACCGTGTGCAGACCCTGGCCAACCTCGACGGCCGCAGTGTGGATGGTGGCCAGCGGCCCCCGCGCACCCCGCTCGAGGCGCACCTCCGCCTCGCACGAGTCGTCGAAGCCTTCGCTGTAGGCAATGTTCTTGTAGCCGAGGGCGAACCCGACGCCGCGCCGCACGTGCTCGCCGCGGCCGACGTTCCCGGCCCCGCCGGGCAGCGTCACCGGGTCACGGTCGTCCGGTGGAACCTCAGGTGGCATCGGGAGCGCCGCGCACCTCTCGATCACCTCGCGCACCGGCGCCGAACCCCGGATGACCTGCCCAGTGGGGAGCACCGAGCCGGTGTGCAGCGCATTTCTGACGCGGAGTTCCACGGGGTCCATGCCCAGTGCGGCCGCCAGCTTGTCCATCTGGCCTTCGTAGGCGAAGCAGACCTGGACCGCCCCGAACCCACGCATGGCGCCGCATGGTGGGTTGTTGGTGTACACGGCCGTCCCGTCGATCAGCGCGTTGGGGACCTCGTACGGCCCCGCCGCAAAGGTGGAGGCGTTGAGGATCACCGCTGGGGACGACGAGGTGTACGCGCCACCGTCGATGACGAGGCGCACCTGGGCGTTCACCAGCGTGCCGTCGCGGCGGGCCCCCGTGCGGGCCCAGATCCGCGCCGGATGGCGGTGCACGTGGCCGTAGAACGACTCCTCTCGACCATAGGACATCTTGACCGGCCGGCCCGTGGCGAGCGCCAGCAGGCACGCGTGGATCTGCATGTGCAGGTCCTCGCGGGACCCGAAGGCTCCTCCCACGCCGGCGCAGTACAGACGGACCTTCTCTTCCGGGAGGCCAAGACACGGGGCGATCTGGGCGCGGTCGACGTGGAGCCACTGGGTGGAGACGTATAGGTCGACGCCGCCATCGGCGGCCGGGATCGCCAGCCCCGCCTCCGGTCCCAGCGGCGCCTGGTCTTGCATGCCCACCTCGTAGTAGCCTTCCACCCAGACATCCGCCTGGGCGGCCGGGTCGCCGTGGACGATGTGGACGTGGCGCAGGACGTTCCCGAGCTCGCTCACCTGTGGCGCGTCCGGCCGCAGCGCTGCCTCCATGTCGGTGACAGCGGGCAGCGGCTGGTAGTCCACGCGGACGGCGGCGGCCGCGAGTCTGGCCTGCTCCGGATGATCAGCCGCGACGATGGCGACCGGCTCACCGGCGTAGCGGACCACGTCCCACGCCAGGACCGGCTGGTCGGCGAACTCCAGCCCGTAGGTGCGTTTGGCAGGGAGGTCCTGCGCCGTCAACACGCTGCGCACGCCTTCCAAGGCCAGCGCGGCCGACGTGTCGATCGATCGGATGCGCGCGCTGGGGTGGGGGCTCCGGACGGTGGCTCCGAAGAGCATCCCCTCCGTCCACAGGTCGCTGCCGTAGGCGAACGACCCGAGTACCTTCGGGACGCCGTCGATGCGCGGCGCCGACGTGCCGACGCGATCCTTGGCCTGCTGGGCCAGGTTCGGTCCGCGCGTTGCAGTCTGCATCTTCATCGACCTCCTTCGCGCCGCCCGTCGATCCGGCGGGCCACGCGGTGGGCGTCCGCCGCGAGCGCCTCCTCGTCGGCGGTCACCAGGACCCCATCCCGCACCACGAACCTCCCCTCCACCAGGAGGTGGCGCACCCGCTGCGGCCAGGCCAGGACCACGCCCGCGACGGGATCGGCCTCCGCCCCGGCGCTCGAAAGCCCGCCCACATCGAACAACGCCACGTCGCCCCGCTTGCCGGGCTCGAGCGAGCCCAGGTCATCGCGACCGAGACAGGCGGCGCCGCCGCGGGTGCCGAGTCGCAGGGCCTCGCGCACGCTCATGGCCCCGGCGCCGCCGCGGCCACGTGCCACCAGCAAGGCCTGGCGGACCTCTCCGAGCAGATTTCCGCTGTCGTTCGAGGCCGAGCCGTCGACCCCGAGCCCCACCGGCACGCCGGCGTCGAGGAGCTCGCGAACAGGTGCCACACCGGACCCGAGCCGCAGGTTGGAGGTAGGGCAGTGGGCGATGGCACTACCGGAGGCGGCCACCTTCGCGATCTCCTCCGTCGACAGGTGCACGGCGTGGGCCAGCCACACGTCGGCGCCAAGGAACCCGAGCCGGTCGAGCAGCTCGATGGGCCCGCATCCGAAGCGCTCCCGGCAGAACGCCTCCTCGTCCGCCGTCTCGGCGATGTGGGTGTGCAGCCGGGTTCCGAGCCGGCGGGCCAGCTGGACAGATTCCTGCATCAACCGCTCGCTGGCCGAGAAGGGGGAACACGGCGCGATGGCGATGCGCAGCATGGATCCTGGCGACGGGTCGTGCCACCGGCCGATCGCTCGCTCGGTCGCGTCGAGCACGGCGTCGGTCTCCTCCACCACCACGTCCGGGGGCAGCCCACCTTGGGACGCCCCCAAGTCCATGGAGCCCCGGCAGGGGTGGAATCGCAGGCCGACCGCGGCCGCGGCCTCGATCTCGGTCTCGAGGAGGTCGCCGGCTGCAGCCGGGAAGACGTAGTGGTGGTCGGTGGAGGTCGAGCAGCCCGAGAGGGCGAGCTCGGCGAGACCGGCCGCCACCCCGACTCGCACCCATTCGGCGTCGACCCCGGCCCATATCGGATAGAGCTCGGTGAGCCAGCCGAACAGGCCGTGCTGCTGGGCGCGCGCCCTGGTCAGCGTCTGGTAGAGGTGGTGATGGGTGTTCACGAGGCCGGGGATTGCCACGCACCCCCGGCCGTCGAGCGTCTCGGCGCCCGCGGTCGCCTCGGCAGGCGGGAGGCCTGCACCGACCCAGCGGATCTCGCCGTCCTCGAGCAGGATCGACCCCCCGGGCAGCTCCGTGCCAGCGTCGTCCATGGTGACGACGGACTCGCAGCCGGAGATGAGGAGTTTGCTCATACGGCGCCATCCCGCATCCGTCCAGACGCCAGGTGGACTGCGTCGAGGATCTTCTGGTAGCCCGTGCAGCGGCACAGGTTCCCCGAGAGGGCTTCCCGGATGACTTCGTCGGGCGGTTCGGGTTCCCGGCGCAGCAGGTCGCTCGCCGCCACCACCAGGCCGGGCGTGCAGAACCCGCACTGCACCGCACCCGCGTCCAGGAACGCTTGCTGCACCGGGTGCAATCCGCCCTCGCTGGCCAGCGATTCCACGGTCTCGACGTGCCGCCCGTCGGCCTGGGCCGCGAGCACGAGACAGGAACAGACCAGCTCGCCGTCGAGCCACACCGAACAGGAGCCGCACTCCCCTTGCTCGCAGGCGTTCTTCGTCCCCCGCAGGCCGAGCTCGTCGCGGAGCATCGACAGCAGGCTGGCGCCGGGCCACACGTCCGCCTCGCGCCACTCGCCGTTCACGTTCACTCGCACCAGCATGTCTCGCCCCTTCTGTGCTCCGCCTCGGCCCGCGACAGCTCAGCCCGCCACGGCCCGCCGATCCGCCAGGGCCCACGTGAGCGCCCGGCTGGCGAGTACGGCGCACCCGTGGCGCCGGTATGCCGCTGTGCCCCGCACGTCGTCGATAGGGCGCGCGGCGGCGGCCGTCAGCTCACCGAAGCGCATCACTGCGTCCTGTGGAACCGTCGCCCTCGGATCGGCCCACGCGCCGGCCTCATCGAGCACGCCCGCCCCGAACGCTTCGGCCTCCGGGGCCCGTAGGATGGTCGGGCCGACCGATCCGAGGGCCACCCGCAGCCCGCGAGTCGTCTCATCGACTTGGAGGCAGACGCTGGCGATCGCGATCACCATCGCGTTGCGGGTGCCGATCTTGGAGAAGGACCCGGGGCCTTGCGGCACGTTCCACTCCACCCCCACGATCAGCTCGTCGGGGGCGAGCGCGTTGCGCTTGGGCCCACGCAGGAAGTCGCGCCAGGAAAGCCGGCGCGTGCCGGTGACCGAGGCCAACAGTACCTCGGCCTCGTAGGCTGCCAGCACGGGGAGCGCGTCACCGGCTGGCGAGGCTGTGCCGAGGTTGCCTCCGACCGTGCCCCGGTTGCGGATCTGTGGCGACCCCACCGTGCGAGAGGCCTGTGCCAACGCTACCTGGTCGGGAAGCTCGCGCATGATCCAGGTGTAGGGGACGCCGGCCCCGAGGAATATCGTCCCGCCCTCTCGTCGGATCACCTGCAGCTCTGGCAGCCGAGAGACGTCGAGGATCGTTTCCGGGCGGCGCCGGCCGAAGTTCAACTCGACCATCACGTCGGTCCCGCCGGCGATGGGGAGCGCCTCGGGGTGTGCTGCCCGCATCTCCAGGGCCTCGCGAAGCGATGATGGCCGCAAGACCTCCACGCTCAGAACCTCCCTTTCGCTCGTAGCCGCTCACGCACCGAGATGCGCCAGGCGGGGCGCTGCGGCGCGCGCCGCAGCGGAGTCGCGCATCGGGAGCCGGTTCCGACGCACGCCATCGAACGCGTGGAGGGCCCCGGCCACCGCCGAGGCAGTCGGAACGAGCGCGACCTCGCCCACGCCCTTCGCCCCGTAGGGACCTTCGGGCTGCGGCTCTTCGATGAAGATGCACTCGACCGGCGGCATGCCGGACGCGGGGATGATCCCCAGCGATTTCAACGTGGTGGTCTGCGGGTACCCGTCGCGGACCACGAATTCCTCCGTGAGGGCATGGCCGAGGCCCATGTGGACGCCTCCCTCGATCTGACCCTCCAGCAGCGTGGGGTTGATCGCCTTCCCCACGTCGTGCGCGGCGATCACCTTGGCGAGGCGACCCTCGTCGTCGAGGATCACGACCTGCGTCGCCCAGGCATAGGCGAAGTGGGTCACCGGCTCGGCCACCTCGGTATCGTCGGGCGAGGTGGTCCAGTCGACTTTGAATTCACCGAAGAACTCTTGCCCCGCAAGTGCCGAGAGGGGCCGCTCGCCGAGCGCCTCCCGGAGCTTCGCCGCCGCCTCGATGACCGCGCGGCCGCCCAACATCGTCGCGCGCGACGCGGTCGTCTGGCCGGTGTCGAGCTCGCGCTCGGTATCCACGCGGACCCGGATCCGATCGAACGGAAGCGCCAGTTCCTGGCACGCGATCTGGGCCAGCACGGTGTCCACGCCCTGTCCCATCTCGGTCCAGGAGTGGTACAGGGTGACGCTGCCGTCGGCCTCGGGCCGCAGGATCGCCCGTCCGTACTCGGTCAACCCGTTACCGACCCCGGAGTTCTTCGCGGCGCATGCGATGCCGGCGTACCGTGCGCTCCGGTAGGCGTCGCGCACCGCGAGGAGCGTCTTCTTCAGCCCGACACCCGGGCCGAGTTTCTGCCCGGTACCGAACCGATCCCCCACGTCCACCGCGTTCCGCCAGCGCATCTCCCAGCCGTCGATCCCGACCCGCTCCGCGAGCCGGTCGAGCATCCCCTCGATCCCGAAGTTCGCCTGGTTCGCGCCGAACCCCCGCATGGCGCCGCAGGGCGGGTTGTTCGTGTAGACCGCGCGCGCCTCGATGTCGACGTTGGGGACCTTGTAGGGGCCGCACGCATGACCGGCGGCCCGTTCGAGCACCTTCGCACCGACGCTCGCATAGGCACCCGTGTCGCCCACCATGCGCGCGCGGACCGCCAGGAGGTGGCCCTCGGCGTCGCAGCCGGCGGTGTACTCCATCGTGATCGGGTGGCGCTTCGGGTGGAAGCGGATGCTCTCGGCCCGGCTGAGGGTGATCCGGACCGGGCGGCCAGTCAGGCGCGCGAGCAACGCCGCATGACATTGCAGGTTCAGGTCTTCTTTGCCGCCGAACCCGCCGCCGCTGGCGACCATTGTCACGCGGACCTGCTGCTCGGGCACACCCAGGAAGGAGGCGACCTGGCGGCGGTCGTCCCAGACCCCCTGGCCCTGGGAGTAGATGTGTACCGTGCCGTCTTCCTCCGGGACGGCCAGCGAGGACTCTGGTTCCAGGAAGGCGTGCTCGATGAACTGGGTGCGGAACGTCTCGCTCACCACATGGGCGGCCGAGGCGAGCGCCGCGTCGACGTCACCGCGCTCGATCTTGGAAACGGAGAGCACGTTGCCGCCCGGCTGCAGCAGCGGAGCATCGGGCTGCATGGCGGCGAACGGGTCGGTCACCGGAGGCAGGATCTCGTAGTCGACATCGATCAGCTTGGCCGCCTCGCGGGCCGCGTGGCGCGTCTCGGCGGCGACCACGGCGAGGACGTCCCCGACATAGCTCGTGACCTCACCCTCGGCGATGAACTGCCGCCAGTCCTTGGTAATCAGCCCCTGGGTCCGCTCCCCTGGCACGTCCTGCGCCGTCGCCACCGCCACCACTCCGGGGTAGCTGCGCGCCTTCGAGGCGTCGATCCGGAGCACGCGGGCCCGCGGGTGGTCCGAGAAGCGCGCGGCGCCATGGAGCAGTCCGGCGACGACGATGTCGTTGACGTACGGCTTCTCGCCAAGCGCAAGCTCCCGGCCCCGCAGCCGGGCTGTTCGGGTGCCAACCCGGCCGCTCGTCTCGATCCGGGGGAGCGGCACGCCGCGGCGAGCCTGTGCCACGAGCTCGACGGCGTCGATGATCTTCACGTATCCCGTGCAGCGACAAAGGTTCCCCGCCAGGGCGCGGGCCACCTCCGCGCGGGAGGGCGTCGGGTTCCGGCTGAGGAGCGCCTCGCACTTCATCAAGATCCCGGGTGAGCAGAACCCACACTGCGAGGCGCCCGCGGCCACGAAGGCGTCCGCCCATTGCTGGCGGACCGCCGGGGGGAGGCCATCCTGCGTGACGACGCTGTGCCCTGCGGCCCTGACGGCGGGCTGGGCGCACGAGACCACCGCGCGGCCGTCGAGCTGCACGGTGCATGCCCCGCATGAGCCCTCCGGGGCACAGCCGTCTTTCACCGAGACGAGGCCGAACTCGTCTCGCAGGAGCTCGAGCAGCGACGCGTCCGGACGTACGTCGGCCGCGACCGCCCGGCCGTTCAGGGTGAACTCGACGTGCACGAGGCTGCCCCCCAGCTGTCGCTCGATCCCAGTCACGTCGTCCACCACATCCTTTCGTCCTGTTTTCGCGCGAGAACCGCTCGGAAACCCTACACCGCTTGTCCGTATCGCCGCTGCGGGCGGCGGTGTCCGAGCTGCCGCATCGGTGGCGCGCTCGTCAGCGTCAGGGGACGATCCGGGTGCCCGTCTCGCCGGCCAGCGCGCGTTCGATGTGCTCTGGGCTCGTGATCAACGCCTCCCGACCGCCTGCCTCCAGGTACCAGATGATCGCCTGGATCTTGGGCCCCATGGAGCCCTTGTGGAAATGCCCCTGCGCGAGGTACTCCTTCGCCTCGGCCAGGGTCAGCCGGTCCAGCCACTCCTGGTTCGGTTTGCCGAAGTTGAGGGCGACCTTCTCCACCGCCGTGGTGATCAGGAAGAGGTCCGCCTTCAGGTCGCGCGCCAGCGTGGAGGCCGCGTAGTCCTTGTCGATCACGGCCTCCACGCCCTCGATCTGGCCATCCTGCTCCACCACGGGGATGCCGCCGCCGCCGGACGCGACCACGGTGAAGCCCGCCTGGATCAGCGCCACGATGGCGTCGAACTCGACGATCTTGCGGGGGAGGGGCGAGGGCACCACGCGGCGCCAGCCGCGGCCCGCGTCTTCCACTACGTGCCAGCCGTCGTCCCGCTGGTGCGCCAGCGCGGTCTCCCGATCCATGAACGAGCCGATCGGCTTGGTCGGGTTCTGGAACGCGGGGTCGTCGCGGTCGACGAGGGTCTGGGTGATCACGGTCGCGGTCGACTTGCGCATGCCGCGGCGCTGGAATTCGTTGCGCAGGGCGCGCTGGAACATGTACCCGATCGAGCCCTGGGTGTCCGCGCCGCAGTAGTCGAGCGGCACCGGGTGCAGCTCTGCGCGGGAGAGCTCCGAGCGGCGCAGGATGAACCCGACCTGTGGGCCGTTGCCGTGGGTGAGCAGGACATCCCAGCCCTGCTCGATCATGCTGGCCACGTGTCGGCTCGATTCGACGGCCGCGGTGTACTGATCCGGCACCGTCTGGTGCTGTGCGTCCTTGATGAGGGAATTGCCGCCCACGGCGACAACCGCGACCTTGCTCATGTGGCCCTCGACCTACCCCTCTTCGATGCCTGCCTGGGTGAAGGGCCGGGCAGCGGTGCGCGCCGCGCTGCCCGGCCGGCGTGCTCCACTCACCGCATGGTGAGCGCCATCACTGCCTTCTGGACGTGGAGCCGGTTCTCGGCTTCGTCGTAGACGACCGAGTGCGGCCCGTCGATCACCTCATCGGTGACCTCCACATTGCGGTCGGCTGGGAGCGGGTGCATGAAGATCGCGTCCTCCGCCGCCGTCGCCATGCGCCGGCCATCGGTGATCCAGTCGGTGTAGCGGGCGGCGATCGCCGCCCCTTCCGCGTCGTCCTTGGCGACCAGCAACGGTCCCCAGCTCTTGGCGTAGACGACCTGGCTGCCGCGGATCCCGGCGTCGAAGTCGTCCATCAGCTCCAAGCTGCCGCCGGACCGGCGCGCGTTCTCCTTGGCCTGCTCGACCAGATCCGCGGGGAGCCGGAACTCCGGCGGGTGGACCAGCCGCACATTCATCCCGAAGCGGGTGGTCAGCAAGGTCAGGTCGATCGGGACGCTCATCGGCTTCTGATAGCTCGACGCGTAGGCCCAGCTGACGGTGATCGTGCGGCCGCGCGGGTCGCCGAACTTCTCCTGGATCGTGAAGAGATCGGCAAGCACCTGGAACGGGTGGAAGTACTCGCACTGCATGTTGAGGACCGGGACTCGGCTCGCAGCCGCGACGTCGTTGATGTAGCGGTTGCCGACGCCCCAGTCCACGTTGCGGATCGCGATCCCGTCGTTGTAGCGGCCCAGGATTTCCCCGATCTCCTTGGCGGTGTCGCCGTGCGCGATCTGGGTCGTGCGGCTCTCGATGAACTGGGCATGACCCCCGAGCTGTGCCATCCCGGCTTCGAACGAGGCCCGCGTCCGTGTGCTCGAGAAGAAGAAGAGCATCGCCAGGACGCGATCTCGCAGGTAGGGGTGGGGGCGCCCGAGCGCACGGTCGCGCTTCAGCTCCGCAGCGACCTCGAGGGCGGTCTCGAGCTCCTCCTTCGTCCAGTCCTGGGTGCCGATCAAGTCTCGGCCGCGCAGGTTCGTCTGCATCGATTCTCCTTCGACTGTCCCGTGCTGCCTCGCGTCACTCGGCTGCGCCGAGGACGAGCGAGAGGAGCGCCATCCGCATCACGACGCCGTTGAACGCCTCGGCCCAGTAACGTGCGTGCCGCGTGGCATCGACGTCGGGCGGGAGCTCGTCCATGCGGGGGAGCGAGTGCAGGATGATCGCGTCCTCCTTGGCCCGCGCTTTCAGCAGCTCGCGCGTGACCCGGTACGCCTCCGGCGTGCGGCCGACCTCGGCGCCGCGCTCATCGCGGGCCTTGGTGTAGTCCGGCTGCACCACCGGCTCCATGTAGATCACGTCGGCCTGGTCGATCACGTCGACGACCGACTCGGCCTCGCGGTAGCGGACGTTGCGCTCGTCGAGCTCGGCCTTGAACTCGGGGAGGAGCGACATCTCGGGCGGGCCGACCACGATCGCCTCGGAGGCGAACTGCGAGAGCGCATAGAGGATCGAGTGCATCGTGCGCATCCGCATGTCGCCCACGCAGAGGAAGGTCAGGCCGTCGAGCGTCCCCTTCTCGAGCCAGGTCGTGTAGAGGTCGGTGAGCACCTGGGTGGGATGTTCGCCCCAGCCGTCGCCGCAGTTGATGACCGGGACGCTCGCCCACCGCGCGGCCTCCGCCGGAGCGCCCTGCTGGAAGTGCCGCATGGCGATCACGTCGCCGTAGTACTCCAGCATGTGGACGGTGTCCTTGATCGACTCCTGGTAGAAATCGCCGGCGCGGGTCATCTTCGCGTCGGAGAAGCCGAGCACGTGGCCGCCCAAGCGGTGCATCGCCGCCTCGGTGGCGAGGCGGGTGCGGGTGCTGGGCTGGTAGAAGGCGGTGAGGAGCGTCTTGCCTTTCAGCAGGTCGCTGTTGCGCCGGTCCCGGGCGATCGGCTTGAGGTCCTCGGCGACCTGGAAGACGCGGAAGAACTCCGCTCGCTCGAAGTCCTTGAGAGAGAGGATGTCACGGCCGATGAAGCTGCGCACGATCTGTCACCTTTCATTCGATGGAGTTGGCACGACCGAACCGGAAGGCTGGGTGGTGGGCGTCGGGTGGCGGTGCGCCGCGCGCGACGCGGTCGGATCGCGACGCGCAGCCTGCCGGCAGCGCTCCCCGGGGATGCACTGCCCGTCCGCACACTCGCGGCATGCTCGGGGAACTACGGAGACATCGTCCAGTCGCTCGCCGCGCAGAGGGGTGTGAGAGGGGTCACGGTGCGTCCTACCGAGCGTGTACCAGCGCCGAGTCGGGTGCGGATCCCTCGAACGCCGACATCGGGAACTGACGCACGCGCCTGACCACGTGGAACCGGAACTGCCCGGGACGGAAGTAGCTGATCGAGTAGTCGACGACCCGCCCGTGCGTCTCGTAGAGCTGGGCTACGAACCGCAGCAATGGTGCCCCGGTTCGAAGCTGCAGGCGTTTCGCCAGGTCGGAGCTGGCGGCCTCTGCATTGATCTCCGTGTAGGAATGCTGGAGCGGCGGCGTACCGCGTTCGAGGATGAAGTCGAGCACCGACCCGCGGAACGAGGTCCCCAGGTCCTGGAGCGTGAGGAACTCCGTCGGCAGGACGTCCACCAAGAACGCGATCGGTCGCTCCTGGGACATCATCACGCGCTCCACCACGAGCACTTGGGATGCTGCCGGCACTCCCAGTGCCGAGGCCTCCTCGACCGACGCGGGGCGCTCCTGCACGTCGCAGTCGCCCATGTGGATCTCCACGCCGGTCCTGCGCGCGAGGGTCTCGATGCTCTCGAGCTCTTCCACGCCCGATTCGACCAGCGGCTGTCGACTCGCCAGAAAGGTGCCGATCCCGTGCCGCCGGACGATCAGCCCCCCGTGTTCGAGCTGTGAGAGCGCCTCGCGAAGCGTTGCGCGACTGACCCCGAGGCGTCGGCTGAGGACGGCTTCCGAGGGGAGGAGCCCATCGTCACCGGCGAGCCCGCCGGACTGGATCCCCTCGATGATCTCCTGGGCCGCCTGCCGGGCCAACGTCACGTTGCGGCGGACCATCTCTCGCCTCCGTCTGCCGTGCCGCTCCGCCTAGCGCAGCGGTGCAGGACGCGACCGCCTCCCGCGTGGGCATACCGCGGCCGGTCCGGAAAAGTGGACGCTCCTTCTTCGGTCACGTGTGACGTGGAGCACGGGTTTCGCGCGGATGAAGACGATTGGACCACGCTGTTCCCTCGGTTGGGTGTCAGACGCTAGTCATCTGACGTCTCCGACGCGCCATAATACCGCCGACCACGCGACCGGCAAGTGCCGTTCGGCCCGAAGTATGGCGCTGGCAGCGGGCGGCTCCGGCGGACGGGGCGCCATCGGCGGCCCGTTGATCCGTCGTTGCTCGATGCTGCATCGATCGCGGTCGACAGCATCACGGTCTTCGAAACACTCCAAATGGCCCTTGTCATGGTAGGACAGAATCGGCGACAAGGGCGCAAGATGTCGGAGGACTGGCGTCTGATGGCTGGAGAGCTCGTGCAGCGGTCGAACGTGGCAGATCGGTCGCGGTTGGCGACCGGTGGCCGCGTCCGCCGCCGAACCGGGTTCCTCGGCCGGTCTGGTTGAGCGAGCGAGGGGCGACCGTGGGCCAGCGTGTACCAGACGATCCAGGGGCGGTCGACGTTGTTGCGCGCCGGATCGGCGATCGCATGGAGTGGGGCCGCTCCATGCTGGGCTGGTTGGCGATCCCCTCCGCCCTCCTCGGCGCCTTGGTCCTTGGTGCCGTCATGATGCTGGCGCTCGGTGCAAACCCGCTCACTGGCTATCGCGCCCTCCTCGTGGGAGCCTTCGGGGGGAGCTACGCGCTCGGCAGCACGGCGTTCCAGGCCGCGCCGCTCCTGCTGGTCGGTGTCGGGATCTGCATCGCCTTCCGGGCCAACGTGTTCAACATCGGGGGCGAGGGCCAGATCGCGATGGGCGGGCTGGCGGGTGCGGCAACCGCGCTCGCCTTCCCCGAACTGCCGAGCGTCGTCTTGATCCCGCTGGTGCTGCTGGCGGGAACCGCCGGGGGAGCGATCTGGGGCGCCATCCCCGGCTTCTTCAAGGCGCAGTACAACGTCAACGAGATCCTGAGCACCATCATGCTGAACCTGGTGGCGGTCCAGGTGATGAACTACCTGCTGGCCGGGCCGATGGTCGATCATTCGCAAGCGTCCGTCGGCGGCCTCATTCCCGAAACGCAGCTCCTCTCCCGCAACGCTTGGCTGCCGATCCTGGTCCCCGGCACGCAGCTCCACCTGGGCGTCCTGATCGCGGTCCTGGTCGCGATCGCCGCGTATCTCCTGCTCTGGCGTACCACCTTCGGGTTCCGGTTGCGGGCCGTGGGACTGTCGCGGGACGCGTCGGCGTATGCGGGGATGCCGGTCAAGCGGACGATCGTCTGGGCGGTGACGCTGAGCGGAGCTGCCTGCGGCCTCGCCGGGTCGATCCTCGTGTTCGGTTCCATTTCGCATCGGATGGTCACCGACGGCAGCCTCACCGGGTTCACCGGTTCGGCCGGCTTCAACGGGATCGTCGTGGCGCTCTTCGGGGGCCTCAATCCGCTGTGGACGATCGTCTCGGCGTTCCTCTTCGGTGGCCTCATCGTGGGTGGATCGGCGTTGCAGGTTGCGACCGGCGTGCCATCCGACCTGGTGACCGCGCTGAGTGGGATCGTGGTGGTGTTGGTGGTCTCTCTGGAGTACCTCCGTCGCCGGGCACGGTCGCAGTCGACGGCTCTTGCGGCGTTCGGGGGCGCCAACCCGCCGACGCTGCGCCGAGGCGAGCCGCCGCCAGCGGCCGCCGTGGGTGGTGACGGCGCATGAGTCAGTTCTTCACCGCGGCGGTACTCACCTCCACGGTCGCGGCTGGGATCGCACTGGCCACGCCGTTTCTGCTGGCGGCGCTCGGTGAGACGCTCGGTCAGCGCAGCGGTGTCATCAACCTCGGCGTCGACGGGATCATGTTGCTGGCCGCGTTCGCCACGTACTACGTCGCGCTGCGCACCGACGATGTGCTGCTGGCGATCTTGGCCGGCATGGGGACTGGTCTCCTCATGGGGGTTGTCACTGCGGCGGTCAGCGTAACCCTCAAGGCCGAGCAGGGGATCAGCGGGATCGGGGTCTATCTCTTCGGGCTCGGGTTCAGCGATCTGCTCTTCCAGAAGCTCGTCGGGACTCCGCTCCCGATCACGACGCCGCCCCAGGTTGGGATCCCGCTCCTCGACCAGATCCCTGTCCTCGGCGGGATGTTCTTCGATCAAAGCCCCTTGGTCTACCTGGCGTTCCTGCTCGTCCCCGTGGTGGCGTTCGTGTTGAACCACACGACCTACGGACTGAAGATCCGTGCGGCCGGCGAGAACCCGGCCGCCGCGGACAGCCTGGGAGTCAGCGTCGCGCGCATCCGATGGTCGACGGTGCTGCTCGGCTGCACCTTCGCTGGACTCGCCGGAGCGAGCCTCCTCCTCTATGACGGGATCTTCCAGGTGAACCTCACGCAGAGCGAAGGGTTCATCGCTGTCGCGTTGGTCTATTTCGGCGCATGGCGCCCGAGCGGCGTGATGGCTGGGTCGCTCCTCTACGGGCTGGTGGGGGCGATCATCCTGACCTGGAAGTCGCTGGGGATCATCCCGTTGAGTGGGTCCGACCTGGCCGCGACGGCGCCGGCGGTGATCACTGTGTTGGCGCTCCTGTTCGTTGCCCGGCGCTTCCGGCAGCCGGCTGCGCTCGGCAAGCCATACGAAAGAGAGGCGTGATCTGACGGCGGTGCGTCCGAAGCGCTCACCCAGTCTCGTGATCAAGAGGAGGAACCGACCATGCAACGACCTGTGCACCGGAGAGCGCTGCCCGCGCTCCTCGCCGTAGCGGCCCTCGTCGCGGCTGCATGCGGAAGCAGCAGCAGCCCGGCCCCCGTGTCGAGCGCCGCAGCGCCCGCAAGTGTGGCGCCGGCGGCCTCGAGCTCCGTTACCCCAGCCCCCGCGGCGACCGCGCCCGCCAGCGCTGCGGCGGCCGCCTCGGGTGCCACATCGGCCACGACGCTGAAGGTGGCCCTCGTAGCGCCGAGTGCCGTGAACGACTTGGCGTTCACGCAGTCGATGGTGGAGGCGTTGAACTCGATCAAGGCGCGTTACAACCTCCAGGTGGCGATCTCTGACAACCAGTTCGTGGTCTCAACGGCGGCCAACGTGATCCGGAGCTACGCCTCGCAGGGCTACAACTTGGTGATCGCCCACGGATCGCAGTACGGCTCGACGCTGCAGCAGCTGGCACCGCAGTTCCCCAACGTCTCGTTCGCCTGGGGCACCGCGGGGTCCACCTTCAACCAGCCCAACATCTTTGCCTACCAGGCGAACTCCAACGAGGGCGGCTACGTTCAGGGTGCCATGGCCGCGATGCTGAGCACGAGCAAGGTGCTCGGGGTGATCGGGCCGATCGCGGTCGGTGACGCCAAGCTGTACGTCGATGGGTTCTGCGCCGGCGCGAAGTCCGTGGACCCCACGATCAGCTGCATCCCGGTCTACACCGGTTCCTTCAGCGACGTGAGCCTCTTCGCCACGGCGGCCAAGACCTTCGTCTCCAACAAGGCCGATGTCCTGACGGGGACCGCGCAGGCTGTCGTGGGCGCGATCGGTGTCGCCCGCGCCGACAACCTCCCCTGGTTCGGCACGCAGTGGACCCAGGTCTCCTTGGCTCCCCACAACGTGGTCTCCAGCCAGATCTACAACTGGGCCCCGATCCTGGAACAGATCATCACCGAGATCCGGGGCGGCAAGCTGGGCGGCGCCACCTACACGGTGACCTTGGGCAACGGCGGCGAGACGATCCAGTTCAACTCAGGCTTCAACTTGCCCGCGAACGTGAAGGCCAAAGCCGACGAGCTGATCAAGGGGATCACCGACGGGTTGGTCAACGTCCCGCAGTGATCACGGAGAACGTTCGTACCCGCGACAGATGAGCCGTCAGGAAGGATGAACGCGCAGGCGACCGCCCCGGGGGGCGCACTTGACAACCCCGGCGTCCCGATCTTGGAGATGCGCGGCATCACCAAGCGGTTTCCCGGGGTGGTCGCCAACGACCACGTCGACTTCGACGTACGGGCCGGCGAGGTCCACACGCTCTTTGGTGAGAACGGCGCCGGCAAGAGCACGCTGATGCGGGTGCTCTACGGGCTCTATCACCCCGATGAGGGTGAGATCTGGATCGGCGGGCAGCGGGTGACGATCCACTCGCCCGCCGCCGCGATCCACCACGGCATTGGGATGATCCACCAGCACTTCATGTTGGTGGACACCCTCACGGTGGCGGAGAACGTCGCGCTCGGTACCAGATCGGCCCGGGGTCCGCTGACCGGCCTCGACGTCGTCTCCGCTCGGATCCGGCAGCTCTCGGAGGCGTACGGCCTGCGCGTGGACCCGCAGGCGTTCGTCTGGCAGCTCTCGGTCGGCGAGCGGCAGCGCGTCGAGATCATCAAGGCCCTCTACCGTGACGTGGCGGTCCTGGTCCTCGACGAGCCGACGGCCGTCCTGACCCCTCAGGAGGTCGAAGACCTGTTCACGGTCTTGCGCCGGATGGCGCGCAATGGCCGAGCGCTCGTCTTCATCTCGCACAAGGTTCGGGAGGTCCTGGAGCTCTCCGATCGGATCACGGTACTGCGCAACGGCCGGGTGGTGGGGACCCTCCCGGCCGCCAAGGCGACCCGGGCTCGGTTGGTCGAGATGATGGTGGGCCACCAGGTGGCGACCGAAGAGCCCCCACCCAGGGGGACAACCGGCGAGCCGACTCTGCTCGTGCGCGACCTGCACGTGCGGAGTGACCGGGGTACGGAGGCCGTACGGGGCGTCAGCTTCGACGTGCGGGCTGGCGAGCTCGTCGGGATCGCCGGCGTCGCGGGAAACGGCCAACGCGAGCTGGCCGAGGCGATCGCCGGTCTCCGGACGCCCGTCGCCGGGAGCATCACCGTCGGCGGCATCGAGTTGGGCGGCCGGGGTCCCGCCGCCGCCCGCGCAGCAGGTCTCGGGTACGTGCCGGAGGAGCGGATGCGGGACGGCGTCGTGACCGAGTTCAGCGTCGCTGACAACCTGCTCTTGGTCGACTACCGGAGCCGGGCGTACGCTCGCTTCGGGTTCCTGCGGCGCGGGGCGATCCGGCGCCACTGCCAGGAGCTCGTCGATGCCTTCAACGTGAAGACGCCGAGCCTGGAGACCCCCGCTCGGAACCTCTCGGGCGGCAACATCCAGAAACTGATCATGGCGCGCGAGCTGTCGGCGCATCCGCGCGTCCTCCTCGTCGCGCAGCCGACCCGTGGGATCGACGTCTCGGCGTCGCTCTACATCCACCAGCGGCTGATCGCCCAGCGCGAAGACGGGACCGCGATCCTGATCATCTCCGAGGACCTCGATGAGATCATGACCCTGTCCGATCGGATCCTCGTGATGTACGAGGGGACGATCATCGGCGCCGCGGACCCGCGAACCACCTCCCGCGAGGAGATCGGCATGATGATGGCCGGGGTCCACCCTGGAACGCCCAGCGCAGCGACTCAGCCCTCGGCGGTCGCTGGTGCCAGCCCTATCTGACAGAGGAGCGCGTCCCGATGCAGGAATTCTCGCCCGCCCAGACCCCCGGCCTTGTGTGCGCGCACCACCACATCTACTCGGCGCTCGCCCGAGGGATGCCCGCACCGCCCCGCACCCCGACGAACTTCCGCGAGATCCTCGAACAGATCTGGTGGCGGCTGGATACCGCGCTGGATCTGGAGATGCTCGCCTGGTCAGCGCGTCTGGCGGCGCTGGAGGCGCTGGCGTCGGGCACCACGGCCATCGTCGATCACCACGAGTCGCCCAACGCGATCGAGGGGTCGCTCTCCGTCATCGCGGACGCCTGCGCCGAGGTCGGCGTGCGCGTCGTGTGCGCCTACGGCGTCACCGACCGACATGGCCCGGACGGGGCGCGGCGCGGGCTCGAGGAGAACCGACGGTTCCTGACCGCGGGAGGCCGCGGTCTGGTCGGGATCCACGCCGCATTCACCTGTTCCGACGCGACGCTCGAAGAGGCGGCCGCACTCGCCGCTGAGTTCGGGGTCGGGGTCCACGTCCATGTCTGCGAGGGACCCGAAGACGCGGAGGCGCCGGCCCGGCTCGTCCCGTACACCAGGGACAACTGGCTGCTGGCCCATGGCGTGCACCTCCCGACCGACCACCGCCTGGCTGGGACGATCCTGCACAATCCGTTCTCGAACCTCAACAACGCCGTCGGCTACGCCAACCCGGCCCGCTTTGCCAATCCGGTCGCGCTCGGCACGGATGGGATCGGAGCGCACATGATCGAGACGTTCCGCCTCGCCTACGCGCTGCACCGTTCGGTGGACGTGACTGCGACCCCAGAGACCGCCTGGCGTTGGCTGCAGGCCGGCTGGGATCTGGTCCCCGAGGCTCGCGAGGACCGCGTGACCTGGTCATACGAGCCGATGGACCCCTGGCACATCGCGTTCACGCCGGGGATCCGACCCCTCCGGGTCGAGGTCGGCGGTTCAGTGGTTTGGGAGGACGGCCATCCCACGCGCGTGGACGGGGCCGAGATCCAGGCCAAGGCGCGCGAGCAAGCGGCCCGCCTGCACGCTCGCCTATGACCGCCTGGCGCCAGGTCCCACACCCGCGACACGCAGACACGACGACCCGCTGACGAGGAGCGCCCCATGTCCGACCGGTTCCACCCCATCACCATGGAACAGCTCACCGACTGGGTCTCCACCGAGCTGCGGACACGGGACTCGCTCTTCAACGTGCCCCGCTCGGCCTTCTTCGTCCCGCGCCCGGAGCACCGCTTCCGACGCCGCGAGTACGGCGTGGAACTGGAGACCCCGTTCGGAGTCGCGGCCGGGCCCCACACACAGATGGCGCAGAACATCGTGACGGCGTGGCTCGTCGGCGCCAGGATGATCGAGCTCAAGACGGTCCAAACCCTGGACGAGCTCGACGTCAACAAGCCCTGCATCGACGTCCAGGACGAGGGGTACAACGTCGAGTGGTCGCAGGAGCTCAAGATCCACCAGTCGTTCGACGAATACCTGCGCGCCTGGGTCCTGATCCACGCGCTGCACCACGAGTTCGGCTGGCCCGGAGCACGCCCGGGGATCGTCTTCAACATGAGCGTCGGGTACAACTTCGAGGGGATCAAGCAGCCCAACGTGCAGTGGTACCTGGACGCCATGGCCGACGCATCGGCGTACTTGCCGGCATACGTGGAGATCGTGGCCAAGCGGTTCCCGGGCGTGCGGGAGGTCGAGATTCCGACGCGCCTTTCCGATTCCGTCACCCTCTCCACTATGCACGGCTGCCCCCCCGACGAGATCGAACGGATCTCCTCGTACCTGCTCGAGGAGCGGGGTCTCCATACCTTGGTCAAGTGCAACCCGACCCTGCTGGGCGCCGAACGGGTTCGGCGGATCGTGAACGACGACCTTGGGTTCCGCGACGTGCCGATCCCCGACGAGGCGTTCGAGCACGATTTGAAGTGGGGCGACGCCGTCCCCATGTTCCACAACCTGCGACGGGCAGCGGCAGCGAGGGGCCGCGTCTTCGGTCTCAAGCTGACGAACACCCTCGAAGTGGGGAACTGGCGCAGCGTCTTCGAGCGTGACGCCACCATGTACCTCTCGGGCCGACCACTGCACGCGGTCACGACGAACCTCGCGTCTGCGATCGCCGAGGAGTTCGGCTCGGAGGTGCCGATCTCGTTCGCTGGGGGTGCCGATGCCTTCAACGTCGCCTCCCTGCTCGCCGCAGGGGTGCGCACCGTCACCGTGACCTCGGACCTGTTGAAATCCGGTGGCTACCTGCGGATGCTGCAGTACCCGGAACAGGTCGAGGCGGCGTTCGACGCAGTGGGGGCCGGCGACATCGACGAGTTCGTCCGCCGGACGGCCCAGGCCGGAGGGTTCGCAGACGGCGGTGACGTCGGGGCGTGCGCACGGTTCAACCTCCGGAGGTATGCCGACCAGGTCCGGCACGACTGGCGATACCAGAAGGACTCGTTCCGCACCGACCGTTCCAAGACCCCGCGGCAGCTCGGTCCCTTCGACTGCATCACGGCGCCCTGTCTCGACGAGTGCCCGGTCGACCAGCAGGTGCCCCGCTACATGGCTGCGGTGCGTTCCGGTGACTTCGAGGAAGCGGTGCGGATCACGCGGCTGGACAACCCGCTGCCGGCGGTTCTCGGCCGAGTCTGTGACCACCTGTGCGAGAACACCTGTATCCGCACGCACCTCGACCAGCCGTTGGCGATCCGCCAGATCAAACGCTTCATCATGGAACAGGAGGCGCGCCCGACGCTGTTCGCGGCGAAGCCGGCGACCGGGAAGCGCGTGGCGGTCATCGGTGCCGGGCCAGCTGGCCTGGCGGCCGCCGAGTGGCTGGCGTACGCAGGGGTCGCCGTCACGGTCTTCGACGAGCATCCCTACCCCGGCGGGATGGTCGGTGGGGCGATCCCGGTCTACCGGCTGCCACAGGCCCCGATCGACCGAGACCTTGCGGTTCTCGAGCGGTTGGGTGTCGAGTTCCGATACGGCCAGCGCGCCGGCGTCGACCTGACGATCGAGGGGCTGCGGCGCGAGGGGTTCGTGGCCATCTTCGTTGCGGCAGGCGCGCAGCGGGCGAAGCGCTTGGGCCTGCCCGGGGAAGACGCCGCGGGAGTAATCGACGGTGTCACCTTCCTGCGCAGCGTCCGCGAGGGGCACCCGATCGCGATCGGGCCCCGCGTCGGTGTCGTGGGGGCCGGAGATACCGCCATGGATTGCGTGCGGACGGCGCGCCGCGTGGGCGCTTCCTCCGTTTCACTGATCTACCGACGGACGGTGGACCAGATGCCGGCCGATCGCGAAGAGATCCATGCGATCCGGGAGGAGGGGATCTCGATCGCGGAACTGGCGCGGCCGACCGCGCTCCGGGTCGCCGACGGCAAGCTGACCGGGGTGGTCTGCGTCCGCACGGCCTACCGCGGTGCGCGCGACGCCAGCGGGCGCAAGGTTCCCGAAGACGTCCCGGGCTCCGAGTTCGAGCTCGAGTTGGACACCTTGATCCTCGCGATCAGCCAGCACGCGGTCCTCGACTTGTTCGGAGACCAGCCGCCGGCCCTGACACCCGCCGGGTACATCGAGGTGGACCCGGCGAGCCTCGAGACCTCCATTCCAGGCGTCTATGCCGGTGGTGACGTGGCCGGGCGAGGCCCCGCGTCGATCGTGAAGGCCGCCGCCGACGGCAAGCGGGCCGCCCGCGCCATCGCCGCCGCGCTGGGCGCCACGCCGTGGGGCGAGTCGACCGCGTCACCGCCGAAGCTCGAGCGCTCGGAGTTCCAGGCGCTCGTGGTGCGGCGGGCTCGACGCGAGTACCGGGTGCCGATCCGGGTGAGCGAGCTGGATCGCCGCGGCGGGTTCGAGGAGACGGTGCTCGGGTATTCCACCGAGGAGGCGATGCGCGAGGCGAGCCGCTGCCTCGACTGCGACAAGATCTGCAGCCTCTGCGTGGGCGTCTGTCCCAACATGGCGCTGATGACCTACGAGACGGAACCGGTCCACGCGCAGCTGCCCACCCTGGCGGTGGTCGACGGTGCCGTGGTGACGACCGGTTCGACGCCGTTCGACGTCGACCAACGGCTCCAGATCGCGGTGTTGACCGACTTCTGCAACGAGTGCGGCAACTGCGTGACGGTCTGCCCCACCTCGGGCAAGCCCTATCTCGACAAGCCGCGCCTCTACCTGGATCGGGCCGAGTTCGAGGCGCAGGCCTCGAACGCCTACATGCTGCTGGGGGACGGCGTCATGGAGGCCCGCTTCGAAGGCCGCACCCACCGGATCGCGGTGGGGGAGCGGATCGAATACACCGCGCCCAGCTTCCGAGCCGTGCTCGAGCGCGAGACGTTCGCGCTCCTGGAGCTCGAGACGACCGGGCCGGTCGCTGGCGAGTCCGTTTCGCTCGAGCCGGCTGCGATCATGGCGACGGTGCTGGCCGGCGTGACCGGCTCGCTGCCACACATCCCGACCGCGGCGTCGGGCGGCTCCCGCGTGCCTGCGCCGGCGCTGCCCGCGTAGGCCTAGTCCGGCGGGGTCCGATCGGCGACAGGCCCGGCCTCGGCCGAGGCCGGGAACCGTGGCGGGCAACTTGGCCCGCAGGTTCGCGGTCAGGGCCGCGTGGCGACCGTGCTCCGCTTCAGGAACCGGCCGTGCCCCGCCCGTCCCAGCCACTGACCATGGTCCACGATCACTTCGCCCCGGCTCAGCACCACGTCCGCGCCCCCTTGGACGACGCGGCCCTCGTAGCACGAGTAGTCGACGTTCATGTGGTGCGTGCTGGCGCTGAGGGTGTGCCGGCGGTTCGGGTCGTAGATCACGATGTCGGCGTCGGCCCCGGGCGTGATCACGCCCTTGCGCCCTTCGAGGCCCGCCAGCCGCGCCGGAGCGGCGGAGATCAGTTCGACCCATCGCTGGAGCGAGATCCGGCCACCCACGACGCCTGCGTCGTAGATCAGGTCCACCCGTTCCTCGACGCCCGGGACACCGCCGGGGATGAGGCGGAAGTCGTCGTGGCCGAGGGTCTTCGGCCCGTGGAGGTCGAACGGCGCGTGATCGGTGCTGACGAGCTGCAGCTCCCCACTGATCAGGGCGTCCCAGAGCGCGGCTTGATGGTCCCGCGGGCGCAATGGAGGCGCGCAGACGAACGCCGCCCCGTCCGGACGGGCCAGATCTGCGTCCGACAGGAAGAGGTACTGGGGGCATGTCTCGGCGTAGACCGTGGTCCCCCGCTCGCGGGCCCGACGCACCTCCTCGAGCGCGTCGCGTGAGGAGAGGTGCACGATGTAAACGGGGATCCCCGCCACGTCGGCCATCCGGGCGACCCGGTTGACGGCCTCCGCCTCCAGCGTCGCGGGGCGTGAGAGCCCGTGGTACCACGGCGAGGTCAGGCCCGCCCGCACGTAGCGCGCTGCCAAGACGTCGATGGCGATCCCGTTCTCGGCGTGCATCAGGATCAGCCCCCCGCTGTCGGCCGCCTGGAACATTGCGCGCAGGATCTCCCCGTCGTCGCTGTACATTCGGCCGGGGTAGGCGGTGAAGAGTTTGAAGGACGTGACGCCCTCGCGCACCAGCTCGTCCATCTCGGCCAGCGTTGCGTCCGTGACGTCGCAGATCGCCATGTGGAACCCATAGTCGATGCAGGCGTGGCCATCGGCCTTGACATGCCACGCTTCGAGCCCCTCGCGAAGTGGGCGCCCCATCGACTGGGTGGCGAAGTCGACGATGGTCGTGGTGCCCCCGAAGGCGGCAGCCCGGGTGCCCGTCTCGAACGTGTCCGAGGCGACGACGTCGCCCACCGGCAGCTCCATATGCGTGTGGATGTCGACGGCGCCCGGGATCACGAGCTTGCCGGCCGCGTCGATCGTTCGGTCGACGCGTTCACGGGCGACATCGACCCCGACCACCGCGATCCGTTCTCCGTCGACCAAGACGTCCGCGCGCTCCACACCGGACGCGTTGACCACAGTGCCATTGACGATCAAGGTCCGCACGGCCGAACTCCCTTCGCGGTCTCACCGCCGTCCCTGCATCCCCCGCTAGCTACGACCCCGTCAGCGCCGGACGCCGGTGAAGAGGACCCCGACTCGCTCGTGGTCGCCGATCTCGCCCCGTTCGCGGAGGGCGAGCAACCCGGCCAACCCGGAGGTCCCCGTTTCGTCGGCGGGGATCCCGGTCAGCTCGACGCCCAGCGCGTTGGCGCGCACCAGTTGATCTTCGCTCACCACGACCGGGCCGCCGCCCGAGTCGAGCATGCCCTCGACGACGGCGAGCCAGTCGTACGTCTCGTCGTCGAGGATCCCGTGGGCGACGCTGTGGGGCTCCTCCTCCCAGGGCCACATGAACTCGGAGCGATGGGTGGCGGCGTACGCAATCGCGGCGCGGTGCTCCGCCGCTCCAGCGTCCCGCGGCAATCGCGCCGCCAAGCGTTGGAACGCACGGGGTAGGGGCCAGGCGCCTGTCGTCTGGACCGCGTGAACGCGCGGCACCCGAGCGAGCGCCCCCAGCGCCGCGGCCTCGCCGAGCCCTTCGATACAGGCGCTGGCCAGGGCGCCGCCGCCGACCTGCAGCATCACGCGGTCGAGCGGCGGGCCGCCTGCCAGGTCGGTCGCCAGCTCGTAGCCCAACGTGAAGCCGCCTTCGACGCTGAGCCCGTTCTCGTTCCCCTGGCAGGTGAAGGGGAGGGCGCCCTCGGCGATCGCCCGGCGGAGCCGGTGGTACGTGGGGTCGCCCACGACGCCGGATTGGCGTGGACAGACCGTGATCTGCGCATCGAGCTGCCGGAGCCGCTCGACGACGGCCGGGTCGGCGTCCACCGGCACGAAGACGTCGAGAGCGCGTCCTCCGGCCGCCGCGACGACTGCCGCCGCCAACGCCGCGTTGCCGCAGCTGGCGATTGCGAGGCGCCGCCGGTGCGCCGGATCGGTGCGGCCCAGCCGCTCCATGACCTCTAGGTGGAGGAGAACCCCGAAGAGGTGGCGCGCTTTGTGTGAGCCCGACACGTTCCGGGTCTCGTCCTTGATCCAGAGGCCGCCGTCGGACGCGAACCCGAGCCGGTCGCTGAGGGCGTCGGCGCGGGCGAAGGGGGTGGCCACGAAGCCGTGGCCATCGACCCGAGCGATCTCGCCATCGAGGCGCGCGACCAGCTCGGCGTATGCGGCGTCGGCCAGGCCCGCCGCCCGGGCGGCGTGGTAGGCGTGCGCGAGGCCCCGATAGCGCAGGTACGGGTTCGGTTCGGCCGCCGCCTCGAACGCCGTCGGGAAGCGCACCGCGGTGACGTCGAGGCGCCGGCGTAGGACGTGGTCGGTGTCGTCGCCGGCATCGGCGTTGGGGCAGCGGAAGGGGTACGGATCGTCCTCCTGCGGCGAGGCGCCGCAGCCGGCGCAGACCAGTCGACTGGGAGCGGTCTCCCCTGCGCCCGTCACAGCGCCTCCAGGACCCCGGTGCGGGCGTTGAACTCGTCGATCAGGCGATCCCAGTCCTCCACGATGCTGCGCATCTCGGTCCAGAAGCCCTGCTCCTTGCGTGCCCGGAACTCTTCGATCGTCACGCCCTGCTGTTCGACCCAGGTGTAGTAGCCGAGGTTGAAGATGCGCTCGCGATCTTCGCGCGAGAGCTCGAGCAGGTGGTCGGTCGTCGCGCCGAGGAGGTGCTCGCCGGCCACCTCACCCGCGGCGACCTCGTCGAACTGCCCATCGAAGTACTTGCCGAGCGCCAGGTCGCGCTCGCTGCGGTACATCGAGGCGCCGTCGGTAGCCACCGTCACGATCACGTCCTGCGGGCCCATCGCGTAGTACTTTGCGGTCTTGATCGCGCCCAAGACGTTCGCGATGCTCGAAAGGCCGAACGCTGCCAGCGCCTCGACGACCGCCTGGGGCACGCCCCGCCGTCGCACGAGATAGTCGCGCCCGACCTCCGTGTTGAAGAGGACGTTCAGCCGGTCCGTGGCCCGGTCGGAGACCGCGAGTGCCACGTCGGTCGCCATGACATTGTGGATGAGCGGGATGTGCTTGTCGCCGATCCCCTGGATGTTGTGCTCGCCGAAGCCGTTGTAGAGGAGCGTTGGGCACTCGAGCGCCTCGACCGCCACGGTGAGCGAACCGAACCGCTCCTTCAGGAAGTCGCCGGCGCCGATCGTCCCCGCCGAGCCCGTCGCCGAGACGAACGCGCGCAGCGCGAGGTCGGGTTCCTGTGCGCGCATCGTCTCGTAGATGTGCTGCAGGGCGGTGCCGGTGGCCAGGTAGTGCGCGATATGGTTCCCGAACTCGGAGAACTGGTTGAAGATGACGTTCTCGGGGTCGAGCGAGAGCTCGTTGCACTTGTCGTAGATCTCTTTGACGTTGCTCTCGGTGCCCGGCGTGCGGATGATGTCGGAGGGGTCGACGACCCAGTCCTCCAGCCAGTCGAAGCGCTCCTGGCTCATCCCTTCGGGCAGCACGGCGACCCCGCGACAGCCCATGATGCGGGAGATCGCAACGCCGCCGCGGCAGTAGTTGCCGGTCGATGGCCAGACCGCGCGGTGGTGGGTGGGGTCGAACTGACCGGTGATGACGCGGGGCGCCAGACAGCCATACGCCGCCAGCACCTTGTGCGCGGCGATCATCGGGAAGCGGTCCCCGAGGGCCACGACGATCCGCGCGTCGACGCCGGTGAGCGCCTTCGGGAGCACGACGTGGTCGGGGACGGCGCTGATCCCGCGGCGGGTGGCGTCGTTGTACCAGTGGACGCGGAACAAGTTGAGCGGGTGGGCGGCGTCAGGCCCGACGCGCTCGAGCGCCGCACGAACGCGCTCCGGGATCCGCACCGGGTCGGCGAGCTGTGCGAACGTGGGGAGCCCGATCTGGGCCTCGCGGAAGCGCTCGACTGTGTTCTCGTAGACCGTCGCGTCCACGAGCTCCCGCTCGAGTCCGAGTCGTCGCATCGGCATCTGGCACCTACCTCACTATCGTGAACCGATCACCGCTGGGGACGCCGCCGTGCGACGGCGCGGCCAGCGCCCGCCGCAGCGGGCCCGTCGCTCACCCCCCGAGCCGCTCGAGTGTCTCGCGGAGCCGGCGCAGCCGTGTCGCCCGCTCGCGCACGAAGCGCTCGATCGCGGCCAGGATCTGCTCGGGGCCGAGGTGCGCTTCGTCGAGCACCTCCTCCACCGTCCCGCCGCTGCGCCAGCGATCGTCCCAGTCGGCCGAGAGCGAGTACTCGCGCGCCGCCGGGCCGTCCACCCAGTCGCGCATCAGGCGGAACGCGCCGTTCGTGATCACCATCGCATCGAGCCGGTCGGCGCCCGAGAGGGTCGCCTCGCGGTAGGCGCGCTCCTGCGCGGCGAAGAGCTGGGGGCTGATCGCGGCGACGATCTTGACGTTCAGTCCCGCCCGGTCGAGCTCGGGGAGCACCCGCACGAGGTTGGCGGTCGACATCGTGCCCCGCACGACGACGGTCCCGGCGACGGGGCGATCGGGGCGCGGCGCACGCAGCACGTAGGCGCCGCGGGCGGCCTCGAAGTGCGAGGGGATCCCCAACGCGGCGCGGTCAGGGACCTCGATCGGCGGCCGCGTCAGGTGGAGCGCCACGATCGGCGCGGGCTGCGCGAGCGCCGCGCCCAGGACCACGGGGACCTCGTTGTACTCCCAGGGGTGCAGATCGATCAGCTGGCCCTCGGGGAAGAGCTGGGTGACCCCGGGGGAGAAGACGCCAAAGTGGGTCCGCGAGTCTTCCGCGGTTTCTGGTCCGGAGTGGCCCGCGACCCAGAGGACCTTCCCCACCCGCAGCGGGCAGTCCTGGGCGAGCTGGCTGAAGAGGCGCAGCGGCCCGTACTTGAGGTAGCTGAAGGCGCCGTAGGTCGAGCAGGCGCCCCAGAACCCGTCGAACGCGGCGAAGGGATCTTCGGCGACGTTGACGGTGGCGAGCCCGGCGAGCATGCCGGCGTTGGTGAACTCGGTGATCTCGCTCGGGAGCAGCGTCCCGCGGGGGTTGGCGTCGCGCTCGTACCAACCGAAGCCCGGGAGCTCGCCGAAGTCCTTGGCGAAGCCCGCGAGGTTGGTCGACTCGGCGAGGTCCGCCGACGCGGCGATGAAGAGCGGCCGGCCGTACTCGGCGCGGGCGTAGGCGTTGACCCAGGCGCCCCAGGCGGCGAGCGCGGCGCGGTTGGGGACCCGCTCGCCGGGCTGCTTCCAGATCGCGGGTGGGTACGCCCGGTAGTCGGTGATGCGCGGATCGGCGAAGAGGGCGCTCCCGTGTCCGCCCAGGTGGAAGTGCGGCAGCTCGTCGGGGACCTGGGCCGCGAGCTCGAGCAGCCGCTCGGAGACCGCCTCGATGAGCGCCGGGCGTGCGCGGAGCACCCCGATCGCGAGGCGCAGGTTCGCCTCGGCCTGCGCCGCGAGGGCGGCCGGGTCGGCCGGGGCGGGCGCGTCGACGCCCTCGTACTCGACTCCGTAGCGCTCCATGAAGGGGCGCCGCGCGGCCCAGAACGCGGGGCTGTTGCGCGGGTGGGGGGTGCCGTGGCTCGCGGCGTCGTAGGTGCCGTAGCCGCGCCCCTTGCGCGTGCGGAACCAGGCGACCGAGGGGCGCCGCGCGGGGTTCTCGCCGCGCGCCGCCTCCAAGACGGCACGTGTGAGCGGTGCCCAGGCCATCCCCTCTTCCGTGCCGGTGACGCGCCAGTCGTAGGCACCGAACCAGCTCGCGGGGGTCCCCGGGATCACCGCGGAGGCGGGGTGCGGGTCGATCCCGTAGTCGTTCCAGTCGACGAGCACGACGAAGTTCGAGAGGCCCAGGCCCCAGGCCGCGTTGCGGGTCTCGTGGCTGGCGCCAGGGGTCAGGCCGCCCTCGCCCTCGAGCGCGAAGACGCGCACCTCCTCGGCGCCGGCGAGCTTCAAGGCGAGCGCCTCGCCTGCCGCGGCCGGCAGGCCGTGGCCCGAGGGCCCCGTGTTGAACTTGAAGAAGAGCGTCTTGCCGGCCATCTCGGCGTGGCCGGGCAGGCCGCCGCGGTGGCGCAGCGTCAGCAGGTCTTCCCACGTTAGGGCGTAGCGCCCGTCCTCGGGAAACGCGAAGCGCGGATCGGCGCTCGCCTCGTGGCGCGCGCGTAGCGTCTCGTTGAGGACCGCGAGCGTGGCATAGACGAGCGGCACGGTGTGGCCGGCCGAGAGCACGAAGCGATCGGCGAAGCGCCGCCAGGGGCGGCGGATGTCCCAGCGCATGGCCCCTGAGAGGAGGAGCGCGAGGAGGATGTGCACCTTCGAGCGGCTGCCGCCTGGATGACCGGATTGCCGGTAGTTGAGCGCGAGATCGATCAGCTCATCGACGACGTCTTTGAGGACCTCCCACTCGGGGAAGTGGGGCTCGGCCGCCGCATACAGCTCGTCGACCAGGACTTGGCCGCGCTCTTCGGCCACAGAACGCGTCACGCTGCTGCTCCCTTGTCTGCGATTGCCGCCATCATGCCGCAACCGTCACGCCCGCATCCCGCGCTACGCCGGCACCGCGAGCTTCGCGACGAAGTCCCGTATCCGCGCCAGCGCCTTCGCGATGTTCGCCTGGGAGGTCGCGTAACTCAAGCGGATGTGGTGCGTCCCCACCGCGCCGAACGCAGTCCC
>JAJYNJ010000093.1:0-16978 GCA_021786385.1 Chloroflexota bacterium
CTTCATCGCGCACAACCTCTCGGTGGTGCAGTACATCAGCGACCGGGTCGGCGTGATGTACCTGGGGCGCATGGTCGAGATGGCCCCGGTCGCGGAGCTCTACGAGCGGCCGCTGCATCCCTACACCGTCGCGCTCCTCTCGGCGGTGCCGCAGCTCGACCCGCGGGTGAAGCGCCGCCGCATCGTGTTGAAGGGCGACGTCCCCTCGCCGGTCGACCCGCCCTCGGGCTGCCACTTCCACCCGCGCTGCTGGCTGCGCGAGCGGCTCGGCAACCCCGAGATCTGCGCCACGGTCGACCCGGCGCTGAACGCGGCGGGCGCGGACCACACCGTCGCCTGCCACTTCGCGGAGCGCACACGGGCGGAGCACGAGGGTCTGATGACGGAGTCGGTCGCGCCGCCGATCCCGCCGGCCTAGCGCGGTCCGGGGCGCAGACTCGGGCGGGGCGGCGATCGAGCCGGCGTGGCGGTTGTATTCCGGGCGCCCACGCCGGGCGGTAGCGTGGCATGATGGAGGCTCGCGCGGGCCGCGGAGCGGCTCGGCGGGAGCTGTGCAGGGAGGAGAGCATGGCGCGATCCAGACTATTCACGTTGCTCGCGGTGGCGGGTCTCGCGTTCAGCGCCTGTTCGGGCGCGGCCGTCACGCAGGCGCCGTCGTCCGCGGCACCGGCGGTCAGCACCGCGCCCGCGGCCGGGTCGGCAGCGCCCTCGCCCGGGGCGTCGACGGCAGCCGGAGCGCCAAAGGAGGGTGGCACGCTCGTCGTCGGCCTCGACGGCGACATGGTCTACGCCGACCCTTCGCTCATCAGCGACAGCAATTCGTCGTACGTAGATGCCCAGGTAGTGCAGGGGCTCGTTGGCCTGAAACCGGGTACCGTCAGCGACGTGATCCCGGTCCTTGCCGCCGCCATGCCCACCGTGAGCGCCGATGGCAAGACCTACACCTTCACGCTGCGGACCGGCATCAAGTTCCACGACGGGACGCCGTTCAACGCCGCAGCCGTGAAGTACAACTATGACCGGTGGAAGAACTTCCCAGCCGGTCCGCTCCAGGACAACGCCTACTACTACGGCGCAGTCTTCGGCGGATTTGGCGCGAGCTCGAACATCGCGTCGGTGGATGCGCCGAACGACACTACGGTGATCTTCCACCTCAAGCAACCGCAGAGCAACTTCCTGATCAGCCAGACGATTCAGCCGTTCGGGATCCAGAGTCCGGCCGCGCTGGCGGCGGGCGATGCCAACAACCCGCAGCTGGATAAGAACCCGTATGCCCAAGGGCAGGGCGGAGTTGGGAAGAGCATGGTCGGCACCGGGCCGTTCATGTTCAAGGAGTGGGTCCCCAATGACCACGTCACGTTGGTCAAGAACCCGAACTACTGGGACCCGGCTGGGATGGCGCACCTCGATCAGATCGTCTTCAAGCCGTTCAAGGACCAGACCGCGAAGCTGCAGGCGCTGCAGTCGGGTGACATCGACTTCGCGCAGACGGTCTCTCCGTCCGACGTCCAGACGATCCAGTCGAGCGGTAACCTGCAGGTGATCGACCGCGGGCAGTCCTGCAACATCGGGCAGATCTCGATGAACCAGGACCCCAACACGAAGGGCGCCGACGATCCGGCCGGGCACAAGCTGCTGCAGAACAAGGACATCCGCATGGCGATCGCCTACGCGGTGAACAAGCAGGCGTACATCCAGGCGTTCTACGCTGGCCTGGCGAAGCCGGCCGATAACTGGATGCCGCCGTCAACGCAGTACTACAAGCCAGAGAACCTGCCGACGTACGATCCCACCAAGGCGAAGCAGCTCATCCAGCAGTCGGGTGTTCCGGCCAATCAGCTGACCATCGACCTGTATTATCCGTCAGACGTCGTGCGGCCCTATATGCCCGATCCGAAGGGCCTGGCACAGGCGATCGCGCAGGATCTGCAGGCGGTCGGCTTCACCATCAACCTCAAGAGCGAGGGGTGGCGCACCGGATACATCTCCGACGAGGAGGTCGGGAAGTTCCCGATGTGGCTCCTCGGCTGGACGTGTGACTGGGCCGGGCCCGACAACTTCCTCCTGACGGCTTTCTTCCACTACAACGGCAACACGCCGTCTCCGGAATTCGCGTACCGGAACGACGAGCTGAACCAGACCATGACCGCGGCCCTGGCGGCCACGGATCCGACGCAGATCCAGGCGCTCTGGCAGAAGGCGCAAGATCTGATCGCAGCCGACATGCCGACGGTTCCGCTGGTCAACTCGGCGCCGCCTGGCGCCGCGGCCAAGTACGTGATGGGCTTCGTCGGGGCCGGCAACCTGACCGAGGAATTCAACTCGGTCTGGCTCAACAAGTAGGCGTGAGGCGGGATTGGGGACGTCCCTGTGGGCCTCCCCAATCCATCGCCGAACGGCCCCGCGTCGCCGGCGCGCGTCGCGTGGGTAGCGGCAGCGAGGCAGGGGCGGACACCGGTTGCTGAGGTACATCGTCCGGCGGGTGCTGGGAGCCATCCCGGTCCTGTTCGGCCTGTCGGTCATCCTCTTTGCGTTTGTCCGCCTGCTGCCGGGCGATCCAGCGATCGCGATCCTCGGGCAGCATGCCACTCCCGCGCTCATCCAGCAGGTGCATCAGTCGCTGGGACTAGACAAGCCGATCTACATCCAGTACATCCAGTACATCAACGGCCTGCTGCACGGCGATTTCGGGTACAGCATCATCAATGGTCGGTCCGTCCTGAGTGACTTCGCGCACCGCTTTCCGGGCACCGTAGAGCTGACGATCGGAGCGCTCATCGTCGCGGTCGGAATCGGTATTCCACTCGGCCGACTGGCCGCCCGCCACCCGAACGGGTGGATCGACGGGACCGTGACCGTGATCTCGTTGTTCGGAATCTCCATCCCGATCTTCGTCCTCGGCTACTCGCTGGTCTTCATCTTTGCCGTGCAACTGCACTGGTTGCCCGCCGCCGGACAGCTCGACCCGCGCATCGACCTGACCCCTCACACGAACATGGTGTTGATCGACGCGATCATCGATGGCCAGCCTGCGGCGTTCGTCGACGGACTCCGCCACCTCGTCCTGCCGGCGATCGCACTCGGGTCCATCCCGCTGGCGATCATCACACGGATCACCCGGGCATCGGTGATCGACGTGAGCAACGAGGACTACGTGCGGACGGCGCGTGCCAAGGGCCTGTCCGAGCGCCGCGTGAATGACCGCCACATCATGCGCAACGCCTGGTTGCCCGTGACGACCATCATCGGCCTCGAGGTCGGCGGTCTGCTGGCGGGCGCCGTGATCACCGAGACCGTCTTTTCCTGGAATGGCGTCGGTTCCTGGGTGGTGGATGCGATCCAGGACCACGATTATTTCGTGATCCAGTCGTCGATCCTGATCTTTGCGGTGATCTTCCTCATGGTGAACCTCGTGGTGGACATCGGCTACGCCTACCTCAACCCGCGCATTCGGTACGGCTGACATGACGGCCGGGAGCACGACGGTGGCCGTTCGGGCGGCGTCGACGCGCGCCAGCCGCGGCCTCTGGCGTGACGCGTTCCAGCGTCTGCTGCGCAACGGCCCGGCGCTGGTCGGGCTGTTCTGCATCGCGGTCTTCGTGGTGGGGGCCATCTTCGCGCCGTTCATCGCCCCGTACGATCCGGTGGTGGGCAAGATCGTCGACCGGATGCAGCCGCCGAGCGCCGCGCACCTGATGGGGACCGACCTGCTGGGGCGCGACGAGTTCTCCCGCGTGCTCTATGGCGCCCGGCTCAGTCTGCAGGTCGGCGTGATCGCCGTCGTCTTCGGGTTGTTCTTCGGTGTCAGCATCGGTGCCATCGCGGGCGGGGCGGGCGGCAAAGTGGATGCGGTCCTGATGCGGATCACCGACGTGCTGCTCGCGGTGCCCGGGATCTTGCTCGCGATCGGGATCGTGGCGTGGCTGGGCCGCGGACAGCTCCAGATCATGCTCGCGGTCGGGGTCTCGTACGCGCCGATCTTCGCCCGCCTGCTGCGCGGCAGCCTGCTCGCCCTGCGCGAGTCGGACTTCGTGATCGCCGCGCGGTCGATGGGCGCGTCCGCGCCCCGGATCCTGCTCCGCCACATGCTGCCGAACGCACTCACGCCGCTGATCGTCCAGGCCACGCTGGCCCTGGCGACCGCGATCATCGACGTCGCCGGTCTCGGGTTCCTGGGTCTCGGTCCGGGCGACCCGCGGATCGCCGAATGGGGCGAGATGCTCACCGATTCGGCGCGCTTCCTGCAGTCCGCCCCATACCTGATCTTCTTCCCCGGCGCCGCGATCACGATCAGCGCCATCGGCTTCAACCTGCTCGGCGACGGACTGCGCGAGTCGCTCGATCCGCGCCTGAAGCGGTGACGGCCACATGACGCTCCTGTCCGTTCGCGACCTCGTCGTCCGGTTCCGGACCCACGACGGGACGGTCTATGCGGTCAACGGTGTCTCGTTCGATGTCGACGAGGGCGAGACGCTCGGGCTGGTGGGCGAGTCGGGCTGCGGCAAGAGCGTGACGAATCTGGCCGTCATGCGCCTGCTGCCGAAACCGGCGGGTCGCGTCGAGGGCGGGCGGGTCGTGTTCGAGGGCCAAGACCTCACACGGCTGAGCGAGGCGGAGATGCGCGATCTCCGGGGCAAGGAGATCGCGATGATCTTCCAGGACCCGATGACGAGCCTGAACCCCGTACTGACGATCGAAGAGCAGATGGTCGAGACGATCCGGGCGCATCGGGCGGTGGGTCCCCGGGAGGCGCGCGACCGGGCGATCGAGCTGTTGGGGATGGTCGGCATCCCGAGCCCCGAGCTCCGCCTCAAGAACTACCCCCACCATTTCTCGGGCGGCATGCGTCAGCGGGTGATGATCGCCATGGCACTCGCGCTGGAGCCGAAACTGCTGATCGCGGACGAGCCCACCACCGCGCTCGACGTCACCATCCAGGCCCAGGTCCTCGAGCTGCTCCAGCGCCTGACGGCAGAGCGGGGGACGGCCGTCATCCTGATCACGCACGATCTGGGCGTGGTGGCCGGGATGACGCGCCGCATCAACGTGATGTACGCGGGCTTCATCGTGGAGACGGCACCCACCCCGGAGCTCTTCGCGCATCCCCGCCACCCGTACACGGTCGGTCTGCTGCACTCGATCCCTCGCCTCGACGGTCCGGCCGGCGAGCCGCTCATTCCGATCGAGGGGACGCCGCCGGATCTGCGCTGGGCGCCCGTCGGCTGCCCGTTCGCACCGCGCTGCGCCTGGCGGGTGGCGCAGTGCTGGGACGAGAACCCGACCCTGGAACCCCTCGTGACCGGTGTACCGATCCAGATGACGGGAGCTCGGGCAACGCACCGTATCGCCTGCTGGAATCCGCCGACCGCCGAGGAGGCGTCCGCGGGGCGGCCGCTCCGTGAGGGGTTCGTGCCGGCGCCGCTGCCCACGCGGCCGAGCGACGGCCGCGCCGTGGCGCCCCTCCTCGAGGCCGAAGACCTCGTCGTGTTCACGCCCGGTCGGGATCCGGTGACGGCGCTGCCCGGCGCGCGGAGCCTGCCCGAACCGCCCGGACCGGAGTCGCAACCATGAGCGCGCTGCCCACCGCAGGTCGTCCATCGACCGCTGGCGGGCCGCTCCTCGAGGTCTCCGACCTGCGGATGTTCTTCCCGATCACGCAGGGGATCGTGATCGGGCGCCACGTGGGAGACGTGCGGGCCGTCGACGGCGTCTCGCTCACCCTGCGCCGGGGCGAGACGCTGGGTCTCGTGGGCGAGTCGGGCTGTGGGAAGAGCACCACGGGGCGCGCGATCGTTCGCCTCTACCGGCCCACCGGCGGCCGCATCGTGTTCGACGGCGTCGACATTACGCGCCTCGAGGGCGCGCCGCTGCGGCGCATGCGCCGCCACATGCAGATGATCTTCCAGGACCCGTACGCGAGCCTGAACCCGCGCATGACCGCCGCGGGGATCGTCGGCGAGCCGCTCGACATCCACGGGATCGGCACCAGTCGCGAGCGGCGCGAGCGCGTCCGCGAGCTGTTCGAGGTCGTGGGCCTCGACCCCGACTATGGCGAGCGCTACCCGCACGAGTTTTCGGGCGGCCAACGGCAGCGCATCGGCGTCGCGCGGGCCCTCGCCGTCAACCCGGACCTGATCGTTGCCGACGAGCCGGTGAGCGCGCTCGATGTCTCGATCCAGGCGCAGATCATCAACCTCCTCGAACGGCTGCAGGGGCAATTCGGGCTGACCTATCTCTTCATCGCCCACGACCTCTCGGTGGTCCGCCACATCAGCGACCGCATCGCGGTGATGTACCTCGGGCGGATCGTCGAGATCGCCGGCTCGCGCGAGCTGCACGATCGGCCGCTGCACCCGTACTCGGTCGCGCTGCTCTCGGCGGTGCCCATCCCGGACCCCGCGGTCGAGGCCCGTCGGCGCCGTGTGATCCTGAAGGGTGACGTCCCGAACCCGGCTTCGCCGCCGCCCGGGTGTCACTTCCACACGCGCTGCTGGCTGCGGGAGCGGCTCGGGAACCCGGCGGAGTGCGAGACGGTCACCCCGCCGCTCACCGAGCGCTCGCCCGGGCACGCGGTCGCGTGTCACTTCGCCGAGCGGATCGAAGGGACCCCCGAGGCCGCCGCGCCCGTCAGTGCGGTGGCGCCGGGCGGGCGCCTGGCCGGGTCCTGAGTGCCATGCAGCGTCGTCGGATCGCGCTCGCCCAGCTCGCGCCCCGTCTCGGCCGGCTCGACGAGAACCTGGCCGTGCACCGCGACGTGTTGGCCCACGCGCGGGCCGATGGCGCCGATCTGGTGGTCTTCCCCGAGCTCGGACTGACAGGCTACCAGCTGCAGGACCTGAGCGCCGAGGTGGCGATGGCGCTCGACGACCCACGCCTGGCGGCCCTCGCCGCCGAGACGACGGGGTGCTCGGCGATCGTCTCGTTCGTGGAAGAGGCCCCGGACCATCGTCTCTTCATCGCGGCCGCCCTGCTCGAGGACGGCGCGCTGCGGCATGTCCACCGCAAGATCTACCTGCCGACCTACGGGCTCTTCGACGAGCGGCGCTTCTTCGCCGCGGGGCAGGTGACGCGCGCGATACCCAGCCGGCTTGGCGTGCCGCTCGGGCTGGCCGTCTGCGAAGACTTCTGGCACCTGACGGTGCCGCTGCTGCTGGCCCTCGACGGGGCCCAGATCCTCGTCAACGTCTCGTCGTCGCCGGGACGCGACGTGGCGGCCGTCAACGAGGTGGGCCTGGGCACGGCCACCAGCTGGCGCGCGCTGCTGCGCACCTACGCTGCGCTGACGACCAGTTTCGTGGTCTTCTGCAACCGGGTGGGCGTCGACGAGTCCGTGACGTTCTGGGGCGGCAGCGAGGTGATCGGCCCAGACGGCGAGACGATCATGCAGGCGCCGCTGCACGACGAGGGCGTCTTCATGGCTGAGATCGACTTGGCCGACGTGCGTCGCGAGCGGGTCACCCTGCCGCTGCTGCGCGACGAGCGTCCGGAGATGGTGCGCCGGCAGCTCGAGCGGATCCTGCGGACGCGGGCGGACGAGGGCTGATGGCGCTCTTCGAGTTGCCGCCGGAGCTCGCCATCGACACCGCGGTGGCGCGGCGGATCATGGTCGGCTTCATCCGCGGCCAGCTGCGCCAGGCGGGCTTCGAGCGGGCCCTCCTCGGGCTCTCCGGCGGCATCGACTCGGCGGTGGTCGCGTTCCTGGTCGCGGAAGCGATCGGACCGGAGCGGCTGCTCTGCGCGCTGCTGCCGTATCGGACCTCGTCGGAGGCCTCCCTCGAGGATGCTCGCTCGGTCGTGGACCGTCTAGGGTGCGCCAGCCGCGTGGTCGACATCTCGTCGATCGTCGATGGGTATTTCGAGGGCGCGCTCGGCCCCGACGGCGCCGCCGCCTCCAGCCTGCGCCGCGGCAACTTCATGGCGCGGGCCCGCATGGCCGTCCTGTACGACCTGTCGGTCGTGTGGGGCGGGCTCGTCGTCGGCACCGGGAACAAGACGGAGGTCCTGATCGGCTACACCACCCATTTCGGCGACGATGCGTGCGCGTTCGACCCGGTGGGTGATCTGTACAAGAGCCAGCTGCGCCAGGTGGCGGTCGATCTGGGCATCCCCGAACGGATCATCACCAAGCCACCGTCGGCCGATCTCTGGCCCGGTCAGACCGACGAAGCCGAGGTCGGCTTCAGCTACGCCGAGCTCGATCGGCTCCTCTACTGGATGGTGGACCGGCGGCGCTCGGCCGAGGAGCTCGCGGAGCGCGGGTTCGATCCGCGCTTCGTCGAGCGAGTGGCACGCATGGTCGCCGGGGCCGAATTCAAGCGCCAGGTCCCGCCGATCGCCAAGCTCGGTCCGCGCACCTCCGGCGTCGACTATCTCTACCCGAGGCGGCGGCCGGCGCCGGGCAGCTGATGGCGGCGGCAGCCCGGCGCGGGCGGCCGGCGACCGATCTGGAGGTGCCACGCGCCGGTCCGGGGGCGCCACTGCGCGAGCCCGGTGCCGGCGGGACGCTCTACGTCGTCGCGACCCCGATCGGCAACCTCGGCGACACCACGTTGCGGGCGCTCGACGTGCTCCGTTCGGTTCCGCTGGTGGCCGCCGAGGACACTCGGATGACGCGCCGCCTCTGGGTCCGCCACGGCCTCGCCACGCCGCTCGTGAGCTACCACGCACGGAACGCCGTGCGCCGCGAGCCGGAGCTGCTCGAGCACCTCGCTCGTGGGTTCGACCTCGCGCTGGTCAGCGACGCCGGCACGCCGTTGGTGAGCGACCCCGGCGAGGGGCTGGTGGCCCGCTGGGCCGCCGCCGGCGGCCGTGTCGTGCCGATCCCTGGGCCCTCGGCGGTGCTGGCGGCGCTGGTGGCGAGCGGCATCCCGGCGCCGCGCTGGGGTTTCGAGGGGTTCCTGCCGCGTAGTGGCAGGGAACGACGTGACCGGCTCGCGCGCATCGCCCGCGACGAGCGTGCCACCGTGCTCTTCGAGGCGCCCGGGCGGGTTGCCGTGACGCTGCGGGATCTGGCCGCGGTCTGCGGCGAGGCGCGCCGTGCGGCCGTCTGCCGCGAGCTGACGAAACGTCACGAGGAGATCTGGCGCGCAGCCTTGGGCGAGCTCGCAGAGCGGGCCGCGGTGGAGCCGCCGCGCGGCGAAGTGACGATCGTGGTCGCGGGACGGGAAGCGGCCCGCGACCACGCTTCCGGATCGGAGCACGAGGGGGGCGAGGAGGAGAGACGCGCTACGCCGCCGCCGGATCTTGCTACCGCCCGCGCCCGGGTCGCGTCGCTCGTGGCGGCCGGCCGGCAACGCTCGGCGGCCGCGCGCCAGGTCGCGGCCGAAACGGGCCTGCCGCGGCGCGAGTTGTTCCGGCGTGCCAGCGCTACGCCGTCGCCGGGCGCGGAGGACGTGGCCGAACGCCCGCTGCCCGGTGCCGGCACGTCCGACGCGCCGTCGGACGGCGGTGAGTGACGGCGCGCCACGGCCGGTAAGAGCGCGCAAAGGGCGCGTCGATCCGGCACGCACGGCCGGTGAAGGCCGAGGCGCTAGGCTCCGCGATGTCGGTTCCCTGCCCGCCCCCGGTGCGCGGCACCGACCAGCCCGCCGGTTTGCCCGCTGCCCGCCCAGACGCATGGCGCGCCACGACGCGTCCAGGAGGTCACGCATGAACCGAGTGCTGCTCACCGGTCGGCTCACCAGGGACCCGGAGCTCCGATCGCTTGCCAACGGCAAGGCGGTCACGCAGTTTGCGATCGCCACGCACGACTATCGCGGCGGGACCGAGAAGGCGGAGTATCACAACGTCGTCACATGGGACCGTCTCGCGGAGATCTGCGCCCAATACCTCGGCAAGGGCCAGCTCGTCGCGGTCGAGGGTCGGTTGCAGACCCGCCAGTGGGAGGACGACAAGAAGGTCCGCCATTGGAAAACCGAAATCGTGGCCGGCTCTGTCGAGATGCTGTCGGGTCGACGCAAGAAGGACTATGCGGCGGAATCCGCGGCCGAGGCGCTCGAGGCGCAGGCCGGCGCGTTCGGCGCAGCGGCCGAAGCGGCCGACGGATCCGACGAGGCGAGCGAGGAGGAGCGTCCCGCGGTCGCCTGACCCGGCTGACGCTCGTGCAGCCCCGCGGCCGGCATGTCGAGCGTCTCGGTCCTGTCGTCGATGGTCCCGCGCCGGCGGGCGTGGCCCCCTTCCCGCGCCCGCCGGCCGATGACGGTCGAACCGGCAGATGACGGTCGCATCAGTACGGCCAGGGCCGCCCGATGCCGGCATGCCCCAGGGACCAGCGGTCGAACGTGGTCAGAATGCCCAGTCAGAACGGCAGTGCGTGGAGACGCCGCGGCAGGGCGCGCTCGCCACCTGCCGCTCCCTCGGCACCGCGCACCAACAGGTCGGGAGCCGCGCGCGCCATAGTTGCGCGCGCCATCGCCGCGCAGCGCGGGCCCGAGGCCGTGTGCCCAAAGCGCCCCGGTTCACCCGACTGGCGAGTCGGGCTACGATGCGCAGGGATGCCCATGAACCACCTCGCGGGGGAGACGAGCCCCTACCTGCTGCAGCACGCCCAGAACCCGGTCGACTGGTACCCGTGGGGCCCCACGGCGCTGCAACGCGCGCAGGCCGAGGACCGGCCGATCTTCCTCTCGATCGGCTACGCCGCCTGCCACTGGTGCCACGTCATGGAGCGCGAGTCCTTCGAAGACGAGGCGATCGCGGCGCGGCTCAACGCGACGTTTGTGCCGATCAAGGTCGACCGCGAGGAACGGCCCGACCTCGACGCGATCTACATGACGGCCGTGCAGGCGATGACCGGTCGCGGGGGCTGGCCGATGAGCGTCTTCCTGACCCCCGAGGGGCGCCCGTTCTTCGGTGGTACGTACTTCCCGAAGCAGCCGGGGCATGGCCTCCCGGCCTTCGGAGACGTGCTCGAGGCGGTGGCGGCGGCATGGCGCGAGCGGCGCGAAGAAGTGGAGGCGCTGGCGCGCCGTCTGGCCGATGCGATCGCGCGGGCCGGTGTCGTGGACGCCGGTGCCGCGGACGCCGATTCGGCCGAGCCCGGCGCGCCCGAACCGATCGTCGTGCCGGATGCCCCAGCCCCGGCCGATCGACAGTCGGCGCCGCCCGCCAGCGAGCGCGACGTCCTCGACCGTGCCGCCGCGCTGCTCGTGACCTCGTTCGATCGGTCCAGTGGCGGGTGGGGTGGCACGCCCAAGTTCCCGCAGCCCGCGGTGATCGAGTTCCTGCTCATGCGCGCGGCGACGCGCCACGACGGCGAAGCCCTGGCGGTCGCGGAACGTGCGCTCGACGCGATGGCCGCCGGGGGGATCCACGATCAGGTCGGCGGTGGCTTTCACCGCTACAGCACGGACGGGCGCTGGCGCATCCCGCACTTCGAGAAGATGCTCTCCGACAACGCGCAGCTGGCACGGGCCTACGTGCATGCCTTTCAGTTGACCGGCGATCCGCGCCACGCGCAGGTTGCCGAGCGCACGCTCGGGTACCTGCGCCGCGAGCTGCGGACAGCCGATGGGCTCTTTGCCGCCAGCCAGGACGCCGACACGGACGGAGTCGAGGGCGCGACCTACACCTGGACGCTCGAGGAGTTCCGCGCAGCGCTGGCCGGCGAGGCGGATCTCGCGGCGAGCGCGTTCGGGGTGACGCCCGAGGGCCATTGGGAAGGGCGCAACGTCCTGTACCGCGCGCTCGACGACGGGGCGCTGGCAGCGCGGCACGGCCTGCCGCCCGGCGAGGTCGGGGCGCGTCTGGAGCGGGCGCGCGACCGTCTCCTCGCGGTGCGGGCCGCACGTCCCCAGCCCGCGCGCGACGACAAGGCGCTCGCGGCGTGGAACGGGCTCGCCATCGCGGCGTTCGCGGACGCGGCGCGGGCCCTGGGCCGCGCCGAGGATCTCGCCGCGGCCACGCAAGCCGCGGACGCCGCCCTGCGGTCCTTGCGCAGCCGGGACGGACGCCTCTGGCGCTCCTGGAAGGATGGCCGGGCAGTGCATCGTGGGTACCTGGAGGACCATGCGCTGCTCGCCGACGGGTTGCTCGCCCTCTACGGTGCGACCTTCGACGAGCACTGGTTCGTGGCGGCCCGCGAACTGGCCGAGGTGATCCTGGCCCATTTCGCGGACCCTGCAGGCGGGTTCTGGGACACGGCCGACGACCACGAGACGCTCATCGCGCGGCCCCGGCAGCTCGAGGATGGGGCGATTCCCTCGGGCGGTGCCGCCGCATCATCAGTCCTGTTGCGGCTGGCCGCGCTCACCGGGGAGGAACGCTACCGTGCGGCCGCTCAGGCGGCTCTGCCACCGGTCGCGCCGCTCGCGGCGCGGCATCCGACCGCCTTCGCCGCCTGGCTGCAGGCGATCGACCTCGCCGGTGCCGCGATCGACGAGGTCGCGATCGTCGGGGACCCGGCGGATCCTCCGGCGCGGGCGCTGGTGCGCGTGGCGACGCGCGGCCTCCAGCCGCACCGCGTGGTGGCCGTCACGAGCACGCCGGGCCGCAGCCGGGTGGAGCTGCTGCAGAGCCGCTTCGCGCTGCGCGGAAGGCCCACGGCGTTCGTCTGCCGCGGGTTCTCCTGTCGCCAGCCGGTGACCGAGCCCGAAGCGCTGGCCGCCCAGCTCGTCGAGTAGCCCGCGGCCGCGGGCGAGCCGGGACCTCACACCACAGGAGCCCCCTCCCGCTCCTCGAGCCAGCGTTCGAAGGCATCGTAGGTGGCCGGGATGCGCATCGCGGCGCGGATCTCGTCGCCGTCGAAGAGCGCTTCGCTGACCGGATCGGCGAGCGCCTCCGGCGTCTTCATTCCGTTACCCGTGAGTAGCGCCACGACTTCGTCGCCGGGCCTGATGACGCCACGCTCGCGGGCCAGGGCGATCGCGCCGACCGTGCACCCGCCGGCGGTCTCGGTGAAGATCCCTTCGAGCGTGGCGACCTGTCGCATCGCCGCCGCGGTGGCCTCGTCGGGCACCGACTCGATCGAGCCTCCGGTGGCCCAGGCCTGGCGCACGGCGAATGGCCCGTCGGCCGGGTCACCGATCGCGAGGCTTTTCACGATGGTGCGGGGCTCCCGCACCGGGACCGGCCGGTCGACCCCCGCTGCAAACGCGTTGGCCACGGGCGCGCACCCCGCCGGCTGCGCGCCGACGAAGCGCACGTCTTTGGCAGCGACCAGCCCGTACCGCGTCAGCTCGGCGAAGCCCTTGGCGACCTTGGTGAAGAGCGACCCCGACGCGATCGGGGCGACGAGCACATCCGGGAGACGCCAGCCGAGCTGTTCGGCCACCTCGTAGGCGAGCGTCTTGGAGCCCTCGGCGTAATACGGACGGAGGTTCACGTTGACGAACGCCCAGCCGTGCTCGTCGGCGACTTCCAGCGAGAGGCGGTTGATCTGATCGTAGGTGCCTGCGACGGGGACGAGCGTCGCGCCGAAGGCGAGCGCCTGGCGCACCTTGGCGGTTTCGATGTCCGCCGGGACGAAGACATAGGCACGCAGGCCAGCCGCTGCCGCGGCTGCGGCCACGGCGCCCGCCAGGTTGCCCGTCGAGGCACAGGCAAGCGTGCGGAAGCCGAACTCGATGGCCCGCGCCGTGGCGACCGCGACCACGCGGTCCTTGAAGGAGAGCGTCGGGTTCAGCGAGTCGTTCTTGAGCCAGAGTTGGTCGAGGCCGAGCGCAGCGGCCAGCCGATCGGCGTGCTGGAGCGGGGTCGAACCGACGGGCAGCGCGCGCTCGGGGACCTGTTCGACGGGCAGGAGCTCCAGGTAGCGCCAGATGCCGGGCGGCCGTCGCTCGATCACGTCGCGCCGGAGCGTCGCCGAGATCGCCTCCTCGTCGTACGTGACGTCGAGGGGCCCGAAGCAGGCCGCGCAGACGTACGACGGGCCGGTGGGGACGCTGGCGCCGCAGTTGCGGCAACGCAGTCCGGTGATGCGGGGCACGTCAAACCTCCGTCTGGCGTCCGGACCGCCGACGCGGGCCCCCAGAATCAACGGGCCCTTCCTCTCGCGAAGGAAGGGTCCTGGTCGTCCCTTATCTCGCAGGAGGTCCTGCCCGGATTTGGCACCTTACCTCCGGCGACTCTCTCGCCGGCGGCAGGTTGTCGGGCTTCACAGGGCCGGTCCCTCCGCCACTCTTGATAAGAGTCTTCAATTGCGGCGGAGTGTAGTGGCCCGGGCGCGCACCGGTCAAGGGCGAGGTCGCGGCCTGTTGACGAGGTCGTGGCTGCGCGAAGTCGCGGCTGGCGAGGCCGCGGAGCGTGCCCGTCGTGGTCGGGGCGGGCGGCCAGCAGAACGTCCTCCCGCCGCCAGTCCGCGCTGGTATACTCCTGGCTCACCCGAGCCGCGGGCGTGGTGCCCGCCAGCGATCGGAGGAGTCGTTGCTCGAGGATAGGGTGGGGTCGGTCCCGTGAGGCCGGCTCGGACCCTCGGCCCGGCGGCCCGCCAGCAGGATGGCGGGCGACGAGAGGGGCAGTCTATCCAGGTCCCGGCCATCACGGCTCGGGGCCTTCTTGTTTCCAGAGGGGCCTGAGATGCCGGCAACGATCATCGTCGGCCTGCAGTGGGGCGACGAGGGGAAGGGCAAGGCGACCGACCTGCTGGCCGAGTCGGTCGCCATGGTCGTGCGCTACCAGGGCGGCGACAACGCTGGCCACACCATCGTGCTGGGGGACGCGGTCTTCAAGCTGCACCTGGTACCGAGCGGCGTGCTCTATCCACATATCACGCCCGTCATCGGTAACGGCGTGGTGGTGAACCCGCAGACGCTGCTCGACGAAATGGCGATGCTCCAGTCGCGCGGCGTGGCCACCGGCAACGTGCGCGTGAGCGAGGCCGCCCACGTGATCATGCCGTACCACGTGGCGCTCGACGGCGCGATGGAGGCGCGGCTCGCGGGCGACGAGATCGGCACCACGCACCGCGGGATCGGCCCGGCGTACGCGGACCGTGCCTGGCGGGTCGGGCTGCGGATGGCAGACCTCCTGGAGCCCCGGGCGCTGCGCGCCCGGCTCGAACGCGTGCTGCCCGAGAAGAACGCGGTGCTGGCGCAGACGCACGGCGGGGAGCCGTTCGACCTGGACGAGCTGGTGGCGCGCACGACCGATTGGGGCGAACGGCTCCGTCCCCACATCGCCGACACGACCGCGCTGGTGCAGCGGGCCCTCTCGAAGGGGCTGCACGTGCTCTTCGAAGGCGCCCAGGGCACGCTGCTCGACCTCGACCACGGCACCTACCCGTATGTGACGAGCTCGAACCCGGTCGCGGGTGGGGCGTGCACGGGCGGTGGCATCGGTCCGCTGCAGGTCGACGAGGTGATCGGGGTCATGAAGGCCTACGCGACGCGGGTCGGATCGGGGCCCTTCCCGACCGAGCTCGCCGACGAGACCGGTCGCCATCTGCTCGAGAAAGGGCGCGAGTTCGGCACCACGACGGGCCGGCGACGGCGCTGCGGCTGGTTCGATGCGGTTCCGCTCCGACGCGCCGTCGCGGTCAACAGCGTCACGAGCATCATGCTCAACAAGCTCGATATCCTCTCCGGCCTGCCGCAGGTTCGCCTCTGCGTCGCCTACCGCATCGATGGGCACGTCGTCGAGGAGTTCCCCTCGTCGGGCGACCTGCTGGCCCGCGCGGAACCGGTCTACGAGACGTTCGATGGCTGGGACGCGGACCTCGGCGGGGTGCGCCGCTCAGACCAGCTGCCGCCGGCCGCGCGGCGCTACGTGGATGCGCTGGAGCAGTTGGCCGGGGTCCCGATCTCGATCGTCAGTGTCGGCGCCGACCGCACCGCCACGATCCTCCGGCGGGAGCGCCCGAGGCGGCCCCCGCTCTCGGTGCCCGCACTGGCAGCGGACCCGTCTACCGCCTCGCCGGCGCCAGCAGGGCCGGGCGGGACGCCAGCCGCGGCAGGCGACGGGGAGCCGAGCGCGCCGTGAGTGTGCCCGACGGCGTGCCCGCGACGCCCCGCACGGTCCTCGTGATCGGCTCGGGCGCGCGCGAACATGCGCTCGGCTGGCGCCTGCGCCGCGATCCGGGCGTCGAGCGTGTGCTGGAGGCACCCGGCAACGCCGGGCATGCGGATGTTGCCGAGATCTGCCCGGAAGTGGCGGCGGCCGACCATCCGGCGATCGTCGCCCTGGCCCGCCGCGAGCACGTCGATCTCGTGGTGGTGGGTCCCGAAGCGCCGCTCGTGGGGGGACTCGCCGATCGGCTCGTGGCGGCAGGGATCCCCACCTTCGGCCCATCGGCCGCAGCCGCCGCGCTCGAGGGCAGCAAGGCGCTCTGCCGGCGCATCGCCGCACGGGCGCGCGTGCCGATGGCCCCCGGCGCCGTCTTCGATGCCGTGGCGCCCGCGCTCGCCTATGCGGCTGCGCTTGGAGGGCCGGTGGTGGTCAAGGCGGACGGGCTCGCGGCGGGGAAGGGCGTGACCGTCTGCCGCACCCTCGCGGAGGCCGAGACGGCCTTGCAGGACGCCCTCGAGCGGCGGGTCTTCGGCGAGGCCGGGAGGCGCGTCATCGTGGAGCGCGCGCTGGTGGGCCGCGAAGCGAGCGTGATCGCGATCTGCGACACGACGACTGCCCTGGCGCTTCCCGCGGCCCGCGACCACAAGCGGATCGGGGACGGGGACCGCGGCCCCAACACGGGCGGGATGGGTGCCTATTCGCCGCTGCCGGACCTCGATGACGTGACCGTGGCGCAGATCGTGTCGGAGTTCCATCTCCCCACGCTCGCCGCGCTCGCTGCCCGCGGGCGCCCGTTCCGCGGTGCCCTCTACGCCGGACTGATGTTGACGGCCGAGGGGCCGCGGCTGCTCGAGTACAACGTTCGCTTTGGCGATCCGGAGGCGCAGGCGATCCTGCCGCGCGTCACGGCGCCGCTCGCGCCCCTCCTTCTCGCGGCGGCCACCGACCGGCTCAGCGCCGCGGCCGCAGCGCTCGGCATCGGGGATACGCTGCTGCCCGCGAGCCCGGACGCTGCGGTCGCGGTCGTGCTCGCGGC
>JAJYNJ010000093.1:17545-32495 GCA_021786385.1 Chloroflexota bacterium
CGCTACCTGCACCTGGGGCTCACCAGCAGCGACGTCCTCGACACGGGCCTCGCCCTGCAATGTCGCGCGGCCGCTGATCGGCTGCTGGCCGATCTCGACGCCGCGATCGCTGTGCTGGTCCGCCGCGCCCGCGAGCACGCGGACACCGTCATGATGGGCCGTACGCATTCGGTTCACGCCGAGCCGATCACGTTCGGGGTCAAGCTCGCCGGCTGGGCCTTCGAGCTGGACCGGGACCGCAGTCGGATCCGCACCGCGGCCGCCGAGCTCGCCACCGGCAAGCTCTCCGGCCCCGTCGGCACCTACAGCCATGTCGACCCCGAGATCGAGGCGGACGTGCTCACGTCGCTCGGGCTCGCCGTCGACCCCGTCAGCACGCAGATCGTGCAGCGCGACCGCCACGCCGCGTTCCTGGCTGCGGTCGCCGTGACCGGCGGCTCGCTGGAGCGCTTCGCCACCGAGATCCGGAACCTCCAGCACACCGAGATCGGCGAGGTCCAGGAGCCCTTCCGCAGTGGCCAGAAGGGCTCCAGCGCGATGCCGCACAAGCGCAACCCGATCCTGAGCGAACGGCTCGCCGGGATGGCACGGCTGCTCCGGGGCTACGCCCTGGCGGCGCTCGAGGATCAGGCCCTCTGGCACGAGCGCGACATCAGCCACTCCTCGGTAGAGCGGGTGGCGCTGCCCGACGCGACGATCCTGCTCGACTACATGCTCGTGAAGTTCACCGGGCTCCTCGAGGGCCTCACCGTGCGCGCCGAGCGGATGCGCGAGAACCTCGAGCGTGGACTCGGGCTGCATGCCTCGGGCCGGGTGCTGCTCGCGCTGGTCGAGGAGGCCGGGCTCTCGCGCGAACAGGCCTACGCGATCGTGCAGCGCAACGCACTGCGGGCGGCCGACGAGCGCCGACCGCTGGCCCAGCTGCTGGCGGAGGACGGCGAGGCGGCAGTGCTCTCGCCAGAGGCCCTCGCGGCGTGCTTCGACGACGGAGCATTCCTGCGCCACGTCCGGACGATCGTTGCACGGCTCGATCGGCTGGTGCCGCCTGCGCCGGATGGCGCCACCGCGCCAGAGCCGACGCCGCACACTGACTGGGGAGGAGACCCGTGACGACCGCCGATCTGTCCAGCTCGTTCCTGCGCTCCGGCAAGGTGCGCGACCTCTATCGCGTGGACGACGAGCGGCTCCTGCTCGTCGCCTCCGACCGGATCAGTGCCTTCGACGTCGTGCTGCCGACGCCGATCCCCGACAAGGGCCGCGTGCTGACCGGCCTCTCGCGCTTCTGGTTCGCCCAGACCGAGCGGGCGGGGATCGTCGCCAACCACCTGCTGGGTGTGGATCCCACGACGCTCCCGGCGCCCTTCGCGGCCGCGGCCGACGAGTTGCGGGGCCGGGTGATGATCTGCCGACGAGCGCGCGTGCTGCCGGTCGAGGTGATCGTCCGCGGGTACGTGTCGGGCAGCGGCTGGAAGGACTACCGGCGCACGGGCGCGATCTGTGGGATCCCGCTACCGGCCGGTCTGCGCGAAAGCGACCGGCTTCCCGAGCCGATCCTCACCCCGTCTACGAAGGCCGAGCAGGGCCACGATCAGAACATCACGTTCGAGGAGGCCGCGGCGCTGATCGGCCAGGAGCTGGCGGCGCGCGTCCGCGAGATCGCCCTTGCGCTCTACCGCTTCGGCGCGGAGCGCGCTGCCCGTGCCGGGATCATCCTGGCCGACACCAAGTTCGAGTTCGGCGTGCGGTCGGACGGCGAGCTGATTCTGATCGACGAGGTGATGACCCCCGATTCGAGCCGCTTCTGGCTCGCCGCCGCGTACGAGCCGGGGCGTGCGCAGGCGAGCTTCGACAAGCAGTTCGTGCGCGACTGGCTGGAGCAGCAGCCCTGGGACAAGACGTATCCGGGGCCCGCGTTGCCGCCCGAGGTGGTCGCCGGCACGCGGGCGCGCTACGTCGAGGCGTTCGAGCGGATCACCGGCGCCAGCTTCGAGCGCTACCTGGCCGAGGACGTCATCGCGGTGGAGGGGCGCTGATGGCGAGCTTCCGCTATGCGGTCTCGGTCATGCCGAAGCCCGGCATCCTCGACCCCCAGGGTCGGGCGGTCGAGCTGTCGCTGCCGCACCTGGGCGTCCACTCGGTGCACGCCGTGCGCGTCGGCCGCCGGGTCGAGCTCACCGTCGATGCGGCGGACGACGCGGAGGCCCGTGCGGTGGTCGATCGGCTGGCGGGCGAGCTCTTCGCCAACCCGCTGATCGAGGTCTGGGCCGTCGAACGGGTCGAGGGCGCGAGCTCGATCCGTTCGGAGGCGCCGCAGGCCGGGCAGACCGGCGCCGGTGAACCTCCGCCGGGGGCGGCCAGCGCGCGATGAGGGTCGGAGTGGTGGTCTTCCCAGGGTCGAACTGCGACCGCGACGCCCTACATGCCGCGCGGCTGGCGGGTGCCGAGGCGCTCTCGCTCTGGCACGAGACACCCGACCTGCGGGGTGCGGACCTGGTGATCTTGCCCGGCGGCTTCGCCTACGGCGACTACCTGCGGGCGGGCGTGCTGGCACGGTTCAGCCCGATCATGGGCGCCGTCCGCGACCATGCGGCGCGTGGCGGTCTCGTGCTCGGCATCTGCAACGGTTTCCAGGTGCTGGCCGAGGCGGGCCTCGTGCCGGGCGCGCTCCTGCGCAACGCCTCGCTCCGCTTCGAGCACCGCTGGGTGCGGCTCGCGGTGGCACGGCACGACACGCCGTTCACCCGCGCGGTCCCGGCGGGGATGCAGCTGCGGATGCCGGTCGCGCACGGCGAGGGCTGCTACTACCTCCCCGACAAGGACCTCGCGCGTCTGGAGGCCGCAGGCCAGGTCCTCTTCCGCTACGCCGGTCCCGAGGGGAACCCGAACGGGTCACTCCACGACATCGCGGGCGTCATGGACGCCGCCGGCCGTGTCTGCGGGCTGATGCCTCATCCGGAGCGTGCGTCGGAGGCGCTGCTCGGCTCCGACGACGGCCTCCTGCTGCTCCGCTCGCTCGTGGAGAGTGGAGCCGACGAGGCGACGGCGTGACGTCGATCGCAACCCTGCCCCTGCACCGCCAGCTCGGCCTGACCGACTTCGAACTCGACGCGATCCGCGCGAAGCTGGGCCGCGAGCCGAACGACCTGGAGCTGGCGATGTTCAGCGTGATGTGGAGCGAGCACTGCTCGTACAAGAGCTCGAAGCCGCTCCTGCGGACGCTCCCGACCCAAGGTGCGGACGTGGTGGCGGGTCCTGGCGAGAACGCCGGCGTCGTCTCGATCGGGGACGGGCTCGCGGTGGCCTTCAAGCTCGAATCCCACAACCACCCGAGCGCCGTCGAGCCGTATCAGGGCGCGGCGACCGGCGTTGGCGGGATCCTGCGCGACATCTTCACGATGGGGGCGCGGCCGATCGCCGTGCTCGACGGCCTCAAGTTCGGCGATCCAGCGGAACCGCGCACCCGGCGCCTGGTGCAGGGCGTGGTGCGCGGCGTGGGCGGATACGGCAACTGCGTGGGTGTCCCGACCATCGGCGGGGAGCTGGTCTTCGATCCGTCCTACGCCGGCAACCCGCTGGTGAACGTGATGGCGGTCGGGTTGCTCGAGGAGCGCCACCTGACCCGTGCCGTGGCGCCGGGCCCCGGCAACCTGGCCGTCCTCTTCGGCTCGACCACCGGCCGCGACGGCATCGGCGGCGCCTCGGTCCTCGCCAGCGCCACGTTCGGCGAGGACGACCCCTCGAAGCGGGCCAGCGTGCAGGTGGGCGACCCATTCGCCGAGAAGCTGCTGATCGAGGCGAGCCTCGAGCTGATCACCCGCGGCCTCGTCGAGGGCCTGCAGGACCTCGGTGCGGCCGGCATTACGGGCGCGGTCTCGGAGACCGCCGACCGGGCCGGCACCGGCATCCGCGTCGATCTCGACGCGATCCCCCGCCGCGAGGAGGGGATGGCGCCATTCGAGGTGATGATCAGCGAGTCGCAGGAACGGATGCTCGCGATCGTGCAGCCCGCGCGGCTCGCCGAGGTCGTCGAGGTTTGCACGCGCTGGGGGCTGCCGGCGGCCGTCATCGGGCGCGTCACCGACGATGGGCTGATCACCGTGGTGACCGGCGGATTCGACGCGGAGGGGCAGCCGCGGCCCGGCGCGCAGGTGCTCGCCACCGTCCCGGCGGCGGCCCTCACCAGCGACGCGATCGTGTACGACCGACCGGTCCAGCCGCCGGCCCACCGGCGTCAGGCACCGGCCCCGGGCGCGCCGGAGTCCGCGTCGGACCGGCTGCCGATCCGTGGCATGGACCCGGGGGCGGTGCTCCTGGCCCTCCTGGGCAGCTCGAACCTGGGAAGCCGTGCCTGGGTGACGACCCAGTACGACGCCACGGTGGGCGCGGACACGGTCGAGGCGAGCGAGCGCGCGGCCGCCATCCTGCGCATCAAAGGGACCACGAAGGGGCTGGCTTGTGCCACCGACGCGGTGGCCGGGGTCGGCGTCTTCGACCCCTATCTGGGCGCTGCGCTCGCGGTGGCTGAGTGCAGCCGCAACGTGGTAGTGACCGGCGCCCGGCCGCTCGGGGTCACGAACTGCCTGAACTACGGCGATCCCGAGAAGCCCGAGGCGTTCTGGCAGCTCGCCGAAGCGGTGCGTGGCCTGGGCGACGCATGCCGCGCGCTTGGGCTGCCGGTGACTGGGGGCAACGTGAGCCTCTACAACGAATCGCCCGACGGGCGGATCGCCCCTACCGCGCAAATCGGCATCGTGGGCCTGCTCGACGACCTCGCGCGGCGCGTGACGCCGCAGTTCCGGATGGCCGGCGACATCGTCGTGCTGCTCGGCGAGGCCGTGCCCGGACTGGCCGGATCGGTCTACGCGGCGCTCGCCGGATCGGCCGTCGAGGAGCGGCTGCCGTCGCTCGACCTGGCCCGCGAGGCGGCGCTGCAGCGGATGCTCCTCATCGCCGCGCACGCCAGGATCCTCGCCTCGGCGCAGGATGTCAGCGGCGGCGGGCTCGCGGTGGCGCTGGCGGAATGCGCGATCTGGGGCGGCGTCGGCGCCCGGCTGACGTTGCGGGTCAGCGCGGAGCCCGCCGTCGAGCTCTTCGGCGAGAGCCCTTCGCGGGTGGTGGTCACGGTGCGTCCCAACGACCTGCCGAGGTTGCAGGCGCTGGCGGCCGAATACGCGATCCCCCTCGAGCGGCTCGGCGAGGTCGGTGGCGACCGGCTGCAGATCGAGCTGGTCGGCGGCGGGGCCGCTGGCGCGGCCGAGGAACGCGGCGCGTCCGTGGCGGACGCGGTCGACTGCTCGCTCGCCTCGCTCCGGCACGCGTGGCAGCAGGCACTCCCGCGTGCCCTGGGAGACGAGGCGTTCGTGGCGCCGCCGATCCGTTCCACGGAGGTCTGAGCCATGTGCGGGATCGTCGGCGTCCACGCTCCCGGACAGGAGGCGGCCGGCCTCGCGGCGCTTGGACTCTTCGCGCTGCAGCATCGCGGCCAGGAGTCCGCCGGCGTCGCGGTCAGCGACGGCGACCAGGTGATGGTCTACAAGGACCTCGGGATGGTCAGCCAGGTCCTCGACGAACGGCGCCTGCCGTCGCTGCGCGGGCACATGGCGATCGCCCACTGTCGTTACTCAACCACCGGGTCCACCGTCTGGGAGAACAGCCAGCCCGCGTTCCGGCTCGGTCCTCGCCGCGTCGTGGCCGTTGGCCACAACGGGAACCTGGTCAACACCCGCGAGTTGCTCGAGCTGCTGCCCGGCGGGAGGCGGCGCCTGCGCGGCTCCACCGACACGGAACTGCTCACGGCATTGCTGGCGAGCGCAGAGGGCGGCGACCTGGTGGACGTGCTGGTGCGCACCCTTCCCAGGGTGCGCGGCGCGTACGCGCTGGTCGTGATGGACGAACACCGTCTCTTCGGGATCCGTGACCCGTGGGGGTTTCGCCCGCTCGTGCTGGGGTGGCTGCCGCATGAGGGGTTGGACGATGCCGGGGGCTGGGTCCTGGCGTCCGAGACCGCCGGTCTCGACGTGCTGGGCGCCGCGTACGTGCGCGACGTCGACCCGGGCGAGATCGTCGTGCTCGGCGAGCCCGATGGGCCGCGCTCGGTCCGCTTCGCCGAGGGGCGCGAACACCTCTGCGTCTTCGAGCTGATCTACTTCGCGCGCCCCGATTCGTACATGCTGGGCCGCAACCTCTACGAGGCGCGGCGGCGGATGGGCGAGGCACTGGCGCGTGAGGCGCCCGCCGTGGCCGACCTGGTCATGCCGGTGCCCGACACGGGCGGGCCGGCCGCCGTCGGGTTCGCCGAGGCGAGCGGCATCCCATACCGCGAGGGGATGGTGCGCAACCGGTACGTCGGACGGACCTTCATCCAGCCCAGCCAGGCGCTCCGCCAGCGCGGCGTCAACGTCAAGCTGAGCCCGCTGCGGGAGCAGATCCGCGACCGACGCGTGGTGGTCGTCGACGACTCGATCGTGCGCGGGACGACCACCAAACAGATCGTCCTGCTGTTGCGCCAGGCTGGGGCGCGGGAGATCCACTTGCGCATCAGCGCGCCGCCCATCTACCACCCCTGCTTCTACGGGATCGACACGCAGATCGAGCGGGAGCTGATCGCCGCGCGCCACTCGATCGAGGAGATCCGCGCGTACGTGGGCGCCGACTCGCTCGCCTACCTGTCGATCGGCGGGGTGCTCGAGGCGATCGGCCTGCCGCGCGACCGCTTCTGCTTCGCTTGTTTCGACGGCGACTACCCCGTGCCGGTCCCCTACGATGTGGCTGCGCGCAAGTTCATCCTCGAGGAGACGCCAGCGGTGGGCGCGCGATGAGGCGATCCGCGGGCGGGCCGTGGCGACCCGCTGCGCCGGGGCCGCCCGCTGCGCCCGGGCCGCCTGCTGCGCCGGGGCCGTCCGCTGCGCCGGGGCCGGGGGCGCGGGAGGTCGTGCGGCCAGACGCGCTCCGGCCGGCGTACGCGCGCGCCGGCGTCGACGTTGCGGCGGGCGAGCGGGCCGTGGAGCTGATGCGAGCGCGTGTGACGGCCACTCACGGGTCCGACGTGCTGGCCGGCATCGGGGGATTTGCCGCCGCTGTCCGCGTGCCGGCCGGCCTGCGCGACCCCGTGCTGGTGAGCGCCACCGACGGGGTCGGCACGAAGACCGCGCTCGCGCGTGCCATGCGCCGCTACGACACGATTGGCGAAGACCTGGTGGCGATGTGCGCGGACGACGTGGTCTGTCTGGGCGCCCGCCCGCTCTTGTTCCTCGATTACCTCGCCGTGGGCCGTGTCGAACCGGCCGACGTGGCAGCGCTCGTGGGCGGGATCGCCCGCGGCTGCGAGCTCGCCGGCTGTGCTCTGGTCGGCGGAGAGACGGCGGAACATCCCGGGCTCATGGAGCCTGACGAGTTCGACCTGGCGGGCTTCTGCGTGGGGATCGCGGAGCGCGACGAGCTGCTCGACACAGGCGCGGTCGAGGCGGGCGACGCGCTGCTCGGCCTGGCCGCCAACGGGCTGCACGCGAACGGCTACTCGCTCGTGCGCAGCGTCTTGGCCGCCCACGATCTGCCGCTGGAGCGCCGCTACGTCGAGGTCGTGCGCCATGTCCTCGGCCCCGCCGAGGCGGCGCAGGTGGCGGCCGAGGAGCCGGCGCGCACGCTTGCCACGCTGGGCGAGGTCCTGCTGACCCCGACGCGCATCTACGCGACCGATCTCCTCGCGCTGCGCGCGCACCTCGCCGGGCTCGGACTCCCATTGCGGAGTCTGGCGCATGTGACGGGCGGCGGCCTGCCGGGCAACGTGCCGCGGGCGCTGCCTGCGGCCCTTGCGGCACGCGTCGAGGTGGGCTCGTGGCCCGTGCCATCCGTCATCCGTCTGGTCTGCGCGCTCGGCGAGCTCGGCGGGCCGGAGATGCGCGCCACGTTGAACGGGGGATTGGGCATGGTGGCGGTCCTGCCCGAGGTGGGGGTCGCCCCGGCGCGCGCGTTCCTCGCCTCGCGCGGCGTGGCGGCGTGGCGGATCGGGCGCGCCATTCCGGCCGCGGAGGCGGGTCCGGAGCGGTATCTCGAGGTCGAGGTGGCCGGATGACAGAGCGGGACGGCGTACCGATCGCCGTCTGTGTCTCGGGGCAGGGGAGCAACCTGCGCGCCATCGTGCGCGCCGCGCGCCGCGGCTGGCTCGGCGGGGAGGTCTGCCTGGTGCTGGCCGACCGTCCCTGTCCCGCGATCGAGTGGGCCCGCGAGGAGGCGATCCCGACCGTGGTCGTGCGTCCCGGCGACCATCCCGACAGCACGGCGTGGGACCGCGCGCTGGCCGATGCGCTGAGCCGCTCAGGCGCACGCGTCGTGGCGCTCGCGGGCTTCATGCGCATCGTCGGGCCGGCCACGCTCGCGGCGTTCCGTAACCGCATCCTGAACGTCCACCCGGCCCTGCTGCCGGCGTTCCCGGGGGCACACGCCGTCCGCGACGCGCTGACCGCGGGCGTGCGCGTGACCGGCGTCACCGTCCATCTGGTCGACGAGGTGCTCGACGGCGGCCCGATCGTGCTGCAGGAGGCGGTCCCGATCCTGCCGGGCGACGACGAGGCTGCGCTGCTCGGGCGGCTGCATGCGGTCGAACACCGGCTCTTCCCGCGCGCCATCGCGCTCCTGGCCGGCGGTGCCATCCTGCAGGGACGGGATGGACGCATCGCCCTGGATCTGCAGCGGGCGGCGTCCCTCCCGCGGCCGCGCCAGGCGCTCCTCTCGGTCTCCGACAAGAGCGGCCTGCTCGAGCTCGCCCGCGGCCTCGATGCGCTCGGCTTCGACCTGGTCTCTACGGGGGGCACCGCGCGAGCGCTGCGCGAGGCGGGTCTGGCGGTCACTGACGTCGTGGCCCTGACCGGCGTTCCGGAGATGCTCGACGGGCGCGTCAAGACGCTCCATCCGCGGATCGCGGCAGGCGTGCTCGCCGACCTTCGGCGGACTGACCATGCCGCCCAGCTCGCGGCCGCGCAGATCGACCCGTTCGAGCTGGTCGTGGTGAACCTCTACCCGTTCGCCGCCGCGGCGGAGCGGCCGGGGATCTCGCTCGATGAGCTCGTCGAGGAGATCGATATCGGTGGTCCGACGCTGGTGCGCGCGGCGGCCAAGAACCATGCTTCGGTGGCGGTTGTCACTGACCCCGCGGCGTACCCGGCCGTCCTCGACGAGCTGCGCACCGCGGGTCGACTGAGCGAAGAGACCCGCCGCCGGCTCGCGGTCGCGGCGTTCCGGCATACGGCGGAGTACGACGCGCGGATCGCGGCCGAGCTGCCGCGGAGGCTCGGTGTGGGAGCGGCCGGCGGTGTCGAGGGCGATGCCGTCGACGCTGGAGCGGCCGGCGTTCCGGCCGCTCAGCTCTTCCCAGAGCGCCTGGTGCTCGCGCTCGAGCGGATCCAGGCGCTGCGCTACGGGGAGAACCCGCACCAGGCTGCGGCCGTCTACCGTGTACCGGGCACTCCCGCCACTGCGGGCCCGTTCGCGCTGGGCGTCGATCTCCGGCAGGGCAAGCCCCTCAGCTACAACAACCTCCTCGACGCCGCGGCCGCCGTGGCGCTCGCCCGGGACCTGCGCGGCCCGGCGTGCGCGATCGTGAAGCACATGAACCCCTGCGGCGCCGCGGAGGCCGGCACGATCGCCCAGGCATGGGAGCGCGCGCTCGCCGGCGACCCCGTGAGCGCGTTCGGGGGCGTCGTCGCCGTGACCGAACCGATCGACGCCGTGTTGGCGGAGCAGCTGACCGCGCGCTTCCTCGAAGTGGTGGTGGCGCCGGCCATGACCACGGACGCCGCAGCGGTGCTGGCACGTCGGCCCAACCTGCGGGTGGTCGTGGCCGCATGCCTGCGCGAGCCGCCGGGAGAGGCGACCGTCGAGTACCGGAGCGCCGGTGGCGCCGTCCTCGCGACAGAGTCGGACGTCCGCCCGGACGACCCGAGGAACTGGCACCTCGTGACGTCGCGTGCCCCGGCCGAGCGCGAGTTGCGCGACCTCGACCTGGCCTGGCGCATCGCGCGCCACGTGAAGTCGAACGCGATCGTGCTGGTCCGAGAGGGCGCGCTGGTGGGGACGGGTGCCGGCCAGATGAGCCGTCTCGACAGCGCGCGGCTGGCCGTGGCGAAGGCGGGGCCCGAACGGGCCGCCGGAGCGGTGTGCGCATCGGATGCGTTCTACCCGTTCCCCGACGCGCTGCTCGTCTGCGCCGAGGCCGGCGTCACCGCGTTCGTGCAGCCAGGCGGGTCCCTGCGCGACGACGAGGTGATCGCGGCGGCCGAGCGGGCCGGCGTGGTGATGCTCCTGACGGGAGTCCGCCACTTCCGCCATTGACCCGGCGCGCGCAGTCGGCGACCGGGCGCGCAGTCCGCGACCCGCTCCCGCCGCCCGTGGCAGGGGACTGCGGCCGTCCCGCTGCCGGCCGATCGGCACTTGAGGCGACCGCGGCCACCCGCGGTAGACTGGCCCCGCAACCGAAGATGCCCGCACGGGCACCGCAACCCCGAGGGGGGAGCAGATGGACGAGAGCCCGAACCGCGAGAACACTGGAAGCGAGCAGCCGACGGCCGAGCAGGGCCCGGCCGGGCATGGTACCGAGACCGCGGGCGGCGGCCCGGGGGCCAGCGGCGCCGCGGGGCCGGACTGGGAGGCGTCTGGCTGGCGTGTCCACGATGAGAGTGCGCGCGACTGGATCGCACAGCTGCAGGGCATGATCGACAGCGTCGCGGAACATGCCGGCCCCGTGCTGCGCGAGGTCGCCGCCAAGGCCGCCGAACTGGCGGCCGTCGCGGCGGAGAACGCCGGGCCCGCCCTGCAGCGCGCTGCTGAGGTCACCACGGAGGTTGGCCAGAAGGTGGCGGCGCGGAGCAAGGAGTACGCCGCCGAATTGCGCCGCCACCAGCCTGCGCAGGCCGAGACGCCGCCCGGCGGGCCGTCCTCCGGCGCGTCGTCGGGGGAAGGCGGCGAACCAGGCGCCTGACGCCGCGGACCCCGGTGGCGTCGGAGCGCCGGCGGCGTCCTCACCACACCATCCATCCGACGAGCAGCCAGGACCCGCGGCGACGCCGCGGGTCCTGACGTAGTACGCCCGGACCGGCCGGCCGCCGGTGCAGCCCGCACCGGCTCGCCGCTCCTTGGACCGGCGCGCCATACCTCAAACCGGCCCGCCACGCCTGCTACCATCGCCGGCACATGAGCGCAGCCCGTCGGTTCTACCTGACCACCGCCATCGCCTACGCCAACAGCCGGCCCGGCCTGCACACCTTGTACGAGGTCGTGGGCGCCGACGCGATCGCGCGCTGGCACCGCATGCGCGGCGATGAGACGTTCTTCCTGACCGGGACGGACGAGTACTCGGTGAATATCGCGATCACGGCCGCGAAGCTCGGCAAGACGCCCCGTCAGTTCGTCGACGAGATGGTGGCGCTCTTTCGGGCGGCCGAAGACGCCCTCGGCATCGCCCCGGACCGCTTCATCCGCACCACCGATCCCGACCACGTGCGCGCGGTGCACGAGATGATCCGGCGGGCGTACGACCGGGGCGACTTGTACCAGGGGACCTACGAGGGCTGGTATTGCCCGAACGAGGGGTTCCGTGCGCCGAGTGACCTGGTCGAGGACGCGACCGGCGTGCACTGCCCGAACCATCCGGGCGTCGAGCTGCAATGGCTCAGCGAGCGCAACTGGTTCTTCCGCCTCTCGGCGTACCAGGAGCGCCTCGAGCGCTACTACGCCGAGCACCCGGACTGGGTGCAGCCGGAATACCGCCGCAACGAGATGCTCGGCTTCATCCGCCAGGGCCTGGAGGACTTCTCCGTCAGCCGGGAACAGGCGCCCTGGGGGATCCCCTTCCCGCTGCGCGCCGACGGATCCACCGCGCAGCTGCCCGACGGGAGCTGGGACCCCGCGGCCGGGACCGTCTACGTTTGGTTCGACGCGCTGACGAACTACGTGACCGGCGTCGGCTTCCCCGACGACCCGGAACGGTTCACGCGCTGGTGGCCGGCCGATCTGCACATCATCGGCAAGGACATCAACCGGCTGCACACCATCATGTGGCCGGCGATGCTGATGAGCGCCGGGCTCCCGCTGCCACGCCGGGTCTGGGTCCACGGCTGGCTGCTGGTGCAGGGGGAACGGATGAGCAAGAGCCGCGGCAATTTCCTCGACCCGAACGCGGTCGTCGCCGCGCTCGGCACCGATGGCACGCGCTACGTGCTGCTGCGCGAGGTCGCCTTCGACCGCGACACCGACGTCTCGTGGGACTCCTTCGTGCGTCGCTACAACGCGGACCTCGCCAACGACTTCGGCAACCTCGTCAACCGCAGCCTCTCGATGACGGCGCGCTACCTGGGGGGCGAGCGCCCGGCCCCACGAGCGGCGGCCGACGCGCCGCTGGCGGCCGCCTGGCGCGCGGCGCGTGCCGTCCACGAGGAGAAGGTCGCCGCGTGTCTGCTGCACGATGCGCTGGCGGCGCTCTGGGAGTTCGTGGGGGCCGCCAACCGCTTCGTCGATGCGGAGCAGCCGTGGGTGCTGGCCAAGGCCGCCCGCGCCGGTGATACCGCAGCGCGCGTGAGACTCCACGGCGTCCTCGGCGACCTGCTGGAGGCATGCCGGCTCGTCGGGTTCGCCGCCGCGCCGTTCATCCCGCGGACAGCGCCGCGCGTGGCCGAGCAGCTGGGCGTGCCCTATCCGTACGAGCCTGACGGCAACGGCGGGCCGCCGCTTGGAGAGCTCCTCGACTGGGGGAGTGGCCCGTCGGGCGGGCGCATCGGCACGCCCGTGCCGCTTTTCCCCCGGCTGGAGACCGAGGCCGAGCTGGTGAGCCGGGCCGGACCGGGCCAGTAGCGCGAGCTGGGCTGGCAACCGGTGCGCCTCGTCGACTCGCACGCCCACCTGCAGGCCGATCCGTTCGCTGCCGACCTTCCAGCAGTGCTGGCTGCCGCGGCCCTCGCGGGCGTCGAGCGGCTCCTGGTGCCGGGATGGGACCTCGCGTCGTCGCAGGCCGCCGTGCGGCTGGCCCGCGACGGGGCCGCCCTGTACGGTGCACGGGGTGGGTCCTCGCTGGTCCCGCTCTCCGTCGATGCCGCGGTGGGGATCCATCCGCACGCTGCGGCAAGCGTCGACGAGGCGACGTGGGAAGCGATCCGTGCGCTTGCCGCGGACCCCGCGGTGCTCGCGATCGGCGAGACCGGACTCGACTACGATCGCGCCTTCTCGCCCCGCGAGGCGCAGCTCGCCAACCTGCGGCGCCACCTGGCACTGGGGCGCGCGACCGGTAAGCCCGTGATCCTGCACTGCCGATCGGCCGTGGGCAGGCGCGACGCGCAGGACCAGCTGCTCGCCGAGCTGCGCGAGGCCGGTGTGGGCGATGCGCCGTGGACCCGCGCGCTCGATGGGCGGCCCGCCGCGATCCTGCATTCGTTTTCGGGGCCCGTCGATTACGCTGAGGCGGCGCTCGAGCTGGGCCTGGCGATCAGCTTCTCGGGGCTCGTCTTCCGGCGTGGAGAGGAGGCGTCCGCGAACGTGGCGCGGATCGTGCCGGCCGATCGGTTGCTGACCGAGACCGATGCCCCGTACCTGCCGCCGCCCGGGGCGCCCCGTCGGCGCAACGAGCCCGCTTGGGTACGCGTGACGGGCGCCTGGATCGCCGAGCGGCGTGCCGAGGACCCCGACGCGGTCGGGGCGGGGCTCGTTGTAGCCTACGACGCCGTCTTCAGTGGAACTACCGGAGGGACGCTGGCATGAACGTGCGCCGGGAGCCGCCTGGGCGGCGGAACCGACCTCTGACCAGTCCGCGCGGCCCCGGCGGCCTCTCGTGGGCGACGTGGCGGCAACTGATCTCGCTTGCCCTGCTCGCCATCCTCGCCCTTACAGGTCTCGCCGTGGTGGCGATGCGTGCGTCGGGGACCGTGCCCGCCGTGGCGCTGGGCGCCCTGCTGGTGAGCGGTGTGGTGGCCCTCGGTCTCGCGCGTGGGAGGCGCTGACGCTCAGCCGGACGAGGGGACCGCCGCTTCCCGGCCGAGCTCGAGGTCGAGTTCGCGCTCGACCTCGAACGGCGGGCGAATGGCCGTCACCGCCATCCCGGCGAGCACGGGCCAGGCGGGCTCGGATGCCTCGTCAGCGCCGGGCGCGGCGGACGGCGCCTCCTGGGCCACGCGCACCCCGCCCTTGTCGAACTCGACAGTGTTGCCCTCGGGGGCGAGCTCCAGCGGACGCGGCGCGGGTCCCTCCACCCGGCGGATGAGGGCCGCTACGGCGAGCCCGACAGCGGTTCCCACGGCCACGCCGGCGAGCGGTAGGGCGGCTCGCGTGGCCCGCCGGCGAAGCGGATCGGAAAGGGTGAACTGGACGGACAGGACGGACATGCACGACCTCCTCGACGCGGGCATCGTGCGCCGAGAACCCGTGGGCCGCATGGGCCGAGCGTCGTGTCGGGAGCGGCCGGACGGACCCGCGCCGCGCGCGTGGCCCCCACGAGGCCGCCACCGCGGGGGCCGGCGCCGTTGGGCCTGGCGGCGGCACGCGCGGCTGGTGTCGCCGCGGAACGAGATCAACGAGATCCCCGATCGCGCCCTGCGGCCAGCTCGGCGCTCGAATCCGCACCGCTCCGGCGGGCTTGATCCGCACGATCGCACGTGAAGTACACACGTGGGGCCGCCGCCGCCGGGTATCGGTCCGGCGGCTCTCGATGGCCTGTTCCACGGGAGCGCGCGGCTTCCCGCTCGGCCGTATCGCCAGACGTTCGACGCCGTAGGCGCTCGTCCGGGTGGGCGCGCCGCCGGCCGCTTGTTGACGTGACGTGCGAATCGCGCCGCCCCCGGCGGGGCCAACCGCGCCCCCGGCGGGGCCAACCGCGCGCCAGGTCATCGTCGCCTCGCCGATCCGGCCACGCCGGAAGCGGAGCGCCGCCCGCGCCGCTGTCCCACCGAGCGCGGCGGTCCACACCGAGCGCGGC
>JAJYNJ010000093.1:32785-68207 GCA_021786385.1 Chloroflexota bacterium
GTCGTCGTCAAGCCGACACCCCGCGAAGAGATGACCAAGTCGGGCATCGTCCTGCCCGACACAGCCAAGGAGAAGCCCCAGGAGGGGAGCGTCCTCGCCGTGGGCCCCGGCCGCATCCTCGATGATGGCGCGCGCGAGGCGATGGACGTCCAGGTGGGCCAGAAGGTCCTCTACGCCAAATACGCGGGCACCGAGTTCAAGGTGGATGGCGAGGAGTACCTCATCATCAGCCAGAAAGACATCCTCGCGATCGTCGAGGAGTAGGCCGAGCACGCGCCCGGCCATCAGCAGCAGGCCGGACCCGGCGGGGCCCGGCCCGTTCGCGCTCAGGAGGTCAGACCGCACGTGGCAAAGCAGCTGGAGTTCGACGAGGCCGCTCGCCGATCGCTCAAGCGGGGCGTCGATCGCCTCGCCGACGCCGTGAAGGTGACGATCGGGCCCAAGGGCCGCAACGTCGTCCTGGACAAGAAATACGGCTCGCCCACGATCACCAACGACGGCGTGACGATCGCGCGCGACATCGAACTCGACGAGCCGTTCGAGAACATGGGTGCCCAGCTCGTGCGCGAGGTCGCCACGAAGACCGACGACGTCGCCGGGGACGGCACCACGACCGCGGTCGTGCTCGCGCAGGCGCTCGTCACCGAAGGGCTCAAGAACGTCACCGCGGGCGCGAACCCGATGATCGTGAAGCGAGGCCTGGAGAAGGCCGTCGCGGCGATCGTCGAGGAGCTCAAGCGCCACGCCCGCCCCGTCGACTCGCGCGAGGATATCGCCAACGTGGCCGCCATCAGCGCCGCCGATCCCGAGGTCGGCGAGCTGATCGCCGAGGTGATGGACAAGGTCGGCAAGGATGGCGTGATCACGGTCGAGGAGGGCCAGACGATCGGGCTCGACAAGGAATACGTCGAGGGCATGCAGTTCGACCGCGGCTACATCTCGCCGTACTTCGTGACGAACGCGGACCGCATGGAGGCGGTCCTCGAGAACCCCGCCATCCTGATCACTGACAAGAAGGTCTCGAGCATCGCGGAGCTCCTCCCCGCGCTCGAGAAGGCCGTCCAGCTCGGCCGGCCGATCTTCCTCGTCGCCGAGGACGTCGACGGCGAGGCGCTTGCCACGCTCGTCGTGAACAAGCTGCGCGGCACGGTCAACGTGTTGGCCGTCAAGGCGCCCGGCTTCGGCGATCGGCGCAAGGAGATGCTCCGCGACATCGCGATCCTGACCGGCGGCAACGTGATCAGCGAGGAGCTCGGCCGCAAGCTCGACGGCGTCGTGCCCGAGGACTTCGGCGGCGCCCGCCGCGTCGTCGCGACCAAGGACGACACCACGATCGTCGAGGGCGAGGGGAACCCCGAGCAGATCAAGGGCCGCATGGCCCAGATCAAGGCGCAGATCGAGGAGACCACCTCGGACTACGACCGCGAGAAGCTCCAGGAGCGCCTGGCCAAGCTCGCCGGCGGCGTGGCGGTCATCAAGGTGGGAGCCGCGACCGAGGTCGAGCTCAAAGAGAAGAAGCACCGCATCGAGGACGCCCTCTCGACGACCCGTGCGGCCGTCGAGGAGGGCTTGGTGGCCGGCGGCGGCACGGCACTCGTGCAGGCGATCCCCGCGCTCGACGCGCTCACCCTCGACGGCGACGAGAAGGTCGGCGTCGCCATCGTGCGGCGGGCCCTCGAGGCGCCGATCCGCCAGATCGCCGAGAACGCCGGCGCCGAAGGGTCGGTCGTCGTGGCCGCTGTCCGCAACGCGGAGAAGGGCTACGGCTACGACGCGCTGCGCGGCGAGTTCGGCGACATGTTCGCCAAGGGGATCGTCGATGCCGCCAAGGTGACCCGCTCCGCCCTGCAGAACGCCGCCTCGATCGCGGGCATGGTGCTCACGACGGAGACGCTCGTCACGGACAAGCCCGAGAAGAAGGAGCCGGTCGCGGCCGGCGGCCACGACCACGACATGGACTACTAGTCCGCGTCGTACCCTGCTGCGAAGCCCGGGCCACCACCAGCCCGGGCTTCGTGCTGTCTGCCCTCCTGGCGCCGGGCTGCCCGCGGACTCCCGTGTCCCCCGGACCTCCCGATGCCGATCGGTCCGCGAGAGGTGCCCGGTAGAATGGGCGCGTGAGCTTCCCCCGACCAGACCAGCTCAGCGCGCGCGTCACCGCACCAGAGGGCCCCCCCGGCAACCCCCCTTCCGAGCAGTCCGACGAGCCGCCCTGGCCGACCGACGCGCACGACTCGTTGCCCGACGAGCGCGACCCGGAGGACGCCAACCCTGAGGACGCCGGTCCGTGGGGCGCGCTCGGCGCCGACACCAGCGCCCCGACGCGGGACCGCAGCCTGGCGTCGACGGCCGCGAGCAGGGAGGCTCTCGCGACGCAGATCCTGGCGCGTCTCAACCCCGAACAGGCCCGCGCGGTGACGACCGCGGATGGGCCGATCCTGATCCTTGCCGGCGCCGGCTCTGGCAAGACGCGCGTGCTGGCGCACCGGGTCGCCTACCTGATCGGCGTGCGCGGCGTGCGTCCCTGGCAGATCCTCGCGGTCACCTTCACCAACAAGGCCGCGGCCGAGATGCGCGAGCGGATCCTTGGGCTGGTTGGCGGGGACGGCCGTGACGTCGCGATGGGCACGTTCCACGCGCTCTGCGCGCGGGTGCTCCGGCGCGACGGTCCAGCGATCGGCGTGGACCCGCGCTTCACGATCTACGACCAGGACGACCAGGTCGGGCTGATGCGGCAGGTCCTGCGTGACCTGGACCTGCCGGGTACCGGCGAGACCCGTCCGGCCGCCGTCCTCGGGTTGATCGGGCGCTGGAAGAACGACCTGGTCGGGCCCGACGAGGCCGCGGAAGCCGCGCGCACGCACCACGAGCGGCTGGCCGCGAAGGCGTACCGACGCTACCAGGCGCGTCTGGACGAGGCCAACGCGCTGGACTTCGACGACCTCCTCGTCGACGGGCTGCGCCTCTTCGAGGAGGCGCCGGAGGTGCTGGCGCGCTACCAGGACCGCTGGCGCTACGTGCACGTGGACGAGTACCAGGACACCAATCGTGCACAGTACCTCTGGATCCGGCACCTGGCCGCCCGGCACCGCAACCTCGCGGTCGTCGGCGACGACGACCAGAGCATCTACAGCTGGCGCGGGGCAGACCTCCGCAACATCCTCGACTTCGAGCGCGACTACCCGGACGCCACGGTGGTCAAGCTCGAGCAGAACTACCGCTCCACCCAGCGCATCCTGGAGGCGGCGCACGCGGTCGTCTCGCGCAACGCCGAGCGCACCGACAAGAAGCTCTGGACGACCAACCCGCAGGGCGTGCTGATCGAGCGGTTCGAGGCCGACTCCGAGGACGAGGAGGCCGACTGGATCGCCCGCCAGATCGATGCGCTGGTGCGCGGCCGCGGGGCCGGCGGGTCCGCCGTGGCCAGCCGTGCAGACGAGGACGACGCGCGGCCGTACGCGCTGCGCGACATCGCGGTGATGTACCGCACCAACGCCCAGAGCCGGCCGATCGAGGAGGCGTTCCTGCGCTGGGGACTGCGCTACCAGCTGGTGGGTGGTACGCGCTTCTACCAGCGCCGTGAGGTCAAGGACGCGCTGGCGTATCTCCGGGTGCTCCGTAACGATCACGATCAGATCGCGTTCGAGCGGATCCTCAACGTGCCGCCGCGCGGGATCGGCGCACGGACGCTCGAGGAGCTGCGGCAGCTCGCTGCTTCCCGCGGCGGGAACGCCTGGGAGGCCGTGCTCGCGGCGGCGGAGTTGCCATCAGTGGCTCCGCGTGTGCGGCATGCGCTCTCGGACTTCGGTGGCCTGATCGGCCGGCTGCGGGCGCGGATCGAGATCCTGCCGTTGCCGCAGCTGCTCGACGAAGTCCTGGAGCAATCGGGATATCGCGCGATGCTGCACGATGGCACCGCTGAAGGCGAGGAGCGCTGGGCGAACCTGCTCGAGCTGCGCGAGGTGGTGGAGCGCTACGCCGACCTCGCGCCCGGGGACGCCCTCGACCGCCTGCTGGAGGAGACCGCCCTGGTGGCCGACCAGGACACCTGGGACCGGGACGCCGATGCGGCGACGCTCATCACGCTGCACGCTGCGAAGGGGCTCGAGTTCCCGATCGTCTTCATCAGCGGCATGGAGGAGGGCGTCCTGCCGCACAGCCGTTCGCTCGACGATGAGCGGCAGATGGCCGAGGAGCGACGGCTCGCGTATGTCGGGATGACCCGCGCGATGCACCGGCTCTACCTGAGCCACGCCGCCTCGCGGGTGACGTTCGGGCGCGGCGGTTTCTCGGTGCCGAGCCGGTTCTTGCTCGAGATCCCCCAGGGCCTGCTGCACGCGCCGGCGCTCGTCGCGCCAGACGCCTGGGACGACGACCAGCGCCCGGCCGAGGAGCGGACGGGCGGGGTACTCGATCTGGACGTGGTCTTCGGGCGCGGCAGAGGCGCGGCCCGGCGGACGGTGCAGCGCACGATCGGCCCGCGGCACTTGCCGCCCGGCGGGGGGTACACGGCTCCCCCGGGCGCGCCGCCGCCAGGGAGACCGTTCCGGCCGTCGCGGGATCTGGACGCGCGACGTGCCGCGTACTACCGGGCGACCGAGCGCAGGCCGGCAGCAGGCGTTGACGGGCGCAGCACCGAGACCGCCGCGGCGCCGGCGGTGCAGGGACCCGCGACCGTGCCGCGCCCGGTGCCGCCGCGCGCCATCATCCCCGGCGAGCGCCGCTTCCGCGATGGCGACCGCGTGCGCCACCCGGCATTCGGCGAGGGGACCGTCGTCAGCTCGCGGCTGACACGCGACGACGAGGAGGTGACGGTGGCCTTCCCGCGACGCGGGGTGAAGGTGTTGCTGGCGAGCCTGGCCAACCTCGAGTTGCTCGGCTGAACAGCGACTCCGGGCAATCCGTACCATGAGCCGCTGAGATGCGACGCGAGGGACAGGCGGACGGGGGTCAGCGTGGTGCCGGCGGCCCGCCGGTGCCCGCCCAGACCGATCTCGCGACCCGTGTCGGCGGCCCGCCGGTGCCCGCCCAGACCGACCCAGCTGCCCGGGCCGCTGAACTGCGGGCCCTCATCGAGCGCGCGAACCGGCTCTATTACGTCGAGGACGCCCCGGAGCTGACCGACGCCGAATACGACGCGCTGATGCGGGAGCTCGTGGCGCTCGAGGAGGCCCGTCCCGAGCTGCGCACGCCCGACTCGCCCACCCAGCGGGTGGGGGCACCTCCTGCCGGCCGCTTCGCCGAAGTGCGCCACGAACGGCCCATGCTCTCGTTGTCCAACGCGTTCGGCGAAGACGAGCTGCGCGCCTTCGATGCGCGCGTGCGCCGCGGGCTCGGATTGCCCCCGGCCCCCGAGCCCGCCCCGGACCTGCGCTACGTGGCCGAGCTCAAGATCGATGGGCTGGCGGTCAGCCTGCGCTACCAGCGTGGCCGGTTTGCGCGGGGTGCGACGCGTGGCGACGGCACGGTGGGCGAGGACGTGACCGCGAACCTGCGAACGGTGTCGGCGATCCCGGCGCAGCTGCCGGAGCCGGGCGAGGTCGAGGTGCGCGGCGAGATCTACATGCCCAAGGCCGAGTTCGCGCGGATCAACGCCGAGCGCGAGGAGGCCGGGCTGCCGCTCTACGCAAACCCGCGCAACAGCGCGGCGGGGTCGCTCCGGCAGCTCGATCCGCAGGTCACGGCAAGCCGCCGACTCTCGTTCTGGGCCTACCAGCTCCTCGAAGGGCCTGCGCCCGACGCGGAGGACGCGCCACCTGAAGGCGTCGAACAAGCCGAACCGCCTCCCGGACCGACAGGCGCAGCACCCGCAGGCCAGTCGGCCGCGCCCGACGGTGTCGCGAGCCAGTCGGCGGCGTTGCGGCGGCTGACGGCACTCGGGTTTCCGGTGGAGCCCCACTGGGCGTCCGACCTCGAGATCGAGGGCGTGCTGGGCTTCCTGGCACGGTGGCAGGAGGCGCGCCACGAGCTCGACTACGAGACGGACGGGGTGGTCGTCAAGGTCGACCGCTTCGACCAACAACGGCTCCTCGGAACCGTGGCGCGGGCCCCCCGCTGGGCGATCGCGTACAAGTTCCCGCCGGAGCAGGTCGAGACCGTGGTGGAGGAGATCGTGCCGTACGTAGGGCGCACCGGGACCCTCACGCCCGTGGCGCACCTGCGGCCAGTGAAGGTCGCCGGGTCCACCGTGTCCCGGGCGACGCTCCACAACCTCGACGAGGTGCGCCGCAAGGACATCCGTATCGGTGACCACGTGATCCTGCAGAAGGCCGGCGACGTGATCCCCGAGGTGGTGCGTCCCCTGGTCGAGCGACGAACCGGGAACGAGCGCATCTTCGACATGCCGGCCACCTGCCCTGCCTGCGGCACGCCGATCGTGCGCGACGAGGGCGCGGTGCGCCACTATTGCCCCAACCCGGACTGCCCGGCGCGGGTGATCCAGGCCTACGCGCACTTCGTCGGGCGTGCCGGGATGGACATCGAAGGCGCCGGGTGGGCGGTCCTCCAGCAGCTGGTGCAGCGCGGTATGGTCCGCCGCCGCGGTGACTTCTACCGGCTGAAGGTCGCAGATCTGGAGACGCTCGAGCGCTTCGGTCCCAAGAGCGCCCGCAACCTGGCCGACGCGATCGCGCGAGCCCGCCGTCGGCCGCTCGCGCGGATCCTCAACGCGTTGGGGATCCCTCAAGTCGGCGAACAGACCGCGATCGACCTGGCGAACTGGGCGACGGCGACCTGGCCACCGGCGGACGACGAGCCGATGGCGGGTCCAGACGGGTGGACGGCGCGGGTCGCGCGCTCGCTGCGAGAGGTGGCCCGGACGGCGCCCGAACGCCTCCAGGAAGTGCCCGGGGTGGGGGCGGTCGTGGCCGGCGCGATCGCCCGGTACTTCGCAGACGAGGCGACCAGCGCGGTCCTCGACGATCTGATCGCGGCCGGGGTCGAGGCCGAGCGTCCGCCGCGGGTGGCCGGGCCGACGCCCACCGCTGGAGGTCCGCTGGCCGGCAAGACGATCGTGGTGACGGGCACACTCTCGGGGTTCAGCCGCCAAGCGGCCGAGGAGGCGATCCGTGCCGCCGGGGGCCACCCGACGGGTTCGGTCTCCCGCAAGACCGACTATGTCGTGGCGGGCGAGGCGGCGGGCTCGAAGCTGGCGAAGGCCACGGAGCTCGGTATCCCCGTCCTCGACGAGGATGGCTTCCGGCGCCTCCTGGCTGGGGAAGCGTCGTAGGACGGGAAGGGAACGGGCCGCCGCGGGCGCCGTCCGGTATCAGCCGCCGCGGGCGCCGTCCGGTATCATCGGTTCATGGCCATCCTCTCCCGTGCCGACGTCGCGCACGTCGCGCACCTCGCGCGCCTCGGACTGACCGACGCGGAGCTGACGTTGCTCGAGGGCCAGCTCAACCACATCCTGGACCAGTACCGCGTCCTCTCCGAGCTGGACACGACCGCCATCCCGCCCACGGCGCAGACGATCGAGCTCGAGAACATCCTGCGCGAGGACACGCCGGGTTCTTCGCTCACGCCCGAGGAGGCGTTGGCAGGGGCACCCGAACGTCAGGGCGACTACTTCGTGGTGCCGGTGGTGGTCGAGGGGGCCGACTGACGGTGGGGACGGATCGCCGCCTGACCCGCCTCCGCGCCCACGAGATGGCGCGAGGGCTCCGTGCCGGTGCCTTCAGCGCGCGCGAACTCGTCGATGCGCACCTGGAGCTCGCCCATGCCACGGACCGTGGCCTGCACGCCTGGCTCTTCCTCGACGACGCGCGGGCCCGGGCCCGCGCCGACCTGGCCGACCGCCGCCTGGCCGAGGCTCGGCGCGCGGGACCGGAGGCGCTCGCCGCACTCCCGCCGCTCCTCGGCATCCCGGTGGCGCTCAAGGATCTGGTGGTGACCCGCGGTCAGTCGTCGACCGCTGGGAGCCGCATCCTGCAGGGGTTCGTCGGCCCGTTCGACGCCCACATCGCGGAACGCATCGATGCCGCAGGCGGCGTCGTGCTCGGCAAGACCAACATGGACGAGTTCGCGATGGGCTCTTCGACCGAACATTCTGCGTGGGGACCCACCGCGAACCCCTGGGATCTCGGCCGTGTGCCGGGCGGCAGCAGCGGCGGTTCGGCGGCCGCGGTCGCGGCCTACCACTGCGCGGTGGCGATCGGCACCGACACGGGCGGCTCGATCCGCCAGCCGGCCGCCCTCTGCGGGATCGTCGGAATGAAGCCGACGTACGGGCGCGTCAGCCGCTACGGCATCGTCGCGTTCGCCAGCTCGCTCGACCAGGTCGGGCCGTTCGGGCGCGATGTGCGCGATGCCGCGGCGCTCCTCCAGACCGTGGCAGGACGCGATGAGCGCGACTCGACGTCGAGCCCGCTCCCGGTCCCCGATTACCTCGCCGATCTGCCCGCGGACGACGACGCCGCAGCCCGCGCCGTGCGCGGCCTGCGGCTGGGGCTGCCGCGCGAGTACTTCGTGCCCGGTATGGAGCCGGGGGTCGAGGCGCGGGTGCGCGAAGCGGTGCAGACGCTCGCCTCGGCCGGGGCCGAGATCGTCGACGTCTCGCTGCCGCACACCGACTACGGCCTCGCCACCTACTACATCATCGCGCCCGCCGAGGCGTCCGCGAACCTGGCCCGGTACGACGGGATCCGCTACGGCTGGTCGGTCCGCGATGGCGATGTGCTGGCGAACTACCTGGCGACGCGGGGCGCCGGCTTCGGCGATGAGGTCAAGCGGCGCATCATGTTGGGTACGTATGCGCTCTCGGCCGGCTACTACGACGCCTACTACGTCAAGGCCCAGAAGGTTCGCACGATGATCAAGGGCGACTTCGACGCGGCGTTCGAGCGGGTCGATGCGATCGTGGCGCCCACGAGCCCCAGCGTGGCATTCCCGCTGGGTGCGCGCCTCGACGATCCGGTGGCGATGTACCTCTCCGACGCGTGCACGCTGCCCGTCAACGTGGCCGGGCTGCCGGGCATCTCGATCCCGTGCGGCCTGTCCGGGGGTCTGCCGGTCGGGCTCCAGATCATCGGCCGGCCCTGGGACGAGGGGCGGCTCTTCCGGATCGCGCGCGCGTACGAGGCGGTCACGGCCGACGCGGACTGGCGGCGCCTGGAGCCGTCCGACCTTCCGGCCTTGGCCGACCCGGCGATCCGTCCGCCCCGCCTGCCGGGCGCGACAGCCCAGACCTGACCTCGGAGGAGCGACGATGTCCAGCGAGACCAGCGCGACCCAGACCCGCTCCCGCCTCGCCGCTCGGGTGGCGGCCGTGCCCGCGTCTGGGATCCGCAGGTTCTTCGACGTGATCGCGACGATGCCCGAGGTGATCTCGCTCGGGGTCGGTGAGCCCGACTTCGCGACGCCCGAGCCGATCGTCCGGGCAGGGATTCGCTCGCTCGAGGCGGGGCGTACGCACTACACCAGCAACTACGGCACGCTCGAGTTGCGGCGCGCCATCGCCGGCGACCTCGAGCGGCGCTACGGCGTCTCCTACGAGGCGGGCACCGAGATCCTCATGACCGTCGGCGCATCCGAGGCGGTCTCCGTCACGATGACCGCGCTGGTCGATCCCGGGGATGAGGTGCTCCTCCACGAGCCTTCGTACGTGGCGTACATGCCGGCGGTGGTCTTCGCCGGCGGCACGACCGTCCATCTCCCGACGCGGGCCGCTGACGGGTTCGCGCTCGACCCCGACGAGGTGGAGCGCCGGGTCACGCCGCGCTCGAAGGTGCTCTTCCTCGGTTATCCCTGCAACCCGACCGGTGCCGTGCTGCCGCCCGAGGTGCTCCGTGCCCTCGCCGAGATCGCCCGCCGCCACGATCTGCTCGTGGTCAGCGACGAGATCTACGCGCGCCTCGTCTACGACGGCCATCACCACGAGCCGATCTCCGCCCTGCCCGGGATGAAGGAGCGCACGGTGCTCATCGGCGGCTTCTCGAAGGCGTACGCGATGACCGGTTGGCGGATCGGCTACATCTGCGCGCCGCGCGAGCTCCTGGAGGGGATCGTCAAGGTGCACCAGTACGCGATCATGTGCGCGTCGACGACCGCGCAGGACGCAGCAGCGGTGGCGTTGCGCGACGCCGAGTCCGACGTGCAGCGGATGCTCGCCGAGTACGACCGACGGCGACGCATGTTCGTGGCGGGGCTCAACCAGATCGGCCTCCCGACGGTCGACCCGCTCGGCGCGTTCTACGCGTTCCCGAACGTCGCGGTGACCGGCCTGAACGGCGACGAGTTCAGCGAGCGGCTCCTCTTCGAGGAGCACGTCGCGGTGGTGCCCGGCGATGCCTTCGGGCCATCGGGGGCCGGGCACGTGCGCATGTGCTACGCCACGAGCTACGAGCAGCTCGAGGAGGCGCTGCTGCGGATCGGGCGGTTCGTGGCCCGGCTGCGACGAGCGCCGCGCGATGGCTGAGACGGCGCTACCCGGCCCGGCCGCGGCGGGCGCCACTCGCTGGGAGGCGGTCATCGGGATCGAGGTCCACGCGCAGCTGCGCACGGCCTCGAAGATGTTCTGTCGCTGCTCGACCGACCTGCGCGACGCGCGCCCGAACAGCCGGACCTGTCCGGTCTGCCTGGGGTTGCCGGGAGTCCTCCCCGTGATCAACCGCCGGGCGGTCGAGCTCGTGCTCGCCACAGGGATCGCGATCGAGGCGGAGATCGCGCCCGTGACGCGCTGGGACCGCAAGAACTACTTCTACCCGGACCTTCCAAAGGGCTACCAGATCAGCCAGTACGACCTGCCGCTGGCGTCCCACGGCCGGCTTACGTTCGACACGAGCGAGGGACCGTGCACGGTCCGCATCCGGCGGGCGCACTTGGAGGAGGACACGGCTCGCCTGCAGCACACCACCGACGAGCTGGGCCGGCGCATCAGTCTCGTCGACTTCAATCGCTCCGGGCTGCCGCTGATGGAGGTCGTCACCGAGGCCGATATCCGGACGGCCGAGCAGGCGCGCCGTTACGCCGAGGAGCTGCGTCTGCTGCTGCGCACGATCGGCGCCTCCGACGCGGAGATGGAGAACGGCCAGCTGCGGGTCGAGGCGAACGTCTCGCTGCGGCCGGTCGGGCGCGAAGAGTTCGGGACGCGCGTCGAGGTCAAGAACATGAACTCGTTCCGTGCGGTCGAGCGGGCGATCGCGTTCGAGATCGAGCGGCAGGGGCGCGCGCTCGAGGCGGGCGAGGTCCTCGTGCAGGAGACGCGCGGCTGGGACGATGTGCGCAACGAGACGTACCGCATGCGGGTCAAGGAATACTCCGACGACTACCGCTACTTTCCGGAGCCCGACCTGCCCCCGCTGCGGGCCGACCCGGCGTGGCTCGACTCGATCCGCGCGTCGCTCCCCGAGCTGCCCGCGGCGCGACGGGCGCGCTACGTGGCGGAGCTCGGCCTCTCGCCCTACGATGCCGGTGTGATCGTCGGCGATCCCGCAGCCAGTGCGCTCTTCGAAGAGGCACTCGCCAACGGCGCGGTCGCACCCAAGGCGCTCGCCAATTGGATCACCGGCGAGTACCTGCGGGTGGTGCGGCAGCGCGGCGACGGTGGTCACGCGTCCGGTGCCGAGCTGGCGCACCTTGTGGCGATGGTGGAGGAGGGGCGCATTTCCGGGACCAACGCGAAAGAGATCTTCGCGCGCCACGTCGAGGCGGGCGAGCCGGTCGAGCAGATCGTGGCCGCGCTCGGGCTGGCGCAGATCTCGGACGCGGACGCGCTCGCCGCTGCCGTGAACGAGGTCCTCGCCGCGCACCAGGCGGCCGTGTCGGATTACCGGGCCGGGAAGCAGCAGGTGGCCGGATTCCTGGTGGGGCAGGTCATGAAGGCGACGCGCGGCCAGGCGAACGCCGCCATCGTGCAGCGGTTGATCCGCGAGCGGCTGGAGGGCGGCGAGTGATCGGTGGCCCGCGTCGGACCGGGGCGCGTGCCAGCGGGGCGGGGGCGGACGGGGGACGATTCGGTCGATGGGCCCGCTGAACCTCGGCCTGTGGGTCGCCGGTGTCGCGCTCGTCGCGGCGGCGTACCTGCGGGGTGTGCCCTACTACCGCCGGTACCAGGCCCTGCGCGCACAGCAGGAGAACATCCGCCGCTACGAGACGTGGCGCGGGCGGCCGACCGAAGCCGGGCCCTCGAGCGCCGACCTGATGGAGGCCGAGCTGCGGCGGCGTGCACGGTCCTGGCTGGTGGCGGGGGTCGTGGGGGCGGCCCTGATCGTCGCCGGCTTCGCCGTTCGGTAGACGCGCGGCGTCGCAAGCCGGCCGCTCAGGCGCGTCCCGCGTCGTCCGCGGCGCGCATGGCCCGGTGTTCGATCTTCGTGCAGTGGTCCATGACGACCGGCAGTCCGGCGGCGGCGGCGATGCGCGCGGCTTCCCAGTTGACCACGCCCAGCTGCAGCCAGAGCGCGCCCGCACCGACCGCAACGGCCTCGCGCGCGATCTCCGGGGCGGCTTCGGGGCGACGGAAGACGTCCACGATGTCGAAGCGGCCGGCGGCCCGCGTGGCGCTGGCCAGGTTGGGGAACGTGGGCCGCCCGAGCACCTCACTGACGGCGGGGTTGATCGGCACGCAGTCGTAGCCGGCCGCCAGCAGGTAGGCCATCACGTCGTTGGATGGTCGCGCCGGATCGGGCGAAGCGCCCACGATCGCCACGCGGCGCGCCCGCCGCAGCAGTTCCCGTGCCTCCGCGGTGGACGCGAGCCGCACGTCGCCGCGCCCCTCCTGGAGATCGAGCAGCTCCGCGGCGCGCTCGCGCCCGCGGGCGGCCTCCTCGTTCATCGCGTCCTCCACCTCCTGGCCTGCCGCAGGAAGCGCGACACGGCGCGGGGCGTCACCACGGGTGGCCCGCCGCGGCGCTGCGACCCCTGACGATGCAACCTATGATTGCACGGGCCTTCCGGCCGCGTGCATACTGGCGCCGCATCGCCGCCGGTGCCGCGTGCCTGCGGGTCCGGTGGAGCTGGGGAGATCAGTATCCGGGGAAAGGCCCCGGATCCGAGTGTCGGACCGGAGGCAGCGCGTCCTCGGGTCCGACAGAGTTGGAGGAAGAACCGTTGCGAACGTTACGCGTCGGCGTCGCCATGGCAGCCGTGGCGGCGATCCTGTTCGGCGCCTGCTCGTCTTCCGCGTCCACGGCCCCTTCCGCGGCCGCGTCCGCGGCGGCCGCCCCCTCGGCGGCGGCGAGCCAGGCCGCGGCCCCCTCCGCTGCGGCATCGGCCGCAGCCGTGGTCAGCCCGGGCGCCAGCGCCTCGGCCAGCTGCGTCGCTCCGAACCCCAACTTCAAGGTCGGCCTCGTCACCGACGTCGGCGGCCTCAACGACAAGAGCTTCAACCACCTCGCCTATCTCGGGCTGCAGCGCGCACAGTGCCAGCTCGGCGCGACGGTCGACGTCATCCAGTCGACCGAGCAGTCGCAGTACGTGCCGAACCTGACCACGTTCGCCCAGAAGGGCGACAACCTGGTGATCGCGGTCGGCTTCCTGATGGCGAACGCGGTCTACACCGTCGCCACGCAGTATCCCAATATCAAGTTCGCCGCGATCGACACGGCTCCGGCCGATGCCAAGGGCAATACCGTCAACTTGCCCAACGTGGCCAACCTCTTCTTCCATGAGCAGGAGTCCGGCTACCTGGTCGGATACATGGCCGGCCTGATGGAGAAGGGCAAGGTCGGCGCCGCGACATCCAACACGATCAGCTACATGGGTGGCCTGGCCATCCCGCCGGTCGACCGCTACATCGCCGGTTACATCGCCGGCGCCAAGGCTGCGGACCCGTCCATCACGATCATCGGTGGGTACTCGCAGTCGTTCACCGACCAGACCATCGGGAAGAGCATCGGGCTCAACCACATCTCGCGCGGCTCGACGATCCTCTTCCAGGTGGCGGGCGCGAGCGGCCTGGGCTACCTACAGGCCGCGGTCGACAAGGGCGTCTACGGGATCGGCGTCGATGCCGACCAGAACTACGTCGCGCCGGCGACGATCATCACCAGCGCGATCAAGAAGGTCGACGTCGCGGTCTTCTTGACGATCCAGGCGACGATGAACAACCAGTTCAAGGGTGGCGACAACGAGTTCACCCTCCAGAACGACGCGACCGGGTTTGCACCGCCGAACAGCGCGGTCCCGGCGGACATCGTCGCGCAGGTGACCCAGGTCGCCGCGCAGATCAAGAGCGGCGCCATCGTCCCGCCGACGACCATTCCCAAGTAGCTCGTCGGTTCGCGAGCGATCTGATCGGGGCGGGTCTGGCTGTGCCGGCCCGCCCCGATCGATACCCCCAGAGGGCATGCCGTGAGCGTCGCCACCGTACCGTTGGAAGCGCCCCGGGGCCGCCTGCTGCGGTTCGTGGCGGCCGTTGTCACCCCCATCCTCGCGATCGTGCTCGCGATCCTCGTCGGTGGGCTCGTGGTACTTGCGAGCGGTTCCAACCCGATCGCCGCCTACCAGCAGATGCTGGTGGGTGCCGTCGGATCGCCGTTCGACATCTCCGAGACACTCATCTCGTCGATTCCCCTCATCCTCGCCGCGTACGCGGTCTCGTTTGCCTTCCGGTGCGGCCTCTTCAACATCGGCGCCGAGGGACAGCTCTACATGGGCGCGATCGCGTCGACGTGGGTCGCCACCACGCTGCCCAACTGGCCGGGGCTGCCCCTGATCCTGCTCTGCATCGTCGCCGCCATGCTCGCCGGCGGGGCCTGGGCCGGGATCGCGGGTTGGCTCAAGGCCAAGACCGGGGCGCACGAGGTGATCACCACGATGATGCTGAGCTACGTGGCGATCGACATCAGCCACTGGCTCCTCGAGGCGGGACCCATGACCCCCGCGAACGCGTTTGGGACACCCGAGTCGGGGCCCATCCCGCCGCAGGCGGCGTTCCCGGTGATCCTGCCGTCGTGGATCCTCCCCAACGCCCGGCTCAACGCGAGCCTCTTCTTGACCATCCTGGCCGGCCTCGTCTTCGCGTGGATCCTGTGGCGGACGCCGCTCGGATACGAGATCCGGGCCGTGGGCTTCAACGCCAAGGCGGCAGCCTACGGCGGCATCAACGTCGCACGCCGGCTCGTCATCGCCATGGTCATTGCGGGCGCCTTCGCCGGGCTGGCCGGGATGGTCCCCGTCTGGGTCCAGCACCGGCTCTACGACAGCTTCTCGCCGGGCTACGGCTATGAGGCAATCGCGGTGGCGCTGGTTGGCAAGAACTCCGCGATCGGGATCTTCCTCGCCGGGCTGCTGTACGGCGCCATGATCCACGGCGCGGTGGCCATGCAGGCGAATGCGAACATCTCGGGCTTCTTGGTCCAGATCCTCCAGGCGCTCGTCCTCTTCTTCGTGGGCGCCGAGATGTTGATCCGTTGGATACTGCGGCGGGGTGGGCTGCGCGCGCTGATGGAGGCCGCGGCCTGATGGACATCGTCGGTCTCTTCGTCACCGTCTTCGCTCGTCCGGACCTTTGGGCCGGAACGCTGCGCTTCGCGGCGCCGCTCACGCTGGCGGCGCTGGGGGGCGTCATCTCCGAGCGCTCCGGCGTCGTCAACATCGCGATGGAAGGGATGATGCTGGTCGGCGCCTTCTTCGCCGTCCTGGTCGCCGCGGCGACCCACGACATCGTGCTGGCGACCCTCGCCTCGGTCGCCTGCGGCGGGTTGATCGCGACCGTCCACGGCATCGCTTCGATCCACCTGCGGGCCAATCAGATCGTCTCGGGGATGGCGATCAACCTGCTTGCCCTCGGGCTCACGAGCTTCCTCATGTTCCGCTTCTACGCGACCAGCGGCACGCCCTCCGACATCCCGGCGCTGCCCGATCTGAAGCTGCCGGTGATCTACGGCATCCCGTTCGTCGGAGCCGTGATCGGCGACCAGAACATCGTGGTCTGGCTCTCGATCCTCGCCGTCCCGATCACCTGGTGGTTCCTCTTCCGGACCCGGCTCGGGCTGCGGATCCGTGCCGTCGGTGAGCATCCCCGTGCCGCAGACACGCTCGGCGTCTCGGTCTTCGAGATCCGCTACCTGTGCGTGATCCTGAGCGGCCTGCTCTCGGGCCTGGGCGGCGCCTACCTCTCGCTCAGCGTGGCGCACTCGTTCAGCGACAACATGACGAGTGGCGCCGGGTTCATCGCGCTCGCCGCCATGATCTTCGGCAAATGGCACCCGGTAGGCGCCTTCCTCGCGTGCCTGCTCTTCGGCTTCGGCCAGTCGCTCGGGATCAACTTGCAGGGCACCGGCTTCCCGGACCAGCTCGTCGCGGCCACGCCCTACGTGCTGACGATCGTGGCCCTCGCCGGGTTCGTCGGACGGGCGGTTGCGCCGGCGGCCGACGGGATCCCCTACGAGGTGGGCGAATGAGCGCCGAGGCCCCGCGCAGCCCGGCTGGGCTGCCGCCCCGGGACGGCCCACCGTACCTGGAGATGCGGGGCATCACCAAGGCCTTCGGCAGCCTCCTTGCCAACGACCACGTTGAGCTGTCGGTGCGTCGCCAGGAGATCCACGCCGTGGTCGGCGAGAACGGCGCCGGCAAGACGACGCTGATGAACATCCTCTACGGACTCGTCCATCCCGACGCGGGCGAGATCTTGTTCGAGGGGAAGCCGGTCCGGATCCGCGGGCCACGCGATGCGATCGCGGCCGGGGTCGGGATGGTGCACCAGCACTTCCAGCTGGTGCCGGTCATGACGGTCGCCGAGAACGTCGTGCTGGGCCAGGAGCCCGGCGGCATCGTGCTGGATCGCGCTGGGTCGGTGGCCCAGGTCCGCGAGCTCTCCGAACGGTTCGGGCTGATCGTCGACCCCACGGCGCGCGTCGACACGTTGCCGGTCGGCGTGCAGCAGCGCGTCGAGCTCCTGAAGATTCTGTACCGCGGGTCGCGTCTGCTCGTCTTCGACGAGCCGACGGCGGTGCTGACGCCACAGGAGACCGACGAACTCTTCGAGATCTTCCGGGGGCTGGTCGCAGGCGGCAAGACCGTCATCTTGATCACCCACAAGCTGGGCGAGGTGATGGCGATCTCGGAGCGGGTGACGGTCCTGCGCCAGGGTCGCAACGCGGCCGTGTTGGAGACAGCCCGCACGTCGCCGGCGGAGATCGCGCGGGCCATGGTGGGCCGCGAGGTCCTGCTCCGCGTCGAGCGCGACGAGGCCCATATCGGGGCGGAACGACTCCGGCTCGATGGCGTGAAGGCCGACTCGGACCGGGGACTGCCGGCGCTGGCGGGCGTGGACCTGACGGTCCGATCGGGCGAGATCGTTGGGATCGCCGGGGTCAGCGGCAACGGCCAGCTCGAGCTGGCCGAGGTCGTCGCCGGGCTCCGGCCGGTGACGGCCGGGCACGTCTACCTCGAGGGTCGCGACGTGCGGGATCAGAGCGCGGCCGAGCGGCGCGCGAATGGCCTGGCGTATATCCCGGAGGATCGACACACCCGGGGGTTGATCCTGCCGTTCGAGGTGAAGGAAAACCTGATCCTCGGGTCGCAGTCGAAGCCTCCGTTCGCGGTGCACGGCCAGCTCCGCTGGCCTGCCATCGACGAACGCGCGACCAGCCTGATCCGGCAGTTCGACATCCGCCCGCCGAACCCCGATGCCCCAGCGTCCTCGCTTTCCGGTGGCAACCAACAGAAGGTGGTGGTGGCGCGCGAGCTGGCCGAGGGACCGAAGGTGCTGGTGGCGGCTGAACCGACCCGTGGGCTCGACGTGGGGGCGACGGAGTTCATCCACCGCGAACTGGTCGAGAAGCGGGACGAAGGGCTGGCGATCCTGCTGATCTCGAGCGAGCTGGACGAGATCTTCTCGCTCTCCGACACGATCGCCGTGATCTACCAGGGCCGCATCGTCGAGGTGATGCCGAGCGCGGCCGCCAGTCGCGAACGGGTGGGGCTGCTGATGGCCGGCGGGTCGGTCGAAGAAGTGACACCGTCGGCGGCGCAGATCGCGCAGGCTGCCGCGCTGCAGGCGGCCGCCGCGGCCTCCTCGGCCCAAGACTATGCGTCGCGGGAGGGCAGCAGCTGACCCGACGGCCGCCGGCCGTCGACCCGCATGACGTACCGGCGTGGCGTGTTCTGGCGGCCCTCGCGATCGTCTACGTGGTCTGGGGTTCCACCTACCTCGCGATCCGGGTCGTGGTGGAGGGGCTTCCGCCGCTCCTCAGTGCGGGGATCCGCTTCGTGGTGGCGGGGACGGTGCTGGCCGCCGTGCTGGCGCTGCGCGGAGGCGTGCGCCGTCTCCTGGTGCCGCGCCACGAGCTGCTCGGAGCGGGCGGGGTCGGCGTCGCGCTGCTGGCGGCGGGCAATGGGGGGATCAGCAGCGCCGAGCAGCACGTGCCTTCCTCGCTGGCGGCGCTGGTGGCGGCGTCGATCCCCTCTGGGTGGTGGTCTTCCGGGCGCTGGCCCGGGAGCGCGTCACCCGGGGCACGCTGGGCGGCGTCGCGCTGGGGTTCGCCGGCGTGGGCGTGCTGACGTCGCAGGGGGGCGCGGGATCGGTGGATCCGGGGGCCGCAGCGTTGCTCGTGGTGTCCTGTGCGTGCTGGGCGGCCGGGTCGTTTGCCTCGAGCCGGGTGCCGATGCCTCGGGACCCGCTGGTCTCGACCGCGCTCGAGATGCTGGCGGGCGGCATGGTGCTGCTGCTGGTCGCCGCGGTGCTCGAACCAGGCGGCATCCCGGCGCATAGCGAGACTCGTTCGTGGCTCGCCTTGGGATACCTGATCATGTTCGGATCGCTGCTCGCGTTCACCGCGTACACGTGGCTCCTGGCGCATGCGCCGGTCTCGCAGGTGGCGACCTATGCGTACGTCAACCCGGTGATCGCGCTGGTGCTGGGCTGGGCGATCCTGGCGGAGCCGCTGACCCCATTTCTGCTCGGTGGGGCGGTGCTGGTGCTGGTGGCGGTCGCGCTCGTGATCCGTCACGAAGCGCGGCAGATCCCGGCCTCGCTGGCGGCAGAAGAGGCGGCCTGAGTCGAGGTCGGAACGGGCGCCGCGGGCGACAGCCGGGTGACCCGCCGCCCCATGGCCGCTGCCCACGTGCCGCCTACCCGACCTCGATCGCCGACGGCAGCGGCGTGCGGGTCGGCGCGAGCCCCGCCCGATCGAAGACCACCCCGGCCAGCGCCGCGTCGCGCACCGCGCAGCCGGCCCAGTCGTTGTTGAAGTAGACGAACCGATCCGCGTCGGCTGGCCACTCGCGCGCGAGCACGCCCGCCCACTCCTCGAGCGCGGCTTCCCCGTAACACGGCCGCGGCCGACCCAGCCCCTCATGCAGGCGCAGATACGCCCAGTCGGCCGTCCGCCAGAGAGGCGTGATCGCTCCCTGTCGGTCGGCCAGGCAGAGCGCGACACCGCGGCCGAGGAGCGACCTGCGGACCTCCTCGACGAACCAGGACTGGTGCCGCAGCTCGACCGCCACGCGAACCCCGGCCGGGAACGCCTCGAGCGCGGTGACGAGCGCGGGCAGATCCCTCTCGAAGCTCGGTGGGAGCTGCAGCAGTACTGGACCGAGCCGATCCCCCAGACCGCTCGCCGCCTCGATGAACCGCGCGACCGGCTCCTCGGGGTCGCGGAGTCGTCGGACGTGCGTCAGGTAGCGGCTGGCCTTGACCGCAAAGAGGAACCCAGGCGGCGTGCGCCGTGCCCACGCTTCGAAGGTAGAGCGGCGCGGCAGGTAGTAGAAGCTCGCGTTGATCTCGACCGTGGCGAAGTCCGCGGCATAGTGCTCGAGCCAGCGCGCCTGAGGCAGGCCGGGCGGGTAGTAGCGCCCGCGCCAGTGCCGGTACTGCCAGCCGGATGTGCCGACGTAGACTGCCATCGATGCCACTCCGCCAGATGGTCGGGCGGAGCGCCACCCGGTCGACCCGTAGCGCGCACGGATGGCGCCGACCCGATCACGCCCGCTCGATCCACCGACCGGGTCCTGCCGTGCCCACGGCCGCCTGTCGGTCGGCCGCCGATCCTCCGGGCGTCCTCGTCGGTCGGCCCGCGATCGGTCGGCCCGCGGTCGGTCGGCCCCCGCTGGTTCGTCGGTCGACCCGCGGTCAGTCGGCCTCGCTGGTCGGCCCGCGGTCAGTTCTCGGTCGGCAGGTGCACGTACGCCGACTGGATCCCGACCCGACCCGGCCCTGTGAAGCGATTGAACACCAGCTGCCCCGACCCCCCGAACACCCCCGTCTTCAGTCCGTAGACCGCCGGCTGCATCGACACCGTCTCGTCCCGGTAGATCCAGCCGCCGCCCTCGACGTCGATCGCCTCGCCGGGCCCCAGCTGCTTTTCGAAGACGTTGCCGTAGCCGTGGAGCCAGACCACGCCCTCCTCGGCGCCGGCCTGGAAGCGGTCGATGAAGAACCCGCTCCCTCCGAACAGCATGTTCCCGATGCCACGCACCCGCGTGAACGCGTAATCGACGCCCCCGGTGGCGGCCAGGAGCTGGTGCTCCCTGACGAAGATCGACCGGCCGGGCGGCAGGTGGATCGAGAGGACATGCCCGGGATCGTCACGCGAGAACGCGATCTCGCCCGGCGACTGCGTCTCGGTCATGAAGATCGGCATCCCCGCCACGACCCGCTTGAATGCCCCGGCCATCGGATGGATCCCGATCAGCAGGTTGGGATCCTTCCAGAGCACGACGTGGTGCTCGAAAAAGAGGCGGCGACTGCCGTCGAGCACGACGTGCAGCACCGGCACGAGCTCGCCCTCGATCCGGTAGATCAGGCCCGCCGCGCGCCCCTCCTCGACACGGGTCGGCAGCAAGACCGGCGGCTGCGGTGTCTCCACGCGATCTCCTCCCAGCTGGGCCGCTCGGGTGCGGCCGGGTCACGCCGATGGTCTGCGCCCGGTGGGCCGCTGTCAACGGCCGGGCGGACCTGGCACGGCGGACCTGGCCCGGTGGCCTGGTGGCCTGGCGGCCCGGCACGGCGCAGGCGGTTGGTCGGGCGATCGTGGCGCGCAAGACGTGCCAGCCGGGCATGGCGACGGGCGCGTCTGCCAGGCGCGTGGGGTCGTGGGTGAGACAGAGGCGCATTTCGACGATCAGTGAACGGCATGTGGCGCGTTCAGCGGTTGCGGCCGTCGCAGTACCGTTTTGACCGGCTGACCGGCTGACCGGCTGACCGGCTGGCCGGCTGGCCGGCGGCGTCGATGCCGGCCCGGACACTGCCTGCCCGGTTCCGAGCGTTGAGCGGGCCGGCCAGCAGGGGCAGCCGCCGCAGCACCCAACCGAGCTGTTCACTGATCGTAGAAAGCAGCGAGGCGGAGGGGCTCGCCCAGTGGCGACGGTCCCCCGGACGGGCGGCCACTGGCCCCCGACAACCCGCCACTGCGCCGGCGGGCCGCCACTAGTACCCCGGGGGCCGCCACTGGCACCCGACCAGCCGCCACTGCCCCAGGCGGGCCGTCGGCAGCACCCAAGCCGGCGCGCACCCAGCCGCCCGTGCACCCGGACGACGGCCGACCCACGATCGGCCGGCATCCCGCGGGCTATCCTAGTCCCATGCCCTTGACCCGCGCGTGCCCTCTCCCGTGACGATCGCTCCCAACGACTTCACCCACCTGCACGTCCACACCGAGTTCAGTCTGCTCGACGGCCTCGGGCGGATCGACGACTTGGTCGCCGAGGCATCCGCGCTCGGGTTCGACTCTCTGGCGATCACGGATCACGGCGCGCTCTACGGGGCCGTGGCGTTCTACCAGGCCGCCACCCAGCGCGGCATCAAGCCGATCATCGGCGTCGAAACGTACGTGGCGCGCCGTTCGATGACGGACCGCGACGGCAGGGCAGACGCGCAACCGTACCACCTGGTCCTGCTGGCGAAGGACTGGACCGGCTACCAGAACCTGTGCCGGATCATCACCGATGCGCACCTGCAGGGGTACTACTACAAGCCGCGCATCGATCGGGACTACCTCGCGCAGCACGCCGAGGGCCTGATCGGCATGTCCGCTTGCCTGGGTGGCGAGATCCCCAAGGCGCTCGAGGTCGACGACTGGGAGGGCGCCCGCCGGCTCGCCGGCGCCTACCGCGACATCTTTGGTCCCGGCAACTTCTACCTGGAGCTCCAGGACCACGGGATCCCGCTGCAGCGGCGGCTCAACGAGCAGCTGCTGCGTCTCGCGCCCGAGATGGGACTGCCCCTCGTCGCCACCAACGACTTGCACTACGTCCGGCGCGCCCAAGCCGAGGCCCACGACGTGCTCCTCTGCATCGGGACCGCGTCGACGCTCGACACGCCGAACCGGATGCGCTTCGAGAGCGACGAGTTCTACCTCAAGAGCGCGGCCGAGATGGAGGCGCTCTTCCGCGACGTGCCGGAGGCCCTCCGCAACACCCGGCGCATCGCCGAGATGGTCGACCTGAAGCTGCAGTTCGGCCAGCTCCGTCTGCCGGACTTCCCCGTCCCCCCGGGGCATACCGCGGAGTCCTGGTTGCGCGCGGAGTGCGAGCGGGGCCTGCAGGAACGCTACCCGGCGGTCACGCCGGAGATCCGCGAACGGCTCGACTACGAGCTCGACGTGATCTGCCGCATGGGCTACGCGGGGTACTTCTTGATCGTCGCCGACTTTACCCGCTTCGCGCGCGAGCAGGGGATCGCCATCACGTGTCGCGGCAGCGCCCCCGGATCGATCGTGACGCACACGCTCGGCATCACGCCGGTCGACCCGATCCGCTACGAGCTGCCGTTCGAGCGGTTCCTCAACCCCGATCGCGTCACGATGCCCGACATCGACGTGGACTTCGAGGACGCGCGTCGCGACGAGGTCATCAACTACGTCACGCGCAAGTACGGCGCCGATCATGTCGCCCAGATCATCACGTTCGGCACCATGCAAGCGCGCGCGGCCATCCGGGACGTCGGGCGCGTCCTCGGCATGCCGTACGGGGACGTCGACCGGATCGCCAAACTCGTCCCGAACCAGCTCGGGATCCACCTCGAAGAGGCCATCGCGCAGGCGCCCGAGCTGCGCGGGCTGTACGACGGCGACCCGCAGATCCATCGTCTGATCGAGCTTGCCAAGCAGGTCGAGGGGGTCGCGCGCAACGCCTCGACCCACGCCGCCGGCGTCGTGATCAGCCGCGAGCCGCTGACCGAGATCATGCCGCTCCAGAGAGCGACCAACTCGGAAGCGCTCATGACGCAGTACGAGATGCACGGCGTCGACGCGCTGGGGCTCCTCAAGTTCGACTTCCTGGGTCTCTCCAACCTGACGATCCTGCGGCACGCGGTCGATACGATCCGCCGGCACCGCGGCGTCGAGATCGACCTCGACCAGATCCCGCTCGACGACGCGAAGACGTTCGAGCTGCTCGCCTCGGGCGAAACGACGGGTGTCTTCCAGCTGGAGTCGGCGGGGATGCGCCGCTACATCCGCGAGCTGCGTCCGACATCGGTGTACGACCTGGCGGCGATGGTGGCGCTCTACCGCCCCGGCCCCATGGACAACATCCCGGCCTACATCCGGCGCAAGCACGGGGAGGAACCGATCACCTACCTGCACCCGCTCCTCGAGCCGTACCTCTCCAAGACGTACGGCATCTTCGTCTACCAGGAGGACATCATGGCGGCGGCCAAGGCGCTCGCCGGCTTCAGCGGCCCCGAGGCGGACACCCTCGGCTACGCCATCCGCAAGAAGAAAGACGACGTCCTCCAGCAGATGATGGCGAAGTTCGTCCCGCAGGCCGCGGAGCGCGGCGTGAAGCCCGACGTGATCGAGGCCGTCTTCAAGGCCTTCGCCCCGTTCGCCCGGTACGGCTTCAACAAGGCGCACGCCACGACGTACGGCCTGGTCGCGTACCAGACCGCGTACCTCAAGGCGAACTACACGGTCGAGTACATGGCCAGCGTGTTGACCGCGTTCCGCGACAACACCGACAAGGTGGCCGCGGCGGTGGCCGAGTGCCGGCGCCTGGGGATCGAGGTCCGCCCGCCCGACGTGCACCGCAGCCACCTCGACTTCACCGTCGAGGGAGACGCCATCCGTTTCGGGCTGCTGGCCGTCAAGAACGTGGGCCAGGGCGCCATCGAGTCGATCATCACCGCCCGCGAGGCCGAGGGCGATTTCCGCTCGCTGACCGACCTGTGCCGACGCGTCGACCTGCGCCTGGTGAACAAGCGTGTGCTCGAGTCGCTGATCAAAGTCGGGGCCCTGGGGCGCTTCGGGCACCCAGCACAGCTGCTGCTCGCGCTCGACGACGCGATGGCCGCCGCGCAGGCCGAACAGCGGGACCGCTCGAGCGGCCAGACGTCGCTCTTCGGCGACGCAGCGGAGCCCGAAGCGCTGGAGCGGCCGCTGCCGCCCGCGACGGAGGCGCCGCCCCGCGAGCGGCTGCGCTGGGAGAAGGAGTTGATCGGGCTCTATCTCTCCGACCATCCGCTGGCCGCGCTGGCACAGCAGCTCGACCGCTACGTCACCGCGTACAGCGGGGATCTCGGGGAAGAGATGGACCAGCAGCGGGTGGTCGTCGGCGGTGTCGTGACGGGCGTCCGGCGGGTGATCACGAAGTCGAAGGCCACGATGGGCGTGGCGACCCTCGAGGACCTGCAGGGAACGATCGAGGTGATCGTCTTCCCGAAGACGTTCGAGGCGACGGTGGCGACCTGGCAGGAAGATGCGATCCTGTTGGTGGCCGGGCGGGTCGACCACAAGGGCGACGGATCGGTGGTGCTGGCCGACTCGGTCTGGACGTGGGAGGAGGCGGCCGGGCTCGGCGAGGGCGCCTTCGCCCGACAGGTGCAGTCGTTCGAGCAGGGGCGGCGCGGTGGCCGGGGAGCGGGCCGATGGGGGGCGCCGGCCGCCGTCGATGCCTCCTCGACCGGCGGCCGGCCGGGCGGCGACGGCGCGGTCGGCACTGGGCTGCGCGGCGCGGTCGGTGGTGCTCCGAACGGCCACGCCGCGAACGGCCATGCTCCGGACGGCCACGCCGGCCACGTGGTCCGGCGCGTGATCCCCCACGTCTCACCACTGCGCGGCGGGGGCATCCTGGGTGAACTCGAGATCGACGTCCCGGTGGCCACTGGGCGGGCGCCGACGGGCGGTGCGATCGGCTCGGCCGAGCGGTCGGCGCTGCCACCTAGCACGGCCCGTTCGGTGGCTTCGCTCGCGCCGCCCGCGTTCTCGGACGACGAGCCGCCGCCGCCGATCGAAGCGGAGCGCGCCGCGGCCCGCCGGGCCGCAGCGCCCACGCGTCCGCTGGAGGCGATGCCCGGGGAGGCGCTCCACGTGCGCTTCGGGTTCCACTCGGGCGAGCCGCTCGCCGAGGTGTTCGCCGCCGTCCGCGAGATCCTGCGCAGCCGCCCGGGCCAGACGCCGGTCGTGCTCGAGGTTCCGCTCGGTGACGGCCGCACGCAGCCGATGGAGCTGCGCACGCGGGTCGCCTACGACGCGGAGCTGCTGGCGGAGTTCGAGCGGCGCTTCGCCGGCGCGGTCACGCTGGAGCTCGGTGCCGACTGAGTGCCGGCCGAAGCGCGTGCCCGCAGGACCCGCCTACGTCGAGACCGGGATCGTCGGGACGCCCGCGAAGTAGATCGCCTCCTTCTCGCGGGCCACGATCCAGTCGGCAAGCGCGCTGTTGACGAGCAGCGTGCCTGCGTCGTGCATCTGCAGCTGGCCGCCACTCAGGTAGGCGATCGTCGCCGTCGTCAGGGGCACCATCGGCCCGCGATGGGCCAGGCTCCGCAGCGGCGCGACGCCGGGGTACGCATGCAGCTCGCCGAGGACACCGTATGGACCCAGCTGGACGTGGACCCGGTGACGCACGGTGTGTACGCGTCGCTGTCGGTCCTGTGACGGGTCGGTCGCCTCCACCGCGTAGAGCTCGTCCCGCCGGATCTCGACCCGCTCCAACGCGACGCGGCGGCCGTCGTCGAGGCTCTCCAGGACCGCGTCACGCAGCACGATGACCTCGGCCGCGTTGAGCGCATCGGTGAGGCGGGATGCCGTCAGGTCGAGGGCGCCCGAGATCCGGCAATCTCCCGCGTAGCCGGCGAATCGGATCTGCATCGCTCCCTCCTGGTGCTGGGCTCCAGTCTCCGCCGACGACGCGGGGGGATCCAGCCCCCCACTGGTACGGGGCGGCGATGGGACCGCCAGGTGGGGCGCATCTGAGCTACTTGCGCAAGCACGCAATATCGGCTAGCATCCGTCTGACCCGTGGTCGTTGCGCGTGAGCGCGCACCGGCCGGACGGGACGTCGGGGAGGTCCATGAACGGAGATCCAGCGCGCTACCAGCTGCACGCCGAGGTGTGCAAGGTCCTGACGGATCCGAAGCGGCTCATGCTGATCGACGCCCTCGCGGGCGGTGAACGATCGGTAGGGGAGCTCGCGGTGGTCCTTGGCGTCACGCTGGCCAACGCGAGCCAGCACCTCGGCGTGCTGCGCCATGCGGGCCTCGTCGAGACACGCCGCGAGGGCACGACCGTGCTCTACCGGCTGAGCGAACCAGAGATCGTGGAAGCCTGCCGGATCATCGAGCGCCTCGTCGCCCGACGCACCCGCCCACAGGTCTCCGCGCCCCATCCCACGGCGACACTGGCAACCACCACACGGAGTTGAGCACGATGACGATCGGCACCCACTACACGTTCGGCACGCGCCTCGCGCGTCCCCTGGCCGAGGCCCGCCCCCTGGTGGAGGCCGCCCTGAAGACCGAAGGCTTCGGCGTGCTGACCGAGATCGACGTGGCTGCAACCATGCGGGCGAAGCTGGGCATCGAGCAGGATCCATACCTGATCCTCGGGGCCTGCAACCCGCCGTTGGCGCATCGGGCCCTGCAGGTCGATCCGTCGGTCGGCGCGCTGCTGCCGTGCAACGTCGTCCTCCGAGAGGAGGCGGGTCAGACGATCGTGGAGGCGCTCGACCCGACCGCCGCGATGGGCATCTCGGATGCCCCCGGGCTCGTCGACGTGGCGTCCGAAGCCCGCGAACGACTGCAACGCGTGATCGCTAGCCTGGAGGTGCAGGCATGACCGGGACCCCCGCTCGACCCCACCGCGTCCTCGTCTTCACGACGCCGACATGCCCCTGGTGTAACCGCGCCAAGGCGTACCTGCGTGCCCACGGGGTGCCGTTCCGCGAGGTCGACGTGAGCCGTGACGTGGCCGCCGCGCGGGACCTCGTGCGGCGCACCGGCCAGATGGGCGTGCCGGTGATCGAGATCGACGGCCGCCCGATCGTCGGCTTCGACCAGGCGCGCATCGACGCGTTGCTCGGCCTGCGGGCGAGCGCGCCGGTGCACTGACGCTCGACTGCCAGGGCTCGGCAACCGCCCAGGGGTTGGGCAGACCAGATCTGTCGGCATCCCATCGTTCCTCAGTCATCGCAAGGAGGAGTCACTACCATGGCCACTCAGGTCCAGCCGCTCGGAAGCCGTGTCCTCGTCCGCGTCCTCGCGGAGGAGAGCGTCACGAAGTCCGGGATCCTGCTCCCCGACACGGCGAAGGAGAAGCCGCAGCGCGGCGAGGTCGTCGCGGTCGGCGACGACACGGAGACCATCAAGGTCAGCGTGGGCGACCGCGTCCTCTTTCCCAAGTACACCGGCACGGAGATCCGCCTGGAGGGCGAAGACCACCTGATCATCGACTCGAACGACCTGCTGGCGATCCTGCGGGAGACGCCCGCCGCCGTCGCGGCCGCCTGAGCGACCGGCGAGCTGCGTCCCATGGCCGACAAGCTACTGGTGGTGATCGTTTCCGACGATGTGAAGGCGTCCGTGGGGGCTCGCATGGCCGCCCGGATGGCGGAACGCGGCACCCTCGAGGACATTCGCGTGCTCTTCTTCGGGCCGAGTGAGCGTCTGCTGGCGGATCCGCCAGCCGATCTCGCGGAGTCGCTCGCCACACTGCGCCGCCATGCACGGCCGCTGGCCTGCCAGGCGGTGGCGCAGCAGCTCGGCGTGCTGAGCCGCCTGACGGAGGTTGACACCGAGCTGGTGCCGGCCGGCGAGGAGGTCGAGCGCCGGCTGCGCGACGGCTACGAAATCATGACCTTCTAAGGCGGACAGCGATGCGCCTGTTGCTGCCGGGTCGGCACGGCCGGGGATCGCGGCAGGGGTCGCACACGGGATCGGGCGGACCGCGTTGCGGCTCGGACCGGCGACGATGAGCCGTCCCTGTGATCCTGCCGCACTGGCCTGCAGCGTGGCCGGATCGCTGCACGAGGCCGGTTCGTCGCTGCGCGCCGTGCTCAGTTTGCGGTTCGTGGCGGAGGCACTCGTCTGGAGCGTCGCCGCGCTGCTGGCCTTCGGGCTCGTGGCTGCCATCATCCCGAACCCGATCTTCGGGCGGAGCATCCCCCCGGCGCCGTTCGCGATCGCCGTCTGGCTGCTCTCGGCCCCGTTGATGGGGCTGATCGGGGCCACCTACGGTCGAGCGGCCCGTGAACGGGCGGCCGCTCTCGCCCCGTCGTCGTCGGGTCTGCTCGTGTCGTTGGGCACGGTCGGGACGGCGGGCGAGGCGGAGCCCGAGGGGCGTGGCACCACCGCCGCCACGATCGGCAGCCTGGCCGCCTTCTTGGCGATCGGCTGCCCGGTGTGCAACAAGGTGGCGCTGCTGTTGCTCGGGGCGAGCGGCGCGCTCACCGTGTTCGCCCCGCTGCAGCCCGTGATCGGGGCGGCCTCGCTCCTGCTGCTTGCCGGGACGCTGGTTTGGCGGCTGCGCCTCCTGGCTCGTGGGGTGGCCTGCGCGGTACCGGCACGAGCCTGACGCGGGGTCCGCGGCTCCGGCGCAGGCTTGCGGCCGGGCCCGCAGGGCAGGGGACCGCGGCTGCTCGACGTGGTCGAGCCCGACGCGCCGGCGCTCGCACCGGGCCGTCTACCGTCCGACGATGGCGCGGACGATCTGGTCGGTGGTCCGCACGCGCCCCAACCGCGGAAAGATCCGGGTCACCGTGTGCGCGTGGTCTTCCGCGTTGCGCGCGGTCATGGCGTCGACGGCGAAGATCTGCTGGTAGCCGCGTTCGTAGGCGTCACGGGCCGTCGACTCGACGCCGATGTTGGTCGAGATGCCGCCCAGGATGATCGTCGTGATGCCCCGTCGACGCAGTTGCAGGTCGAGCTCCGTGCCGTAGAAGGCGCCCCACTGGTGCTTGGCGATCACGAGGTCACCGGGCTCCGGGCCGAGCTCCGGGATGATGTCCGACCAGCCCTGTGGAGGCGGTCCGCCGGGCGGCGGTGCCTCGTCGGCGATGGGACGGAGCGCGTCGAGACAGTCCGCGGACGTGGTCACGTGGACGAGCACGACAAGGGCCCCGGCGCGCCGGCAGACGTCGGTCAGGCGACGGGCGTTGGCGACCACCTCCCGCGCGGAGATGGGCGCGGTCGACCCGGCGACGATCCCGTTCTGAAGGTCGATGAGGACGAGGGCGGTCGATCGGGGATCGAGCGGTGGCAGGGCATCCATGGACACACCTCACGGGCAACGCAGCGTCTCGCGGGCAACGCAGCGTTCGGCGGCATGGTCGGCGAGCGATGGCCGGGGTCGCGCTGCATACATCTATCTTGTACCGCAACCTTGTACCGCAACGCGGCCGGCGCCGCAGCGCCGGAGCTGGACCGCCCTGGCCGCGGTCCCGGCTGGCACCCGCTCAGGGGCGACCTGTTCCGATGAGCCTCGTCGACTCCGCCACGGCGATCATCTGGGTGCGGTTGACCAGCAACAGGGCGAAGTGGCTGATCACCCGCCGGTCGGCCAGCGAGCGAGCGCGGGCGCTCGTCATGGCCACGAAGCGTGGGTCACTGGCGTCGACGAATCCGGCCAACGTCTGCTCGTGATACAGGTATACGGAGCCGGTGATCGCGTGGCCCGACGTGAAGAGGATCATGCGCCGCGGGCGCCTCTCGATGGTCGGGCGCTCCAGTTGGCGCAAGGGATCGACGGGTTCGCTCGGCAGCTCTACTGCCTCGCGCTGACCGATGAACGCGATCTCGTCTTGGTTGAGCAGCAGCTCCGGCATCGTCAGGTGCGTCGGGTCGCCGTTCCGGCGCAGCAGCCGCTCCCGGTCTGCCCTGGCGGCCCCCTGCGATCCCACAGCGACCCTCGACGGCGGACCGGTCATCGGGGCGCGATCGGGCGCAGGATGCGGTCGTGCCCGGCGTCCCGGATGCTCGTCGCCGCGGCAGTGCTGACGATCACCACCGGCGTGGCGGCGAGGCTCGCGCCGCTTGCCGCCAGGACGATCGTCGCGTCCGTCAACGGCACGAACGCCGGACGGCGATGCAGGTTCGCGAGGGGATCGGCCGCCGCTGGTCCGTGCAGCTCGCCGAAGACCGCAAACCCGCCCACGGCGATTTCCACCCGCCGGCGCCGCGTCCAGATGCGCCGCTCCGATGGCGGTTGATCGTCCGGGATGATCAGGAGCACCTGATCGAGCGACACGTCCAACGCGGGAACGGCCGAGGCCGATTGGCTCGCCAGATCCGTCACGGTCGCGTCGACCAGGCGTAGCCCAGTGACGCGGTTCACCGTGTCGCTCACACGCTCATGCGCCCCGCAGAGCGTGCCGGCCACGATCCGATCGGCCTGGAACAGGCGCACCAGCAGGGGGTTCGTGCATGGAGTCTCGTGCTCAGTCGAACCTTCCAGCGCTGGATGAGCAGGACGGCCTCGTAGGCGGGAGACGAGGCCGGCAACCCGGCCGGTCACTTCATGCCACGGGCGGCCCACCCGCGCATCGCCGGAGCGCTCTGGCGCCTGGGCTCGTTCACGGGACCACCAGGTGGACCGGGTTGCCACGGATCGTCACTTTCCATGTCGTGCGGTCGTGGGCTGCTCCGCCGTAGTAGGTGTAGGCGACTTTCCACCAGCCGTTCTGGGGCGCCGTGTAGTCGGAGGGGATCGGGATGTCGACCACGAGCCAGTGTCCGTTGAAGTAGCGGTGGCCGCTCGAGGTCGTGACGATGCCGGGACCGTTGGGCGTCGTGGTCGATTGATTCGGCAACGGGTACGGAATCGAGACGTTCGAATCGTTCGTGCCGGCGTCATACCAACGGAAGGGCACAGCCGTGTAGCCGGTCGCCGTCGGCATCAGGAACTGCATGTACGCGTTGCCGTTCGCGTCGCCCGGGTCGAAGAGGCGGATCTCCATCGTCTTGCCGGCATGGATCGCGGCGATCTGGGCCATGTAGAGGTTCGTCACGCCCGAGTTCATGTTCGCGAAGATCGACATGGACCCGAGGCCGTAGATCTGCGGCTGGGTGCCACCGCCGGTGCCCGCCACCGCCTTGATCGAGAACTGGTTGGAACCGTTCCCGTAGCCAGATGTCTGCACGTTCAAGCGGTAGATGCCCGTCAGTGGGCTGGGGATCGTGTAGAACGGCAACCACTTGCCGAGGTAGTCGCCGGTGTTCGAGTGCGACACGTACTGACTCGAGCAGGACGTGGGGTATACGGTGGCCACCAACGGCGTGCCGGCCATCGATTCAACCAACCAGGATGCGCCGGGTGGTCGTCAGACCGGTAGCGGATCTGTGCGCCGGGCCGCGGCGTGTCCAATGAGACCCGCCAGGCGATTCCGGGCGAAGCGGGTGCGCCACTTGACCATCGGGGCTGACTGAGCAGGGCGCCGCCAGGGGATCTCGAACGTCCCCGCCCTTCCGCGGCGGCGAGGATCATGTGTGCTCGCTTTGCAGCCGCTGTTCGGTTGAGCCGGCGCGCAGCCAGCTCGCCACCGTCCCTCGTTCCGACTACGACAACACGATGGTTGTGGCGGCGTTCCCCATCCGCCCAGCGTCGCAAAACGGTCGCCGGCACCGCCGCCATTCTACGTGAGTAAGGACGAGGAGGCATCGCAACCACGATCCCAGCAAGCAACGGTGTCTTGCGACGTCCCGAGCAGCCGGGCGAGCGCTGCTTGGGTGAGGCCCTGCTGCAAGCTGGCCCGTCCGCAGCCGACAGTAGAATGGCACCCTCTCCAAGTCCTCCTGCGCAAGCGCCAGTGCCTGGCTGGACCCACCGTCGGACGATCCTTGGAGGACGACCTGTGGTCGGCGCGACTTCGTCGACGGTGAGCGTGGCATCCACGAGCCTACCGCCCGGCAGGGGCGACTTCGACGTTCACCGGCCTCGCGCTGACGGGCACCGCCACGACATGAGGGGTGGCTGTGGCGATCGCGTCGATGCGACCCCGGTTGACCAGCGCGAAGGCGTACCGGACCGATTCTGGCTGCGGGTCGCCCGCCGCCTGTACCTCGACGTCGGTCATGGGCACGAAGAGGATGTCGCTCGCGCCCATGTACATCGTCATCGACCCGCCCTCCGGGAGGTGCACGTTGCCGGTGATCAGGAGGTCGTGGCTGACAATGCTCAGTCGCTGCGTCTGGCGAGTCACGCGGAAGCCCTCGCGGTCCTGAATGGGCTGTGGCTCGCGCTGTGCGATCATGGTGATGGCGCGACGCGTGAGCCAGAGTTCGGGCGCCACGCCGACGGGGTCCTCACCGTGCCAGCCCAGCAGCCGACCGTCGCGCAAGCCCACGAGTCCCTCGCTCAGATTGACGAAGTCGGATAGCCGGTTGAAGCCGCCCACGGAGAGCGTCCCCGCCAGGCGCAGACCCGGCCCCAGGATCTCGACCGGCTCGGCGCGGCCGACCTCCGCTCGCTCGTCGGCGTGCTGGCTCCCCGTCTCGGCCGCCTGTAATCGCCGGATCGCTGCCGTGGAGCCTGGCCCAGGTTCGAGGGCGTTCATCGCTGTTACCCTCTGAATCCGTCGGCGCGTCTTTGCGCTTCCCCATTCCTCGTCATGGCCGTTCCTCGTCCCGCTGTGCTGTCTACTCTCCATCGGACCTGGTGGCTGTCGTCACTCCACCAGGCCGATCTGGCCGTGGTAGAAGAGGTTCGCGTCATAGTTGACCTGCAGGTTGCTGTTGCCCTCCACCTCCAGTGTGCCGGCGATGAACTGGCCGGTGACCGTTGCCTTGGATCCGCCGTGGTCGTCCCCGCCCTCGATCTCGACCTCGCTGACTGGCACGTAGACTGTCCCGCGGATGCCGGCAGTGCTGCTCCCCTCGATCTCCACGTCTCCCTGGTGGGCGGGTACGCGATCCTGCCAGACGACCAACCCCGCGTACGGGCTTTGCTGCAAAGGCCACAAGTTGAGACCGGCCGATCCTGCGGTCTTGATGTCGCCCATTTTCCCGTTGTCGGTCGGGCTATCGGGATCGACGGTGTTGTAGAGCAAGACGCCTCCGCCGGGAGTCAGGTTGCCCGCCGACACGACGCTCGTGAGGCTGGCGTTCCCGTTCAGCGTGAGTCCGCCACCGGCAAGGATGTAGGTTCCGGGCGTTAGATATACGGTCGCCCTACCCGAGATCCTCAAGCCGCCCCAGTACACCCCCGGAGACAGGACGAAAACCCCCGGCCCCTCGATCTTGCAGGGCTTGGGCTCGGCAGGAGTGCCGCCCCCGTTCCCCGGGCAGCTCGAGCTCGGCGCCTGGTGGGGATCCGGCCCGACTAGGCCGGCCAGTGGGTCCAGCAGTGGTGCGGGGACCTGCTGGGGCTGCGGGGCCCAGCTGCCCGGCGGAGGGCCTGGATACCCCGTCCAGGTCCCAACCACGTGCGTCCACTGCGTCGACACCGTAGGGTGCCCGTCGACCGCGACCGCCCCGTCCTTGCCGGTCGAGCAGTTCGAGTTGACCATGAGGCCGCCGGCTGTCGTCAGGTGGGAGTCGCCGTGGTGATCGCCGCCGCCGATCTCGACCGATTCGCAGACGTTCTGGCGGAGTATCCCATCCTCGGTTTCCTGACCCAGGATGAGCATGCTGTACGGCGCCGCGGTGGCGTGGATCGACGCCACCGCGCGAGCCGAGACCATCCAGCACGACTGCCCGACCACATTGGCGAAGCTCGTGCGCATCGGCCGGGTCGTAATGATCTCGACCGCATCACTGTTGCCCCGGTTGGGTCCGCTGGTGGGTGGGTGGTTGATGGTGACCGAGGTTCCCTGGCCGTTGCAGCGGGCCGGGTCGGCCGGATCGAAGCCGTTCGCCGCGGCGATCGACAACGCAGCCGAGCGGATATCCGTACCGTCCCGCAGTGCCTCGGCGCCCGCCAGCGCGCTAGTGTCCGCCGCGCTCTGCGCCTGCTCGCGGTTGACCCACGCCATCCCCCCATCGATGAGCAGCCCCGCCATCGCAAGCAGTGCGACCAGAAAAAGGGCGAAGACGACGATCACCTGGCCTCGTTCGCTGGATTGGGGGCTAGCTGGATCTCGGCCCTGCGTAGGCATCGGGACTCCTCTGGGCATCACTGGATGTAGACAATGCTCTGCGCCTGGACGGTGAACGAGCCGCCCACGATGCTCGACACGATCGGCGTCAGCAAAGTCACGGTCGCGCTGATCCGCACGACGACACGGCCGTCGCTGCGGGTCCCATCGGGGTAGAAACAGGTTGTCGGGCTCGTCGTGTCGTCGTAGGTGTTGCCCGACGACGCGAAGCTCGTACAGGCACCCGGCGCGCCCACAATCTGGCTCGGGCTTACGGCCACGCCGGGCGTGAACACCGCGGCCCGGATCGCATCGAACTTGGACTGGGTATCCGCGGGCGTGACCATCGCGACGCGCGCCGCCTCCCGCGCTGCCTCCGCAATCGTGTGCTGTGCGTAGACGACCCGGCCGAAGTCGATGAGGGCCATGAAGAGGAGCAGGAGGAGCGGCATCACGATGGCAAACTCAGCCATCGCCTGTCCGCGCCCTATGCGGCAGGCCAGCGGTGGCCGGCCTGTGCGTGAGAGCGCGATCACCGCAGAATCGTGGCTTCGGTCTGGGATCCCATGATCACAGGGTGTCCCCAGAGCAGGTCGAGCAAAGGCGTGACCAGCGTCATGGAGTAGGTGACATGGACGCGCACCCTCGTCGCGGTCGCGCCATTGGCCACTGTACAGGTGGCGAACGAGGTGCCGTCGCCGCACTGGGGCGGGTCGAACGCGAGAGCGGCGTGGTCGAGCCCGTAACCCTGGTCAGCGATCCGGCGCGCCACGTTGTCCGGGTCGGGAGAGTAGTTGACGCTCGTCGCGCCCGGCGGGCACGGAACTGAGTCGGCCGGCTGCGGGTTGGCGCACCACTTGAGATAGTTTGTTCCCTGCGCTGCGTAGAGGGCTGCCTCCCGGGACGCGTTCGAGACAGAGACGAAGGCCGTGAAGACGCGCGCTCCATCCACCACCGAGAGCGTGGCCAGCATGAGGAGAGGGAAAAGCAGCGCGAACTCCACGAGCGCCTGACCGCGCCCGCTTGGGAATGCCTTCGCGGCGCCCTGTCGGTGAACGCCCAACCCGATCCCTCAAATGCGTATAACACGTTGCTTGTGAGTGCCGGACCGTACCTGCGGAACCTTACTGAGTCAATATCGAAGGGGGATGTCGTTGCTATATGCACTGTTTTCGTGACGTCAGTCGGGCGACCTGCAAACATCAACGTAAGGACTTAGGCGGCACGGGATGCTTCTAACGTTGGCGCAGCTGCTTGGTAC
>JAJYNJ010000080.1 GCA_021786385.1 Chloroflexota bacterium
TGCAGCGCCGTCTGGCGCGCCTGCGCGATGACACGCTCGACACCTGGGGGATGGGTAGCCTGCGGGACTGGGTGCTGGGGCTCCCCGCGAGCGTCTCGTGGGGCCGGCTCGCCCTCGGGTCCGGCATTGCCCTGCTCGGGGTGGGCGGCGTGCAGCTGATGGAGCACGCGCGAGACACCGCCACCTGGCTCTACCTGCTCCCCTGGGGCGTGCTCGTCGGGGGGCTCTGGCTCGTTGCCGTCTCGGTCATTCGGCGGGGAGGTACCGTCCGTTGAGCATCGAGGATCGCCTGGGCGCCGCCCGGGCGCGCGCCGCCGCGGAGCGGAAGCGGCAGGGGCTCCCGGAGCTGGCCGAGGCCGCGCTCGGCGTGATCGGCGGGTCCGGGCTCTACGAGATCGAGGGGTTGCGGGACGTGGTCGAGGTGCGCCCCGTCACGCCTTACGGCCGGCCGTCCGATGCACTGGTCGTCGGGTCGCTCGGGGCGACGCGCGTCGCGTTCCTGCCGCGCCATGGCCGCGGGCACCGGCTCACCCCGTCCGAGGTGCCCTATCGCGCGAATATCTACGCCCTGCGGCTGCTGGGCGTCGGGTCGGTGGTCGCGGTCTCGGCCTGTGGCTCGATGCGCGAGGAGATCCGCCCACGCGACGTGGTCGTCCCAGATCAGTTCATCGACCGCACGAAGGACCGCCCCGCGACGCTGTATGGTGCCGGGGTGGTCGTGCACGTCGCATTCGCCGACCCGTTCTGCCCCGTCCTCTCGGCCCGCCTCGCCGACGAGGCCGAAAGGGTCTTCGCGGCGTCCGACGCAGCGTTGGCGGGGACGCCGGCCGCGCGACGCGTCCATCGCGGTGGCACCTATCTCACGATGGAGGGCCCGCAGTTCTCGACGCGTGCCGAGTCACACCTCTACCGGAGTTGGGGCGTCAGCGTGATCGGCATGACCGGCCTGCCCGAGGCGAAGTTGGCCCGCGAGGCCGAGCTCTGCTACGGGATGCTTGCCTACGCGACCGACTACGACTGCTGGCGCGCGGCCGAGGAGGCCGTGACGGTCGCCCAGGTCGTCGCCAACCTCGGGGCAAACATCGCGTCCGCCAAGGAGATCCTACGTGGGCTGACGGCCACTGGCGTGCCCGCACGTGACCACTGCGGGTGCGCCTCCGCGCTGGCGGGCGCGGTCCAGACCGATCCGTCCGCGGTCGACTGGGATCGTGTGCGGGAGCTCGCGCTGTTGCTCGGCGGAGAGCTGCCGCTCGACTGAACGGGGGGCGCCGAACGGAAGAGCCGCCGTGGGGCGCGGCGAGACGCGCGGCGCTGGTGCCGTCACGATGCGTCACAATCGAGCGATGCCGCTGATCAGCGCCGAGGCGCTCCTCGCCCGGATCGGCGACCCCGATCTCCGCATCGTCGACGCACGCTGGTACCTCGGCCAGCCCGGGCGGGGTCGCGCGGCCTACGAGATCGGCCATCTTCCCGGCGCCGTCCACCTCGACCTCGACGCCGACCTCAGTGGACCGCAGGGGCCGGGGCGCCATCCGCTGCCGGACCCCGCGAACTTCGCGCGGCGGATGGGCGAGGTCGGCATCGGATCGGGCCACCTCGTCGTGGGGTACGACGACGTGGGCGGCTGGGTCGCCGCGCGCCTCCGGTGGATGCTCGAACGGCTGGGACACCGTCGCGTGCGCGTCCTCGACGGCGGGCTGCGCGCCTGGCTCGCCGCCGGTGGCTCGCTGACGACCGCGCGCCCTGCATGGCCCGCCGCGCAGTTCGGCATCACTGGCGGGTGGACGGGCACGATCGACCGAGACGCGCTCCGTGCCCGCCTCGGTCGGGTCGTGTTGCTCGACGCTCGCGCGGCTGAGCGATACCGTGGTGAGGTGGAGCCGATCGACCCGGTCGCCGGTCACATCCCCACCGCGATCAGCGCACCGCTCGAGGGGAACCTGGCGCCCGACGGCCGCTTCCTGTCGCCCGCCGCGCTCGCCGAGCGCTTCCGGGCGTTCGGGGCAGGCGGGGCGCAGGAGGTCGTGACGTACTGTGGCAGCGGGACCTCGTCGCTGCATCACGCCCTCGCGATGCGGCTGGCTGGCCTGCCCGATCCGACGCTCTATGTTGGGTCGTGGAGCGACTGGAGCCGCGCGGGCTACCCGGTCGCGACGGGGCCCGAACCGGGGACGCCGCATGACCCGCCCGGCAGGCGTGGCCCGGATTTCCGCGGCGGTCGGGATCGCCGGGGCGCCGCGCGTGCCGCCGCGCGGCATCCTACACGCGTGGGTGCTCGGCAGCGCGCTGCTGGCCGCGTGTGGGGGCTCTGTGCCCCCGTCCCTCACGCCGACCGCGGCGGGGGAGGTGGTCTCCCCGACGGCATCTGCGCCGTCCGCGGCGGAGAGCGCGTCCATCGTCGGCTCGCCGCGGAGTTCCGCGGTGTCGCCGCCCGGCGCCCCTTCCGCCGCGGCGCCATCGTCGTCGGGTGCGCCGCGTACGACGCGCGTCTCCCCGTCGGTGGCCGCGTCGACCGCAACGGACTGGCCGGTCTACCACCGCGACGCCCTCCGAACGGGGTACGACCCCGCGTTCGTCGCCCCGCGCCGCTCGCTGACCGTCGCCTGGTCCGCGGCCCTCGACGGCGCGGTCTACGCGGAGCCGCTCGTCGTGGCCGGAAACGTGATCGCGGCCACCGAGAACGACACGGTCTATGCGCTCGACCCACTCGACGGCGCGGTCCGCTGGCAGCGCCATCTCGGCACGCCGGTGCCCCTCTCGTCGCTGCCGTGCGGCAACATCGACCCGCTCGGCATCACCGGCACGCCGGCCTACGACCCGGGCAGCGGATCGCTCTTCCTCGTGGCCGAGGTGAGCGGTCCGCGCCACGTGCTCTTCGCGCTCGACCCGCTGCGGGGATCGGTGCGCTGGTCGCGCGGCGTGGACCTGCCCGGCGACGACCCCAGGACGCACCAGCAACGTCCGGCGCTGGCGGTAGCCAACGGGTACGTCTACATCGGGTTCGGCGGGCTGGCCGGAGACTGCGGCGACTACCGCGGTGAGGTCGTAGGGGTGCTCACCTCCGGGCAGGGCGCGACGCTCGCGTACCGGGTCCCCACCTCACGCGAGGGCGGGATCTGGGCGACCGGGGGCCCCGTCATCGATGGCGCGGGCCACCTCTACGTGTCGGTCGGCAACGGCAGCTCCACCACGACGTACGATGGCAGCGACGCGGTCGTCGAGCTCTCGCCCTCGCTGCAGCTGCTCTCGCGCTTCGCGCCCACGACCTGGGCGCAGGACAACGCGGTCGACGCGGACCTCGGCTCGATGAGCCCGGTTCTGGTGCCCGGGGGCTGGGTCTTCATCGCGGGCAAGAGCGGCACGGGCTACACGCTCCGCCAGGGCGCGCTGGGTGGGGTCGGCGGGCAGGTCGCCTCGGCACCTGTGTGCGCGGGGTTCGGTGGCGCGGCGCAGGTCGGCACGACGGTGTTCGTGCCGTGCAGCGACGGCCTGCGCGCGGTGCAAATCTGGACCGATGGGTCGATCCATGCGGTCTGGCGGACCGGCTCCGGCGCCGCTGGCCCGCCGGTCGTGGGTGGGGGCGCCATCTGGAGCCTGAACCTCGAGGCGGGGGATCTCGTCGAGCTGGAGGTCGGGACCGGCGCGGCGACGGCGCGGGTCGCGGTCGGCGCGGTGCCCCATTTCGCGTCGCCGACCCTCTGGAGCGGTCGCGCCTTCGTGGGCACGATGCACGGCGTCGTGGCCGTGGCCGGGTCCCAGTGAGCGATCCGGTCCCCGTGCCACCGCCGGGGCGACGCGGGGCCGGCGACGGCCACGGGGGGGCCGGCGGGAGCCACGTGCGATCACCGTGCGACACGAGGCGCTGCCGAGACGTGGCGCGGTCTGCGCAGAGATCATGCGCCGGCGTGCGTTCCGTGCCATCCTCTCTGGTGCGCACGGTCAACACCGCGCGACGGAACCCCGCGTCATCTCCGCGTATCGAGACCACGCGATCGGCACTGCAGGAGTGTTCCGAAGATGGATGCGAGCCCAGCGGAGCCTGGCGGGAGACGCACCAGGCGTCGTGGCGGGCGACCGGCGCGCCGCCCTCCGAGTCCCACCCCCTTCGTCCAGGAAGTCATCCTGGCCCATCTCCACGACGCCGTCTTCGCCACGGATCCCGAGAACCGCGTGACCTTTTGGGGCCCGTCGGCGGAGCGGTTGTTCGGGTACTCGGCGGCGGAGGCGGTCGGCCGGCCGTTCGGCGAGCTGCTGCCATACCAGATGGCAACGCCGTCCGACGAGGCGAGCTTCCTTGCCACGCTGCGCGAGGGCCGGACGTGGCGCGGCTCGGGGACCGTGCGGCTGCGCGACGGCTCGGAGATCTGGGTCGAGTCGGCGGTCCAGCCCATCGTGGAGGGTGGGCAGCTGATTGGCAGCGTCTCGGTGAGCCGCGACATCACCGCCGCTGTCGAGGCGCAGCGGACGCTGGTGGAGCAGGAGCGCTTCGTCAATGCCATCATCGATGTGGCCGAGGCGCTCGTCACCGTGCTCGACGCGAGTGGCCGCATCATCCGCTTCAACCGGGCCTGTGAGCGGCTGAGCGGCTACACGTACGCCGAAGTCGTGGGTCGTCCGTTGTGGGACCTCCTGGTTCCCGAATCCGAGGCGGCGGCCGCGCGTGCGGCGCTGGCGGACCTGTTGGCCGGCAACTTCCCGAAGCGGTTCGAGAACCATTGGCAGACCCGCAGCGGCGAGCTGCGCCGCCTGGCCTGGTCGATCACCTGTCTGGTGGGCGCGGACGGCGCGGTGACGCACGTCATCGGGACCGGCCTAGACGTGACGGACATGCGCCGGACCTCCGACGCGCTGCGCGGAATCGAGGCGGTGGGCCGCCTGCTGACGACCGCCGGCCCCACCGACCAGGTCCTCGACGCGGTGTTGCGGCAGCTGTCGGGCCAGATGGGGTACGCGTTCCTGACGCTCGTCCTGCGCGAAGGTGACCACTGGCGGCTCGGCGCCCAGCTCGGCTATCCGACGCTGCAGCCGTACTTCGATCCCGCCGTGGGCGTCATCGGCCGGGTGATCCGGACGGGCGAGCCCGCGTTCGTGACCGACGTGTCGAGCGATCCCGACTACCACGCGGACAGTCCGGACGCGCGCAGCGAGATCTGCGTGCCGCTACGGGCCGAGGGGGAGACGCTGGGCGTGCTCGACATCGAGTCGACGGAGTCCGCGCCGCTCAGCGAGAACGACCTGCGGCTCGCGCTCGCGGTGGCCGACCGTCTGGCGAGTGCCCTGCTGCTCGGGCGCGACCAGCTCGCCCTGCGCGACCGGGCCCGCGTCTTCGCAGCGCTGACGGAGTTCGGGCGCACGGTGAACGCGATCCACGACACCGGGCAGCTCTGGCCAGCGTTGGTCGAAGCCGTGCGGGCTGTCGTGTCGTGCGATGTCGTCACGCTGACCACGCTCGACCGAACCACAGGTCAGTACGTCGTGCGCGCGGTGGTGGGCGGCAGCCCGTCGATGGTCGGAAGCATCGTGCAGCCGGGCGAAGGAGCGGCGGGCCGGGCGATGACGAGCCGGACGCTCATCGTGATCGAGAATCTGCCCCGTGAGCGCTACGCCGCCTGGGCACGCGATCGGATCCCCCACGACTCGCTCGCGGTCGCCGCAGTCCCGCTGATCCGGGAGGGGGCCGTCCTCGGCGCCATCGTCGTCGGCCGCGCGGATCCGCGGGCGTTCGGCCCCCTCGAACTGGAGGCGATCGCCCTGCTCGGCGCCCACGGAGCCCTGGCGGTGGCGAACGCGCACCTCCTCGAGGAGGTGTCGGAGCTCGCCATCCACGACGGCCTGACGGGCCTCTACAACCGCCGTCACTTCGACGCGGCGCTCGACCACATGCTGGCGCGCTGGCGGCGACAGCCGGCCGGCCGGTCCCTCGCCGCGATCATGTTCGACCTCGATCACTTCGGCGCGTTCAACCGCCAGCACGGCCACCAGGCCGGTGACGAGGTACTGCGCGTCTTCGCGGGCGTCCTGCGCGAGCGGGTGCGGTCCTCCGACCTGGTCGCGCGCTACGGGGGCGAGGAGTTCGTGGTGGTCCTCGAGGACTGTGGCCTCGAGGACGCCGTGGCGGTGGCGGAGTCGGTCCGCAGTGCGCTCGAGGGTCGCGCCGTCGCGGCGCCGGGAGGCGCCCTGCTGCACGCGACGGTGTCCGCCGGGTGCGCGGCGCTCGATCGGGCCGCGCCGACGAAGGAGGCCCTCCTGCGGTCGGCCGACGTGGCCCTCTTCATGGCCAAGCGGGCCGGCCGCAACCAGGTAGTGGCCGTCTAGGTCCGGGTCGCCGGCGACCGATCAGCCCGCCGCGCGCAGCGGTCCGGCCGTGCCACTGGCCTCCGCCTGAACCGCCAGGAGCTCGTCATCGCCCGAACGCGTGTAGTAGCGCCGATAGTCGGCGGGCGACATCGAGCTGTAGCGGCGGAACACCGTATAGAACTGGTGGATGTTCGTGTAGCCGACGCTGCGCGCGATGTCGGAGACGTTGACGTCCGTGCTCAGGAGCAGCCGGCGCGCCTCGGCCAGCCGCAGGCTCGTCACGTACTCCTTGAACCCGAGGCTCGTGGCGTCCTTGAACAGGTGTCGGACACGCGATGGGCTGACGTGGACGAATGCCGAGACCCGCTCGAGCGTGATGCGCTCCCGGAAGTGGCGCCTGACGTACTCCAGGACCGGGCGCAGCTGCTCAGGTGCCAGACCGTCCACCGGCCATGCCGGGGCGGCCGCGGCCGGGCGACCGTGGCTGATCAGCACGCCGAGCGCCCGCCGCAGGTTCGCGTCGAGGAGGTGGCGGTCCGCGCGCCGGCGCCGATCCCAGATGGTCCGCAGTTCGACCAGGATGGGGGCCAGTTCCGTGGCCAGCGGCGTCGTGTGCGGGATGCGGTTCGCGGAGGGGCGACCCGGATGCCAGAAGGGCGAGAGGTACTGTGCGTCGAACGTGCGGCATCCCGGCGCGGTGATCAGCTCGGGTCGGAAGAGCACCAGGAGCAGGCGGAGCGACCCGGTCGGCTCGCCAATGCCGACGTGTGGTTCGGCGTTGTCGACCAAGAAGATGTCGCCCGTTTCGATCGGGTACGCCCGGCGGCCGAACAAGAAGCGGCCGCGGCCCTCGAGGCAGAGCGCGATCTCCAGGTAATCGTGCCAGTGCATACGGTCCTGACCGCCACGGGTCTCGTGCTCGAGCACCGAGAGCGGGAAGTCCGGGTCGAGGTCGTGGTGCCAGAAGAACACGGCCACGGGGGAGCCCTCACTGGTGCGCGATGGGCAGCCGCGCCGGGACTCGCCGCCCGACTGCCGTCACGCTGCCCGCGATGCTGAACGTCCCGGGCGCTTGCCGGCAGAGCCGGATGGATCGAAAGCAGCTCCATCCCAGGGCCCGCGGGAGCGCACGGTCGGCCACGTGCCGCCGGGCCGCCGGGCCGCCGGGCCGGCGTGCCGTCCCGTGGCCCGACCCGGTCCGTCCGGGGACCGGGCAGCCATTCCTGCCAGTTTCTCGGCCGCTCTTGACATTGTCGCCGCGCCGCGCCCGCCCCAGACTCGGACCGGGCGCAGTCCGCAGCGGTCCGTCGGGCGCCGGCACGCCGGCCTCCCGCGCACGGCCGAGGGCCCAGGAGGTACGACCATGGCGCAGTTCCCGCATCTCTTCAGTCCCATCCAGCTCGGCCACCTGGAGCTCCCCAACCGCATCGTCCACGTCCCCACCGACATCAGTTCCTCGCACGCGGACGGTGAAGTGAGCGAGCGGGACATCCACCATCACGCCGAGATCGCGCGCGGCGGCACGGGCTTCGTCATCGTCGGCGCGACGACACCGGACATGCGGACCGGTCGCCCCACCGTGACCTGTCTCGTCGCCGACGGTGACAACTACATCCCAGGACTCGCCCGCCTGGCCGAGAGCATGCATCGTTATGGAGCACGGTGTGCCGTCCAGTTGCAACACCCGGGACGCCAGTGCGCGATCCCGCGCTACAACACGCTCGGCGCCAACGATCGGGTCCTCAAACTGCCCTGGTCGGCCGGCCACGAGATCGTCTACGAGAACGCCGAGGAGAAGGGCAAGCCCGTTCGCGCCGCGACGACCGAGGAGATCCTCGAGCTGATCGACCTGTTTTCGGAGGCGGCCTGGCGGGTCAAACAGGCGGGCTTCGACGCGGTCGAGCTGCATGCCGCGCACGGGTACCTGCTCTCGGAGTTCATGAGCCCGCTCCTGAACCGCCGCACCGATCGCTTCGGCGGTGATTTCGAGAACCGCATGCGGTTCCCGCTCGCGATCATCGACCAGATCCACAAGAAGTGCGGTGCGGAGTTCCCCGTCCTCGTGCGGTACTCGTTCGAGGAATGGGTGCCCGGTGGCCGCACACTCGAGGAGGGCGTCGAGATCGCGCGGGTGCTCGAACGCGCCGGCTGCGCCGCGATCGACCTCAGCATGGGGATCCAGGAGAGCCCGGGAGCCGGCTTCGATCCCATGCAGTATCCGCAGGGTTGGTCCGTCTACGCTGCCGAGGCGGTGAAGCGGGCGGTCCGGATCCCGGTCATCATCAGCCACTCATTGCGCGATCCCGAGTACTGCGAGCAGATCCTCGCGGAGGGCAGGACCGACCTGGTTGGCCTCTCCCGTCAGCTGCTCGCCGACCCGTACTGGCCAGTGAAGGCGCAGTACGGCCGGGTCAAGTCGATCCGCCGCTGCATCTCCTGTCTGGGCGGTTGTTGGCAGGAGTCGCTGATGGCCAAGAAGGAGATCGCCTGTTCGATCAACCCCGCGTGCGGTAACCCGGCGTACGCCGAGATGGGGCGGACCTCCCGCCCGGTGCGGGTGGCGGTCGTGGGGGGCGGGCCGGCCGGCATGGAGGCGGCGCGCATCGCGACCGAGCGCGGGCATCAGGTCACGCTCTTCGAGCAAGCGGGAGAACTCGGCGGGGCGCTCCTCTTCTGCTGCCTGGTGCCTGGCAAGGAGAAGATGCGTTGGTATCTGGACTGGATCCGCAACCAGCTGCTCGACCTGCGCGTGGAGATCCGGCTCAACCACGCGCCGACGGTCGCTGAACTGCGCGAGTTCGAGGTCGTGCTGAACGCCACGGGTGCCGTCTCCTACGTGCCCGACGTGCTCGGGGAGCGCGAGCGCGTGGTGCCGTTCGAGGCCGCGATGGCCTGTCCCAAGATCGCCTGTGAGTGCTACCCGGGTGGCCGGCGCCTACACAAGCTGGGGACGCGCGTGCTGCTCTGGGGCGATCACTACGCTGCGGCCGACACGGCGGCGTTCCTTGCGAATATCGGCAAGCAGGTGACGATCGTGACCGAGAAGCGCGAGTTCGCCGCAGAATGCGAAGTCATCCACATGTACGTGCTGCGCAAGCGCTTCGCGCAGTCCGACGCCGAGGTCCTCCACTCCCGCCCCTACAAATACCCGGTCACGGTCATCACGGAGACGACGGTCCGCGAGGTGCGCGCCGGTGCCGTGGGGCTCGAAGATCGGGCCTTCCGCCGCACGACCCTTGAAGTGGACGACATCGTGAGCTGTCACACGCGTCCGGTCCACGGCCTGTTCGACGAGCTGCGCGCGGCCGGCGTCCCGGTGGTCACCGTGGGCGATGCGGTGCGGCCACGCAACCTATACCACGCGGTCCGGGAGGGATCGGCCTTCGGGCTCGCGCTGGATGAGCGGATGCTCTTCAACCCGAACCACGCCATCATCAACGAGTTGCCGATCGACGTGCTGGGCCAGCTGACGCGCCCGGAAAGTCCCGCGTATTCCCACCGGCAGATGCTGGCGCTCGCGGCCGCCGTGGGCAGCGACGGCGAGCGCGTTCGCTGATGCGGGCGTCGGAAGGCGCAGCCAACCCTGATGGGGGGGCACTTGTCTTGGGCGCTCAGGAGCGCCACGATTCGGGGCGCGACTCCGCGCCCGTGCGGTCGCTCCAAGCCCGGCAGGGAGACCCGCACGCCGGGCGGCACGTCGCAGCAGCGATACTCGCAGTTCGAGGTGCGTGCGGATGGGGGCGACTCTGAGAGGGACGGCGACCAAGAAGCGCTACGGCCGTGGCTGGCGGCGTGCCCGCGAGCGCGGCGCGACGTCGTGGGCTGAGCGGAAGGCGCGATCGCAGACCTACTGCCGCCAAGGTGGCGGCGCGGTGGTGGCGGCGGCACCGGACCGCCGCACCGCCGGGGGCGGTGGCCGCGAGGGGCGATAGCGCCGTCGCGCGTCGTTCATCTCGGCGGCCCGCGCGCCCCACGCCGCCCACGCCGCCCACGCCGCCGGCTGGCGCGCGCCCCGCGCTGCCCACGCCGCCGGCCGGCGCGCTACCCTGAACAGCCGTGGTGCTCCTCGGCCTCAAGCTCGTCCTGACGCCCCTGCTGATCGGCGGGGCCACGGTCGGCGCGCGGCGGTGGGGCCCGCTGATCGGTGGCTGGCTGGTCTCGTTGCCGCTCACCTCGGGGCCGGTGGCCCTCTTCCTCGCGCTCGACCGCGGCACCTCCTTCGCCGCGACCGCCGCAGACGCGTCGCTCGTGGGCAACGTCGCCATCATCGCCTACTGCGTCGCCTACGCGACGGTCGCCCGGCGTGCCGGGTGGCGCGCGGCCATCATGGCGGCCAGCGTCGGCTGGTTGGTGGCGGCGCTGGCCCTGCAACCGGTGCTGGCGCTTCCGGTCGGCCTCCTCTTCCTGCTGGTTGCCGCGGTCTGGGTCCTCGCGCTACAGGTCATGCCGGCCGGGACGGCGCGCCCCTCCGACGTGCCGCCGCCCCGCTGGGATCTGTCGCTGCGCATCGTCGTGGGCACCGCCGTGGTCGTCGGCTTGACCGCCGCCGCGCCCTACCTCGGTTCAACCGTCAGCGGGCTCCTGGCGATGCTGCCGGTGATCGCCACGGTCCTCGCGATCTTCACCCATCGCCGGGACGGCGCCGGCACCGCGATCGGCGTGCTGCGGGGCATCCTGACCGGACTCGTCGGAACGGCGGCGTTCCTGGCGGTCGTCAGCGCCTCGATCGTGCGCCTCGGTGTCGCGCTCTCGTTCGCGGCCGCGATCGCGACCGTGGTCGCGGTCCAGCTGCTGGCCCTGACGGCCCTGCGCCGCCAGGGCGCCACGGGCGTCGGGCAGGCTGGCGCCGGTAGGGCCTGACGCCGCCCCGGCGGCTACGGAACCGTGCACCGCCGCTGGCAGGATCTCGACCGTCGCGTTGTAGTCGGGGACCAACGCGACCGGGTCGCGGCGGCCCGGTCTGATCAGCGGGTTCGCCTCGGGAAAGAACATCTGCACGTTGCGCGGCCGGATCGCTGCAAGCCTGACGTGTGCCTGCACCTCGCCATCCGTGGAGCGCACCCGCACCGGATCGCCTTCGCGGAGCGCCAGCGCCGACGCGTCCTCGCGCGAGATGAAGAGCGCGTCGCGCATGGCGCCGGTCAGCGGATCGCGTTGCTTGAACACCATCGAGTTGAACTGCTTGCCGCGCCGGGTCGAGAGCAGGAAGTGTCCATCCGGGATCGCCAGCTCGGGCGGCTCGACCGGATCGAAGTGCGCCTTGCCGTCCGGCGTCGGGAAGACCCAGCCGTCACAGAGGCGCTCGCCGCCCCACTGCACTTGGTCGCCGGCCCTGCGCAGCGTCTCGATCCCCCGGTACGCCGGTATCACCCGCGCGATCTCGTCGCGGATCTGCTGCCCGCTGCGGAACTCGACCAGGTGTGCCCGCTCCGGGTCGACCCTGTGGGCCAGATCGACGAAGATCTCCCACTCGCTGCGCGCCTCGCCGACCCGAGGGCCCGGGATGCGCGGGCTGAACAGGACCCGTCGCTCGGTCGTCGTTTCCGTGCCTCCGCCGGGCTGTTCGTAGCGCGTCCGTGCCGGCAGCAGCACCACCGCCTCGGCCGGGTCGACCAGCATCTGGGTGGTGACCACGATGTCCTGATGGACGCGCAGCGGCACCCGCGCGAGCGCCTCGTGGACCGCCGCCGGATCGGGCAGGACGTCGAGGAAGTTGCCGCCGCTCGAGTAGAGGACGTCCAGCTCGCCACGGCCCGCCGCTTCGATCATCTCGGCCGCCGACAGTCCCCGTTCGCCGCGCACCGCGAAGCCGTACTGGGCGGAGAGTCTCGCGGCGCTCTCCGGCGTGATCGGGATACCGCCCGGCAGCACGGTCGCGTAGCAGCCCATCTCGGCGCCGCCCTGTACCCCAGAGTGGCCGCGCATCGGCATCAACCCGGCCCCCACGCGCCCGACGTTACCGCGGGCCAGTGCCAGGTTCACCATCGCCCGCACGTTGTCGCTCCCGCAGACGTGCTGCGTGATGCCCATCGCCCAGACGATCACCGCCGATCCGGCCGCGGCGTAGAGCCGCGCGAACTGCGCCATCTGCGCCCGGGTCGCGCCGCTCGCGCGCTCCAGGTCGTCGAACGACTGGCGGTCCAGTGAGGCGCGCAGCTCCTCGAAGCCGCTCGCGTGCTCCGCAATGAACCGCTCGTCGACGCCACCTTCGGCGATGAGGAGCTTGAGGACGCCGTTGATGAACGCGACGTCGCCGCCCGTGTGCACGGGGAACCAGGCATCGCTCATCTTGGTGCCGAAGATCGCGCTCTCGACGTTGGAGGGCACCCAGTAGCGCTCCATGCCGGGCTCGCGGAGCGGGTTGACAACGATGACCTTGGTCCCGCCCTTGCGTGCCAGGTAGAGGTACTTCATGAAGACCGGCTGCGCGTTCGCCACGTCGGCCCCGAAGATCACGACCAGGTCGCTCTGCAGGACGTCGGTGTAGGAGATCGTGGTGGCGGCTACGCCGAGCGCCTTCTTGAGCCCTGCCGTGGAGGGCGAATGGCAGACTCGGGCCGCATTGTCGACGTTGTTCGTGCCGAGGAAGCGCGCGACCTTCTGCGCGACGTAGTAGACCTCGTTGGTGATGCCGCGGCTGGTCAGGTAGAACGCGATCCGGTCGGGATCGGCGCGGCGGATGCGGCCCGCGATCAGCTCGAGCGCCTCATCCCAGGTGCTGCGGCGGAAGCCCGGCTCCCCCTGCCGCCGCACCATCGGGTAGGCCAGCCGCCCCATGTCCCGCAGCTCCGCCCCGCTCATCGCGCGCAGCGCCGCGACGTCCGCCAGGCGGCCGTGGTCGAACGGGCGCGCGGTGTTGTACTTGAGCAGGTTCAGGCGGGTCGTGCAGAGATGCACGCCGTCGATCGTCCAGTCGTGGAAGCCGCTGACGCCGAGGGCGCAGCCATCGCAGACGCCGTTGCGCAGGATGCGCAGCGCGTACGGGAGGGCGTGCCGGTTCTCCCAAATGGTCTGGGCGATCTCGAGATAGTGGTTCGGTTTCTGCTCGCCGATCCCGTTCGGCTTCCAGCCCGCCCAGAGTTCCGGGGCGACGAGTCGGGGCCGCTTGGGCCCGCGCGCCCGGGGGGCCTGTGCCGGTCGCTGCCCGCCTTCCGGCATCCCCTCTGCTGCCGACGATTGGTGGATGGCCATGTCAGACCTCCAGCTCGATCCGCTCTGGGTGGGCGTACACGTTGAAGCCATCGCCTCGGAGGAAGCCGACCAGCGTCATGCCCAGCCGTGCGGCGGACTCGGCCGCCAGATCGGTGGGCGCGGAGATCGCGCAGGTCACGGGGATCCCGGCCATCGCGGCCTTTTGCACGATCTCGAAACTGATCCGCCCAGAGACCAGCAAGAGCGATCGGCGCAGCGGCAGGCGACCGGCCAGCAGCATCGCTCCCACCAGTTTGTCGACGGCGTTGTGGCGCCCGACGTCCTCGCGTGCGGCGATCAGGCGCCCCGAGGTGTCGAAGAGCCCGGCCGCGTGCAGGCCGCCGGTGGCCTCGAACGCGCGCTGGGCGGCGCGCAGGGCCAGCGGCAGCCGCAGCACCGCCTCCCGCGGGACGGTGGGGCCGGCAGGGAGCGGCTCGCAACGCAGCACCACCGCGTCGAGACAGGCCTTGCCGCAGATGCCGCAGCTCGCGGTGGCCACGAAGTTGCGGCCGGAGACCGTGTCGGCATCGAACGCCCGGGTGAGCCGCACGGTGACGACGTTGTCGGGCCGTCCGACCGTGCCCGGATCGCCGAGCTCGATCCCGACGATCTCGCCAGGGGCGATCAGGCCCTCGGTGCAGAGGAAACCCGCGGCCAGTTCTTCGTCGTGCCCCGGCGTGCGCATGGTGACCGCCACGGAGACCGCGCACTGACCGGGACCCGCGACGCGGATCTCCATCGGCTCCTCGCCGGCGAGCGCGTCTGGGCGTGAGGAGACTGCGGTACCGCGGACGGCGAGCGTCCGCGTCGCGACGACGTCCCGGCTCGGCGAGGAAAGCTTGGCGGACACCGCGCTGCCTCGGGATGCTTGGCCTGAGCGGGCAATCGGCTCAGCGGCACCGTCGCCCGATCTGGGGGCGAGCGGTGCGCCCGACTATAGCCCATCAGGCTCGGCTGTGCCGTCGGGCGCGATGGTGGGCGCTCGCCATGGCCGGCGGCGCAGGGCGCGTGCGGTGGGCGTGCCGCGCCCGAGGCGCCACAATATCCTGGAGCGGTCCGGTACCGCGCGGTCGACGGAGGTGGTGCGCTCGATGGACGATCGGTCGGAGCCGGTGAACGGTCTCAGCCTGGACGCCTGGCTGGCGCTGCTGCAGGAGGTCCCAGGACTCGCCGCGCTCGAGGTCAGCCGCGACGAGCAGCGTGCGCTGCTCGACTTGACCCGCGTGGCCGCGCATCGCAGCGCGCGCGCGGCGGCCCCCATCACGGCGTTTCTGGTCGGTCTGGCGCTCGCATCGACCGAACCCGCGCAGCGGGCCGCCCGGATCCGCCACTTCACGGCCCTGCTCGAGTCGTCCGCCGTGGACGTGCCTGCCGCGCCGCCGGACACGGGCGGCGGCTGAGGCGGGCGGGGGCCGAGGCGGGCGGACGTGGCGCCGTCTGCCGTGATCGAGCTGCGCTGTTACGGGCCCCTGAACGACTTCCTGCCCCTGGCCCTCCGGGGGCGCTCGTTCCGGCGTCGGCTCTTCGGCACGCCGGCCGTCAAGGACGTGATCGAAGCCGCCGGGATCCCGCATCCGGAGGTCGAGGTCGTGCTCGTGAACGGCACGGCTGTCCCGTTCGGGCACCGGCTCGCGCCCGGTGATCGGGTCGCCGTCTACCCGCCCTTCCGTTCGCTCGACCTGGACGCCGTGGTGCGCGCGGACCCCCGGCGTGTGACAGGCGGGGAGCCGCAGTTCGTGCTCGACGGGCACCTCGGCCGGCTCGCCGCGTACCTGCGGTTGGCCGGTTTCGATACGCTCTACCGGCGCGATGCCGAGGACGACGGACTGGCGCGTCTCGCGGCGGATGGACGCATCCTGCTCACCCGCGACATCGGGCTACTGAAGCGGTCCGCGGTCGTCCGGGGCGCCTTCGTGCGATCGGATCGCCCGGCAGACCAGCTCGTCGAAACCTTCCGCCGGTTCGATCTGGCCACCGCGGTCCGCCCCTTCGCGCGCTGCCTGCGCTGCAATCGGCTTCTCGAGCCGGTGGAGCGGGAGGCCGTGCGCGATCTCGTCCCGACCAGGGTCTACCGCGAACAGGCCGCCTTCCGGCGCTGCCCGCAGTGCGGAGGGTTGTTCTGGCGGGGCTCGCACGTCGCGCGCATGGCGCGGCTGCTCGAGCGGACGCTGCGGGCCGCCGCGGGGCCGGATTGCAAGCCGTTGCAGTAGCGGTATGATGCGCCCACTCGACACAATCGCAGCAGCGAGGTCCGCGTCCCGTGTCTACTCTCTGGCGAGTCGTCTCCCGTCCGAGCCCGCTGCGCACGAGGATCGTCGCGATCTACGGCGGCCTGGTCGGGTTCACGATCTTGTGCCTCGCCCTCCTCCTCACGGTCGGGCTCCCATACCCGCAGCTGGTGGGCGCGGGCGTCCTGGCCTACACGCTCGGCCTGCGCCACGCCTTCGACGCCGACCACATCGCCGCCATCGACAACACCACCCGTAAGCTGATGCAGGACGGGCAACGACCGGTGGCGGTGGGCCTCTTCTTCTCGCTCGGCCACTCGACGATCGTGGTGCTCCTCTCGGTGCTGCTGGCGATCTCGGCCTCGGTCGCGAGCGACATCCCGACGCTCCAGAGCATCGGCGGTCTGATTGGGACGGCTGTCTCGGCGACCTTCCTGCTCGTGATCGGCCTGATCAACCTCGTCGTGCTGGTCGACATCTACCGGCTGTTCCGGCAGGTCTCGGCGGGCGCCGGCTACAGCGATCAGTCGCTCGAGGAGCTGCTCCAGAACCGCGGCGTGTTGGCGCGCATCTTCCGGCCGATGCTGCGGCTGGTGCGCAAGAGTTGGCACATGTACCCGGTCGGGTTTCTCTTCGGACTCGGGTTCGATACCGCGAGCGAAGTGGCCCTGCTGGGGTTGGCGGCGACCGCCGGCGGCGAGCGGATTCCGATCGCGTTCATCCTGATCCTGCCGGCCCTCTTCGCGGCGGGCATGATGACGATGGACTCGACCGACCAGATCCTGATGCTGGGCGCCTACGGCTGGGCGTTCCTGCGGCCGATCCGCAAGCTGTACTACAACCTCACGATCACTTTCATCTCGGTCGTCATCGCTTTCGTCATCGGCGGCATCGAGGTACTCAGCATCATCGGCGACCAGCTCGGTCTGCGCGGCGGCATCTGGAGCTTCGTCGCGAACCTCGACTTCGCGGTGGTGGGCGTCGTGATCGTCGGGATCTTCCTCGTGAGCTGGGTCGGCTCGACGCTGATCTACCGGCTCAAGGGCTACGATGCCCTGGGGGGACCTGCGGGCCCAGAACCGGCGGAGACCGCGGTCCCGGAGCCGGCCGAGGCGGGGCCGGCCGAGTCGGCCGCGTAGCAGCGGTCGCGTGGTGCAGCTCGCGTCGTCTCCGCCACAAGGGAGGGATCGCTTGCCACGGCGTACAGAAGGGCCCCACGCCGAGCGCCATCCGCGGGGGGCGCCGGCCGGCCCGTGGGAAGGGCTCGCCGAACGGATGCGCGCCAGCGGCCTGCGCTGGACGCCCCAGCGCCGGGCGCTCGTCGCGGTGCTCCGTGAGACGAACGGCCACGTGTCGGCAGCCGAGTTGATCGAACGCTGTCGAGCGCGCGACCCGGCCACGACCCCTTCGACCGTCTATCGCACGCTCGACGTGCTCGAGGTGCTGGGCCTCGTGCGCCACGGCCATGGGATCGACGGCCGCGGCGAGTACCACGTGCTGCCGCAGGCCGAGCATGGACATCTGTATTGTCGTGAGTGCGGCGCGACGCGCGAGATCTCCGACGCCGACGCGGCCGCGCTGGTGGCCCAGTTCGAGACGCGCCATGGGTTCGCGGTGGACCTCTCGCACGTGACGATCGTGGGGCGCTGCCGATCATGTGGGGAGGCGGCGCGCCGCGTCCCGGGCTCGGCGGCCACGGCCGACCGTCAGCCGTAGCGGGCGTCGCGCTCGCGCAGCGCGGCCACCAGCTGCGCCTCGGTGGGCGTGCTGCCCAGTCCCAGGGCCCCGCCGACGACAGCCGCCGGCGGTGGGTCGAGGTGCGTCGAGCGGAGGACCTCCCAGGCCGCGGGGGCGAAGACCTCGTCTGGCGTGCCGTCCGCCACGATGGCGCCCTCGCGCATCACCACGACCCGCTCGAAGGTCTCCGCCACGAAGCGCATATCGTGGCTCGTGGCGAGCACCGTCCGGCCCTCGTCCGCGAGACGCCGCACGACCTCCTCGACCAGGCCGAGCCCGCGCCCATCCTGCCCGGTCGTCGGTTCGTCGAGCGCGACGATCGGCGTGCGCATGGCGAGGATCGCGGCCAGGGCGACCAGCTTGCGCCGCGAGAACCCGAGGTTGAACGGGTTCGCGTGCTCGAGGCCACGCAGCCCGACCGCCTCGAGCGCCTCCATCACCGCACTGGCCAGGTCCGCGCCGGTCAGGCCCAGGTTGCGGGGACCGAAGGCGACCTCGTCCGCCACCTGTTCCTCGAAGATCTGCAGGTCGGGGTTCTGGAAGAGGAGGCCGACCTGCCGGGCAATCCGCTCGACCGGCACCCCCGCGGTCTCGCGTCCACGCACGAGCACCCGGCCGGCGCTGGGGCGCAGCAGTCCGTTCAGATGGCGCAGCAAGGTCGACTTGCCGCTGCCGTTCTGGCCGACGATCGCCACCCGCCCGCCCTCGGGGACGGCCAGGCAGACGTCGCGGAGTGCCCAGGTCCCGTCAGGGTAGACGAACGAGACGCCTTCGAGCTCGATGGCGTGGCTCGGCCGGCTGCCCCCCGCACTCACCGCCCCGCCTCCGCGTCGAGGCCGCCCGGTCCGGGGCGGAGTGCGGCCACCACCGCCGCCTCGTCGAAGCGCACACCGGCGGCGCGCGCAGCCCGGGCGATGCGGATCCGCGAGGGGGGCAGGATCGCGAGCGCCTCGAGCAGCCGGTCGGCGAAGACCGTCTCGGCCGGCCCGTCGCGCACGACCGTGCCGTGGTCCATCAGGAGCAGCCGCTCGCAGAGCCCGTCGAGCAGGTCGAGCTTGTGTTCGATCACCAGGAGCGCGGTGCCGGTCGCGGCGAGGGCGTGGAGAGCCGCGCCGACGAGCCGCGTGCCGGCCGGATCGAGCTGCGCGGTCGGCTCGTCGAGGACGAGGTGGGCCGGATGCATCGCGAGCAGCGAGGCGATCGCGACCAGCTGGGCCTCGCCGCCGGACAGCCGGCGTGGATCGCGCAATGCCAGGTCCCCGATGGCGAGCCGCCCGAGGGTCTCCTCCACCCGCGCGACGATCTCGGCACGGTCGAGTCCCAGATTCATGGGCCCCAGCGCCACCTCCTCGAACACGGTGCTGCTGACCTGCGAAATCTGCGTCGCCGGGTTCTGGAAGACGTAGCCGACCCGCTGGGCCACCTCGTACCCGGGACGCCCGGTCATGCGCTCGCCGTCGACCTCCAGATACCCGTCGAACGCGCCCCCCACCACGGCGGGCGCCATGCCTGCGGCGAGCAGGCCCAGCGTGGACTTGCCCGCCTCGTTCGGCCCGGTCAGCCCGACGATCTCCCCGTGGCGGATCTCGACGGCCACGTCGTGCACGGCGGGCTCCCGCGCGGCCGGATAGCGGTAGCTGCGACAGACGAGGCGCAACATCAGGCGAGCCAGCCGCCCAGGCGGGCGGCGATCACCAGCAGCACCGCGCCGAGCAGGGCGGCCCGGAAGCGCCGCTCCAGCGGTGGATCGGGCGGCCACCAGAGGAGGGTGCGCCGTCCCGGTCGGCCGCTCGCGCGCGATTCCATCGCCAAACTGCCCTCGCTCCAATCGTTGATCGCCGAAACGAGCGTCGGGAAGACGAGTGGCAGGCGCGCGCGGAAGGCGCCCCACGGGCCCCGGCCGATGGCCAGACCGCGGGCGCGCTGCGCGGCCGTGATCTGGCCCACACGGTCGCGCACCGCCGGTGCTAGGCCGAGCAGCCCGAGCACGCCGAAGACGAGGCCATGGGGGACGCCCCGGCGCTCCAAGTCGAGCGCCATCGCGCGGCGGTCCGTGGTCCAGGCGAAGAGCGCCGCCGCTGCGGTCACGGCAGCGACCCGCAACAGCACGTCGAGCGCGACCGCGGCTGCGTTCCATGGCGCGCTGCCGGCCGCCACGCCGGCGCTGCGGGACCCGAGCGCGAAGCGCTCGAGGCCGGCGAGCACCGCCAGCGGAGCGCTCACCTGTGCGCTGAGGAGCGAGATACGACGCACCAGTCGAGCCCAGACGACGGGCCCCGCCAGCAGCGCCAGCGCGGCGAGCGGGCCCGTCGCGCCCGGGACGACGAGCGCGACGACCAGTGCGACGCCGCTCAGGGTGAGTTTCGTGGCCGGGTTGCAGGCGTGATAGCGGGTCGCGGCCGGCGGACGCAGGCGCGCTAGGCTCCCGGGCGCTTCAGCCGCCCCGGCCGGGGGCTCGGGCGGCATCAATCGGTGTGGGTGGCCGGGTCGCCAGCCGGACCGGTGGTCGACCATGCGAACGACGCCGTGGTCGACGTTTCAGGCCGTGCCGCCGTCGACCCGTCGCCCGACCCGTCGCCCGACCCGTCGCCCGGCCCGTCGTCCGATGGCGGGCGTCGCTCGGGCGCCTGGTCCTCGTGGTGGCCGATGTCGTGTGCGTGCGCATGGAGCGCGCTGCCGTGCTGGTGCAGGTGCTCGTGGATCAGGTTCGCTCGGATCAACAGGGCCCAGTCGTCCAGGATCGCCGCCGGCGCGCCGTCCGCGAGGATGCGCCGCTCCTCGCCGAGCACGATCACCCGGTCGGCGATGAGGGGCACGATATCGAGTTCGTGCGTGGCGGTGATGAGGGTGCGGCCGGCCTCGCCAAGACGGCGGATCAGGTTGACGAGCACCCACTTGGTGCGCGGATCGAGCGAGGCCGTCGGTTCGTCGAGCAGGACGACCTGCGGCTCGAGCGAGAGGACCGACGCGATGGCGGCCCGCTTCTGCTCGCCGCCAGACAGCTCGAAGGGGGCCCGTTGGGCCAGGTGCGCAATCCCCATCATGGCCAACGCTTCGTCGCAGCGACGCTTCACCTCCGCCGCCGGCAGCCCCAGCTGTAGCGGCCCGAAGGCGACGTCGTCGAAGACGGTGGCGCTGAAGAGCTGGATGTCGGGGTCCTGGAAGACGAGGCCGACCGCGCGGTGAAATGTGAAGGCATCCTCGCCGTCGACGACCGAGGCGATCTCGCGGCCCAATGCCCACATGCTGCCCTGCTGCGGTGCGATGATGCCGTCGAGGAGCTTGAGCAAGGTCGACTTGCCGCTGCCGTTCGCGCCGAGCAGCACGACCCGCTCGCCCTCGCGGATCTCGAGATCGACGCCATCGAGCGCGACGTGGTCGCCGCTGTAGACGTATCGGACGCCGCGCAGCGCGTAGAGCAGCCGGCCCTCGGCCGTGCTCACGGCAGGAATGGACCCGCCAGAACGCCCACGGCGGCCACCGTCAGCGAACCCGCCAGGACCGCCCAGTCGGTCGTCCGCATGCGGTAGGTGCTGTACGCGCGGAGCTCGCCGGTGAAGCCGCGCGCCAGCATCGCCGCATACACATCGTTGCTCATCTTGAAGGCTCGATTCACCAGGGCTCCCATCGTGCCACTGATCCAGCGTCGCTGCTCCGCGCCGCTCGTCCGCCCCACGACGCGGCTCTTGCGGGCCTGCAGCACCCCGTTGACGGTGTGCAGGAAGAGGAAGATGTAGCGGTACGTCATCGAGAGGATCAGCACGAAGACCTGCGGCACGTGCAGCGCCCGCAGGCTCTTGAGCAGATCGGCCCACGGGGTCGTCATCACGAGCAGCAACGCCAGCGAGACGCTGACGCCGACACGCGCCACGAAGATGACCCCGCCGACCACGCCCGGGAGGGACGGTGCAACGTGTAGCGGCCCCGCCGGGAGATCGAAGAGGCGCGGCCCCGGCACCAGGAAGAGGGCCGGGATCACGACGATCCCGGCCACCAACGGGATGCCCAACCAGACGCGTTTGACGAAGTACCGATAGGGCACGTGGCTGGCGCCCGCGGCGGCCAGCACCACGAGGTAGAGGCCCGCCAGGACCGTGATCGATCCGCTCAGACTCGCCGCCAGCACCAAGGCCAGGAAGATGGCGAGCTTGGCCCGCGGATCCCGTGCCTGCAGGAACCCGCGCTCCCGGGCGTGCTGCTCGGTGAAGACGGCGTGTTCGATCGACGCGGTGATTCCGGCGAGGGTCTGCTCGAGCCAGCCGATCCGACCCCGCCGGCGCTCGCGCCCAGCTGCCGCCGCGCCGGGCGCCGGGCCGCTCACGCCGTGCTGCCCATCTGGTCGGGCGCCGCCGACCTGCCGCCACCCAGCACCCGGGCCACCGCCGCGCTGAGGCCGCCCACGATCAGCATGCCCAGGATCCCCGTGATCTCGTAGCCGATCGCCGCGTGCCAGAGCGGGGCGTTCGCACCCTCGAAGAAGGGGAGCGGTACGTTGTAACCGGAGAGCGGCGCGCTGAAGATGCCCGACAGCTGCTGGAGCCCTTGCGGCACGTACCCGAACGCGGCCTCGACGTCCTGCGGGCTGCCCTCCCCGTAGGCGAAGCCTGGGGCGATCAGGCCGAGCGGTGCCACCACGGAAATGGCGGTGAACGCGGCCCCGATCCGTTTGGCCGGCCGTGGGAGCAGCAGGTACGCGAGCGGCACGAGGACGAGGCCGATCAACGCGACGACGAGGAGCATGGTGCCGACGTCGGGCCAGCTGACCTGCGACCAGTCGGCGCCGTAGAAGTGGCCCGGGTCTCCGCCGCCCATCAGCAGTCCCAGGACCGCGACGACGAGGACAGCGGCGCCGCCGGCGCCCAGCACCAGCTGCCAGAGTGGCCGGGGACTCGACTCGCCCTCGGCCGCGGCGTCGGGCGCGAAGATCCCCCGCAGCGAGGCGAGGTACTCGGGATGGCGCTGCTGGAAGTACGCCACGCCGAGCCCGGTGATGAGGGCCTCGACGATGGAGGCGCCGAAGGCATGTGCGGCGAGCATGGCGGGGACCGCCTGCCCGAGCGTGTAGGGGCTGTAGAGCGCGTGGCCGTTCTGCGTGAAGAAGATCGGCTCGACGCCGAGCTCGACGCCCACCGCGAGCGCCGCCACGGTGATCCCGACGTAGCCACCGATGGCGGCCGCCCAGACACGCCGCGTGGAGAGGAGCGGCGCGCGACCGGCCAGCAGCCGGTACGTCGCGTACCCGACGAACGGCAGAAGGATCCCCATGTTGAGGCAGTTGGCGAAGATCGCGAGCACCCCGCCGTCTCCGAAGAAGAGTGCCTGGATGATCAACGCCGTGCTCACGGCGATCAGCGCCGCCCAGGGGCCGAGCACGATCGCGATGAGGGTGCCCCCGACGCCGTGGGCGGTGGTGCCGCCCGGCACCGGGACGTTGAACATCATGATGGTGAAGCTGAGCGCCGCGAAGATCGCCAGCAGCGGGATGGTGCGGTTGTTGAGCACCCGCTTGACGCGCTGCGTCGCGATCGCCCACATGGGCACCGTCGCGCCTCCGAGTCCGATCGAGATGACTGGACTCAGATAACCGTCCGGGATGTGCACCGCGTCCTCCCCGCCAGTGCTGCATGCACCGGCTGTTGCAATACGTTGCAATGAGCTGTCGGGATTGTAGCCGGCGCGCGGGCGGTTGGCGAGCGTCTGCGGCCGGGCCATACAATCGCCGCGATGACCGACCACGCCGAATCGGCCGCGTTACTGCGCCGGCGCACGCCGCTCGGCGCGCGCTTTGGGACGTCACACATTCGGCTCTGGCTCGTGCTCGTCGCGGCCGCCGTGGCCGTGGGCACCCTCGGCTACGTGGCCATCGAAGGCTGGTCACCGTTCGACGCGCTCTACATGACGGTCATCACCGTCACCACGGTCGGTTTCGGCGAGGTGCATCCGCTGAGTGCGGCCGGCCGGACATGGACGATGCTTGTGGCCGCCGGGGGCGTGGGGCTCCTCTTCGGGTTCGTCGGCGTGGTGGCCGAATCACTCTTCACCGCGGCGACCAGCGGAGAGCGGGAGGCACGGCGGATGGCGCGTCGGGTAGAGGCCCTGCGAGGGCACTTCGTGCTGTGCGGCTACGGCCGCGTCGGTTCGACGGTCGCGCACGAGCTGCGTCACGACGGCGAAGCCGTGGTGGTGATCGACGTGCTACCCGAGTCGCTGGACCGCGCACGCGCGGAGGGGTTCCCGGTCGTCGCCGGCGACGCGACCGATGACGCGACCCTGCACGCCGCCGGGATCGAGCGCGCCCGCGGCCTGATCACGACGGTCGACTCGGACGCCAACAACGTCTATGTGATCCTCTCGGCGCGGGCGATCAACCCCGACCTCTTCGTGGTCGGCCGGGCGAACGCCGCGGGGGCGGAGGCCAAACTGATGCAGGCCGGCGCGGACCGCGTGGTCTCGCCCTACACGATGGCCGGCCGCCGGATCGCCGGGCTGGCGTTGCGGCCGCGGGTCGTGGAGTACATCGACGCGGCCCTTTCGCACGGCGAGCTCGCGTTTTCGCTCGAGGAGGTGACCGCCCGCGAGGGCGATTCGATCGCCGGCAGCACCGTGGGCGAGCTGCGCGACCGCGGCATCTTCACGCTGGCCATCGTGCGGGAGGCGGGTGGCTACGCGGCCAATCCGGCGCCGGAACGGCGGATCGTGGCGGGCGAGACGCTGATCGTCTCGGGGAGCGCCGCGACGCTCGCCGCGCTGCGCGGCGGGGCGTAATCACGCGCCGATCGGTCAACCCGGCACTCCCTCCAGCGCCTCGCGGACGATGCGAGCTTGCTCCGCCCGGTGCGCCGCGTGATACCCCTCGGCCGGGCTCGACCGCTCGGGCCGCGAGACGTCGACGATGGGCACCGTCGCCGGGACGATGTCGCGCAGCTTGGGAAGGACGAACTTGCGCGCCCCCATGTTGCGCGGTTCCTCCTGGGCCCAGACGACCGTCTCGAGCGCTCGGTACCGGCGGAGCACCTCGCGCAGCTCGCGGGCCGGGAACGGGTAGAGGAGCTCGACCCTGACGACGGCCGTCTCGGGGGCCGCCTGCGCCGCCTCGGCCGCCGTAAGCTCGTAGTAGAGGCGGCCGCTGCAGAGCACGAGGCGGCGCACCCGTCCACGATCGCCGGCATGCCGCGGGTCGTCGAGCACGGGGCGAAACGCGCCCCTCGTCAGCTCTTCCGGGCTCGACGTCGCGGCAGGCAGGCGCAGCAACCCTTTCGGGGTCATCACGACGAGCGGACGCGGGTCCGCGCGGTGGGCCTGGTCGCGCAGCAGGTGGAAGTACTGGGCGGGGGTGGTGCAGTTCGCGACCCGGATGTTCCCCTCCGCGCCCAGCGCCAGGTAGCGTTCGAGCCGCGCGCTCGAATGTTCGGGCCCCTGCCCTTCGTAGCCGTGGGGCAACAGCAGCGTCAGGCGCGACGTGAGCCCCCACTTGGCGAGCCCAGCGATGATGAACTGGTCGATGATCACCTCGGCGGCGTTCGCGAAGTCGCCGTACTGGGCCTCCCACAGCACCAGCGCCCCGGGCGCCTGCGCCGCGTAGCCATACTCGAACCCGAGGCAGGCGTACTCGGAGAGCGGCGAGTCGTGCAGCTCGAACGACGCGGTGGCGCCGGCGAGCCGCTGGATCGGCGCGTACCGGGCCCCGGTCCGGGCGTCGTGGAGGACCAAGTGGCGCTGGCTGAACGTGCCGCGCTCCGTGTCCTGGCCGGTGAGGCGGATGGGGACCCCCTCGCGCAGTAGGGAGCCAAACGCGAGCGCCTCGGCGTGCGCCCATGCCACGTGGCCCTCCGGCGCCAGGGCGTCGCGCCGCCGCTCGAGCTGGCGAATCAGCTTGGGGTGCACCGTGAAGTCGGCCGGCCAGCTCAGCAGCTGCTCGTTGATCGTGCGCAGGTCCGCGAGCGGGACGTGCCCTTCGCCGGACGCCGGGGATGGCGTCGCCGCCGGCCCGGCCGCTGGTCGCTCGGTCGTCTCGGCGTCACGGCCGGCCGGGCTCTCCGACGGCCCGGGGAGCGCGCCCAAGATCGTCGCCAGCCGCTCTTCGGCAGCGGCCAGTTTGGCTTGCGCCGCCGCCTCTTCGACCAGACCCTCCGCCACGAGCCGCTGCAGGTAGAGCTGCCGCACGGTCGGGTGGCTCGCGATCTGCGCGTACATCAGGGGCTGCGTGTAGGCCGGCTCGTCCTCCTCGTTGTGCCCGCGCCGCCGGTATCCCACGACGTCGATCAGGAAGTCGCCGTGGAAGAGCTCGCGGTAGGCGACCGCCAGACGGATCGCGGCCAGGCAGGCCTCCGGGTCGTCGGCGTTGACGTGCACGATCGGGACGTCGAACCCCTTGGCGATATCGCTGGCGTAGTCGGTCGAGCGGGCAAAGCGGGGGTCGACGGTGAACCCGAGCTGGTTGTTGGCCACGAGATGCACGGTGCCGCCGGTCGTGTACCCCTCGAGCCGCGCCAGGTTGAACGTCTCGGCCACGACGCCTTGGCCGGCCAGCGCAGCGTCCCCATGCACCAGCACCGGGATCGCCACGCTCGTGTCGCGCGGGGCATCGGGTCGGGTCCGGTCGGTCTGCTCGGCACGGGCCCGGCCCTCCACCACCGGGTCGACGGCCTCGAGGTGGCTGGGATTGGGCGAAATCGCCACGCGGACGTCGCCGGCCGCCGCGTGGTAGGTGCCGCTGGCCCCGCGGTGGTACTTGACGTCACTGGTCTCGCCCTCCGCCGCCGGTTCGGCCTCCGCCGCGGGATGCCCGCGCTCGAACTCGCCGAGGATCTCCGCGTAGGGGACACCGACCACATGGGCCAGCACGTTCAACCGTCCGCGGTGGGCCATGCCGATCTCGACCGCCGCGGTCCCGGAGCGGGCGGCCAGCTCGACGAGCAGGTCGAGCATCGGCACCAGCACGTCGAGCCCCTCGATCGAGAAACGCTTCTGGCCGAGATAGGCGCGCTGCAGGAACCGCTCGAAGGCTTCGACCGCCGTCAGTCGCTCGAGCAGCCGTCGCCGTTCGGCCTCCGTGGGCCGCGTGCGGTAGTCGCCCGATTCGATGGCGCGGCGTAGCCACGTCCGCTCTTCGTGGCTGCCGAGGTGTTCCACTTCGAACGCACTCGTCCCGCAGTAGGTCTGTTGCAGTTCCGGGAGCACGTCCGCGAGGGTCTCGCCAGGGACGTAGACGCGCAGCACCGAGGCGGGCACGCGGCGCAGGGCGTCGGGGGAGAGCCCCCAGGTCGCCGGGTCGAGGGACGGATCGCCGGGCGGTGGGGAGCCGAGGGGATCGAGGCTGGCCGCGCGATGGCCGAAGTGGCGGTACGACCGGACGAGCGCCATGGCCGCGGCCACTTCCGCGAGCGAGGCCGTGGAGAGCCCGGGTGCCGAGGGCTCGGTCATCGAGGGAGGGGCCGTGAGCGAGCCCACCGCTGCACCGTCGGCCGCGAGCGCCGTTGCCGTCGGCGCGCCACCCGCGCCGAGGCAGGTCGCCACGTACGCGTAGAAGTCCTCGGCGCCTTGGAGCAGCTCGTCGAGGGTCCGCAGGAACCGGCCTGAGTCGGCGCCCTGGATCACGCGGTGGTCGTAGGTGCTGCTGACGGTCATCAGCGGCTCGCCCGCCACCCGGCGGATCGCACCGGTGGCCACGATGGCGCCCTGGCCCGCCATCAGCCGCGGGACCGAGGCGCTCGTCCCGAGGGTGCCCGGGTTCGTCAGCGTGATCGTCGCGCCCTGCAGGTCGTCGGCGCCGAGGCGGCCAGCGCGTGCCCGTTCGACCAGGTCGTCGTAGGCCGCCACGAACTCGGCGAAGTCGAGATCGCCCGCATCGCGCAGCACCGGCACCACCAGGAACCGCGCGCCGTCCCGCCCTTCGACGTCGACCGCCAGACCCAAGTTGACGCGCCCTGGGTCGACCCGATAGGGTCGGCCGTCGATCTCTCGGTACGAGGCCAGCATCGCCGGATGCGCCGCAGCTGCCTGTGCGATCGCGTACGCGATCACGTGGGTATACGAGAGCCGGCGCGGCGCCACCGCGCGGTTCAGCCGTTCGCGTTCGGCCAGCAGCACGGACGCCGGGATCTCGCGGAACGACGTCGCGGTTGGCACCGTTAGGCTCTCGGCCATGTTGGCCACGAGGCGCGCGGCGATGCCCTGGATCGGGACGGCGTGCTCGCCGTTGCGCGACGCGCTCGTCGGCGCGGGTGCCGCAGGCGAAGCGCCGGCCCGCCGGAGTTGGTGTCGTGCGCTGGTATCCACAGTTGAGCGGTCGAGCGTACCCGCATCCGGCAGATCGTGCCGAAACGGCTCTCGGCGGACGCTTCCCGCCCCTCGCCCGGGTCCTCCCGCCGCCGGCGCCGCCTCCCAGAGCGGGCGGCCTCCACAGGGCCCCGTTCGGCGCGGCCTGCACCTGCTCGCGCTTGAGTCGGGCCTTCAGGCGCCTGCCGTGGTCTCGAGGCGCCGCTCGAGCTCCTCCGCGACGACGCGGGCCTGGTTGTGCTCCTCGTCCCGTGCCCCGAAGACCAGGGTGACCGTGCCGCTGTGCGCACGTCTCGCCAGGTGGTCGAGGATCGCGCTCCGTTCGGGGTCCGCCAGTTCGGCCCGATAGCGCGCCCGGAATGTCTCCCAGCGGGATGGGTCGTGGCCGAACCACGTGCGCAGTTCGTCGCTCGGAGCGACTTCCCGCGCCCACTCGTCGAGGCGGAGCGCGTCGCGGCTGCGGCCGCGCGGCCATACCCGGTCGACCAAGACGCGATACCCGTCATCGGGCTCCGGCGGGTCGTAGGCCCGTCGTACGCGGATCGTCATGCCACACCCTCAACGCACATCGGCGGCCAGGCGGAGGCCGAAACCGATCAGGATCGCACCGGTCGCCCGCTCGAGCCACACGCGCGTGCGCCGCGTGCGCAGCAGGTCGCCTGCGCGCGTGGCCGCATACGCATACGCCGAGAGCCAGGCCAGGCTCATGCCGGCGTGGATCGCCGCCAGCAGCAGGGACCTGGCCAGGACCGGCTGGCCCGGGATCATGAACTGCGGCAGGAACGTCGTGTAGAAGACGCCGACCTTGGGGTTCAGCAGGTTCGTCAACAGTCCCTGGCGGAACGCCGCCGCGCGCGATGCCAGCGCCGCGGTCGTCTCCGTTGCGGTGACCGCGTGGCGGTGCTGCCGGCTGGCCAGCAGGGCCGCCACGCCCAGCGCGACGAGATATGCGGCGCCTGCCAGCTTGAGCGCCTCGAAGAGGGCCGCCGAGGTCGCCAGGACGGCCGCGATCCCGATCGACGAGGCGATGCCCCAGGCCAGCACGCCCGTGACGGTGCCCGCGGCCGTAAGAATCGCGGTCCCCGTTCCCGAGCGCAGCGCGTTGCGCAGGACCAGCGCCATGTCCGGGCCCGGCGAGATCGTCAGGAGGGCAGCGACCCCGATGAAGGCGAGCAGGCGAGAATCCACACAGGCGCTCCGTTGCATCGACGCCGCGGGCCACGGCAGCACCCAGGCGTGTGCGAGCATCGACGCGCCGATGCTACACGAGACCGGCGCGGACGGACGACCACGGCCCGCCCGCCGTCAGTCGGCGGTGGGGGTTGCCCGCCGATCACGGCGTCGCGGCCGGTGTCCCCCGCACGGAGGCGGCGAAGTCGGCGATCGCCCCGTCGGAATGCTCGTGCCGGCCCAGCGCCTCGATGAGAGCGAGCGGGATCGTCAGCGAGTGTGCCCCCGCCAACAGTGTCTCGACCGCCTCGTCGCGGGTCTTGATGCTCGCCGCCAGTATCTCCACCCCGCCACCGCAGGCTTCGAGGACGGCGCGCATCGCGCGGACGAGGCCCGGACCGTCCCCTAGCAGGCGCGTGCTGCGGTTCACGTAGGGCAGCACGTACCGTGCGCCTACTTGATACGCCAGATAGGCCTGCGCCGGGCTGAAGATCGCGGTCATGCCGACGATGAACCCCTCCTGGGCGAGCCGGTGGCCCAGGACGAAATGGGCTGGTGTCGACGGGAGCTTGATGCCGACGCGGCCCGGGCGGAGCCCGCTGATCCGGCGGACCTCCGCCTCCGCCTCTGCGACCGTCGGGGCCACGGGCTGGTAGAAGACGAGCCCGGGGTGGACGTCGCACAGCTCGGCGATGACGTCGCCGGGCGCGCGCCCGGTGGCGGCCACGAGGGTCGGATTGGTGGTGATGCCGGCGACGAAGCCGAGCGTCGCGGCCTTCCGCGCGTCGTCGGCCGACGCCGAGTCGAGGAAGAGTGCCATGGGTGTGCCTCCCGATCCTCCGCCGAACCCCGCCCGACGGTGCGCCACTTAGCCGCCTGCGACGGCCCTGAGCGCGTCGACGACGCGGGGCAGGTTCGCTTCGGTCAGCCCGGCGACGTTGATCCGACCGCGTCCCACGGCGTAGATCGCGAACTCGTCGCGCAACCGCGCCACCTGTTCCGCGGTCAGGCCGAGCAGCGCGAACATGCCGCGCTGCTCCCGCAGCGGCTCCCAGTCGCCCGCGACGCCCGCAGCCTCGAGCGCGTCGACGAGCGCCGCGCGGTTGCCGCGGATCCGCCCGCGCATGGCGGCCAGCTCCGTCTCCCACTGGGCGCGCAGGGCGCCGTCGCAGAGGATCGTCTCCACGATGTCCGCACCGTGCGAGGGCGGGTTCGAATAGTTGGCGCGGATCGCGATCTTGAGGTGGCTGAGCGCGGCCGCCGCCCGCTGGCCGTCGGTCGCTACCACCGTCAGCGCCCCGACGCGCTCGTTGTAGAGGGCGAAGTTCTTCGAGAAGCTGGAGCAGACGAGGAACTCCAGGTCTGGTCGGGCCAGGCCTGCCTGCCAGTCGGCGTCTTCGCGCAGGCCGTGTCCGAACCCCTGATAGGCGAAGTCGACGATCGGCACCAGGTCGCGGTCCCGCAGCACGTCGCCGATGGCGTGCCACGCGGCAGGGTCGGGGTCGACACCGGTCGGGTTGTGGCAGGAGCCGTGCAGCACGACAACGTCGCCGCGCGCCGCCGAGCGCAACGTGCTCAGCATCCCGGCGACGTCCAGGTGACGGCCCCCCGCGTCGAGGTAGGGGTAGCGACGCACCTCGAAACCGGCCAGCGAGAAGAGCTGCGTATGGTTCGGCCAGGTCGGTTCACTCAGCCAGACGGTGCGGTTCGACCCTGTCTGCAGCAGGAAGTCGGCAGCGACACGCAGGGCGCCCGTGCCGCCCGGAGTCTGCACCGTCACCGAGCGCCGCCCGGCCACGATCTCGTGGTCGGGCTCGAAGACGAGATCGCGCACCGCCTCGCGGTACGCCGGCCGGCCGTCGATCGGCAGGTAGCCCTTCGATCCTGCGCGGGCGAGCAGCCGACGCTCGGCCTCGAGGACCGAGGGCATGACGGGCGTCGTCCCGGTCTGGTCGACGTAGACGCCCACGGCGAGGTTGACCTTGGCTGGCCGGGGGTCGGCACGGAAGGCCTCGCTGAGGCCGAGGATCGGATCGGGCGGGGCGGGTGTGAGCGAGCGGGTGGGCAGGGACATGGCGTTCCTCGCAGGCGATCTCAGGCGGGGACCACCCAAACTGTACACGGATCGCCGCGTCGAGATGGCCAGCGGGAGCCTGGGACCGCTGTCAGGGTGGACGGCATGGCCCGCGACCAGCGCCGCGGACCAGATGCCCCGCATCCCCTGGCCGTTGGTCTGGCCAGCCGCGCTGTCGCCGCGCTCGATCGTCGTCGGTTTCGGGAATCGGCTGGGCACCAGCCTCGCGGGCCGGCGCAGTCGGGTCAGCGGGTCCGGACCCGGACCGGTTGGAGCCGCCGCTCTCGGCGCCGTTCGAGCAACGCCCTGAGTTCGCCCATCAGCGCTCCCAGCTCATGCACCAGTTCGTCGGCCTGGCGCCAGGCTTCGCTGTCGGGGTTGGCCAGACGACGCCGGCGCATCGCTGCTCGCGTGGTCTGTTTCAGTTCGTCGAGAACCCGTTCCAGGTCAGGCATCGTGTCGCTCCTTCGGGGCCGGACGCCCCCCGGCCCTCGCCCGGTCCAGTGCATCTTCGGCCGCCAGTGTTCAGCGGATTGCGCTGGGCTGGTGAAGAAAGCGACATGGGACGTCAGCAAGGTCAGCTGCAAGCTGCAGGGGCTCGGAAGGACTGCTCCGGGCGGTGCCTTCGGCGGGGTGCCGTTGGGGCGCGCGGGACGATACGGTGCCGCCATGTCGCGTCTGCTCGCCGGAGCGCCGTTCGTCACGGACTTCACGGGGTACATCCTGACGTGGCGCGACTAGGAGTGATGGCGCGCCGACCTGTGCGTCACGGCGCCGCGATTCCGACACCCGTCCGCGCCGGCCGCACCCGCAGCGGCCGCGGGCGCCTCAGGCCATCCCGGACGCCCGGGCCGCGGCAACCAGCGCGACCCCCACGAGCAGCCCCAGGAAGAGGTTGCGCCGCCACGCCACGAGCGTGACCGACGCCCCGACTGCGGCCCACTCGATCCCGATGTGGAACGCCGGCCGACCGTCGACCGTGCCGATCATCACGTTGGCGGCGGCCAGAGCGGCGAGCACGGCCGGTCCCACGAGCCGCAGATAGAGCCGGACACCGGCGGGCAGTTTCTCCATACCCGGCGCCAGCAGCGGCACGGCGCGCGAGGGATAGGTGACGGCCCCCATCAGGACCGCCAGGGCGACCAGGCCGAGGCTCACGGCAGCCCCGCTTCGTCGGGTGGAGCGATCGCCGCCTGGGCATCCGCGAGGAGCTGGACGTCCGGGGTCGTGTCGGGTGAGGAGGGCGCGGGCACGACGCGCGCGACCGGGCGCAGCCGCCCCGCGGCGATCCCTGCGAGCGGTCCCAAGAGGCCGCCGGCTACCACGCCGGCGGCGGTACCGACCACGAGCCCGAGGGCCACGGCGACGGCCGAACCGGAGACCGCCGCCACGAGCTCACGATGCCCGATGACGAGCCCGATCGCCAGCCCGGCCATCGCGGCGGGGAAGACGACGTCCAGCCCGAACCGGCGCGGATCGGCGATCTGCCCCCCGAGCACGGCGCCCAGCGCAGTCATGACGTTCCAGGGAATCCAGGTGGAGGCGAGCGCTCCAATCCAGTAACCGCGCTCGTCCGTGTACCCGAGCCGCTGGAAGTGCGCGATCGAGAGCGCGAACGACTCATCGGTCAGGACGTAGGCCATCGCCGCGCGTCGCCGCCGTGAACGGCTTCTGAGCCACGGCGCGAGCGCCGCGGAGTAGAGGAGATGGCGCGCGTTCAGCAGCGCGGTGAGCAGCACGATGCCCGGCCAGGCCAGGCCACCGGTCACCAGACCGACGGCGGCGAACTGCGACGCGCCGGCGAAGACGAACACGCTCATCGCGATCGCCTCGGCTGGGCTCAATCCTGCGTGACGCGCCGCCAGGCCGTAGACCAAACCGAAGCCGCCGGACGAGATGGCGATCCCTGCCGATTCGGCCCAGAGGCGTCGTCGCGACGCGGCGAGGGCGGGCCCGGCGGGCTCCGCGGCAGGCTCTCCAATCATGGGCACGGGTCGCAGGGGCGACCGACTGTCGCCTGGGTTCTCCGGTACCATTCGTCGTCCGCCGCGGATTCCGAGCCGTTCGTTGGCATGGTCGTCATCTGCGACCGACTGTATGCGATTGGCCGTCCGTATGTGACTCTGGCGCGCAGCCGACCCCGCGCCCGACGTCGTGGCCCTCGCCTCAGATCGCCAGGCGCGGGTAGAGCCGTGCTGCGATCACGAGCAGGACGACCAGCGCGAACGCCAGCACCCCGAAATCGAGCGTGATCGGGAACGTGCTCGTCCCACCTGCCACCATCAAGCTGCGCAGCGCGTCCACCTGGTACGTCAGCGGGTTCACGTTGGCGAGCACCTGCAGCCACGTCGGCATCAGCGCGATCGGGTAGACCGCGCTGCTCGCGAAGAAGAGCGGCATCGTGAGCACCTGGCCGATCCCCATGAAGCGCTCGCGGGTGCGTACCACGCACGCGATCACGAGGGAGAAAGTGGCGAAGCCTGCCGCTCCGAGCACGACCACGACCGCGACGCCGAGGACCTGCGGCAGCCCGACTTGCAGGTGAACCCCGATCAGCGCCGCCACGACATAGATCACCGCCGCCTGCACCAGGGCACGCAGCCCACCCGCGAGCGCCTTTCCCGCCACGAGCGAGATGCGCGACGCCGGGCTCACCAGGTACTTGTGCAGGACGCCCAGGTCGCGTTCCCAGATCACCGCGATCCCGAAGAAGATCGCCGAGAAGAGGGCGCTCTGGGCCAGCACCCCCGGCGCCAGGAAGTCGATGTAGCCGAGCTGGCCCGTCGGGATCGCGCGCGCCCGGGCGAGCACCTGGCCGAACACCAGGAGCCAGAGGATCGGCTGCACCGCGCGGGTCAGCAGTTCGGTCGGGTCGTGCGCAAGCTTCCGCAGCTCCGCCTCCGCGACCGTCCAGACGTCAAGGACGAACCGGGCGGCGGCGGGCGGCTCAGCCGAGGCGACGGGCCGTGCGGCGCGTTCGAGCGACGTCACGATACGTTCCTCCTTCGTTCGGGTCGCTGCCGGTGTAGTGGGTGAAGACATCGTCGAGCGTGGCTCCCGAGCCCACCTCCCCAGCGAGCGACTCCGGGGTGCCGAGCGCCACGAGTTTGCCGAGGTGCATGATCCCGACGCGTTCGCACAGCTCCGCCGCCTCGTCCATGTAGTGGGTCGTGAGCAGGATCGTGGTGCCCTCGCGCTCGCGCAGTCGGCGCACGTGCTCCCAGACGGCCCGGCGGGCGACCGGATCGAGTCCCACCGTCGGTTCGTCGAGGAAGAGCACCTCGGGCTGATGGAGCATGGCCTGGGCGATCTCGAGGCGGCGGATCATGCCGCCCGAGAAGGTCCGCACGAGGTGATCGGCGACGTCCGCCAGCCCCATGAACTCGAGCGCGGCATCGATCCGTGCGCGGCGCTCGGCCGAGGGGATGTGATAGAGACGGCCGGAGATGTCGAGGTTCTCGCGAGCGGTGAGGGCGCCGTCCGAGGAGAGCAGCTGCGGGACATACCCGATCGAACGGCGGACCAGCCGTTGCTCGGTGAGCACGTTGTGCCCGGCGACCGTGGCGCTGCCTGTGGTGGGGGGCAGCAGCGTGATCAGCATCTTGATGGTGGTGGTCTTGCCCGCCCCATTGGGTCCGAGGAGGCCGAAGACCTCCCCCGGCTCCACACTCAGGGAAAGGGCATCGACCGCGCAGACCGCCCCGAAGCGACGGGTCAGCGCGTTTGTTCGAATGGCCAGCGGCATCGTGGCCTCGTGCGTGAATGTGTGTCAGTTAGGTCACCTAACAGTCTATCATTCCGCGCATGCAGGGGTCTACGGACCGATCCAGCGCCGATGACGCGGCGGCCGCCATCCTCGAGAGCGTGCCGCTGGCGATGCGCGCGATCCGGGCGCGCATGCGAGAGGGTCGGCCGGCCGGGCTGTCGGTCGCGCAGTTCCGGGCCCTGCTGCATCTGCGCCGGCGCCCGGGCAGCGGGCTGTCGGAGATCGCGGATCACCTCGGGACCTCGGTCCCGGCTGCCTCCGAGCTGGTGAGCCGACTGGTGCGCCAAGGGCTGGTCGTCCGGGAAACGGACCCTGCAGAACGTCGGCGCATTCGTCTCACGCTGAGCCCGGCAGGGACGGCCCAGCTCGATGAGGCGCAACGGGCGGCGATGCAGTGGCTGCGCGGCCTCGTCGAGGCACTGGAACCGGGGCGGCGACGGGCGCTGGTCGAGGCGCTGACGGACCTGCGTAGACTGATCCAGGCGGTGGAGGAACCGGTCGAGCCGAGGGAAGGGTTGGCCGAACCGGCGGAGGGGTCCGCCCAACTGCCCGGGCGGGCTGCGCGATCGGCGGAGGTGCAGACACCGGCGCCCTCCTGACGATCGGACGCTCAGGACGGGCCGCCCGGACCTTCAGCGTCAGCGGCTGATGGTGCAACATGACCGCGGGCGCGCGGATGGTCGCCGCGCTACGCCGTGCGCCCGTGTACGAGTGTCGCGATGGGGAGGCCGGCCGTGCCGCTCGATGCCGTCGAGGTCCCTGTTGCGCCGTCCCTGGACGAGGCCGCCGGTGCGGCGCTGCTCGCGCTTGCACGGGACGCGGTCGAGGCCGCAGTGCGCCGTCGGGCATCTCCGCGCCCCGAGCCTGCGGCCCTGCCTGCGGTGCTGCGGGCGCCCGCCGCGGCGTTCGTGACGCTCCACCAAGACGGGGAACTGCGCGGCTGCATGGGGCACCTGGAGTTCGACCGGCCGCTCTGGCAGAACGTCCTGGTGGCAGGTCGTAGCGCGGCGCTGGAGGACCCTCGCTTCATGCCCGTCACGGAGGCCGAGCTACCCGCGATCCGCATCGAGGTCTCCGTGCTGGCACCGCCGGTGGAGCTGCCGGGCCCCGAGGCGTTCGACGCTCGGCAGCACGGCATCATGGTGGAGCGGGCGGGGCGCCGCGCGCTGCTGCTCCCGCAGGTCGCGGAAGCGTTCGGGTGGGACGAGGCCACCACGCTCGACGCGGTCTGTCGGAAGGCGGGACTCGCCGGAGACGCCTGGCGCTGGCCGAGCACGCGCCTCTTTGCGTTCCGGTCCGTGCGAGTGGCAGAGCCCGGATTCGAGGCGTGAGCCACGGGCGACTGCGTGGGCGCGCACCTCGCCACGACGACGCGTCACCACCGGGGCTGACCAGCCTGCCGCGACGATGGGCGATGCCTACGGGGCGGCCAGGGTCCCGCGCGACGGCCGCTCGACCGCCCTCCTTGCGGCGCGAGCCCCGTCAGCCGGTTCGTCAGCGGCGAGCGCTGCCTCACCGTAACGCCGCTGGAGGGCGGCGTGCGAGAGCCAGACGTCGCTCGAGCGGAGCGCGCTACGCCCGTGACGGAGCCGTTCGCGGCCCCGGGGAGACCAGCGCGCGATCAACCAGCGCAGGAACCAGTCGTCCAGGCGCGTCCGGGCGGTGCGCGGCCGGGACCGTGCCTCGAAACCGATCCGTCGCGCGAGCGGCCCCATGAGCGTTGCGCCGGTGTACGCGACGGGGCGCCGCTCGGCCGGCTGGAGGGCGGCCCATGTGGCCAACCGGACGAGGTCGGCGCGTGCCTCGCGCAGGCCCCGGGCCTGCCAGTCGGACGTGGCGACCTGGCGGGCCCGCGCGTTGTCGATGTGCAACACCCCGATCGGGTCGCCGTACCTGACCGACGTGCCGTCGGCGAGCTCGAGCGGGGGACCGTGGTACCTGCCGAACTCCACCCCGAGCACCCCGCCTCGCCGGATCGGGCGGATCCGGCGTCGACGGCGGTCGACCTCCTCCCACAGGCGGAGGATGGGATCGAGGGGTCGGGGCGGAGCCGGCCGGTGAACGCGACGTCGCCGAGCCCGCGTGTCGGCCTCAGGCATCGCCCGTCCCCAGCGGCCGCTCGTCCGGTCCGAGCGCCGCCACACCGATGCGCGGCTCGTGGACGTGCAGGACGCCCCAGGCGCCCACGGCGAACTCGATCGCGGCCAGGACGAAGATCGCCCGGTAGCCCAACCCGAACCGGAACCGATTGACGAGGTCGGCGATCGGTCCACCGAGCGCCACCGCGAGGAACCCTGCGCCGGCGGTCACGGTATTCGAGAGGCCCAGGTAGCGCCCCGCCTGGTCGAGCGGGGCCACGTCGGTGAGGAGGGCCCAGTCGGCCGAGAGGAAGACGCCGAGTGCGAGCCCGAAGGGGATCGCGATCAGGAAGAGCGAGGGGTAGTTCGGCGCCACCGCGAACAGCAGCGCGCCGACGAGCCCGCTGGCAGCGCTCAACGCAACTGTCCGGACGCGCCCCCAGTGCGCGGTCATGGCGCCGCCGGGAACGGCCGAGACGAGGGCGACCAGGGCGACCAGGCCCGCGAGCGGCACGAAGGCGAGCCCCGCGTTCGCCCCGAGCCCCAAGGCGTCCTCCAGGTAGTAGTACGCGAAGGGCTGGAGCGTGCCGGCGGCCATCAGGATCGCCAAGCGCGACGCGAGCAGCCAGAGGTAGTCGCGGTGCTCGAGCACGTCGCGCCCCCACACCTCGAGCACGATGCGCCGGATCGGGGTCGCCCAGCGGGACGGGTGGAGGAGCTCGCGCACCCAGTCGACCGGCTCGAGCCGCCCTCCGCCTGCGCGACCCGCCGTCTCGCGCATCGTCGCCACGGTGACGACCGTCCCGACGACCAGCGCGCCCGCCGAGAAGCTCACCGCCAGCGAGACGTCACCCGCGGCGAGCGCAACGCCGCCCAGGGCCACGCCCACGACCTGGCCCGCCAGAAGTCCCGCGCCGAGGAAGCCCGACGCCAGCCCGCGCTCGCCGGGCGGCACCATGTCGGGGAGCAGGCCCTGGTACGGGCCTTGGGCCGTGTTCGAGGCGAGCTCGATGCCGAGCATCACGACCAGGATCGCCCAGTACGCTCCGGCGACCGTGAGGAGCACGATCAGCACCGTCTGCACCGCGACGCCAGCGACCATCAATGGGCGGCGACGGCCCCAGGGAGTGACGAGGTGGTCGCTTGCTGCCCCGCTCATGGGCTGGACGATGATCGAGACGAGCGCCTGGAGGGCGCCGATCAGCGAGAGCGCGGACGTCTTGATCGCCGCCGGCACGAACTGCTCGACCAAGCGGGGTAGGACGATCGTGGTGAGGCTGCCCCACGTGATCGACAGCCCGAACCAGTAGGCGCTCATCGCCCCTAGATCGCGCAGACCCATCCCCGTCCGTGGCCCAGCCCGCGCCTCGGTGGGCGAGGACGTCATCTGATCTCCTCCGGTCACCCCATCGGACGGCGGCCCGCATCAGGACCGCGGAAAGCCTCCGATCCAAAGTTTCGGCCGCGCGGCCTCGCCTCGCAAGGGTCGACCGCTCGCGCGTGGGCCACTCTGGCACGCGCAGGCCAGTCTGGCACGCGCAGCCCGGCGGGGGGCCACGCCTCCGCGTGGCCCCCCGCCGCTACTGGGTCGCTGCTCCGGCGTCGGCGACCGCCGGCCATGGGCACGCTCAGGCCGTGGAACCGACCTCCGGCCAGAGCCCCGTGTAGCGGACGCCCTGGCGTGGCTCGGCCATCCAGTCCGCGACCGTCTCGCGCCAGGTGAGGTAGTGCGCCGTTTCCCGGTGGGCCTGGGCCGCCGCGGCGTCCACGTACGCCTCGTAGAAGACGAAGCGGGTCGGGTCGTCGACCGCTTGCAGGATGTCGAACCGTAGGTTCCCCGGCTCCCGGATCGAGCCCTCGTGGTTCGCGCGGGTCGCCGCGATGAACTCCTCTAGGTGCTCGGGCAGCACGTGGATGTGGACCAGCGTGACGTGCATCCCGGTTCGTTCCTCCCTGTACGTCGATCGTCGTTGGGCCCGGGTCGACGGAGCCAACGCGGCCTGCGTGCACTCGAACCGGGCAACGCCAGCGGCCGAGACGGCCGAGACGGCCGAGGCGCTGCCCTGCTCGGAGCTGCCCTGCTCTGACCTTACGCTTGCGGGAGCTGCCGTTCTTCGAGCGGCACGTCCCAGTGCGCGTCGAGCAGCTCGAAGCGTCGCTGCTCTGCGGCACGGAACGTCTCCTGGTCCGGGTAGAGGCGCTGCGCGATCTCCGGTTCGGAGTGCTCCTCCATGGCGGCCCAGTCGCGGTACGTGATGGTGACCATGACGTCCCAGTCGGCGCGGCCGTCGCCGTGGAAGCGTGGCTGGTAGAGGCGCACGTCCAGGAGCCGGCCGATCCGCAGCTGCTCCCGCAGGATCGGCCAGTGATTGCGCAGGAAGAGCTCCACCCACTCGTCGTGGTGCCCCCAGCGCACGCGGTAGAAGTACGCGGCCGTCACCGGTTGGTCGGCCATGCGATCGCCTCCTCTCATCTTCGATGCCCGGGCCGCACGCTACCACGGCGGGCCAGATCGACCCGGGCCGTCGCTTGCCCCGTGGGTCGACGGCACCCGGGGCAGCGGGTCGCGGAGCTGGCAACCGCCGCTGCCGGCGAGGATCGGCGCCCCGCCACTATCGGCGCCCCGCTACTGTGACCACTCGGTGGGCCTGCGGTCCCAGCGGTGGGCGCGCAGGCGGGCGAGCAGGTCGGGCGGGAGCGGGCCGGCTTCGGCGGCGCGCACGTTCTGGGCCACGCGTTCCGGGCTCCGCATCCCCGGGATGACCGTCGAGACGTCGGGGTTCGAGAGGATGAAGCGCAGCGCCATCTCCGCCATGGTCATGCCGGGGGGCACCAGTGGCCGCAGCGCCTCGGCGTGCTCCACGCTTTGACGCAGGTTCTCGGGCACGAAATACGTGTTGCGCCAGTCTCCCTCGGGCCAATGCGAATCGAGCGTCAGGGTGCCCGTCAAGGTGCCCTCGTCGAACGGCACCCGAGCGATCACGGCGACGTCGAGCCGGCGGCACTCCGGGAAGAGCTCATCCTCAGGCGCCTGGTCGAAGATGTTGTAGATGACCTGGACCGCGTCGATCAGCCCGGTGCGCAGCGTGCGCAGCACGTTCCACGGTTCCCAGCGATTCACGCTGACCCCGACGGCGCGGACGAGGCCCTCGCGCTTCAGATCGTCGACCGCGCGCTGCCAGCGCTCGTCGTCGGCCCAGGCGTCCTCCCAGACGTGGAACTGGATCAGGTCGACCGTACCGAGCCCGAGGTTCGCGAGGCTCTTCTCGGCATAGGCGCGGATCTGGTCGGGCGGGAACGCCTGGTCGAGCGGATCTCCACGGCGAGAGGGCCAGCGGCGGTTGTGGGGCGGGATCTTCGTGGCGGTGTAGAGCCGGCGGCCCGGGTTCGCCCGTACGAGCTGGCCGAGCAGCCGCTCGCTGCGGCCCTCACCATACGCCCAGGCCGTGTCGAAGAACGTGACGCCCCGGTCCACGGCGGTCTGCAGGGCCTGCAGCGATCGCTCGTCGTCCGAGCCGGACCAGCTGCCCATCCCCCACATGCCATGGCCGAGCTCACTGACGAGCCACCCTGTCCGTCCGAACCGTCGTTCCCGCATCGCTCGCCTCCTCCTGCCTGAGCCGCTGCCCGTGCGTGGTTCCGCTGCGCGCCTGACGATACCGCCTTCGCCCCCGAGGGTGGCGCGCCCCGCACGGCACCGCTGTTCCTGCGTTCCGTCTCCAGCCCGCAGAGTCGCCGAGCTCGGCGGCGCCGAGCGTCGTCCTGATCGCCCCTCGTTACGTGATGCGCCCCGTCGCGAGGTCGACGAGCCGCTGCAGGGCCGGGCGCAACCCGGGCAGCGACCCCGGCGCGTGCCGCAGCGAGACGAGCAGCGTCATGCGAGGTTGCGCGCCGCGCAGCTCGAGCAGCACCACGTCGCCGAGATCGGTCGCTGCCGGCACCAACCGTTCCATGGCCGCCCTCCCCGGAGCGTCGTAGGCGACGATCGCGAGTCCGCGCCCATCTGCCGTGCTGCGTGTCCCGCCCGCCGCGACCGCGGCACGCAGGGCCGCACGCCCGGTGCGGTGGTGCGGATCGGCCAGGAGGCCCACGCCGACCGGCGGCCCGTCTAGTTCGGCCTTCACGTCGAGCAGGTCACCCCGCCCCTGCAGCGCCCAAAGCACCCAGACCAGGAGGGCCTCGCGCGGTGCCATCAGCACGGTCGCGACCGCCCGTCCGACGCCGCGAACCGGTCGCTCCGCCTCGATGCGGACGATACTCCGGCCGAGCCGCTGCAATTTCGCGGGGCCGGCGGGTCCGGCGAACGCCTCGCGCAGACCTGCGGCGAGCGCCTCCATGCGACGTGCGTTCAGCACGCCCCCGACCGCGTACCCTCCGACGAGCACCACGGCGAGCACGACCACGATGAGCGTGCCGCTATCCACTCGTGACCGCTCCCTTCGCGTTTGTAATGCGTTTGTTATTGCTCTTCCCGCGTGACGCGCTAACAGTAGCTCACGTGGAGCCGCCGGCTGCGTGGCCCAGGTGGCCGCCTGGCTCTGTTGTGGTTGGCTTCCGGGTGAGGAGGTGCGGCAGACCGACGATTCTCTGTGTTGTTGCGCGACCAACTCGCCGCTCGGGACCGCTGGTGGGTCCCACCCTTGATGGTCCCAGCGGCCAGTGTCCACGATCTCTTGACCCTCGGAGCCAGCGGTCTGCGGAGACCGCGTCCCGCCGGTGGGCTGCCCGGCTCGCCGGCCCGTTCCGGGGCTTGTGGGAAGGGAGTCACGCTTGGACACACCTGCACTCTTCGTGGTCCTCGCCCTGATCGCGTATGGCGTCGCGTACTTCTGGTACTCGCGCTGGTATGACCGCGCGGTCTGGGCCCCGGACGCCGGCAGGACGACCCCGGCGCACATGCTGATGGACGGGGTGGAGTACTTCCCGGTCAGCAAGTACGTCCTCTGGGGCTACCAGTTCAAGTCGGTCGCGGCGCTCGGACCGATTCTGGGCCCCTTCATCGCCATCCAGTACGGGTGGCTGCCGGCACTGGCCTGGATCATCATCGGCAATTTCTTCATCGGCTGGCTGCAGGACTACAGCTCGATCATGGTGAGCCTGCGCAACGAGGGCCGCTCGTTCGGTCCCATCAGCTACGAGTTCATGGGGGCCCGCGGTCGGACAACCCTGCTCTGGTTCATCATCCTGTACCTGCTGATCATTTCGGCGACGTTCATCTTCTTCATCGCGACCTTCTTCAACATCTTCCCGGGCGTCTTCTGGGCGACCATCGGCGTCCTCGCGACCGGGGTGATCGCTGGACGGCTCCTCTACCGACTGCGCTGGAACGTGGGTCTGGTGACCTTGCTGGCGCTGGTAGGAGTCGCACTCTCGATCCTGATCACTACCGACGTCGGCGTCTTTCACGTCGCCAAGAACTTCCTCGGCGGCAACACGATCCTCTTCTGGGCGATTGTGACGGCCGTGATCCTCTACCTCGGCTCGGTGCTGCCGCTGCCGAGCTTCATCCAGCCGATCAACTACGTCGCGTTCTTCCCGGCGTTCGTCGCGATCGTCGTGATCCTGGTCAGCGCGCTGATTACGCCGCTGACCGGCGTCCACCTCCAGCAGTCGGCGTTCAAGACCTTCTATCCAGGTCTGAACCCCGGGCCGCTCTGGCCGATCCTCTTCGTCGCGATCGCCTGCGGCGCGATCAGCGGCTGGCACTCACTGGTCAGCAGCAGCTCGACCTCGAAGCAGGTGGACATCGAGACGGATGCCCGACCGGTCGGCGCCGGCGCGATGCTCACCGAGGGCCTGCTCGCGCTGGCCTCGCTCGCCGCCTACATGGTGCTCTCCTCAAAGGCCACCGGGCTGGGCTCCGTGGGGGCCTGGGTGACGGGCGCGCAGGTGCTGACGAACCCGTGGCTCGGCTTCTTGGGCACGGCGATCCTCGCGACCTTCTTCGGCCTGGTGCTGGTGGTCTACGCGCTGACGGTGCAGGCGCTCGTCACGCGCTTCTGGCGGCTGGTGTCGGCGGAGCTGGCTGGCGACGGCCGCTACGCCGTGCTCGGCAACAAGCACGTCGCGACGCTCATCGGGCTCGTCATCCCGGTCGCCTTCGCGATCAACGGCAGCTGGTGGAACCTCTGGCTCTATTTCGGCGCCTCCAACCAGCTGCTCGCCGGGCTCGCGCTCATGATCGTCAGCATCCACTTGGCGAAGGTGCGGCGCGACACGCGACCCAGCGTGATCCCGGCGACGTTCATGATCGTCACGACCCTCTCGGCGCTGGTCTGGGAGATCATCGTGTTCGTGAACGCCGTGGTCACGAACAAGCCGCTCACGCAGGCCGGGACGACCCTTGCCCAGCCCGCGTGGCACGCGGTGGCCCTGACGTTCAACGGGATCTTCGTGTTGTTCGGGGCGCTCTTGCTCTACTTCGGTCTGCGCATGACCTGGTCGAGCTACAGCGCCTATTTCCGCATGCTGCGCGGTGTGCAGCCGCCGGCGCCACAGCCGAGCTCGTCCGTGGCGATGGGAGGTGCGGGTCGGAAGTAGAATCGCGGGCACGGGCGGGCTGGTCGTCGCCGGTCCGCCCGCCCGATCGATGCCGTATTCGCTCTGCCATCGATCCGGCGCGGCCGCACCATTGGCCACGCCGCAAGGAGGAACGTGGTGCCGGAAGAGGAACGGAAGAAGCTCGGCGTCGGCGGGATGCTGAAGGGTGTCATGTACGGCATGGCCTCCCACGGGAACGTCACTGCCGCTCTGCGTACGCGGATGTACATGGAGCACCTCTTCATGTTCATCACGCTCGGGGACATGCTTGGGATCCCCGTCCTGCCGCCGTACTACTCGCTGCGGCTGCTGCCGTACGCGGTGCCGAACGTGAAGTCCTGGAAGCAGCGGGTCTTCCGCGAGCGGGATTTCACGGACGCGCTCTACTGAACGGACGCGCTCTACTGACACGCCCGGCGCCGGCGCGCGCGGCGGTGGGAACGATCTCGCCGCACGCCCCGCGGGCGTGCTGGCGTGGCGGCGACTGACAGCGATCGGAGGCGCTCGTGCAGGGTCTTGGTCAGTATTTTCGGTCCCGCGGCTCGACCCCGGAGATCGTGATCTTCGCGGGCAAAGGCGGCTTGGGGAAGACGACGTCCTCGGCGGCGCTGGCCTGGCACATGAGCCAGGTCGAGGGGAAGAAGACGCTCTGTTTCTCTACCGATCCGCAGGCCTCGCTCTCGGACATTTTCGAGGCGGACATCTTTGGCCGGGGTGTGGTCGAGCTGCGCCCCAACCTGTTCGTGGTCGAGATCGACGCCGACCGGCGCGTCCACGACTACCAGGAGCAGGTGCGCGCCAAGATCCGCGACATGTACGGACTGGACCGCGTGCCCGAGGAGATCGACGAATACATCGAGTCGACCTCGGCTGAACCGGCGATGTACGAGTCGGCCACGTACGACGCGATGGCCGAGCTGGTGGCGGCGCGCGAGTACGAGCTCTACATCTTCGACATGCCGCCCTTTGGCCATGGCGTCCGCATGGTCGCGATGGCCGACATCCTCTCGAAGTGGGTCGAGAAGATCACCGAGGCACGCGAAAAGGTGGCCGAGTACGAGGCGGTCGCGGCGACGCTCAAGGGCGGCGGCAAGGAACGCACCGAGGACGCGGTGCTGCACGAGCTGCTCGACATCAAGCGCCAAGTCACCAACTTCACCGACCTCATCACGGACCGCCGCCGCACGGCGTTCTTCATGGTGCTGATCCCCGAACAGATGGCGATCGTGGACACCGAGCGCGCGCTCCGCATGTTCGGCGAGCTCCACATCGAGATGAGCGGGCTGATCGTCAACCAGGTCTACCCGTCCGACCTGCTCGCCGACGCGGAGCTACCCGAGTTCCTGCGCAATCGGATCGGGATGCAACAGGGGAACCTGGTCGAGATCAATCGACGGTTCGGCAGCAAGGTGGTGGCGGCGATGCCGATGTTCCCCCGCGAACCGAAGGGTCTGGAGATGATCCAGGCTGCGGCGCAGGTGCTGATGGATCCGCCGGAGCCGGTGCGCCGGATCTTCGAGGCGGCGCCGGGGGCGGCACGATGACCGCGGATCGGCCCGCCATGGGCACCGACCTGGCCTCGTTCTTTGCGGCGCACCCCGACCTGCGGTTCATCTTCACGGGCGGCAAGGGCGGCGTCGGCAAGACCGTCGCGGCCGCCTCGATCGCGTCGCTCACGGCGCGGGAGGGCCGGCACACGCTCCTCGCGTCGTTGAACCCGGTGCATTCGCTGGCCAGCCTCTTCGGGCAGAAGCGCCTCGCGTCCGGGCGGATCGAGCCGGTCGACGGCGTGCCCAACCTCGACGCGGTCGAAGTGGAGGCGGACGAGATCATCGCGCGCTACCGTGACAACATCGGGTCGCGCGTGCGGGAGTTCCTCAAGTGGGCGGACATCCCGGTCGACGCCAAGCCGTTCGTCGAGATCGCGGTGACGAACCCCGCGTTCGAGGAATCCGCGATGTTCGACAAGATGATGGAGATCATGCTCAAGGAGGGGCGTGACTACGAGCGGATCGTCTTCGATACCGCTGCGGTCGCCAACGCGGTCCGCCTGATCGGCCTTTCGAAGATCTACGGCCTCTGGCTGGCCCGCATGATCGACTCTCGGAAGGAAGCGCTGGGGATGCGTGTCCAGCTCTCGTTCCGCAAGGAGCGGGTGATGGAGGAGGTCGCCCGCGACCCCCTGATGGCCGACCTGCTCGACATGAACGAGCGGTTCACCCAGGTGAAGGCGCTGCTGACGGACCCCGAGAAGACGGCCTTCTTCTTCGTGACGCTGCCGCTGAGCCTGCCGATCAGCGTGGTCAAGCGCTTCATCACCATGGTCCAGGCGTACGACATCCCGATGGGCGGGGTGATCGTGAACCAGGTGCTCCAACCCGAGCTGCTGGGCGCCGGGGGGATGACCCGGATGTCGGATCCCGCAGAGGCCACCGGGCGCGACGAGACGGGCGGCGCCCACGCGGCGGACTACGTGCGCCACCGCTACCAGGAACAGCTGGGCTACCTGGAGCAGATCCGCACCGACCTCGGGCCGTACGTGCGTGCCTTCGTGCCGCAATATCCCGACGAGGTGAGCTCGGTCGCTGCGGTCTCTCGGGTGACCGACGACTTGCTCCGCTTCGTCCCCGACTCGTGGCGGGCGATCGCGGGGGCGGGCGCGTGATGGCAGGCCTCGCCGACCAAGGGCTTCCATCGGACGCCGACGCGTCCCGCCCGGCCCCAGCGCCCGCGCCTACCACGCAGATCGTGCTCGGGGCGACCAACCTCCTGATGGGCCCCACGAACTTCGCGAACCTGGAGCTGCCCGAGCCGTGGCGGCTCATGCCGGGGGTCTCGCCTCCTGAGGTCGACCGGAGCCGCGACTGGGGCGGCAGCGGTTGGGTCACGGCCGGCACCGCGGACTATGTCTTGCGTCGCGCCGAGCCGCTCTTGCACGTGGAGCTGCACCTCCGGATCGCGCCATGGCCGGACGGGGCTCGCCAACCGCCGCCGGCGGTCCCCGCCGATGCGCCCACGCTGACCGTGAACGGACACGAGGCGCGGCTCTGGCGGGGGTCCGGCATCCGGGGACTGCTGCCGCGGCGTACTGTCCACTGGGCGCGGGCCTGGATCCCGTGTTCACACACCGGACGGGCGCTCTCGGTGGAGCTCGTCGGCGCCTGCGAGCTCGCCGAAATCGACACCCTCGTGCCGGTGGTCGAGCGGTTGGGGTGCCATTGATGGCGGGAGATGCGGGAGCGGCGCGCGCCAGCCATCGCCCGCTCCGACTGGAGCTGGTGGGGCTCTTCCCCGAGCTCTTCAGCGTCTGCGCCAGCCGCTGCCTGACCGGCCAGCTGGCACGAGCGGGGGCCTCCACGGACGACGACCAGCTCCGCGACTACCCGCCCGATCTGTTGGCGGTGCACGAGGCGGCCGGCGAGCTCTTCGCGACGCTGTTGGCGGAGTTCGGCGGGCGTGTGGCGGTGATTGCGACCGGCACCACGTCGCCCCGTGGGCTCTGGCTCTCACTCCGGCACCGGCTGCCGAGCTCGGGCGTGGCGGTCTTCCTCGAGGGGCGCCTGCTCGACGCGTCCCTCGAAGACCTGCCTGCGATCCGAAGCGCGGTGGCCGCGGAGTTGGCCGCGCGGAGCGGCCACGGGGCGGCGGCGTGAACCAGGTCGACGGACGCTCGGCGCTTCGCCGCGAGAGGCCGACCGAGGGTGGGGCGGCCCAGGCGCGCGGCCGGCTACGGCGGGCGATCGGCGCTGCCCGCGAGATCCTCTGGGGCCTGACGCTCTACGACTCGTACCACGAGTCGATGGTCGAGGCGCAGCGGCACCGCGACGCCTTCGACGTGCTGATCCTGGGCGAGATGCTGGGCATCCCCCTCATGAACACGACGGTCGGCCTGCGGCTGTTGCCGTACGCCGTCGGCGACCTGGCGGGGTTCCGCGTGCGCTTCCTGCGCGAGCACGAGGTGCTGGAGCAGGCGCCGCACATCCACTGATCGGGCGTCTCGGGGCTGTCGCGACGGAGCTGCGGCTCGACCGGCTACGGCCGCACCGCAGCGAACGGGAGTTCACCGCGTCCGCCGGCGCCACGTCCAAGTCGAGCCTGGACCGCCTCGCGCTCGGCCTGGGACACCCGGTACCCGCCGGCGCTGAGTTTCCCGCTCGAGGACCGCGGATGACGCGTTGGCACGCGGGTGGCGCGTTGGCAACGGAATCGCGGCGCAGGCGCGTCAGGGGGGCCGGCAGCAGGACGTTGCCGGGGGCACTCGCCCACCGCGGGTCGCTCGTCAGCGGCACGCAGGCGACGGTACGGATGGCGCTCCGGTTGCAGGCGTCCCCCTGGACGAGCCTCGCCACCTGCCGCGCGGTGGCTTCCTTCCGGGTTCTGGCGGGCGGCATCGAGCGCCAGGCCGAACCTCGAATCATCCCTGCGACGCACCAGCCGCCCCGATCGCCGCCACCGCGCCCGCGTTCTCCAGCGCCGAGAGGTCCCCCGGATCACGGCCGAGGTACGCTGCACGCGCCACGCGCCGCATGATCTTGCCGCTGCGGGTGCGGGGCAGCTCGGGGACCGCGATCACGGCCGCCGGGCGGAGCGGCTTGCCCAGGTCGCGCACGATCCGCTCCGCGATCTCGCCCATCAGCGCCTCGTCCGGGGTAACCCCAGGCCGCAGCACCGCCAGCACCACCACGGCCTCACCCTTGCGCTCGTCGGGCACCCCGATCGCCGCCGCCTCGATCACCGCCGGATGGCCGCACGCCGCCGCCTCGACCTCGGCCGGCCCGACCCGCTTGCCGGCCACCTTGAGCGTGTCGTCCGAGCGTCCGTGGAGGTACCAGTAGCCGTCGTGATCGATCAGTGCCCAGTCGCCGTGCACCCAGGTGCCCGGCAGCCGTCGCCAGTACGTGTCGAGGTAACGCTCGCGCTCGCCGCCCCAGAAGCCGCGCGTCATGCCCGGCCAGGGCGCGCGCAGCACGAGCTCGCCGACCTCGCCCCGCACGGGCGTCCCCTCGGCGTCCACGACGTCGGCGGCCATCCCGATGCAGGGCCCGTTGAACGAGGTGGGCCGGATCGGGCGCAGGAGCGTGCAGCCCAGGATGCCCCCGCTGATCTCCGTCCCGCCCGAGTAGTTCACGATCGGCAGGCGGGAGCCGCCGACGACGCGGAAGTACCACCACCAGGGTTCGGGGTTCCACGGCTCTCCGGTGGACCCAAGGACGCGCAGGCTCGACAGGTCGTGCGCGCGGACCGGCTCCTCGCCGTGGACCAGCAGCGCGCGGACGAGCGTCGGGCTGACGCCTAGGTGGGTCACCCGGTGGCGCGCGGCGAGGGCCCAGAGCCGGTCGGGCCCGGGCCAGTCGGGCGCCCCCTCGTACAGCACGAGTCGGGCCCCCAGCAGCAGCGCGCCGCTGATCGCCCAGGGGCCCATCATCCAGCCGAGGTCGGTGAACCAGAAGAGCGCGTCGCCGGCCCGCAGGTCGAAGGTGTGGGCGAGGTCCTGTGCCGACTTGATCGGGAAACCGCCGTGTACGTGGACGGTGCCCTTGGGTGCGCCGGTGGTGCCCGACGTGTAGATCACCATGTACGGCGTCTCGGGGTCGGTGAGTGCCGTTTCACGGAGTGGCCCGAGACCCTCGGCGGCGAGCTCCTCGTCCCACCAGCGGTCACGCCCGATCTGCCAAGGGAGCGCGCCGTGCCGGCCGACCAGGCGACGCACGACGAGCACGCGCCCCACGGTGGGCGACTCGGCGAGGGCGGCGTCCGCGACCTCCTTGAGCGGCACCACCTGGCCGCGGCGCAGGAAGGCGTCGGCGGTGAGGAGGTGCGTGGCCTCGAATGCATTCAGCCGGGTGGCGACGGCGTGCGCCCCGTACCCCGAGAAGATCGGCGTGAAGACCGCACGCAGTTTTCCAAGCGCGAGCACCGCGATCACGGTCTCGGGCAGCATCGGCAGGAAGATCCCGACGCGCGTCCCCTCGCTCACACCGTTGCGCGCCAGCATCGCCGCTGCGCGGTCTACCTGGTCGCGTAGCTCGGCCCGGGTCAGGCGGCGGATGTCGCCCTCCTCGCCCTCCCAGGCCAGCGCCTCGGCGTCCGGGCCAGAGGTGGCCCACCCATCGACCGACGCCGCGGCGTGGTTGAACGCGCCGCCCGACCACCAGCGTGCCCACTCGATCCCGTCGGTCAGGTCGAGCGTCTGCCGGGGCCGACGCTGCCAGGAGAGGGCGAGATCGTCGACCGCGGCGCCCCAGAACCAGCCCGGATCCGCCATGGAACGTGACTGGAGGATCTCGAGAGTGGGCGCGTCGAGCGCCCGGAGGAGGCCCGCCGCGCGGCTCTCGCGCAGGAGCTCCGGCGATGGACGCCAGGCAGCGTCTGGCACGTCCCGACCGAAGACCGCAGCAGGCCCGTGAGCTGGCGGCTGTCGCATCCGGCTGACCTCGAAGCGACGTGCGCGGTACGCCGCCGGCGTGCGCCGACGGCGCCGCAGGCTCGCGAATCTACACCCGGTGTCGCCAAGGGGGCCGGATTGCGGATCGGCGGGGGGCCGCCACGGGAGGGCGGACTGGCCCCGGGGGCCGACCGACCGGGCTCAACCAGGCCAGACCAGGCGGCCGTCCACCAACGCGAACGGATCGATCAGGAGTGGGTGCGGGTCGTTCATCTCGAAGTCGACGACGATGTCCGCGATCACGGGCGGTGGCGTATCGGCCTCGAAGCTGATGAGCGTCGCCGAGCCGGGCGCCGCGATCAGCTGGTCGTGGCTGCCGAAGAGCCGGATCAGTTCGTCCGCCACGAGCACCAGCGACGACGTCCAGGGCGTCGCCCGCGAGATTCGCACGATCCGACCGCTCAGCGTTCCGCTGGTGACCGCCTCGGGGCCGAGGGCAGCTGCGCGGCCCTGGAGGTTGGCCAGCGCCACGTCGCGGATCTGCTCGGCCGTGCACTCCCACCGTTCGGCGACCGGCGCATCGACGAGGGCGAAGGCACGTCCGAGTTCGAGCCCGAAGACCACGGCGCAACCGGGATCCATCACGGTCCGTACGAGCTCCTCGCCACGGGGGTCCAGGCGCGGCCCAGCCAGCAACGGTAGCAGTCGCGGCCGCGCCCACTCCCAGGGAATGGGCCGGGGCATCTCGCGCGTGGCACGGTGCAGGGAGCGCTGTTCCCGCACGAGGGCGCCGCCGAGGCGGATCATGTCGTGGATCAGCGGTGTGGCGAGGAGCGAACGCCGAGCGAACATGCCGCTAGTCTGCCCTCGCCCACTCAACGCCGGCTTATCAGCACCGTGCCATACGAATGGGCCGGCGGCCACGCCTCGCTGAGAGCGGCGCGGGGCGCGATGGTGCGCGGCCCGCGCGATGGTGCGTGGCCACCTGCTGCTGGCCTGGATGGGCCTGGCCGTCTGCCAAAGCCACGGGCGCGACCCGTGGGCGCGACGTCGCGGCGCCACCTGGCGTACGCTTCGGACGGAGGTGCCTCAATGGCGGACAAGACGCCGAAGCGGCCGCCGAAGCCGAAGCAGCCGAAGAAACCGAAGGCCTGACGGGCCGTTTCGTGCGCCGGGCAGTCACCGGAGCGGCGGGGCCATCCGCACGGCCGCGGCCGTCGGCAACCGGTGGCCACGGCCGAGGCGCAGCAGCGACCGCTGGCCTGGCCCCGCAACACCCGGCGTTGCGGCCACCGCCGAGGCGCCGGGATCGGCCGGGCCTGGCCGCCGTGACGCGTGCCGCTGCGCGGTGCGCGTGGTAGGGTCCGGGGTGGTGGACCTCGAGCTGCCCCCGGAGCACCGACTGCTGAAGGACGCGATCCGCGACTTCCTCGAACGGGAGGTCGAGCCGATCGTGGCCCGGCACGAGCGCGAGCGCCGGTTCCCGGCCGAGATCGTGCGGCGTATCGGTGAACTGGGCTGGCTGGGCATCCCCTATCCCGAGGACGAAGGTGGCGCCGGCATGGACACCCTCGCGTATGCCGTCGCCATCGAAGAGATCGCCCGGACCTGGGGATCGCTCGCGCTGATCGTCGCCGCACACACCAGCCTCGGCTGCGGGCCGCTCCATCTCTTCGGCTCGGCGGCTCAGAAGGCGCGCTTCCTGGTGCCGATGGCGGCCGGTCAGATGCTCGGCGCATACGGCCTGACCGAGCCCGGCGCGGGCAGCGACGCTGGGGCGACGCGTACCACCGCACGCTTCGAGGACGGCGGCTGGGTCCTCGACGGGACGAAGCGCTTCATCACGAACGCCGGCCATGCGCGCACCTACGTCGTTGCGGCACGGACCGGCGACCGGCCGGACGGATCGGCCGAGGTGAGCGCCTTCATCGTTCCCGCGGATACCCCCGGCTTTGCCGTTGGCCGGCTCGAGGAGAAGATGGGCCTGCACGCCTCGGCGACCGGCGAGCTGCACTTCGACCGCTGCCGGATCCCAGCCGAGAATCTCCTCGGCGAACGAGGTGGTGGGTTCCCAATCTTCTTACAGGTCCTCGATGGCGGCCGGATCTCGATCGCGGCGTTGGCGCTCGGGTTGGCGCAGGCGGCGCTCGATGCCGCCACCGCGTACGCGCGCGAGCGCCAGCAGTTCGGCCGGCCGATCGGGACGTTCGAGGGTGTCGCGTTCATGGTCGCGGACATGGCGACCGAGATCGCAGCGGCCCGGGGCCTCGTCTACCGCGCGGCCTGGCTCAAGGATCGGGGCCGCCCGTACCGGCTCGAGGCGGCGCAGGCGAAGCTGTTCGCGTCGGAGGTGGCCTCGCGCGCGACCAACGCTGCGGTGCAGATCCACGGCGGATACGGGTACGTCGAGGAGTATCGCGTCGAGCGCTATCTGCGCGATGCCAAACTCACGGAGATCGGGGAGGGCACGAGCCAGATCCAGCGGCTGGTGATCGCGCGGCAGATCCTGAACCTACGGGTGATCTGAGGAACGAACCGGCGGGCCCCGCGCCGCGGGCCGGTGGCATGGGTAGCACCGCGCCGGCGCTCGCGGGGATACCATCGCTGCTCGTGAAGCGGCTGCCCATCTCGTCGTTGCAGCGGTACCTGACCGTACGCGACAGTCCCCTGTGGCTCGCATCGGTCGGGCTGCTGATGATGGCCCTGACCGGCGTCGTGCAGTCGTTCGGCGATCCGTCACTGGCTCCGGTCGTCGTGCTCGTGATGGGCGGGACGGTCCTGACGATCGTGCTCGGCCGCGTCCTCGTGCGCCACACGCGCTACACGCGGAGACGGCGCATCGCCGTGGCGGTGCTCGCGTTGGTGAGCCTCTTTCCCCTGCTCGGTGCGCTGGCGTTCCTGTTGCTGCCCGCCGCGCTGGCACTGCTCGCAGTCGAACTGGTGGCGCCGCCGCCCGGATCACCGGGTCCGCCGCCCGGCCCGATGCGTCAGCCTTCCGACCCACGCCCGACCGGCTGACCCGTCTGCGGATCCCACCCCCCAGCCTGACCGACCTTGGACGACAGCGGCCGCCCGAGCACGGCGGCGATGAAGCGGGCCGCATCGAGCAGCCGCGGCAGGTCGACTCCGTGGCCGAACCCGAGGCCGTCGAGTAGGTAGACTAGGTCCTCGGTCGCCAGGTTGCCGGCCGCGCCGGGGGCGTACGGGCACCCGCCGGTGCCCCCCGTCGACGCGTCGAAGCAGCGGACGCCCGCGTCGAGACCGGCCACCACGTTCGCCACCGCGGTCCCGCGCGTATCGTGGAAATGGAGCGCCACTCGCTCCATCGGGATCCCCGCCGCGGTGGCTCGCGCGAGCAGCGCTCGCACGTGCGACGGCACGGCGACACCGACCGTGTCCCCGAAGCAGACTTCGTCCACGCCGAGATCCAAGAGCCGCTCGGCGACGCGCACCGCGCGCTCGGGCTCGACCCGCCCGGTGTAGGGACAGCCGAAGGCGGTCGAGACGTATCCGCGCCGCCACCAGCCGAGCCCACCCGCCCGCTCCAGCACTGTGGCGAACGTTTCGAGCGAGGCGTCTACGCGCATCCCGATGTTGTGCTCCGCAAAGGCGTCCGTGGCTGCGGTGAAGACCGCGATCGCGTCGGCTCCGGCGCTCGCGGCCCGTTCGAGACCGCGCAGGTTCGGCACGAGAACCGGATAGCGGACGCCCCGGCGGCGCGGCAGGAGGGGCAGCAGCGCATCGGCATCCGCGAGCTGCGGCACCGCCCGGAGTGCCACGAAGCTCGTGGCCTCGATCTCACGAAGCCCGGCCGCGACCAGCAATTCGATGAAACGGCGCTTCTCCACGGTCGGGACAGGCCGCGCCTCGTTCTGCAGGCCGTCGCGCGGTCCCACCTCGTAGATGCGGACGTATTCGCGACCCAGGTTCCCGCCGGGGCCGTCGGAGGCGCTCATCGCTCGCGGCCTGTGGCCCGTCGCGCCGCTCGCGTCGGCCGACCCGACCCGATCACGCGGCCGTCCGACGTCGCGCCGCCCCGCGCGTCCCTGCCCGCGCCGTGGCCATCGTCCGCCGTCGCGCCGCCCTGGGCGCCGATCACGGCCAGCAACTGCCCCCCGCTCACCTGGTCGCCGGGCCGCACGAGTAGGTCCGTCACGATTCCCGGCCGAGGGGCCGTCACGACCTGCTCCATCTTCATCGCCTCGAGAGTCGCGATCGGGTCGCCCGACGCCACCGCCGAGGACTCGGCGACGTGGACCGCGAGCACGCGTCCCGGCATGGGCGCAGCCACCTCCGACCCGCTTCCAGGTCCGCGTTGCCCCGCCTGTCGCGCGGCGAGGTCGACCTCGGGCGCCGGCGCGATCCGACATGGCACGCTGCACCCCGCGAGGTCGAGGTGGACCGTGCCGTCGGCCAGTATGCAGGGGACGTCGGGCACCGGGTCCCCGTGCGGCCGCCCCACGTCCCGGGCCGGGAGCCGCACCATCCGCTCGTCTGTGCCGCAGCGCAGCCGCACCGCCGGGGGAGCGTTGAGACGCCAGCCCCCGCGCCAGGGATCTCCCGCGCGTGTCGCGGCAGCCTCCTCCAGCAGGAGCCGCGCGGCCAGCTGCCACGCGGCCTCCGGGATGTGGGGTGGCCCCCAGTCCTCGGGCGGCGGCCAGTAGCGTTCGAGTGTGTCGGTGCGGGCCACTCCTTCGCGGACCAGCGGCGAACGCACCAGCCAGCGTAGGAAGCGCAGGTTCGTCGTCAGCCCGAGCACCCGGGTCGCGTCGAGCGCGTCGGCCAGCCGGCCCAGCGCCTCGTCCCGGCCGCGACCCCAGACCGCGATCTTGGCGAGCAGCGGGTCGAAACGGCCGGTCACCTCGTCGCCGACCGCGATCCCGGGCTCCACGCGGACGTGCGGGCCCCGCGGCCAGCCGATGGCTTCGACGCGTCCCGTGGCCGGGAGGAAGCCGGCCGCGGGATCCTCCGCGTAGAGCCGTACCTCAACGGCATGCCCGGCGAGCTCGACGTCGCGCTGTGCGATGCCGAGCCGTTCGCCGACGGCGATGCGAAGCTGGTCCGCGACCAGGTCGCGTCCGGTCACGAGCTCGGTCACTGGATGCTCGACCTGCAGGCGCGTGTTCATCTCGAGGAACCACCACGCGCCGGAGTCGTCCACCAGGAACTCGCACGTGCCGGCCGACGTGTACCCGACTGCGGCGGCGAGTCGCAGCGCCGCAGTCGCGAGCGCTTCCCGCAGCGACCCGTGGACCGTGGGCCCCGGCGCCTCCTCGAGCACTTTCTGGAAGCGCCGCTGGACGGAGCAGTCGCGCTCGCCGAGGTGGATGGCGGCGCCGAAGCCATCGGCGAGCAGCTGGATCTCCACGTGACGTGCCGGTGCCACGTGGCGTTCGAGGAGCAGCCGCTCGTCGCCGAACGCGGTCTGCGCCTCCCGCCGTGCCGCGGCCACGGCCGCTCCCAGTTCCGCCGGCCCGCGCACGATGTGCATCCCCTTGCCACCACCGCCGCCCGCCGGCTTGACGAGCAGCGGCAGGCCGATGCGGACGGCCTCCTCCAGCAGCGTCGCGTCCGACTGGTCATCGCCGTCGTAGCCCGGCAGGACCGGGATGCCGAGCGACGCCGCAAGGCGCCGGGCGCCGGCCTTGTCGCCCATCGCCCGGATGGCATCTGGCGGTGGCCCCACCCAGCGCAACCCTGCTGCGAGGACCGCCTCCGCGAACGCGGCCTGCTCGGAGAGGAAGCCGTAGCCGGGGTGGAGGGCATCCGCCCCTACCTGCAGTGCCGCGCCGACGACCGCCGCAGGGTCGAGCAAGTCGAGCCCTGGATCGACGTCGCGGTGAGGCAGCACCGCGTCGATTCCCAGCCGTCTGCAGGTCCGTTCGATGCGGGCCGCGATCTCGCCGCGGTTCGCGATGAACAGGACGCGAAGCGGGCCGGCCGCGGTCCGAGCGCTCACCACGCCCCCATGGTAGCGGTGGGCGCCAGTCAGCCCTCCTGGTGCCGGTACCGCCGTGCCACCGAGATCGTCGCGATCCCCACCACCAGGGCCACCGAGTTCGAGACCACCAGCGCCGGGTTCCGGATCGAGAACCCGTACGCCGCCCAGAGCAGGAAGCCGACCAACAGGACGGACAGATACCCGATCGAAACGTCCGCCGACGATCGTCGTTGGACCATGCGTCTGATCTGGAGCAATGGGCTGATGCCCATGAGCACGCCCCAGGCCGTCGCCACGACGGCAAGCGCATCCATCATGTCTCTCCCGCAAACACGACTGCGCTCTGGCGAACGGACCACGCTCACTGGATGCCAGGAGGAGCGCACGCGCGGCGATCACGATTGTACGAAGCGGCTGTCCGAAGCGGTGCCTGAAGAAGCGCCATCGGCCCGCCGCCTGCGCCCCTGGCGCCCGCGCGGCCGGGCCTCGGCTGGATGCAACGAGGCTCGGCCAGCTGAGTCGAGCCTTGGCTACATGCGGAAGACGCCGAAGCGAGTCTCAGGGATCGGTGCGTGGAGCGCGGCCTCGATCCCCAGGGCCAGCAGACGCCGGGTGTCGAGCGGGTCGATCACGCCGTCGTCCCAGAGGCGGGCGGTCGCGTACCAGGGCGACCCCTCGCGCTCGTAGGCGTCCAGGATCGGGGTCTCGAACGCCGCCCGATCCGCTTCGGACGGCCAGCGTCCTCCCGGCAGCGACGCTTCCCGCACCGTGGAGAGCACGCGCGCCGCCTGCTGGCCGCCCATCACGCTGATCCGGCTGTTCGGCCAAGACCAGAGGAAGCGCGGCTGGTAGGCGCGCCCCGCCATCGCGTAGTTGCCGGCGCCGAAGCTCCCCCCGACCAGCACGGTGAACTTCGGCACCTCGGCGCACGCCACGGCCATCACGAGCTTCGCGCCGTGCTTGGCGATCCCGCCGGCCTCGTACTCGCGGCCGACCATGAAGCCGGCGATGTTCTGCAGGAAGACCAGCGGCACGCGGCGCTGCACCGCCAGCTCGATGAAGTGCGCCCCCTTCAACGCCGACTCGCTGAAGAGGATGCCGTCGTTGGCGAGGATCGCGACCGGATAGCCTTCCACGTGCGCGAACCCGCAGACGAGGGTCGCGCCGTAGAGCGGCTTGAACTCGTGGAAACGGCTGCCGTCGACGAGCCGCGCGATCACCTCGCGAGCATCCAGCCGGCCCCGGCGCAGGTCGCTCGGGATCACGTCATAGAGGCCGGCGGAGCCGTCGCTCCCATCCGATCCGACCGCCGGAGGCAGCGGCGCCAGGCGCTCCCACGGAGGGTCGGGTGCGGGGCGGGCAAGGTTGCGCACGATCGATCGGCCGAGCGCGAGCGCGTGCTCGTCGTCAAGCGCCTCGTAGTCCGCCACGCCGCTGACTCGGGCGTGCACCTCCGCGCCGCCCAGCTCCTCGGCCGAGACGTTCTCGCCCGTCGCCGCCTTCACCAGCGGGGGCCCGCCCAGGAAGATCGTGCCCGTCCCGCGCACGATCACCGTCTCGTCGCTCATCGCCGGCACGTATGCGCCGCCCGCGGTGCAGCTGCCCATCACGAGCGCGATCTGTGGGATGCCGAGCGCCGACATGCGGGCCTGGTTGTAGAAGATGCGGCCGAAATGGTCGCGGTCCGGGAAGACCTCGGCCTGCAGCGGCAGGTAGGCCCCGCCCGAGTCGACCAGATAGAGGCAGGGCAGGCGGTTTTCGAGAGCGATCTCCTGCGCGCGGAGGTGCTTGCGGACTGTGAGCGGATAGTAGGTGCCGCCCTTCACCGTCGCGTCGTTGGCGATCACGACGCAGGTGGTGCTCTCGATCCGCCCGATTCCCGTGACGATACCGGCCGACGGGACCGCTTCGTCGTAGACACCGTCGGCGGCGAGCGGGCTCAGCTCGAGGAACGCGCTGCCCGGGTCCAGCAGCCGGTCGATGCGCTCCCGGACCGGCAGTTTCCCCCGGGCACGGTGGCGCTCGATCGACGCCTCGTCGCCCCCGGCTCCGCGGCCCGCCACGGCTTCCTGGCGCGCCCTCAGCTCGGCCACCAGGGCCTCCATCGCGGCGCGGTTCGCCTGAGCCTCCGGGCTCTGGGGATCGGCGCGACTGCGTAGCACGGGCATGCTGCGGATCATAGCCCGGCGTCGTCCCGCGATCGCGCGGTGACCGACTGGATGTCTCGGCGGCCCCGCCGGGGTGCCGAGACAGCTGGCGTATCGAGCCTGACACTTCGTGATTCGTGGTCATCAAGCCATAGTCATGTGCAAAACGAGGCTGGGCCAGCTAGGATGCGCGAAAGTCGTCGTGAACGTGCCCGAGGTCTGTGTCGCGCCCGCGGGGAACGCAGGAGAGGTGTCATGAAGGTGCTGCTGGTCGGAGCCGGGACCGTCGGCGAGTCGATCGCCAGACTCAGCGCGGGACGCCACTGGCTCGAGCGGATGGTCGTGGCCGACTACGACCTGGACCGTGCACGCCGCGTGGCGGTTGCCGCCGGCGGCGAGCCCACCTTCAGCGCCGCCCAGATCGACGCCTCCGACCGCGCTCAGGTGGCTGGGCTCGCGACGCAACACGGCGTGGACTTGGTGCTGAACGCCGTCGACCCGCGCTTCGTGATGCCCATCTTCGACGGCGCGTTCGAGGCAGGGGTCGACTACATGGACATGGCCACGAGCCTCTCGGTCCCGCACCCGACCGACCCGTACCACCAGACGGGCGTGAAGCTGGGCGACGAGCAGTTCGCCCGCGCTGCAGCCTGGCGCGACCGGGGCCGCCTTGCGTTGGTCGGCATGGGGATGGATCCGGGTCTCTCGGACGTCTTTGCCGCGTATGCGGCAAAGCACCTCTTCGACACGGTCGAGACGGTCGACGTGCGCGACGGCGGCGATCTGCGCATCGAAGGCTACCCGTTCGCGACGGTCTTCTCGATCTGGACGACGATCGAGGAGTGCCTGAACCCGCCGGTGATCTGGGAGCGCGAGCGCGGCTGGTATACGGTGGAGCCGTTCGCCGAGCCCGAGCTCTTCGCGTTCCCCGAGGGGGTCGGCCCCGTGGAGTGCGTCCACGTCGAGCACGAAGAGGTGCTGCTGGTCCCGCGCTGGATCGATTGCCGCCGGGTCACGTTCAAGTACGCGCTGGGAGCCGAGTTCATCGACACGCTGCGCAAGCTGCATGCGCTCGGGCTCGACAGCAAGGAGCCAGTGCGCGTCAAGGGCGTAGCGGTCGCACCGCGCGACGTGGTCGCGGCGGTGACGCCCGACCCGGCCACGATCGGCGACCGGATGGTCGGCAGGGCGATCGTCGGAACGCTCGTGTCGGGTGTGCGGGGCGGGCGGCCGCGCGAGGTCTATCTGTACCAGGCGTCCGATGCGCAGGAGACGATGCGGCGCTTCGGGCTGCAGGTGGTCGGATACCAGACCGGATTCAACCCGGTCCTGGCGATGGAGCTGCTGGCCGAGGGTGCCTGGCACGGCGAGGGCGTGTTGGGACCGGAGGCGTTCGACCCCGACCCGTACGTAGCACTCCTGGACCGGTACGGCATCCATCACGCGATCGAGGAACGGGCAGACCGCGCCTGACGTCGGCCCGGCGCCGTGCGCCGGCGCCCGCCCCCCGTGCCTGCCCGTGTGCCCGACCCCGTGCCCGTCCCCCTGCGGAGCCGTGGGTCGGCGGGCACGGGGTCGTGCCGCACGGCCGTTCGCGGAGCAGCCTTTTTCCCCGGCCAGTGCCGCCATCCGGCACTTCTGGCTCGCCGCCCTGGGTCCCTTGCTGCAGCCGCGCCCCGGCAGAACGATGACGGCGATTGCGATGGCCAGGCCGAGGGGGCGGGGCGCGGGCTGACGGCGACCGCCGCCGGGCTGCCTCCCGCTGCGGGCCGACGCCCGTTGTCGAAGAGATGGGAGGTTGCCGGTGACCCAGGACCAGCTGGCCCCACCAGCGGTCGCCGATCCGGGTCGGGGGTTCCTCGCGGAAGTGGTCGCCCGCGCGGGAACGGCCGCGCGGCTCGAGCTGTGCATCCAGTGCGGCGTCTGCGGCGGCTCGTGCCCATCGGCGGACGAGATGGACCAGACGCCGCGGACTCTCTTCGCGATGATCCGCGCGGGCATGCGGGAGCACGTCCTGCGCAGCACCACGCCGTGGCTGTGCGTCTCCTGTTACCGCTGCACGGTTCGCTGTCCCCAGGGCGTACAGGTGACGGACGTGATGTACGCGCTGAAGGCGATGGCGGTGGCGCAACACACGTACCTGAACGCAACCGCCGCGGACTTCTCCCGAGCCTTCGTCTGGAACGTCGAGACGTTCGGACGGAGCTTCGAGGCGGGTCTCAGCGCCCGCCACTATCTGCGCCACTACCTGACGCGGCTCCCGGCGGTGGCTCCGATGGGGATCGGCATGCTGCGCAGTCGCCGCCTGAGGCTCCTGCCTCCACGGCGGATCCGCGGCATCGCTGACCTGCGGCGGATCCTGGTCTGCGCCAAGGCGCTGGAGGCTGCGGCGTGACCAGATACCTGTACTACCCGGGCTGCTCGATGGAGAGCAACGCTCGTGCGTATCGTGACTCGCTGGCGGCGATTGCCGGGCCGCTGGGGATCGACCTGCGCGAGATCGACGACTGGAACTGCTGCGGAGCGACCGAGTACCTCGGCCTGAGCCGGCTCCCGGCCTACGCCCTGATTGCCCGCAACCTCGCGCTCGCCGAACAGGTGCGCGACGGCTCGGAGGTCCTCGTCGCGTCCTGTAGCGCCTGCTTCCTCAACCTGTCCAAGGCCAACCATGCCATGGCCGAGAGCGCGGCGTTCAGCGCCCAGGTCAACGAGGCGCTCGCCGCCGGCGGTCTGCACTACACCCCCGACGCCGTCAAGGTGCGGCACCTCCTCGACGTGATCGTCCGTGAGGTCGGGCTCGATGCCGTGCGCCGCCGGGTGACGCGGCGCCTGTGCGGGCTCAAGCTGGCTCCGTACCTCGGCTGCATGGTGCCACGGCCCGACTACGACGGACGCTGGACCGACCGCGAGCGGCCGAGCGAACTCGATCGCCTGCTCGTCGCGCTCGGCGCGGAGGTCGTGGACTACCCGCTCAAGACCGAGTGCTGTGGTGGGCACATGACCCAGATCGGCCCGGAGACGGCCTTTGCGATGATCCGGCGCTTGGTAGACGGGGCGGAACGAGCTGACGCCGACCTGATGGTCACGGTGTGCCCGATGTGCCAGATGAACATCGACGCGTTCCAGCAAGAGATGAACGCGCATTTCCGGACCAGCTACCAGATGCCGATCGTCTTCTTCACCCAAGTGATCCGCCTGGCGTTCGGCATCGCGCCCGAGGCCCTTGGCTTCGGACGGGAGCTGGTCGACGCGCGGCCCGCCCTGGCGCACATCTCGGATGCGCCTGCGCCGCCACCCGAACCGGCCCGGGTGCGGCGTCCGCCGCGTCCCAAGGGCCCGGCGCTGCCGATGCCGGTGATGCCCGAGCGCGGGGACGGAGCAACATGACCCACGCTGGCAACGGGGGACCTCGCCCCGAGACCGCGTCCGCGGCGGCCGGCGACCCGCGGATCGGCGTATACGTCTGCCACTGCGGCAGCAACATCGCGGGGACGGTTGACGTCGCGGCGGTACGTGACTGGGCCGCCACGCAGCTGCGGTCACGTGGCGTGGTGGTGGCCCAGGACTACCGCTTCATGTGCTCCAGCCTGGGCCAGGAGCTGATCGAGCGGGAGATCCGGGAAAAGGGCATCAACCGCGTGGTGGTGGCGGCCTGTTCACCGCACCTGCACGAGGGCACGTTCCGCACGGCCTGCGAACACGCCGGCCTGAACCCCTACCTTTGCGAGCTCGTCTCGATCCGCGAGCAAGATTCGTGGGTCCACGCGGATCGCGCCGCGGCGACGGAGAAAGCGAAGGCGATCGTCGCGGGCGGTGTCGAGCGCGTCCGGCACGATGCGGAGTTGGTGCCGCTGCGGGTCCCCATCCATCCGGCCACGCTGGTCGTGGGCGGGGGGATCGGTGGCATCTCCGCCGCCCTGGAGCTCGCCAACGCCGGCTATCCCGTCTATCTCGTCGAGCGCGAGCCGTCGCTGGGCGGACACATGGCGCAGTTCGACAAGACGTTTCCGACGCTCGACTGCTCCGCCTGCATCCTGACCCCGCGCATGGTGGAAGCGGGCAGCCACCCCAACATCACGCTCCTGACCTACAGCGAGGTCGAGCGCGTCGAGGGGTACGTGGGCAACTTCACGGTGACGATCCGCCGGCGCGCGCGCCAGGTGGACGAATCGCTCTGCACCGGCTGCGGCATCTGTTGGGAGAAGTGCCCCGTCGCCGTGATCGACACGCAGTTCGAGGCGGGGCTGGGGTACCGCAAGGCCATCTACGTGCCGTTCCCCCAGGCGGTCCCCAAATTCCCCGTGATCGACCGCGACAACTGCACGTACTACGAGCGCGGGACGTGCCGGGCCTGCGAGAAGTTCTGCCCGCCGCAGGCAATCCGGTTCGACCAGGACGACGAGCTGCTCACGGTCGATGTGGGCGCCATCGTGCTGGCCACCGGTTTCAGGTTGTTCGACGCGCGGCGCGTCCCGCAGTACGGCTACGGCCGCCTGCCGAACGTCTTCTCCAGCCTCGAGTTCGAGCGCCTCTCCAACGCGGCGGGCCCGACGGGCGGCCGGGTGGTGCTGCGGGACGGGGTGACCGAGCCCCGGGCGGTGGGCATCGTGCACTGCGTCGGCAGTCGGGACCGCGCCTACAACTGGTACTGCTCGGCCATCTGCTGCATGCAGAGCTTGAAGTTTGCGCACCTGGTCAGAGAGCGCACCGGGGCGACCGTCTACGAGTGCTACATCGACATGCGCACGCCAGCCAAGGGGTACGACGAGTTCTATCAGCGACTGATCGAGGAAGGCACGCTCTTCGTCCGCGGCAAGGTCGCTGCGATCAGCGAAGGAGGCCCCACGCCGGAGGAAGCGGGTCGGCTCGTGATCCAGGTGGAGGACACGCTCGTCGGCCGGCAGCGGCGCATCCCGGTCGACATGGTGATCCTCTCGAACGCGCTGGAGCCGCAGGCGGATGCCCGTGAGGTCGCCAAGCGTTTCGGTATCTCGTGCAGTCTCGATGGCTGGATGATCGAGCGTCACCCGAAGCTCGACCCGGTCGCCACGATGACCGAGGGCGTCTTCGTGGCGGGTGCCGCCCAGGGTCCCAAGGACATCCCGACCACGGTGGCCCAAGGCGCGGCGGCCGCGGCCCGCGTGCTCGGCCGGATCCAGCAGGGCGAGATGGCGCTCGAGCCGATCCGCGCCAGCGTCGATGCGGTGCGCTGCTCGGGCTGCCGCATCTGCAACAACCTCTGCCCCTTCAACGCCATCACGTTCGACGAGGACCGCATGAGCACCGAGATCAACCCGGCGCTCTGCCAGGGCTGCGGCACGTGCATCGCCGCCTGTCCGGCTGGGGCCATCAGCGGCACGGTCTTTGGGACCGCGCAGATCCTCTCGCAGATCGACGGGCTGCTCCTGCGGACCGCAGCGGCCACGGCGGAGCCGGCCGTCTCGGTCCAACTCGAAGGGGTGCCGGCATGAGTGCCCCGCCGAGCGCGGCGCCGCCCCTGCCGCTTCCCGCAGCGCTGTCGCCCTCGCCGCCGGCCGCCCCGGTCGGAGCAGGCGCCCGGGCGGCCGAGGGTCGCTTCGAGCCGGTCGTGATCGGCTTCACCTGCAACTGGTGCAGCTACCGTGCGGCCGATCTGGCCGGCACCTCGCGTCTGAAGTACCCGCCCAACATCCGGCTGATCCGGCTCATGTGTTCGGGCCGGCTCGACCCGACCTTCGTGCTGAAGGCGTTCGCCGACGGTGCGGACGGGGTGATGGTGAGCGGCTGCCATCCCGGCGACTGCCACTACGTCGATCAGAATTACAAGACGCTGCGCCGCCATCGACTCCTGCAGCGCACGCTCGAACAGTTCGGCATCGCGGCGGGGCGGCTACGGCTGACGTGGGCCAGCGCGGGCGAGGGCGCGCTCTTCGCACAGGAGATCACGACGTTCGTCGAGCAGGTGCGCGCGTTGGGTCCGCTGCGCTGGCCCACGGCGCTCGCGCGCGACGACGCGGCTCCGCTTCCGTGCGGGCCGGTATCCGACGCCGGGGTGCCGGCAGGCGACGCGGAGGCAGCGGCGCCCGACGGCGCGACGTCGTGGCGCACCGCGGAGGTGACCGCGTGAGCGCTGCGACCGGGAACGCCAGGCCCAAGTTCGCGATGTACTGGGCCGCCTCGTGCGGCGGCTGCGACATCGCCGTGCTCAACACTGGGGAGCGGATCCTCGCGCTCGACGCCGCCTTCGACCTGGTCTTCTGGCCGATCGTGATGGACGCCAAGTACCGCGACGTCGCGGCGCTACCGGACGGCGCGCTCGCGTTGACGCTCTTCAGTGGCAGCATCCGCAACCGCGAGAACGAAGAGCTGGCGCTCCTGCTGCGCCGCAAGTCGCAGCTCCTGATCGCGTTCGGATCGTGCGCGGGCGAGGGTTGCATCCCGGGCCTCGCCAACCTGAGCAGCCGCGCGGCGATCTTCGAGGCGGCGTACGAGTCGGTCAGCACCGCCAACCCGGAGCATGTGCGGCCGCGGCCCTCCGTCCAGATGCCCGAAGGCGAGCTGCGCCTCCCCGAGTTCAGCCGCGTGCTGCGGACCCTGGACCAGGTAGTGCCCGTCGACTACTTCGTGCCGGGCTGCCCGCCGGAACCGCACCAGATCGCCGCGGTGCTCGACCTGGCGATCGCCGCGTGCGAGGGGCGCGCGGAACTGCCGCCGCGGGGAGCGACGATCGGCGCGGGCCGCTCCACCGTCTGCGACGAGTGCGGGCGGCGGCGTCACGCCAAGACGATCCGTTCGTTCGCGCGGATCCAGGCGCTGCCCCGGGTCGACCCCACGCTCTGTCTGCTCGAGCAGGGGCTGCCCTGCAACGGCTCGGCGACCCGCGACGGCTGTGGCGCACGCTGTCCGAGTGCCGGTGCCCCGTGCATCGGCTGCTACGGGCCGGCGGACGGCGTCGTCGACTTCGGCGCGCGGCTGCTGTCGGCGTTCGCCTCGGTGATCGAGGCGAACGATCGGGCCGCCATCGACCGGATCCTCGACGGGCTGCCCGACCCGGCCGGCCAGTTCTATCGCTTCAACCTGGCGAAGTCGCTGCTGCGGGCCGGGTGTGCCGCCTGGGCGGACGACGGGGAGTAGGGAGACCGCGGTGGAGCGCATCACGATCGATCCGGTCACCCGGCTCGAGGGGCACGGCAGAATCGAGATCTTCCTGGACGAACATGGCGACGTCGCCAACACCTATTTCCAGATCCCAGAGCTGCGCGGGTTCGAGCGTTTCTGCGTGGGCCGCCCGGTCGAGGAGATGCCGGTCCTCACGAACCGAATCTGCGGCGTCTGCCCCGAGGCCCACCACATTGCCGCCGCCAAGGCGGCCGACGCCGTCTACCGCGTGACACCACCGCGTGCCGGCCGCCTCCTGCGCGAGCTCCTCTACAGCGCCTTCTACTTCACCGACCACACCACGCACTTCTACGCGCTGGGCGGGCCCGATTTCATCGTGGGGCCGGAGGCGCCGGTCGCCGAGCGCAGCATCCTGGGGGTCGTGCGCCGCGTCGGGCTGGAGATCGGGGGCCGGGTCATCGAGGCACGCCGGAACGGCCATCGGGTCGTGGAGATCATCGGGGGCCGCGGGATCCATCCGGCGACGGCGGTGCCCGGCGGGATGACCCGCTCGATCACCGAGACCGAGCGTGCCGAGATCGAGGCGATCGCGCGCTGGGCGATCGAGTTCGCCCAGGGGAGCATCGCGCTCTTCAACTCGGTGGTCCTGGGGGACGGCGCGTACCGCGAGCTGCTGGCAGGCGACGCGTACACCGACCGCACCTATTACATGGGGCTCGTCGACGATCAGCAGCGTGTCAACTTCTACGACGGTCGGGTCCGGGTGGTGGCTCCGGACGGGACGCCGTTCGGGACCTACGCGCCCGCCGAGTATGCGGACTGGATCGCCGAGCACGTCGAGCCGTGGACCTACCTGAAGTTCCCGTACCTCAAGAAGGTGGGCTGGAAGGGCTTTGTCGACGGCCCCACTTCGGGCGTCTACGTGGCCTCGCCGCTGGCCCGCCTCAACGTCGCAGACGGGATGGCGACACCCCTGGCAGAGGCCGAATTCGAGCGCTTTTTCGCGACGCTCGCCCCTGAACCTTCACCCTCCGGGCGCCACGGCGTGGTGCACAACCGGCTCGCGGCCCACTGGGCGCGCCTCGTCGAGCTGTTGTACGCGGCGGAACGGATGCTGGAGCTCGCCACGGACCCCGAGATCACCTCCGACGATGTGCGGGCGATCCCGACGGCGGTGCCGACCGAGGGCGTCGGGACGGTGGAGGCGCCGCGCGGCACGTTGACCCACCACTACTGGACCGACGAGCGCGGGATCCTGACGCGGGTCAACCTCGTGGTGGGCACCACCAACAACTACGCGCCGATTTCGATGTCGGTGCGCCGCGCCGCCCAGCACTTCATCCGGGCCGGGACCGTGGTCACGGACGGGCTGCTCAACCGGGTCGAGATGGCGTTCCGCTCCTACGACCCCTGTTTCGGATGTGCGACCCACTCTCTGCCAGGGCAGATGCCGCTCGAGGTGACGATCCGCGATGCCGAGGGGCGGGTCGTCGACGTGCTGCGGCAGTGCTGCTGACGGATGGGGTCGGGAGGCGGACGGTGGCAGGCGCGCACGGAGCACGGACCGCCCACGCGGGCGCCGAGGCGGCCCGCCGGCGCGCGACGGGCCCGCTGCGCCCGGGCGGTGGCGCGTGGCCAGCCGGGTTGGAGCCACCACGCGCGGAGCGCGTGGCCCGTGTCTTGGTCCTGGGCCTTGGAAACCCGATCCTTGGCGACGACGGCGTCGGTTGGCAGGTGGCCGGCGCGGTCGAGGCGCTCCTGGCGACCGGACCGCGCAGCGATGGCGTCCTGCCGGCGCGGCTGCGCGGGCGCGTCGAGGTCGATCGGCTCTCGCTCGGCGGACTGCGCCTGATGGAGCGTCTGATCGGCTACGACCGGGCGATCATCGTCGATGCGATCGCCACGGGGCTGGCCCCGCTGGGCACCGTGCGCGCCCGGCGGCTGGCGGAGCTGCCCGACCCCGCACAGGGCCGCCTGGCGTCCCCGCACGATAGCTCGCTGGCAGTCGCTCTGGCGGTCGGCCGCGAGCTCGGCGCGCGGCTCCCGCGCGAGCCGTGGATCGTGGCCGTGGAGGCCGCGCAGGGGATGGACTTCGGCGAGGGGCTGTCGCCGCCGGTGCGGGACGCCGTACCGCGCGCCGCGGCCGAGGTGATCCGGTTGCTCCGCGCCGCGACCCGGACGGCGCGGACCGCCGATGGCGCGTTCGACCAGAGACTGACCCCCGCACCGGCAGTTCGGCTGGTCGGGGGACGGAGGTGAGGACCGTGGGCCAACCGTTCGTCATCCAACTCGACAATCGGCCAGGCGAGCTCGCTCACGTGACGCGGGCCCTCGCCATGCGCGGCATCAGCATCCAGAGCATCGCCGGCAGCGCGGCGGGGGACAAGATGTGCGCGATGCTCTCCACCGACGACGACGCCACGACGCGCGATGTGCTGCACGCCATGGGGGTTCCGTTCGTGGAGGGCGACACGCTCTGCGTGGAGGTCGAGGACCGGCCGGGCAGCATCGCCGAGCTGACCGAGAAGCTCTCCCGGGTGGGGGTCAACATCACCGGGATCCTCGTCTCGGGGCGGCGCGAGACGAAGGTGCAGGTGGCGTTCACCGTCGACGACGAAGCGCTGGCGCGCGAGGTGCTGGGTCTACCGCCCATCCACACCGTCTCCGGCGCCCGCTGAGCTGCCGGTACCGGTCGATCTGGAGCCAGACGGCAGGCTCGCGACCAGACGGCCGGCCGGCAATCCGCGCGGGTCAGCCCGCGGCGCGCCTCGCGCGACGGATCAAGGCTGCCTGCGAGCGCGCCACGTCGGCCGCGGTGCGGGCGAGCGCACCCCGCAGGCTGCCGAGGTGCAGGCGCGCGAGGGCGAGCGCGAGGCCGAGCAGGTGCACCCGTGAGGGCACCGCGACGTAGCGCGTCTCCCAGCGCGGCGCGAACTTGTCCTTGAAGAAGGCGAGCCCGGCGACGTCGTAGAAGGGACGCACGAGCCGGGCCACGGCCGCCAGCGCGCGCTCCTCGAGGCGCTGCCCGGCCG
>JAJYNJ010000088.1 GCA_021786385.1 Chloroflexota bacterium
CGGGAGCGATGGCGGGTTCGGCGGCCGCAATCGGTGCGGCGGTCGAGGAAGGAGCAACCATGGGAGAACCTCAGGTGCGTCGGCCTGGTGATCGATCGCCGGCGCGCACCCCGGGGACGAGGTTCAGGTCGCGCCGGCGCCCGGACAGGCGCAGCAATGCCTGTGTGGAGGTGGGACGCAGGTTCGGCGCATGCGCGGAGTGTAGAGAGGTGCACCGCGCCGGTCAACGCCCGTGACGGCGCGGTGTGGATGGCCGCGACGGCGCCGTGTGAACCCTGACGGCGCCGATGGCCATACACACGCTGCGCCCCAGCGAGCACCGCACCGGGCCGAGGGCGCCGGTCAGCGCCTTCGTCGCCGCAGCGCGCTCGTGGTTCCCTCCCCAGCGCGATCAGACCGGCGACCCCGGGCCACGATGCGCGCGTGCTGCCCTACAGGTGCCAGCCCACGCGGCTGGCGTTCGGGAAGCGTAGCGTTCGGGAAGAACGACCTCGCAGCGAGGGCCGCGCCGTGCACGGCAGCTCCTGGTCCCTCGACGCGCCCCTGTCTCTACCCGCCGCCCAGGTAGCGCAGCGCCACCGCCGCGTGGAGAGCCGCCCCCACCGCCATCGCCGGTTCGTCGAACACGACGCGGTTCGAGTGGTTCTGCGGGGCCGTCGCCTCGTCCACCTCCGGCGGCCGCGCTCCCAAATGGCACATCGCACCCGGCACCCGCTGGAGCACATACGAAAAGTCCTCCGCGCCCATGACCGGCGCGTCGAGGGCGTGCACGGAGTCGGCGCCGAGCAGGTCGGTGGCCACGTTGCGCACCAGGGCGGCGAAGTCCGCGTCGTTCACCGTCACGCCGTACCCCGGCTCGATCTCCAGCTCCGCGCTCGCACCGTGCGCCGCACAGATACCGTCGACCACGCGTCGCACGCCGGCATGCACCGCCGCACGGGTCGCCTCGGAGACCGTGCGGATCGTTCCCTCGATGAGGGCCGTCTCCGGGATGATGTTGTCCCTCGTACCCGCCATGACATGGGCGATGGTGACGACGGCCGGGTCGAAGACATCGACCGTCCGCGTGACCATCGACTGGAGCGCGAGGACGATCTCGGCGGCGACGGGGATGGGGTCGAGGGCCAGATGAGGCGTCGAGGCGTGCCCGCCGCGCCCGCGCACGGTCAGGCGGATCGTGTCGGCCGCCGCGTAGATCGCTCCCGCGCGCAGATGGATCGTGCCGGTCGCGTAACGCGTCGAGATATGGATCGCGAAGGCACTGGTGACGGCGCTGGGTGCGGCCCCGAGCAATCCCTCCTCGAGCATGTAGCGTGCGCCATGCCAACCCTCCTCGCCCGGCTGAAACATCAGCAGCACGTTCCCGGCGAACTGCTCGCGGCGCGCGACCAGCAGCCGGGCGGCGCCGAGCAACATGGCGACGTGCGTATCGTGCCCGCAGGCGTGCATCGTGTCGCCGGTCTCGGACGCGAACGCGAGCCCCGTGTCCTCGTGCAGCGGCAGCCCGTCCATGTCACCGCGCAGCAGGATCGTCGGGCCAGGGTGAGCGCCTGCGACGACGGCCGTGACGGAGCTGACGGATCGACCAAGGTGTGGCTGCAGCCCGAGCCGTTCGAGCTCGGCGACCACGACCGACTGGGTGAAGGGGAGCTGTAGACCGACCTCTGGGCGGCGGTGGAGCGTACGCCGTAGCGCGACGATCTCGGGCAGGAGGGCACGGGCCTCGGAGAGGAGGGACGGGAGAGGTGAGGGGTGGGCTGTCATGGAGGGAGTATGCCGCGGCCGGATCCCGCCGGCGCAACGGAGCAACTGACGCCGTCGGAAGCCGCCAGCACCGTGAACCGTAGCGGCGACGGGCCGCTGGCACCGGGGAAGGAGGCGGCCCAGGACCGCCATCCCCGGGAACTGCCACGCCCGTGGCGGCGTCCCACACTGTGGGCCGACGCTGCCGGCCGGTTCATTGGGAGGACACGCACATGCGACGCACATCCTTGACCGCATCCGCTGTGGTCGCGCTCGCGGCCCTCGTGCTCGCTGGTGCTGCCATCGCCTCACCCGCGCTGGCGGGCCGCGATCAGGCGACTCCGGGCGGAGGGCAGCTCGCCGCGGTCAACGCGAGCTCGAGCGCGCCGCCGTCGATCACTGTCCACGGCACCGGCACGGTCACGCTCGTCCCCGACCTGGCGACCGTCGTACTGGGCGTGGACGTCCGCCAGTCCAGCGCGCGGGCCGCGCAGGCGGACGCATCGAGCCGTATGAACGCCGTGATCGCCGCCGTCAAACAGCACAACGTCGCTCCCGCCGACATGGCGACGGTGAACGTTTCGCTGGGGCCCGTCTACAACTACAGCGGTAACTCACAGAAGTTGGTCGGCTACGAGGCTACGCAGTCGCTCTCGGTCAAGGTGCGCAACCTGAGCGACACCGGCTCGCTCATCGACGACGCGGTCGCCGCGGGTGCGACCCAGGTCCAGGGCGTCTCGCTGTCAGTGGCCGACCCGGACGCCGCGACCACGCAGGCCCGGACCGCGGCGGTGGCCGATGCGAAGGCGCGCGCGCAGGCACTGGCAGCGGCTGCGAACGTCACGCTCGGTGCGCCGATCTCGATCACCGAGGCGAGCGCCCCTCAGCCGACGCCGTTCGCGATGGCCGCGCCAGCGATGGGCGCGGGGGCCGCGACACCGATCGTCCCCGGGTCGTTCGAGGTGACGGTCGAGGTCGAGATCACCTACGCGATCGACTGACGTAGACGCGGTCGGCCGATCCGAGCGAGCCCAGCTGGCGGGCGGCCGACGGACGGCGTGGGCGGCGGCGCGGGTGGCAGGCGCCGGCGAGCATGTCACTGCTCACCGACTCTGTCAGCTCGCCTGCTCAGTGATCCTGTCAGTCGGCTGGGTGCCTTCGGCCCCGGGCGTCGCCAGGGATGGGTGACTGGCGGAGGATAGCCTGGCCGCCCGGGAGCCT
>JAJYNJ010000023.1 GCA_021786385.1 Chloroflexota bacterium
CCGCGGGAGGGCCGACGCCGCAAGCCCGAGCCGATCAGGAGCAGGCCGAGCGCAATCACGATGATCGGGCCGACGTACGCGTCGAAGCCCTGCAGCTCGGGCAGCTCCGCCGCCAGCTGCGCCAGACCCACCAGCACTAAGAGCCCTGCGATCAGGAGTGGCCAGGTGCGGGCCCGACCGCGTGCCAGCGACGCGAGCCAGCCGACGGCGAACCCCGTCCCGATACCGACCGTGGTCCAGCCGCGCCCCGCGAGCACGTCCAGCCCAACCAGCAGGCGTGCCGTGCCGTAGCCGAGCAGCGTCACGCCGAGCCAGAGCGCGATGCCCGAACGTCGGGCGGCCCATGCCATCACCAGCGCGAGGCCGAACACGAGCGTGACCAGTCCCCACGCGTCGAGGCGGGGATCTAGCTGGTGGAGCAGCAACGCGACCCCGAGGAGCACCAGGATGGCACCGACCCAGGAAACGGCCGGACGCCGTTTCGGCGTCGCCACGTACCACGACGCGGTCCAGGATCCAGCGGCGTCGGGCCGGGCGCCCGCGGGTGCAGCGGCGCCGCGGTCGGCGGACGGGGCGCCACGGCCGGCAGTCGGGGCACCGCGGTCGGCGCCCCAGGCGCCATTCGGATCCGGGACACCAGTCGTCGGCTCGTCTGCCCGCCCCCACCGATCACTCATGCGCTGCCGCTCCCCTCGCGCGAATCCACTACCAGTCCCCCGACGACGGGCTCGTCCCAGGCTCCACGCGCCATGCCCATGCGCCCGCTGGATCGCCCGACCCCCACGTCTCCATCCCTTCCGCCCCCAGCCACTCACGGGGACCGAAGAGCGCCGCCAGACCCGCGCGCTCGACCGTCCGCAAGACCCCCACCGCATGCTCCAGGGCCGCGGATGCGCGCTCGAGCGCCGTTCCCCGATACGCACCCACCGCCCGCGCATTGGCAAACGCATCCGCCACGAGGCCCGCGCCGCGCAGCCCGTCCCGTGCCCGGCCGACCTCCGCGGCAGCGTGCGGCACGAAGACCGCGCCGATCTGGTCTCCCTGGGCCAGCCATGCCCCGAGCAGCGCGGGAAGTGCGGCGCCTGTGGCCTCCGCCACGTGCACGTCGATCACGAGGCGGTGGCCTGGGAAGAGCATCGAGCGCAGGCCGACCTCGAGCAATCCGCGCGTCGCCTGCTCGCGCGGCGGAATGAACGTGGGGAACGCCCCGAGGTCGAGGCGATCGACGCTCCAGCCGTTCCGCAGTGCGAACGCCCGGCTGAGCGCCTGGAGCGCCAGCGCCCCACCCGAGGCCGCCGTGACCTCGTCGGGCGTGTGGGGCGCTTCCGGCGCCACGAGAGGCCCCGGGCCGATGACCAGGCGTGCCCCGGAGCGAAGGAGCAGCGCCTCGGCCAACGCGTGGTCCACGAAGGCCCGCGCGGGATCCACGGCGAACTCCGCGATCGCCTCCAGCGGGTCGACGAAGACCGCATCGACGCGTTCGAAGCCAGCGACCACGGCGAGTTCCGGCGCGGCGAGCCCGACCCGGCGGGCCGCCAACCGCGCGTAGCCGCCGTGGCGAGCGCCGGCTTCGTCCAGTGCGGCCCGCAGCAGCGCGAGGCCACGCTGGCTTCCGGCCGGTGGCGGCGCGTCCGGCCCGACGGGCCACTCGTCCTCGGCGGCCACGCCGCCGAGGTCGTCGCGCAGCTCGCCATCGCGGGGCACGCGAACGCGCACCAGATCGGCGCCCGCGCCGACCAGTGCAGCGGCGTCGGCCGCGGCCTCCCGTGCATCGAAGGCGCGCAGCTCGACCGCGACGCAGGGCGAGGGTGGCGCACCGAACAGCTCTGCGAGCTCGGCCCGCGCGACGCGGTTCGCCTCGAACCGATCGTCGGCGGACTCCAGCCACGTGTCGAGCAGCGCTCTGGCCGGGCCCGAGCGGGACCGCTCGCGGAGTAGCTCCGCTTCCGCCGCGAGGTCCACGTGTCCCTGCGCGACCTCCAGGGCCAGCTGCTGGGGTTCGAGGTCGTACTCGTGGGCGGCGAGCGCGAACGGCAGGGCAATGCCGCCGCGCAAGAGTCGGCGGTTGGCCGTGGAGAAGCGGCGCACGACCTCCAGGGCGAGCGGACGGCCGTTCGGCGCGAGCCCGGTGACGCCGATCGCGCGCAGGATCGCGCGTTGGCAGGCCACGCTCGTGTGCGAGCGCGCCGTCTCCGCGAAGCGAGCGGCAAGAGCCTCGGCCAGGTCGAGGAGCGTCGCGGCGCTGGCGGCGAGATCGGTGGTCCCTGACGACGTCACGCCAGCATCATACGGGCGACACAGAGCGGCTCGAGACGCCCCGTCGCAGCCCTGTTCGAGATCGGCGGCGGGGCTGGCGGCGGATCAGTCGGCCTCGGCGGTCGCCGATGGGCGGGCCGGGTCGTCGGTCGGCGGAGTCAGACGCGCCGGCGCCCCGATCCAGACGGTGCCGTCTTCGAACTGCTCGGCCTTCCAGATCGGCGCGCGGGCCTTCAGCTCGTCGATCGCGTAGCGGCACGCCGCAAAGGCCCGGTCGCGGTGCGGCGAGGCGACGACGACGACCACGCTCGTCTCCCCCAGCGGGACCCGTCCCGTGCGGTGCACGATCCCGACCCTGCGGACGTCGAAGCGCCGCTCGATTTCGTCCGCGATCGCCTCCAACGTGGTCAGCGCCATCTCGTCGTACGCCTCGTAGTCGAGAGCGCGCACGCGCTTCCCCGCGTGCCGGGCGGCCTCCGGCTCCTCGCCGGGCGCTGGCGTGCCCGGCGTCTCGCGCGTGCGGCCCTCGAACGTG
>JAJYNJ010000089.1 GCA_021786385.1 Chloroflexota bacterium
ACCGTAGAACCTGCCCGTCTCGAGTGCCAGATTCACACCGGTCAGTGCGTCGCGAGCAGCTCCTGCGTAGGCGAAGCAGACGTCCCGAAGGATTAGACCCATCCGGCCACCCGCAGAACGACGATCACGATCAGGACGGCAACAAGGAGCAGCCGCAGGCCGGACTCCCACGGCGCCCGGTCAAGCTCCTGCAGCCACGTCTTCTTACGGCCGACGATGAAGAATCCGCGGGCCGTCAGGGCCATCGCTTTTGCTTCGACGCTCATCAGGGAACCGTAGAACAGGGGCGCCACGAGCGGAACCAGGCCCCGGAGGCGGAGGAACACGGATCCATCCGTGTGGAGGCCTCGAGATCGCTGCGCGTCAATGATCCTGCCCGCCCGCTCGACCATCTCGGGGCTGAGCTGCAGCGTTGCGAGTAGGAGGTAGCCAACCTTCGGTGACGCCCCCGCTTGCTCAAGCGCCTGAACGAGCTCCGATGGATGAGTGGTCAGAATCACCACGAAGAAGCTCGCGACCATGGTGAAGATCCGCAGGATCATCCCTGCCGTGACGGCGACGCCGACCGTCTTGAAGCTGACCGGGCCGACGTCCCAGAGGATGGTGCTTGGCCCCTGGTAGAAGATCCCCTGAATGATGAGCAAGAACAGGCCCAACAGCACCAAGTACCGCGCCACCGAGCGCAGGAAGGCGCGTCCGACCCCTGCGAGCCCGAGCACGAGGCAAACGGAGACGGCCAGGACCGCCAGGCCGGCGGGCTGCGTGATGAGCAGGCTGTATGCAGTCATGGCCCCCGCATACAGGAGCTTGGTCATCGGATGCGCTCGGTGGACGAACGAGTCTCCGCGTCGATACAGAGTCCCTGCGGAGCCGGTCATCGCGGAACCTAGCCCACCGCGGCCTCGTGATTGCGGGTGATCGCCGGGAACTTGGCACTATAGGCAGCCGGGATGTTCTTGGCGACGGCGTAGGCGATCAGCGAACTGATGAGTTTGTCGACGATCGCCACCAGGAAGCCGGCCTTGAAGACGGCAGCAACGAGCTTGTCGCCGCTCGCGAGGAAGAACGCCGTCACCGCATCCGAGCCGGTTCCGGTGGCCCCGCCGAACACCACGACGGTGATCGGCGCCGAGATTGTGGCGCCGACGAGGGGCAGGATCAGGCCGGCGACCGCGGCCAACCAGAGGTGCCGGTAGAAGCCGAAGTAGACCAGGATCCCAGCCGTGATCCCGATCGCCGCGTTCGTGATCGCGTAGGGGATGTAGGTCGGCGTCGTGATCAAGCCGACCACCACGTTGGTCAGGATCCCGGCGACCGCGGCGACCCAGGGTCCGGCCAGGATTGCCGCCAAGATCGTCCCGATCGTATCGAGAAAGATCGGCAGGTTGAGGAAGACGGTGATGAAATGGAGGCCGGCATTGATGGCCACGGCGATCGGGATGAGGACGATGGCCATCGGCGTGAAACTTCCCCGAACATCGAAGAAACCGCGCATCGATCGCTCCTACTCTCTCACGCGTACGACGGTCAATGTGAAGATGTCAGGCATGAGCCGGCTCTCCCCGTAGGCACAGACCCTCCCCAGCGGATCAATCACGGAGTGACGCAAGAGGACGAGCGGCGTGGACGGCGACGTCCCCAACGCTCTCCCGACGGCCCGGCCGGCCCTGACGGCGGTGACCGTGGCACGGACCTGCTTAATCCGTATGCCCAATGCGGCATCCAGAACCGGCAGCATCTCACCCTCGAAGGCGGCAAGCGCCTCATCGAGCTTTCGGGAGCTCGGGACGTAGTCCACGACCCACGCGGCTGGCCGACCACTAGCGAGGTACGTGCGGCTGATGGCAGTGAAGCGGCTTGATTCCGGGCGCCCCAAGGCCTGTGCGGCAGCCCGGCTCTTGACTCCACGGCTGATGGAGAGGCTACGGACCGCCGGCTCGAAGCCGGAGGCCGTGATCAGCGATGGGATGCTATGAAGCTGATCGAGATGCTCGGCCACCGTCGAGGCGGAGCCGACCACGAAGGTGCCGATCCCGTGTCGTCGGACGACGACGCCCTCACGTTCGAGCTCGAGCAGGGCGTCCCGTAACGTGGTTCGGCTGACCCCGAGGTCGTGGGCCAGGGAGGACTCCGGCGGCAGCTGATCGTGATATGCCCCACCGCGGATGCCACGAATGAGATCGTCCCTGACCTGCCGGTGCAGCGGGATGCGGTGCCTAGGACGCGGGGTTTCAAAGGCTGCTTCAGTAGTCATTAGACGTCCAACGTCTCCTGCACGCCGATTGACTCAGTAGGCTACAGCTCGTGTCAAGTGACCACGGCGTGCGCCCCTCCTTGGCCAAGCATTGCCAATCCGCCATCATTTGTGGCCGATCCGCGCGACGCGTGGCCTCGGCGTCCCCTTGCGGCCGGCCTCGCGCACGCGGTAGACTCGATCCGCGAAAGCCGGGGAGTCCCGCTGAGGGGCTGAGAGGGCGCGAACGTCGCGCCGACCCGAGAACCTGATCTGGATCATGCCAGCGAAGGGAGCCTTGAGTGCCGCAACGGATGGAGCACGACGATCGGTCGTGCGTGACCCAGATGCACTACGCCCGCCGGGGCGTCGTCACGCCCGAAATGGCCGCCGTGGCCGAGCGTGAGAAGCTATCGCCCGAGGAGATCCGCGACGAGGTTGCCCGCGGTCGGATGATCATCCCGGCCAACGTCAACCATCGCGCGCTCGAGCCGATGGCGATCGGGCTGCGGGCCCGGGTCAAGATCAACGCCAACATCGGCAACTCCCCGACAACCTCTGACCTCCAGCAGGAGGTGGACAAGCTCCGGCTGGCGGTCCGCTGGGGGGCCGACACGGTGATGGACCTCTCGACCGGCAAGCACATCGACGAGACGCGCCAGGCGATCATCGACGCCTCGTCCGTGCCGATCGGGACGGTGCCGATCTACCAAGCGCTCACCAGGGTGGAGCGAGTCGAGGACCTGACCGGCGACGACCTGGTGGCGATGATCGAACACCAGGCGCGCCAGGGCGTCGACTACATGACCGTGCACGCGGGCATCCTGGTCGAGCACCTGCCGCTCGTCCAGCACCGCCTCACGGGCATCGTCTCGCGCGGCGGCGGTCTCCTCGCCCGCTGGATGGTCCACCACCGACGGCAGAACCCGCTCTACGAGCGCTTCGACGACATCCTCGACATCTGTCGACGCTTCGACGTCTCGCTCTCGCTCGGCGACGGTCTTCGGCCCGGCTCGGTCGCCGACGCCTCCGATGCCGCCCAGTTCGCCGAGCTGCGCACCCTCGGAGAGCTCACCGAGCGCGCCTGGGCTCGCGACGTCCAGGTGATGATCGAGGGACCCGGACACGTCCCGATGGATCAGCTCGAGATGAACGTGCGCAAGGAGCAGGAGCTCTGCCATGAGGCTCCCTTCTACACACTCGGGCCACTCGTGACCGACGTAGCGCCCGGCTACGACCACATCAGCAGTGCCATCGGTGCAGCGATCGTCGGCTGGCACGGGGCGAGCATGCTCTGCTATGTCACCCCCAAGGAGCACCTCGGCCTGCCCCATGCCGAGGACGTGAAGCAGGGATTGATCGCGTACCGGATCGCCGCGCACGCGGCAGACCTCGCTCGCGGTCGGCCGGGCGCCCGCAAGTGGGACGACGCGATTTCGAAGGCCCGCTTCGAGTTCGACTGGCGCGAACAGTTTCGACTGGCGCTCGACCCGGAGACGGCCCAGGCGATGCACGACGAGACGCTGGCGGACGACTACTTCAAGAGCACCGAGTTCTGCTCGATGTGCGGACCGGCGTTCTGCCCGATGCACAATTTCCGCGACGTCGACTGGGCAGCGTTGAAGTCGACTGTCGAAGAACGGCGAACCGCGCAACTGAGCGCGACGAACTAGCCCTGCTTCGCGAGCGCTCCGTCACGCAGGTGGAGAGGGAGCGGGCGCGCTCCGGTTCACCCGATCCGCTGCAGGCGCGCTGGACCGGGACGGACGACGCACCCCGGGTCGGCGCCGTCGTCCGCGCGGTGCTGGTCGCCACGAGCGAGGCCGCCACGCCGGCTGGCCGCGTCGAGCGCGCCGCGATGCGTCGCGATTCCCGCACGATGAGCCGGTACGAGCAGATCGTCTCGAATATGGGCTACCGGCGCGAACAGCGGCCGATCGAGGACACGCCGGCCGCGCCCCGGAAACCAGGCCGATGAGGCGGGTCGGCCGACTCCACGTCATCACCGACGAGACGCTCCAGGCCCGCTTCTCTCACAGCGAGCTCGCTCAGCTGGCGATCGAGGGCGGCGCCGACACGATCCAATACCGCGAGAAGCGACCGCTGTCGACCCGACACCTCGTCGCTGTCGCGACGCAGGTCGCGGAGATCTGTCGCGCCGCGGGCGTCGCCTGCATCGTGGACGACCGGGCGGACGTCGCCTTCGCCGTCGGTGCGGCGGGAGTCCACGTCGGTCGGGAGGATCTCCCCGCCGACCAAGCGCGTCGCCTACTGGGCGACGGCTTCCTCATCGGCGGTACGGCCAACGGCCTCGCGGAGGCGCGCGCCGTCTTCGCCACCCCGGTCGACTACATCGGCGTGGGCCCGGTCTTCGGGACGCGATCCAAAGTCAACCCGGCGCCCCGGCTCGGGCTCGACGCCCTCCGAGCGATCGTCGCCGAGAGCCCCGTCCCGGTGATCGCCATCGGCAACATCGCCCCAGATCGGGTCGCGGAGGTCCTGGAGGCGGGTGCGCACGGGGTCGCGGTGCTCTCGGGCGTCACCTGCGCCGCCGATCCGGCGGCCGCGGCGGCGCGCTACGCCGAGGCGCTGGCCTCCTTCCTGGGAGGAAGGGCAGGATCGACATGAGCCAGACCCTGCCGGCGACTGCCCAGCGATCGGTCGCGAAGCAGACGGCCATGCGTTCCTCGGTCGGCCTCCTGGTCATCGGCGGTGCGGCCATTGGGCTCGACAGCGGGTACGAAACGTCCCGGGCAGGTCAGCGCGCCCTCGTCGTGGAGCGAGATCGTCCCGGCGCAGGCCTCGCGCTCGTGCGCCTCGACACCTCCCGCGGACGCGCCATGAAACCGCGTCTTGCCGACGCCGGAACGCGCGATCTCCACCAACCAGCTGCTCGACGGACTCGGACTAGGAGGGATGATGGCGTGCGGACGCGAGACTGGGCCCTGCTGATCTTCCTGATCCCCTTGGTCGCGGTGCTCTGGCCGCCGCTGTATGCGGGGATCCAGCCGGAGTGGCAGGGCATCCCGTACTTCATCTGGTACCAGTTCCTGTGGACCGTCGTCGCGGCGGCGCTGACGATCCTGGTCTACCTGATCCGGAGCCCGGGAGGCGAGCGATGATCCAGTGGGACGAGGTGGCCGTCTTCGTCTCGCTCGGGCTCTTCGTCACGGTCCTGGGCTTCGTGGCGGCGCGCTGGCGCCGGGGGGACCTGGACCTGATCGAGGAGTGGGGCCTCGGCGGCCGGCGCTTCGGGACGATCGTCACCTGGTTCCTGCTGGGCGGCGACATCTACACGGCATACACCTTCATCGCCGTGCCGGCCCTCGTCTTCGGCTCGGGTGCGCTGGGCCTCTTCGTCCTGCCGGTCGGGGTCATCGTCTACCCGCTGGTCTACCTCATCATGCCCCGGCTCTGGCAGGTGGCGAAGAACCGCGGGTACGTGACGGCTTCCGACTATGTCAAGGAGCGCTTCGACAGCCGCTTCCTGGCGCTGCTCATCGCGGTCACCGGCATCGTCGCCACGATGCCCTACATCGCCCTGCAGATCCTGGGGATCGCGGTCGTCCTCAACGTCATGGGCGTCAACGTCGAAGCCGCCCTGCTGATCTCCTTCCTGGTACTGGCGATCTTCACCTACGTCAGCGGCCTGCGCGCGCCGACGCTGATCGCGCTGGTGAAGGACTCGCTCATCTGGGTCACGGTGATCGTGGCCATCATCGTGATCCCCCTCAAGCTCGGCGGCTTCGGCACCATCTTCGCCACGGTTCCCGCCGCCCATCTGACCCTCGCCCCGCCGCTCTTCGGGGGCTATTCGACGCTGGCGCTCGGCTCGGCCCTGGCGCTCTTCCTCTTTCCGCACACGATCACCGGTACCCTCGCCGCGAGCAGCCAACACGCGATCAAGCGCAACAGCGCGTTCCTGCCCGCCTACACGCTCCTGCTCGGCCTCATCGCGCTGCTCGGGTACATGGCGATCGCCGCCGGCATCAGGCCAGCGGGACCGTACGGCGCCAACAGCGTCGTGCCGCAGCTCATCCAGTTCGCCTTCCCGGGCTGGTTCGCCGGCTTCGCCTTCGCGGCCATCGCGATCGGCGCGCTGGTGCCCGCGTCGATCATGTCGATCGCGGCGGCGAACCTCTTCTGCCGCAACATCTATCGCGAGTATCTCCGTCCCAACGCCACACCTCGCGACGAGTCGCGGGTCGCCAAGATCGCCTCGCTCCTGGTGAAGGTCGGGGCCCTGGGCTTCATCCTCATCCCGGGCCTCACCCAGTACGCCATCACGCTGCAGCTGGCCGGCGGGGTCTGGATCATCCAGACGTTGCCAGCCGTCTTCCTGGCCCTCTACGTGAAGTGGCTCGACCGCCGGGCCGTCACGCTGGGCTGGCTGGTGGGGATCGTCACGGGCACCTACTGGCTCCTGGTGGAGAAGTTCGCGAGTGCCCTGCATGCCTTCCCGGTCGGCGGCCCGAACGGCATCAAGCTGTACATCGGCCTGGTCGCCGTCCTGCTGAACATCGGGGTGGTCGTGGTCGGGAGCGCGCTGGCGCACGCGTTGGGTGGGGCCCAGGCCGGCTGGACGCTCAGCGAGGCCGACTACGAGCCGCTGCCGGCCGAGCCCGCGGCCTGACCGTCCCGATCAGTCGCCAGCTCCACGCGCTCGAGCGGGCAGGACGATCGGATGCGACTGTGGGGCCGGGAGTCGGCACGCTGTTCGTACGCTGCGCCGTCGCGGCCGCCATCGCCGCGCAGTCAACTTGCACTTGTCAATGCCCATGCGGTGGTTGATGATGTGCACCCATGTCGCCCCGGCGGAGCAAGAAGCGCAGATGACCTGGGTGAGCTGCGCGGCCAGCAGGTCGGCACGGCTGCCGCGTGTGTGCGCGCCGTGCACGCCCGAGCCGAGAGGTACACGTGGGACGGACTGAACGGATCCTCGTCGCCGACGACGACGCGGCGGTGCGCGCCCTCCTGCGGACGCTCCTCGTCCGCGCCGGCTACGATGTCGTCGAGACGGCAAGCGGCGACGCCGCGCTCGCGGTGGTCACCAGTCGGCGCGCCGTCGATCTCCTCCTCCTCGACGTGCGGATGCCGGGCCACGACGGGATCGCGGTGACCCGCCGGGTCCGGGCCAACCCGGCGACCGCGCTCCTCCCGATCATCCTCGTCACCGGGCTCGGTGCCCTCGAGGACAAGATCGCTGGGCTCGACGCCGGCGCGACTGACTTCCTGACGAAACCGTTCGAGGCGCCCGAACTGTTGGCCCGCATCCGCGCCGCCTTGCGGACGAAGGCTGCGATCGACCGGCTCGAGTCGGCCCAGGGCGTCCTCGTCGCCCTCGCGAATGCTGTCGAGGCGAAGGATCCGACGACCGAGCACCACTGCGACCGGGTGGCGCGCCTCGCGGTCGGGCTCGCCCGCTCCGTCGGCCTCGACGCCGAGGCGATCGAGGCCGTCGGCTACGGCGCCGCCCTCCACGACATCGGCAAGATCGGGATCTCGGAAGCGATCCTACGCAAGCCCGGGCCGCTGACGGACCTCGAGTGGAGCGCGATGCGCGGGCACCCAGCGACCGGCGCCCGCATCGTCGCGCCGCTGCGACTCGGTGCGTTCGTCGGGCCGATCGTCCGGGCGCACCACGAGCGCTGGGACGGGGCCGGCTACCCGGACGGCCTGCGCGGCGAAGCGATCCCAACGGGCGCCCGGATCGTCTCCATCGTCGACGCGTTCGACGCGATGACCCATGTTCGCCCGTACCGGGCCGGCCTGCCGCTCGAGCAGGCGCTCGACGAGATCCGCCGCGAAGCCGGCCGCCAGTTCGACCCCGGCCTCAGCGAGATCTTCCTCGCACAGCACGCGACGCTTGCCGCCGCAGCCGGCGAGGTCACCGCGGCGTCGTTCACCGGCGGCCTCTACGCGCCACCGGGAGTCAACTAACCGAAGACGACAGGCCGCCCGTGCGCTACCCTCGTCGGAGGCGCGCGGGAAGCCGGCGGAGGAAGCCAGATGCTCGACACCGCGATCACGCTCGCGATCGAGCTGCTGTTTGGGGTCCTCTTCGTCGCGTCGCTCGTCGACTACGTCCGCCGGCGCGATCCGCTCAGCCGGGATCTCGTCGCGGTCTTCGGCGCCGTCGCCGCACTCTTCGTCCTGCAGGTCGTTCCGCTCGTCTTCGGCGCGACCCCCTCCTGGCTCGCGGCCATGGGCGCCGCGCTCCTCCTCGCACAGCCCCTCTTCACGCTCGGCCTGGCGGCGCGCCTGCGGCCCGTGCCCCGCGCGGTCAGGTCCGTCGCCCTCCTCGGCTATCTCGTTGCCGCAGTGCCGCTCGCAGTCCTGCCGCGCCCGCTCCCGGTCGGCCTCACGCTCGCCGCGGTCGCCGTGTTCGTGGGCATCGAGCTCGGGGCCGCCGGCTACCTCGCCTCGGAGGCGCGCGAGCGGACCGGCGCTGCACGGTTCCGCCTCAGCCTCGCCGCCATGGCCACCGCGCTCTTCGCCGGGGCGATCCTCGCCGCGGGCGCGGGTGCCGCAGGGGCGGGCACCGCCGGCACGGCCCTCGCCCGCCTCGCCGCCCTCGTCGCCGCGCTCGGGTATGTCGTCGCGTTCCTGCCGCCCGGGCCGCTCCGCCGGGTCTGGCAAGGCATGGCAGCTTACCGCTTCGGGCTGCGCCTACTCGAACGGGAGGGCCTGGGTGCGGGCCCCGATGCCGTCTGGGGACGGTTCGCCGAGGCTGCCCGCGAGATCGCGGGGGCTGAGGCAGCGGCGATCGTCGGGCGCGAGACCGCCGACGTCCGGCTGCTGGCGGCTGCCGGTTCCGACCTCCAGCGACCGGGCACCCGCTGGACGAGCGCAGCCTTCGAGGCGCTGCTCGCCGACGCGCATGACGCCATCGAGCGGCCAGTGGCCGAGGCGAGCCCGATCGCGCGGGAGCTCGGCGAGCGGAGCGGTGCCCGACTCGTGGCGGTCGTGGCCTGTCCCGAGGGACGCGGCGCGCTCATCCTCCTTGCCCGCCACCGCTCGCTCTTTGGGGCCGAGGACCGGACCCTCCTCGGCCTCCTCGCCGCCCAGGCCGCGATCCTCGCCCAACGCGAGCGCCTCCACGCCGAGCAGGCCCGCCTCGCAGCGCGGCTCCTCGCGGCGAGCCAGGCGAAGAGCGACTTCATCGCCAGCATGAGCCACGAACTCCGCACCCCGCTCTCGGCGATCCTCGGCTTCTCTGAGCTCATGCGGGGCGAGCCACGCGAGGGCGACCGCCGGCTCGTGCCCGACGAGTGGATCGGGCATATCCATCACTCGGGGCAACACCTCCTCGCGCTCATCAACGACGTCCTCGACCTGGCCAAGGTCGAGGCGGGCCGGCTCGAACTCGACCGCGCGCCGTTCGACCTGCGCGGCCTGGTCACCGAGACGGTCGCGGGGCTCCGGCCACTCGCCGAGCGCAAGCACCTGAGGCTGACGACCACGGTCGCCGCCGGGCAACTGGTCGCGGATCGGGGTCGTGTCCGCCAGGTCCTGTACAACCTCCTCTCGAACGCGATCAAGTTCACCCCCGATGGCGGCTCGGTCCGGGTCGAGGCGGCCGGTGGCGCCGGTGAGGTACGCGTCACCGTCGCCGACACGGGGATCGGCATCGCGCCCGAGGACCAAGCGACCATCTTCGAGGAGTTCCGCCAGGTCGGCGACGCCGCAGCGCGCCAGGGAGGCACCGGACTCGGCCTGGCGCTCACGCGCCGGCTGGTCGAGGCCCATGGCGGCCGGATCGAGCTCGAATCCGCGGTCGGCGCGGGCAGCCGGTTCACGGCCATCTTTCCGCAGCCGGCACTGTCAGAGCCGGTGGTCGAAGCGGTGAGCGAGGCGCCGCCTCAGGGCGCGGCGACGGACCGGCGCCCCGGCGCCGAGGTGCTCGTCATCGAGGACGGTCCGAGCGCCGTTCGCCTCCTGCGCGCGTATCTGGAGGCCGACGGCTACGGGGTCCGGGTCGCGCTGGACGGGCCGTCGGGTCTCGTCGAGGCGCGTGCGCGTCCCCCGACGGCGATCATCCTCGACATCCTGTTGCCTGGGATGGACGGCTGGGAGGTCCTCCGCGAGTTCAAGGCCGATCCCGTCCTGCGCGACGTCCCGGTCATCATCGTCACGGTCGTCGACGAGCGCGGCCTAGGCCTCGCGCTCGGCGCGGTGGACTATTTCCTGAAACCGGTCGACCGGCAGGCCCTGCTCGATCGGCTGGCGCGCTATACGTTCACGACGAAGGTCCACGAGCGGACCGTCCGGGTCCTCGCCGTCGACGACGACCCGGCCGCGCTCGAGCTCGTCGACGCGGCGCTCCGCCCCGAGGGCTTCGAAGTCGTCCGGGCGGCCGGCGGGCGCGAGGCCGTCAGGCGGGCCACAGCCGAGCGGTTCGACCTCGTCATCTGCGACTTGCTCATGCCCGACCTCGACGGGTTCGAGGTCGTCGCGGCGCTGAAGGCGGATCTGTTGAGCCGCGAGGTGCCGATCCTCATCCTGACCGCGCACCCGTTGACCGACGCCGAGAAGGCCCGTCTCAACGGGAAGATCCTTGGGATCGTCGACAAGGGCGAGGACGCCGCGGCCGGCCTCCGCCGGTGGCTCGCGCGGTTCTCGCTCCCGGCCGCCGATCCCGGCCCGGGGCCGCCATGACGGGAGCGCCGACCGACCCGCCGCTCAGGATCCTCGCGGTCGATGATGATCCGCTCAACCGGACCCTCATCCGCGCCATCCTCGTCCGCGCCGACGATCCGACCGTGCGCGGGGCGATCCTCCGCGAGGCTGGCACGCTCGCCGAAGCGCGCGCGATCCTGGCCGTGGAACCGGTGGACGTCATTCTGCTCGACGTGCACCTGCCCGACGGCCTCGGGCTCGAACTCGCGGCCGAGCTCCGCAGGGGACCCCCGGAAACCCGCCCAGTGATCGTGGCGCTGACCGCCAGCGTCCTGCCCGCGGAGCAGCAGGCGGCAATGGAGGCCGGTTGCGACGCGTTCCTGGCGAAGCCCTATCCCGCGGCCGCCCTCGTGGCCACGATTGGCGAGCTGCTTCCCCAACGGAGAAGGGATCGCCGCGACCCGACGCGCGGCTGCTGATCCAGCCGCACGAGCGGCCCAGGCGACGACGGCGCCCCACGGAACGCCGCGCGCCCCGCCACGAGGAGTCCCCGGTCTCGCTCCGAACCGTGGAAGGGGACTGCTCCCGTGCGGCCCTGCGTCCTCGAGCCAGACCACCGTCATGGCCGGGCCAGCTGCCGCGAGACCGCGTTGGTCAGCGCGGAAACGGTGGCCCTCCGCTTCCTGCAAGGGCCGCGCCGACCGCCACAGAGAGCGTTGCCAGAGCCGCCATGCCGATGCTGATGAGCAGGCGCAGACGCGCACGCGTTGTTCGAGACATGTCGCACGTCTCCTCTCGAGTGCCCCCTGTGGACGGGAGCGTGCGCGTCACGCTAGACTCGTCACATGGGTCTGTCAAGTATTACACAACACCACGCAGAGGGCTACGCCGCGGTCTTGGGTGCTCGAGTTCGCGAGCTCCGCACGGCGGCGGGATTGACGCAGACCCAGCTGGGCGCCCCAATGACCCGCTCGTTCATCTCGGCGGTCGAGCACGGGCGTGCGCTTCCGTCGCTCCGGGCGTTGCTGCTGATCTCCGCGCGGTTGGCGGTCTCGCCGGCTGAATTACTCGGACAGGTCAAGTGGGATTGGCGAAGCGCATACACTGCGGCCGATGACCGAGACCAGGAGACGACGCCGCGTCAGGCTCGATGACACTGCTCTGGCGCAGTCCATCGGAGCGCGACTGCGCCAGGCGCGGCTGCGGGCCGGCCTGACCCAGCAAGAGCTGGCTGGCGATCGGTACACGAAGGCGTACGTGAGCGCGCTCGAGAACGGTCTCTCCAAACCGTCGATCACCGCACTCCGCTACCTCGCGGCCCGGCTGGACGTGCCGGCCGCCCAACTCATCGCCGGCGAGGCGGACCACTGGAACCGGCTCGAAGCGGACCTGCTGCTCGCGAGCGGTCGCTGGCAGGATGCCCTCGACATCTACGAGTTGCAGCTGGCGGAAGCTCTGCCCGGCAGGGCGCGAGCCGAACTGCTGCGTGGCAGGGCCGAAGCGTTCGCCCGGTTGAACCGCGGCCCAGAGGCGGCCGCGGCCGGATCCGAGGCCGCCGAGATCTTCGACGGCCTCGGTCGGAAGGCCGACGCGGCGCTGGCGCGGTACTGGGTCGCCTACGGGGAATACCTCCAAGAGCACACCGCCGAGGCGCGCGGCCTGCTCGAGGCCATCCTGTCAAGGGTACGCGCTGGGCTGCACGTCGAGCCGGACTTTCATCTCCGCCTGGTGATCGCGCTGGCGGCCGTCGAGACCCGAGACGGCGAGCACGACAAGGCCCTCGCCTACCTGGCGGAGATCCGGGGGATCGCCGAACAGCTGGATGACCGTCGACGGGCCACGTACCTCTTCGATCTTGCCCACAGCTATCGCGAGACGGGAGACTACGAGGCCGCCGTGCGGACCGGATACGCGAGTCTGGCGCTCTTCGCGGCCATGCATGCCGAGGCCGAGACCGCCGCCCTGGAGAACGACATGGCCCTCGCGTTCCTGAAGTTGGGCAACCTGACGCGCGCCGGCGAACTGGCGGCGAGAGCGCGCGCACGTTTCGAGGCGCTGGCAGACAGCCGATGGCTGGCGCATGTCACCGAGACGGAGGCGCAGCTCGCGTTGGCCAGATCGGACCTCGAGGCGGCCACGACCATCGTGAATCGCGCCATCGATGCAGCCGAACGGACCGCCAACCAGAAGGCGCTCATCGATGCGCTCGCGACCCGTGCCCGAGTCCGTTGGCGGCGCGGTGAGGTGGAGGCCGCAGAGGGGGATTTCGCCCGTGCCGCGGACCTCGCGCGCGCCAGTGGCTCGCGCGGTCGGATTCGTGACGTCCTGGGAGGCTGGTCGCACATGCTGGCCGAGAGCGGTGACTATCCCCGCGCCTACGAACTCGCCCGCGAAGCGCTGTCCGTCTGAGCACGCGGTACTACGAAGCGTGGCCGCCGGTCGGGACAAGCCCGGAGGCGCGAACGATGCGACGGGCAGCGCCGCCTCGCGATGTGGGATGGGGCCGTGGCCTACGGAGCGTCGGCATCCGGGTCGTCGGGCACCTCGGGCACGCGGTCGACCCGCGCTCGCTTCGCCCATTCCAGCGCGGCCAAGTCCGCGGGTGTGTCGATATCGGGGTTCGCGCCAGCTACCGGCACCTCGAGCACGAGCTCCGCGTGTCGCCGGAGCAGCGGCCCGAGCCCCCGGTCACCAACGGCCTCGAACACGAGCGGCCATGCGGCTCGGCCTATCAGGACGGGGTTGGGGCCACCCCCCTGGGCATAGCGCGGCACGAGCACCGTCCGTCCCTCCTCGGGAAAGGCCGCCAGGAGGGCGTCGAGCACCGCAGGCCGCACGAGGGGCTGGTCGCCGAGGAGCACGAACGCGGCCATCACATTCGCCCCGAGCGCTCCGAAACCGAGGCGCAGGGAACCGGAGAGTCCCGCCTCGGGGCGAGGGTTGCGCACGATCCGTTCGCCGTGCCAGACGATCGTGCGCTCGATTTGCTCCGCCGCGTTGCCCAGCACGACCACGACGTCGCGCAGCCCGCCGGCACGGGCCATGTCGAGCACGTGTTGCAGCATGGGACGCCCGTCGAGAGACGCCAACGCCTTGACGCCGCCGAATCGTTCGGACGCCCCGGCTGCGAGGACGACCGCGCCAACCCGACCCAGCTCCACGTCAGGCTGTCACAGGCGCTGCCTGCGCGAGGCGTTCCCGCAGCGGCCGGCCGGTGCCCCCATATCGGGCCACCACGATTTCCGCCATGATTGCCAGAGCGGTCTCGGCTGGCGAGTGACCGCCCAAGTCGAGCCCGATCGGGCCGCGCAGCCGCGCCAGTTCGGCTTCACTCACACCCGCAGCCCGCAGGCGCTCGCGCCGCTCTGCCTGGCTCTTGCGTGACCCGATCGCGCCGACATAGCCGCACCCACGTGCGAGCGCTGTCACGATCGCCGGGTCGTCGAACTTCACATCGTGGCTGAGCACCGCCACCGCGTCCGATGGCCCGAGCGCGATCGCGTCGGCTACTTCGTCGAGCCACCCCACGATCAGCCGATCGACGTCCGGGAAGCGCTCCCGCGTCGCGAACGCCGGCCGCCCGTCCACGACGATCGTCTCGTAGCCGAGCACACGGGCGATCGTCGCCAGCGGGATCGCCGTCTGAACCGCGCCGACCATCACAAGCCGTGGCCGCTGGGGGAAGGATTCGATGAAGAACGCGCGCCCACCGAGCTCGATGGTCAACGACGCGCCTCGCGCCAGCGCCTCGCGGGCCTCGCGCACGAGCTCCGCGTCGAGCAGCAGGTCCCCCAGTGTCCCGTCGAGGCGGCCGTCCTCCCACGCGACCAGGATCGGGGCGGGAGGTTCGCCGCGGCCGCCGGTGTGGGGGCCGAGCGCGGGCCCAGGCGCGTCGGCCGGGAGTGGTGTGATGATGGCCCGCGCCCCACCGCTCGGCGCCGGGCCCGCCGTCCGTGCTTGCGAGGCGGCCTCGGTCGGCGCGGTGATGGGGGTCTCCGTGGCCGGACCTCGCACGTCGCCCGCCGTGGCTCGCGCCGCGGCCTCTACCTCCGGCCGCACCAGTGGTTCGACCAGGACGTCGATCGTCCCGCCGCAGGCGAGCCCGACTCCCCACGCGACCTCGTCGCTGATCCCGTAGCGGACAACCATGGAACGCCCGCTGGCGCGGGCTCGTGCGATCGCCTCGGCGACCGCACCCTCGACACAGCCGCCGCTCACCGACCCGGCGATCCGCCCATCGGCCGCCGCCAGCAACACCGCGCCTGCCTGCCTGGGCGCCGACCCGAACGTGCGCACCACCACCGCACGGCCGACCTCCACGCCCTCCGCCCGCCACGCGGCGAGCGTCGCCACGAGATCCTTCACAGCTGCCCCTCCACGCGGGAGATCGAGACACGCCTCGACGCGATCCACTGCGCGAACGAAGAGACTAGCTCGAATCTATCCAACCTTGTCGTGCAAGGGGTCGTACGCGCGCCCGCGCTTACCTTCGGCACAGCCGCGCTTACCTCCGGCACGGCCGAGCGGGCCGTCCGGCGGCCGATTTCATGCGGCATGACCCGTCCCTGGAGCGCACCCCCGACGCGCCAGGGTGCCCACGCGATGGATGTGGGGGCGTATAACAGGCCGAACGGCACTTGGGTCGCGGCGCTGAGCTGTGCCACAACACGCGCTGCAGAGAGCATGTCAGATGACTAGCGTCTGACAGCTGGTCGGTAGTAGGGTAGTAGTCCCACGAGGCAAACCCGACCCCACATGGAGGCGGCAAAGATGCGACTCGCGAGTCGGATGGAGCGCATCGGCACGGAGACCGCGTTCGAGGCGGCGGCGCGGGCCCGCGCCCTGGAGGCGAGCGGCGTCGACGTGGTGCACCTCGAGATCGG
>JAJYNJ010000071.1 GCA_021786385.1 Chloroflexota bacterium
CTCGCTTGGCCTGGCCGAGCGGCGCCGACGACGAAAGAGGCCAGGTGCGGGGTCTCCACGGAAGCTGCCCCTGCCGTAAGCCCCGAGTGACCAGCGGCTGCTGCGTTCCTCGGCACCGGTGCGGGGCTGCGCTCCGTCGCGTGCCTCCGTCGTGCACAACTGGTCCGCGGGCCGCCGGCACCCGAGGCCGCGGGAGGTCGCGGTGTGCCTGGCCCCTCGGGCGAAGCTGTCCGCGGGCCACGGGTGGGTCGCGTTTGCCCCGCCCGCAGATGGCTGGTACACTCGGCCGGTTGATGGTAGTGACGTAAAGGTTCGGAGGACCGAGTGCCGCTCGCGCGGGAGACCAAGGAAACGCTGATCAGTTCGTTCGCCGTCACCGAAGGCGACACGGGCTCGCCGGAGGTCCAGATCGCGCTCCTGACGGAGCGCATCAAGGGGCTGACCGAGCATCTCCGGCGCTTCCCGAAGGATAACCACTCGCGCCGTGGCCTCCTCAAGCTCGTTGGACATCGGCGTCGCCTGCTCGCGTACCTCGTGCGCAGGGACAACGCCCGCTACCGGGCCGTGATCGCACGGCTCGGACTCCGCCGCTAGGGCGGAATTTCGCCGATCGCCACGCCCAGGGCAGACGCCCTGGGCGTTCGCTATAGGCCCGCGGCGCGTCCAGCGCGCAAGGTCGTCCTCCGCCAAGAGGAGGACTGATGACAGTCACAGTCTCAGCCGAGTTCGGCGGTCGCACGGTGACCATCGAAACCGGTAAGCTCGCGCGTCTCGCGGGCGGCGCCGTCACCGTGCGCTACGGCGACACCGTGGTCCTCGGCACGGCGAACCGCGCCGATCCGCGGCCGGGCCTCGATTTCTTCCCGCTGACGGTCGACTTCGAGGAGCGGATGTACGCGGCCGGGAAGATCCCGGGCGGCTTCATCAAGCGCGAGTCCCGGCCGTCCGAGGCGGCGATCCTCGCGGCGCGACTGACCGACCGCCCGATCCGCCCGCTCTTCCCCGCGGGGTACAAGGACGACGTGCAGATCGTCCTGACCGTCCTCTCGGCCGACCAGGAGAACGACCCCGACATCATCGGGACTCTCGCCGGATCCGCCGCCCTCACGATCAGCGAGATCCCGTTCCTGGGGCCCGTCGCCGCCGTCCGGATCGGCCGCATCGGCGGCCAGTTCGTACTGAACCCGACCATCAGCCAGCTCGAGGAGTCGGAGCTCGACCTCGTCGTCTCCGGCACACGCGACGCGATCATGATGGTCGAGGCCGGCGCCAAGATCGTGCCCGAAGCGGTGATGGCGGACGCGATCGTCTTCGCGCACCAGAGTCTTGGGCCGCTGCTGGACCTCCAGGAGCAGCTGCGGGCGCAGGTGGGCAAGCCCAAGCGGATCCCGTACTTGGAGCCTGGTACCGAGAGCGTGCTCGACTTCGTCTCGGCGATCGAGCAGGGCCGCGAGCTGGTCGTGGTCGACGTCGAGACCACCGGCCGTGACCCGCTGACGTCCGAGCTGGTCGAGATCGGCGCCGTGCGGATGCGCGGGAGCGCCGTCGTCGATCGCTGGTCGACCCTCGTCAACCCTGGCCGCCCCATCGTCGGCCACCAGATGCACGGTATCACCGACGCCGACGTGGCCGACGCGCCCCCGCCGTCCGAGGCGTTCCGCCGCTTCCGCGAATTCGCGGGCGAGGCGCTCCTCGTTGGGCACAACATCGGGTTCGACCTGGGGTTCCTGGAGGCCGCCGCCGGAGATGGCACGCGCTACCAGCCGGGGCAGTACCTCGACACGCTGGTGCTCGCCCGCGAAGGCTACCCGGACCAGGAGAGCTACAAGCTCGCGGACCTGGCGCGTTTCTTCGGGGTGGCCCAGGAGACCAACCATCGCGCGCTCCCCGACGCGGAGGCGACCGCGGGGCTGGTCACGCACTTCGGCGGGGACCTGCCGGGGCGCATCCGCGCCTTCCACGACGCGGTCGCGCAGTCGATCCGGATGCGCCGCGATGGCGACCAGGAGGGCGCCGACGCCCTCTTCGAACGGGGTCGGCGCGCCGCCCGTCTGTCGAAGGCGCTCAGCACGGTCATCCACAAGAAGACCGTGCGGGAACTGGTCCTTGACGAGGGGATCCGGATGGACGGGCGCACCCTCGATACGATCCGCCCGATCTCGGTGGAGGTCGGCTTGCTCCCCCGTGCGCACGGCTCCGGCCTCTTCACCCGTGGCCAGACGCAGGCGCTCACGGTGGCCACGCTCGGGCCGTCGTCCGACGTCCAGCGCATCGACACGATCAGTCCGGAGGAGTCGAAGCGCTACCTCCATCACTACAACATGCCGCCGTACAGCACGGGCGAGAACAAGCCGATGCGAGGTCCTGGCCGGCGCGAGATCGGCCACGGGGCGCTCGCCGAGCGGGCCCTGGTGCCGGTCCTCCCGTCCGCCGAGGAGTTCCCGTACGTCATCCGGCTCGTCAGCGAGTGCGTGACCTCCAACGGTTCGACGTCGATGGCGTCGACCTGCGGGTCCACCCTGGCGCTGATGGACGCCGGCGTGCCGCTCAAGGCCCCGGTCGCGGGGGCGGCGATGGGCCTGGTCACCGACGAGCGGGGCCGCTACGCGATCTTGACCGACATCCTCGGCAAGGAAGATGCCTTTGGCGACATGGACTTCAAAGTGACCGGGACGCGCGAAGGCGTCACCGCGCTGCAGATGGACATCAAGGTCAAGGGGATCAACGAGGCGATCATCCGGGACGGCCTGGAGAAGGCACGTGTCGCGCGGCTCTTCATCCTCGACAAGATGCTCGAGGTGATGCCGCAGAGCCGCGAGCAGATGAGCGACTATGCGCCGCGGATCGTCACCATCAAGATCAACCCCGACCGCATCCGCGACATCATCGGCAAAGGCGGCTCCATGATCCGCAAGATCCAGGAGGACACCGGAACCGAGATCAACGTCGAGGACGATGGCTCGGTCGAGATCTCGGCGGTCAACGGCGAGAACCTGCGGCGCGCGATCCAGACGATCGAGGGGCTAACGCGCGACGTCGAGGTGGGGGCGATCTACCTCGGCAAAGTGACCCGCATCATGAGCTTCGGTGCGTTCGTCGAGATCCTCCCCGGCAAGGAGGGGCTCGTGCGGATCGGCGAACTGGCCGATTACCACGTGCCGAGCGTCGAGGATGTCGTCTCGATCGGTGACGAGGTGATGGTGATGGTCACCGAGATCGACCGCCAGGGGCGCATCAACCTGTCGCGCAAGGCCGCGATGCAGCGCCACCTGGCGCGGCAGAACGCCTGAACGAGCGCGCGGCGGTCCGCTCAGCCTGCAGGCGTCACCGCGCCCGAGGTGCGCGGGAGACAGCCTGCAGACCGGGGCCGGCACCCGCCGAACGGCGGGTGCCGGCCGTGCCGCGTGTGCCCCAACGTCCGTCGGGCGGGTGACCGCGGCCGTCAGCGGAGCCGGCAGAGTATCATCGTGGGGTCGCCCTCCCCACCACCGGAGTCGAGTACCGTCATGCCCCAGCCGAAGCCCGTCAACCCCCGCCCCGTCGTCGCCGTCTGTGGCGCCACCGGGCTCGTGGGGCGGACCATGGTCCACATCCTCCACGAGCGCGCCTTCCCCATGCGCGAGCTGCGGGCGATGGCCTCGCCCCGCTCCGCCGGGACGGTGCTGACCGTCGACGGCCACTCGTACCCCGTGATCGAGGCGACGCCCGACGCGTTCGAGGGCGTGGACGTCGCGCTCTTCTCGGCCGGCGCCTCGGTCTCGCGAGCGCTGGCGCCCGAAGCGGCCAGGCGGGGCTGCACGGTCGTCGATAACTCGTCGGCCTGGCGCATGGAGCCTGGCATCCCGCTCGTGGTGGCTGGCGTGAACGACGACGACGCGCGCTGGCACGAAGGGATCGTCGCGAACCCGAACTGCTCCACGATGCAGCTGATGCCCCTCTTCATGGCCCTGCGGGACAGCGTCGGCTTGGAGCGCGTGATCGTGGACACGTACCAGGCCGTTGCCGGTACCGGTGAAAAGGCGGTCGACGAGCTGGAGGCGCAGGTCCGCGCGCACGCGGGCGGGATGCCCAAGGAGGCCCGCGTCTACCCGCACCCGATCGGCTTCAACGCGCTGCCCGAGATCGATGTCTTCCTCGACAACGGGTACTCCAAGGAGGAGTGGAAGGTCGTCACCGAGAGCCGCAAGATCCTGCACATGCCGGAGCTGCGGGTGTCGTGCACGGCGGTCCGCGTGCCGGTCTTCGTCGGGCACTCCGAGGCGGTCCACGTCGAGACGCGCGATCCGATCACGCCGGACGAAGCGCGCGCGCTCTTCGCCGCGACGCCGGGTGTGGTCGTCGTCGATGCGCCGCGCGAGCACCGCTACCCGCTGGCGACCGACGCGGAGGGGCGCGACGAGGTCTTCGTGGGGCGCATCCGCGCCGACGCGTCGCTGAACGATGGGCGGGGGCTCGCGTTCTGGGTCGTGGCCGACAACCTGCGCAAGGGCGCGGCGACGAACGCGGTGCAGATCGCCGAGTTGCTACTGGAGCGCGGCTGGTTACCGGCGGCCTCACGGCGAGCGGCCTCGGCCGCGGTGTGAGGCCGCGCACCAAGGCCCCGCGATGCGCCGCGGTGTCGCGATGAACCCGGGGATCCCGACGCGGGAGGGCGGGCGGCTGCGAGCGGTGGAGCGGATGGCTGCGTGACACCGGACGAGCGCGCCACGGTCCTGGAGCAGATCGCCGCGGAGATCCGCACCTGCACGGCCTGCCGCCTCCATCGCAGCAGGACCCACGCCGTCCCCGGCGAGGGCCACCCGGAGACGGAGGTGGTCTTCGTCGGTGAAGGGCCCGGGCAGAACGAGGACCAGCAGGGACGCCCCTTCGTGGGCGCCGCCGGCGGGCTGCTCGAAGAGCTGCTGGCCCGTGTCGGATGGCGGCGGGATGACGTCTTCATCACGAACGTCGTGAAGTGTCGTCCTCCCGGCAACCGCGACCCCGAGCCCGACGAGATCGCCGCCTGTGCAGGCTTCCTGCGTCGGCAGCTCGCGGCGCTCGATCCTGCCGTGATCGTCACGCTCGGACGCTACTCGCTCGGCACGTTCATGCCCGGTGCAAAGATCTCGGCCGCGCATGGGACGACTCGGCCGGTCGATCCGGCCACCGGAGCCCCCGCCGCGGTGGCGTTCGCGATGTACCATCCAGCAGCGGCGTTCAGGCAGGCCGCCCTCAAGGAGACGCTCGTCGCCGACATGGCCAACCTGCCGCAGGTCCTGCTGGAGGCGCGCGCAGCGCGCGCGGCGCGGACCGAGAGCGAGGCGACCCGGGAGGAGGCAGTTGAGGTGCGCCCGACGAGCGACCAGCCGATGGCGGGCCCGTCGACCGCCCTGCCCGAGCCTGCCGGGACCGACCGGCGGTCCGACCTGCCCGTGACCGACGTCCCAGCCGGCGAGACGGACGTCCTGCCCGGCCTCCCTGCGACCCTCGAGCTGCGCGCCGAGCCCGTTGATCAGGCGCGGCCGGCGCCCGTCGATGCGGGTGTCTCGGTCAGCGCAGGCACCCCGGACGGAACTGACGCTCCAATGACAGAGGACCAGACCAGTCAAATGACACTCTTCTGATGCCCAGCCGAACCGCCCGGCGGCCGACAGAGCCGCCGTCGCCAACTGCTGCTACCACCGGCGCGTCTCCCGCCCACTGTGCCGGTTCCCGCTCGACCGAGTCGACCCCCCTGCGGGTGATCCCGCTCGGTGGCGTCGGTGAGATCGGCAAGAACATGTATGTCTTCGAGTACGGCGACGACATCGTCGTGGTCGACTGTGGGCTGATGTTCCCCGACGAGGAGATGTTCGGGATCGACCTCGTCATCCCGGACGTGACCTACTTGCGGGAGCGCCGCGAGGCCGTGCGCGCGTTCATCATCACCCATGCCCATGAGGACCACGTCGGCGGGCTGCCGTACGTGCTGCCCGACTTCCCGGGCGTGCCGATCTACGCCTCGACGCTGGCGCGCGGCCTGCTCTCGACCAAGGTGCGGGAGCATCGGCTTACCAACAACCCGATGCTGGCGCTCGAGGCGGGCGAGACCGTGACCGTCGGCCCGTTCACGGTGACCGCGTTCCGTATCGGCCACTCGATCCCCGACGCGATGGGTCTGATCATCCGCACGCCGGTCGGGATCATCGTCCACACGGGTGACTTCAAGTTCGACCACACCCCGGTCGACGGCAAGCCGTCGGACTTCCGCACCCTGGCCAAGGTCGGCGAGGAAGGCGTGCTCTGCCTTCTGTCCGACTCGACACGCGCCGAGAACCCCGGGTATACGCCTTCCGAGCGGACCGTCGGCGAGGCGTTCCGCGAGATCATGGAGCCGCTCGACGGGCGCGTCATCGTCGCGACGTTCGCCAGCAACATCGCGCGCGTGCAGCAGGTCTTCGACGCCGCCCGGACCTTCGACCGCAAGGTGGCCGTGGTCGGCCGGAGCATGGAACAGAACGTCCGGATCGCCACCGAGCTCGGCTATCTGGAGTACCCGCAGGAGCAGCTGATCGCCAAGGACCAGATCCGTAGCACGCCGCCCGAGCGCCTGGTGATCGCCACCACCGGCGCCCAGGGCGAGCCGATGGCCGGCCTCGCGCGCATGGCGAACCGGGATCACCGTTGGGTCGAGATCCAGCCCGGCGACACGGTGATCGTCAGCGCCAGCCCCATCCCGGGCAACGAGGAATACGTGGCGCGCACCATCGACAATCTGTTCAAGCAAGGCGCCAACGTCTACTACCACGCGATCCGGCACGCGCACGTCTCGGGGCATGCCAGCCAGGAAGAGCTGAAGCTGATGCTCAGCTTGACGCGGCCGAAATACTTCATCCCGATGCACGGCGAGTTCCGCATGCTCGTGCAGCACGGTCGCCTGGCGGCGGAAGTGGGGGTCGCGCCGGAGAACATCTTCATCGTGGAGAACGGGCAGCCGGTGGAGTTCCGGGCGGACGGCAGCGCGCGCCGCGGCCAGTCCGTGACGTCCGGATACGTGTTCGTCGACGGGCTTTCGGTCGGCGGGGTCGGCGACGTCGTGCTCCGCGATCGCCGCGCACTCGCCAGCGACGGCATGTTCCTCGTGGTGGTTACCGTCGACAAGCAGACGGGCCGCCTGATCGGCGAGCCGCAGATCGTGACGCGTGGCTTCGTCGACGATCTCTCCGACCCGGTGATCGGTGCCGCGGCGCGGCGCGTGGTGCAGGCGATCGCCCGACCCGAAGAGCACACGAGCGAGGTGGCCCTGCTCAAGAGCCAGATCAAGGACGGGTTGTCGCGCTACCTGTACGAGCAGACCAAGCGCCGGCCGATGGTCTTCCCGGTCGTCGTGGAGGTGTAGGGTGGCGACCCGGCGACGTACACCCTCGCCGAGGACCCGCACGCGGACGCCCCGCCGGCGCGCGTCCGGACCGTCGCTCGACCTGCGCCTCTCGCCGGAGCTGACGCGGACGCTGGTGGGCATCGTCCTGCTGGTGGTCGGTGCGGTCACGCTGATCGCGCTCGTCCTACCGGGACAGGGGATCCTGAACCGCTACGTGAACGAGCTCCTGCGCCCGGCCTTCGGGCAGGGAGCCTGGCTCCTGCCCGTCCTCCTGCTCGTTGCAGGCGCCTTCGTGGAGCGCGCGCCGAATACCGGGACGGGTTGGGGCGTCTCGGCGCTCGGTGGGCTCGTCACGTTCCTCGGCGGGATCGGGCTCTTCCACCTGGTCTGGGGCCACGGCACCAGCGCCCGAGCGCTCAGCGACGGTGGCGGCTGGCTCGGCGCCGCCCTCTCCGGCGGGCTGTCGGAGCTGGTCAGTCCGCCCGGCGCATTCGTCGTGCTGCTCGGCCTGCTCCTGGCGGGGATCGCCCTGCTCTTCAACGTGACCGTGCGCGCGCTGCTGCGGCCGTTCGTGGTGGGGGGGCGGGCCGTGGCTGGGGCCTTGGCGACGCCCGTCGCAGGGGCGCGCAACGGCCGCGACGACGCGACGCAGCAAGGCGGCGCGCCCCGGCCAACGCGTTCGCTGCGCGAGACGGCGCAGCGCGGCGACGAGCGCGAGCGGGCCGCCGAACCAGAGCTGCTCGCGCCCGTACCGAGCCCGGCGCCACTCAGCCAGACCGTGTGGTCCGGGGAACGGCCGCCGGCGCCCGCGCATGGCAACGGCCCCGGCAACGGCACCACGACGGCGGTTCCCGTCGCTGTGGCGGTGCCCGCCGAGGTGCGCGCGGCACTGCCGGGCGAGGCGCTCCTGGAGGCCGACGACGCGCCACCAACGCTCGCGCACCGGCCCTGGACCCTGCCGGATGCCTCGCTGCTCGACCCGGAGCGGCCCGCCAACGGCGCAGCGGAACTCGACCACGCGCGCAACCGGCGCATCATCGAGGAAAAGCTGCGCAGTTTCCAGATCCCGGCGACCGTGATCGGCCAGAACATCGGCCCGGTCGTCACGCAGTACGAGGTCAAGCCCGACCCGCGGGTCAAGCTCTCGCGGGTCGAGGCGCTGGCCGACGACCTCGCGATGGCGCTTGCGGCGCGCTCGATCCGCATCGAGGCGCCCATCCCGGGCAAGGACGTGGTGGGGATCGAGATCCCCAACCACAACGCCGAAGTCGTCGGGTTCCGCGGGCTCTGGGAAGACGCGCGAATGGCCGAGGCCATCAGTCCGCTGACGTTCGCCCTCGGCCGCGACGTCTCGGGGAAGGCGTACGCGGTCGACCTCGCTCGGATGCCACACCTGCTGATCGCGGGGGCCACCGGCTCGGGCAAGAGCGTCTGCGTCAACGCCCTCATCACGAGCCTGCTGATGCGGGCCCGCCCGGACCAGGTGCGGCTGATCCTGATCGATTTGAAGCGGGTCGAGCTGGCGTCCTACCGTGGCCTGCCGCACCTGCTGACCGACGTGATCGTCGAGCCGGGCGAGGCCAAAGCGGCGCTCAACTGGGCGGTGCGCCAGATGGAGGAGCGCTACAAGGCGCTCGCGGCGAGGGCCGAACGGAACATCGCCTCCTACAACGCCAGCCCGCGCGTCGCCGAGCACGAGCGCCTGCCCTACATCGTGATCGTGGTCGACGAGCTGGCCGATTTGATGATGCGCGAGGGCCGCAAGGTCGAGGACCCCATCGTGAAGCTCGCCCAGAAGGCGCGCGCCGTGGGGATCCACCTCGTGCTCGCCACCCAGCGGCCGAGCGTCAACGTCGTGACCGGGCTGATCAAGGCGAACGTCCCGAGCCGCATCGCGTTCGCCATGTCCTCGAACGTCGACAGCCGGACGGTGCTCGACGCGCCAGGCGCGGAGGACTTGATCGGCCGCGGCGACATGCTCTACCAGCCGGCCGACCTGCCGCGGGCGGTGCGGCTACAGGGCGTCTTCGTGAGCGACCGGGAGGTCCAGGCGGTGACCGACCAGTGGCGGGCGCAGGCCCCCGAGCCGATCTACGACCCCGACGTGGTCGCCGGCGGTGAGGAGTCGGGGGAAGGGAGCCAGTTCGCCTGGTTGGCGCGGCTCGCCGAGGACGAAATGACGCCGCGGGCAGCCGAGCTGGTGGTGACGAGTGGCAAAGCCAGCACGTCGATGCTGCAGACCCGCCTCAAGGTTGGCTTCAACCGGGCGAGCCGGATCATCGACGAACTCGAGCGGGTCGGCATCGTCGGTCCGCAGGACCCGCGCAACCCTGCTGTGCCGCGCCAGGTCTATGGCCCGGAGAACTGGATCCGCGGCCTGGACGACGTCGACGATATGTGACCGAGCGCGGCCGTCACCGCCCGGGCCGCGCGTCAGCGCGCGCGGCGGGCGCGGGCTTCGGGTGCCGCCTGCGATGCTCCGGCGCCGGCACCGTGGCAGCTCGGAGAGGCGCGTTCCGCGGGCAAGAACGCGGGTTGGCGGGGGTATGCTATGCGCCGCGGGAAGCCGGCGGTGACCCGGCCCGCCACGGATCTCCGGCCAAGCGAGGACCCCCTGGAGTCGATGAGCACGCGTGACCACGCCCGTTCCGGCCAACGCGTCGCGCCGCGCCAACACGCCCAGCCACCCGAGCCCCGCCAGGCTCTGGGGGAGCAGCTGCTGGCGGCGCGCGAGCGTAAGGGTGTGGACCTGTACCGTGCCGAACGCGACACCAAGATCCGCGTCCGCTACCTCGCCGCGCTGGAACGCGGCGACTACAACGAACTACCGGGAACCGTCTACACCAAGGGCTTCCTGCGCAACTACGCGCTCTACCTCGGGCTGAACCCCGAGGAGATCCTGGAGCAGTACCGGCAGGAATACGGCAACGCGCGGGCCTCCGAGCCCGTCGCAATCGTGCCGCGCGTCCTCGAGGCCCCCGCGGGCGGGCTCACCTTCTCGCGAGGGGTCGTGGTGGCGGCGGTGCTCTCCGCCGTCGTGCTGCTCTTCATGGCGTACGTGGCCTACCAGCTACTGCGCTTCACGCAGCCCCCGGCCCTCTCGGTGACCGAGCCCGCGGCGCGCGTCACGACCATGGACAGCAGCGCCAACCGCACGGTACTCGCCGGCACGACCGGCCCGGGCCTCACCGTTACCATCCAGGGCACGGGCCAGCAACCCTACCACGTGACTGCGGACAGCTCGGGCCATTGGCAGCAAGAGGTGCCGCTGACCAAGGGACAGAACCAGTTCAACATCACGGCGACCGATCCCTCCACCGGCAAGGACTCGGTCCCAGTCACGCTCATCATCACCGTCCCGATCCCGATCATCGAGGCCCCCACGCTCTCGGTGACGAGCCCGACCGACGGGGCGGCGGTCACCAACGGGGCGATTCCCGTGCAGGGCACCACGAACGCGAGTTCGGTTACCGTCTCCGCCAAGTACCTGGGCCCTGTGGGACCGCAGCCTTCGACCGCCGCCGCGTCCCCGGCGGCGACCCCGGCGCCGAAAGAGATCCTGGTGGCCCCCGACGGCTCCTTCTCCGACTCGTACCAGCTAGCGCCCGGCAAGTGGTCCCTCACGATCACGGCCACGGGGAAGCAGCAGGAAACGACGACCGAGACGCGCTCGGTGACGGTGGCGTTCACCGGCGTGGACCTGGTGATCGCGATCAAGGGCTCGCCGGCGTGGCTCAAGGTGTGGGTCGACGGCGTGGTCGACCCGACCCTCGGCAACGGCGGCCAGACCTTCGCGGTGGGGCGGACGGTCGAGTTCACGGCGCAGCACACGGTGGAGGTGCGCACCGGCTCGGCCGGCTCCACCTACTTCACGCTGAACGGTCAGTCACTCGGCGCGCTGGGACCGTCCGGCGTCCCCGAGACGTGGCTCTTCGCCCCGCCGGCGCCACCGCAGCAGACCAACCGGCACTGACCCGATGAACGGACACGGAGCGACACCCAACGACGATCCCCTGACCGTCGCCCGCGGGCTCGCGGGACGGCTGCAGTCACGCTGCCTGCGCGCCGGGCTCACGGTCGCCACCGCCGAATCCTGCACCGGCGGCCTGCTCGGGCACCTGCTCACCGAGCACCCGGGGTCGAGCGGCTACTATCTGGGCGGGATCGTCGCCTACGCCGACCGCATCAAGGCGGGACTGCTCGAGGTGCCCGAGGCGATGCTGCGCGCGCACGGTGCAGTCTCCGCGCAGGTCGCCGCGGCGATGGCCGAAGGTGCCTGCCGGCGGTTCGGGACCGACCTCGCCGTGGCAGTCACCGGGATCGCGGGGCCCGAAGGGGGCAGCGAGGCCAAGCCGGTCGGGCTGACCTACGTCGCCGTCGCCGGCGTCGCGGGCAGCGATGTGCGGCGCTATCTCTGGCACGGCGACCGGAGCGCAAACAAGGCGGAGAGCGCCGAGGCGGCGCTGCGGCTGCTCCTGGAGCGGCTGGGGGAGGGGACGGCGGGGTGACCCGCAGCGCCGCGGATGTCGGGCGGGGCTTGGCAGGTGCGCGCCCGCCGTGCCCGATCCACCCCGGCGAGCGCATCCACGTGGTCGGAGCCGCGGGGGCGGGCGCGTCGGCCGCGGCGATCCTGGCCGTGCGCGCTGGTGCCGCGGTCACGGCGTGCGATCGCGCCCCCGACTCGCCGTACGTGCCTGCGGTGGAGGCGGCGGGGGTCCCGGTGGTAGCGGGGCACGCGGCGGCCCATGTCGCGCAGAGTGCCGCCGGCGTGGCCGTGCCGATCGTCGACCGCCTGGCGGTCACCAAGGCGCTCACCGCGATCGACCCGGAGCATCCCGAACTCCGCGCTGCCCACGCCCTGGGCATCCCGGTCGAGCCCTGGCAACAGGTGATTGCCGATGCCGTGGCCACGCGCGGTGCGCGGCTCGTGGGCGTCGCCGGCACCCATGGCAAGTCGACCAGCGCGGGCTGGCTGGTCGAGCTGCTCTGGCGCGCCGGGAGGGACCCGAGCGCGTTCGTCGGGGCGCTCCTGCCGCGAGAGGTCTCTGGCGTGCTCCCTGCAACGGCGCGCTGGGGGGCGGGGCCCGAGTTCGTGGTAGAGGCCGACGAGTACGCCGGCAATTTCGATCCGTACCGGCCGACGCTGGCGGTCCTGCTGAACGCCGAGTGGGATCATCCCGATGTCTTCGCCGACGCCGAGGCGGTCTACGCGGCATTCGAGGCCTGGATCCGTCGCACCGACGGGGGAGGGGAGCCGCCGGTCCTCGTGGTGCACCTCGGGGACCCCGGCGCAGACCAGGTCGCCGCGCGGCTGGCCGATTGGCCGGGTCGCATGGTGACGGTGGCCCTGGGTGCCTGCGCTCCCCGCCGCACGGCGCTCGGGCCCGCGCACGTGGTCGCGGCCCGGGTGGTCGCCGCGGAGCAGGACGGCACGAGCTTGGAGATCACGGGCCTGCCGCTGCGGTCTCAGACGAACAGGGCGGGGGAGACCGTGCGCGCGCGCATCGCCCTGCCCGGCCGGCACAACGCCCAGAACGCGCTCTGCGTGGCCGCGGCCGCCGCCGTGCTGGGCGTGCCCCTGACGGCGATCCTCGGGGGCCTCGCGGCGTTTCGGGGCGTGGGGCGCCGCCTGGAGCTGAAGGGGGAGCCCCAGGGGGTCGCCATCCTCGACGACTACGCGCACCATCCCACCGCGATCGCCGCAACCCTCGCCGCCGCACGTCAGCGCTATCCGGGACGACGCCTCTGGGCGGTCTACGAGCCACTCACGTACCATCGCACGGCGGCGCTCCTCGAGCGCTTCGCGGATGTTCTCGCGCGCGGTGCGGATGCCGTGGTGGTCGCCGACATCTGGGCCGGTCGCGACCCTGACACCACGATTGCCTCGGCCGAGGAGCTCGCAGTCGAGGTGCGCCGGCGGGGCCTGCCCGACGCGGCGGCTCCGGGCAGCGTGGACGCGACGGCCGACTGGCTCGCGACGCGTGTGCGCCCGGGGGATGTGGTGCTCGTCATGGGTGGCGGGCACTCGTACCGCATCGCCGCGCAGCTCATGGAGGCGCTGGGCGGGGACGCACCGAGCGCCAGCCGCTAGACTGACAGGGTGCTGCGACTGACCCAGGGCGACGCGGACGACCTGCTCGCCCGGTACAAGCGGGCCCGCGAAACGCGCGACGTGGATGCCATGCTGGCCCTCTATCGCGGTGACGCCGATCTGCGCACCGACCCCTTCGGCGACCACATCACCGGCGACCTGGCGATCCGAGCGTACTGGAACCAAGTCGCGCTCGAACAGGCGGACGTGGAGTTCGACGCCGAACGGGCCTGGGCGAGCGGCTCGACCGTGCTCGCGGCGTGGCACGGCGCCTGGACGCGCCAGCCCACGGCTGAGCGCGTCCGGGCCCGCGGGTTCGTGACATTCGAGCTCGACGACGAGGGGCTGATCGTGCGGGAGCGGCACTGGACCCTGGAACGCACGGTCGGCCTCGACACGACGTTCCGACCCGCGCCCGCGTCCGGCGATCCCGCGCAAGGCTGAGGGGAACGCGATGCCCGGCGAGGTCTCCTTCGACGTCGTGAGCGAGTTCGACCGCCAGGAGCTCGTCAACGCGCTCGACCAGGTGCGGCGGGAGGTCGCCGCCCGCTTCGACTTCCGCAACGCGCCGGTCCAGCTCGAGCTCGGGCGCGACGAGATCCTGTTGCGCACGTCCGACGAGTACCGGGCGAAGGCCGTGCGCGATCTGCTCGAGTCCAAGGCGGTGCGCCGTGGGCTCTCGCTGAAGATCTTCGACTGGGGCACCATCGAGCCGGCCGGCAAGGAGACCGTCCGCCAGCGGATCGGGCTCCGGCGTGGGTTGGACGAGGAGCTCGCGAAACGGATCGCGAAGCTGATCCGCGACGAGTTTCCCAAAGTCAGATCGCAGATCCAGGGTGACGCGGTGCGGGTCTCCGGCAAGAGCAAGGACGAGCTGCAGAAGGTGATTGCCCGGCTGCGCCAGGCCGCTGACGAGTACCCGGTGCCGCTGCAGTTCGAGAACTATCGGTAACCCGCGAGCTCCCGCGCGATCCCTTCGGCCCACGCGCGCACGTCGTCGAAGTTGCGGTAGTCGCCGCCCTTGCCCTCGAGGAGGAGGAGCCGTTCCTCGAGGCTCAACCCGGCCGGTTCCAGGCGACCGCCGAACGTCATGTGGCCGCGCACCCCGATCGCGCGCCCCAGCGCCGCGACGCCGTGCGGCAGCGGCAGGAGCCGCTCCTCGGCGGACCGGTCGAGCGGCCCGCTGTCGAAGAGCCAGACCGGCAGCGTGGCCAGCACGCGGCGCTGGCGCTGCAGAAACTTGAACGCCTCGGCCAGCCAGACGCCGTGGTAGAGCGCGCTGCCCACGATGACCGCGGTGAAGCCGGTGACGCGCTCGACCTGTCGCACCGGGCGCACGTCGATGTCGCAGCCTGCGTCCAGCAGGGCGATTCCGATGGCCTGTGCGATCTGCGCCGTCGATCCGCCCTGGCTGGCGTAGGCGATCAGCACCCGATCGGGCCCAGCGCCTACCCGCCGCAGGGCTGCCGGTTCATCCGTCATGGGCACGCCCTCTGTCGGACTGTCGGGAAATCGCGATCACCGCCATGCGTCACCTCCCGGGCGTGGGGCCTGCGGCCGATGGCCGGCGGGCATTCGTCGCCCACGGCGCAGCGCCGCTGTCGTGCCTCCAATCTTGACCGCGGCGCCCTGTGCCGCGAGTGCCGTCACGCACGTTGCAACCGGCGTTCCGGCCGGTCCGTCGATCTCGGCGCCGGCCGCGCCGATCGGTCTCCATGCCGAGCGCCGCGGCAGGGTCGTCGGTCGTTTGGAGCGGCGGCTCTCGGTGTCGTGCCGATCGGCTCTGGCCGCTGCCAGCAGGGCGATGCATGCTGCTGTCAGCTCCGGAGGTGGCCAGTGGTCCAAGGTGCGTCGCCCGAACCGATCCAGCGGGACGTTGCGCGGCGTCTCTGCGCGCAGATCATGGCGGAACGCCGCCGCAAGTGGTGGACGCCAGCGGCGTGGCGCTGCTGGGGCTGCGCCTGGTTGAGTCGCGGCGAGCCGACCCAACTCCGATTCGCCGCATCGCCCGACAACCGTGGTTGTCGGATCGTCAACGAGCGCTGGGAACAAACCGGCCGACCATACCGCTGACGCCGATCGGTGACCGGCGTTCAGCGGTAGCGTGCAGCGGCGGCGGTCCAGAAGCGGGTGCCGTAGCGTTCCACCACCTTCGCCCGACCCGACTCGACCAGCTCGTGCAGCGCCTCCTCCACCTGGTCGGGCGCCCAGCG
>JAJYNJ010000062.1 GCA_021786385.1 Chloroflexota bacterium
CTGGGCCACGGCCCTCGTGCGGGGCCGCCTGGGCCGCGGCGTTCGGGGACGGCCGGCTGGGCCGCACGATCGCACGTCATGTGAACGGTGGCAGTGCCCGAGGCATGTTCCAGGCGAGCGCCCGGTCACGTCCGAGCACGTAGCTCAGCTCGGAACGGATGCGCACGGCCGCAAGCGAGCGAGCGCCGCGTTCCCCCAGCCCCCGTTACCGCGGGTGGAGAGGCGGCGGGGTGCGGACGGACCTGCGCAGGACCACCGGTTGTTCACGTCATGTGCGATCTGGGCCGCCTGGGTCGGCCCGTGACGTCGGCCACGAAGGTCGGCCCGTGACGCACGCCCGTGCGCGCGTCTCCGCCGCGAGCTGCGCGCCCGCAACCGCGAGCTGCGCGCGTGTCCGCCGCGAGCTGCGCGCCCGCAACCTCCCGGCGCCAGCACAAGCGGTGTCGGAAGGGCGCTACGCTTGGCGAGTGGCATGGGCGTTGGCCGCGCGACGGGTCCGGCGGCCCGGGTGGTCATTGTGACTGACGAGGATCTGGTCCGTTGGGGGCGCCTCCTGTTGTCCGCCGCGACCTGCGCGCGTGTCCGCCGCGACCTGCGCGCCCGCAACCTCTCGGCGCCAGCACAAGCGGTGTCGGAATGGCGCTACGCTTGGCGAGTGGCATGGGCGTTGGCCGCGCGAGGGGTCCGGCGGCCCGGGTGGTCATTGTGACTGACGAGGATCTGGTCCGTTGGGGGCGCCTCCTGTGGCTGGAGACGCGCGGTCGGCGGACGGGTCGGTGGGTCCGGGTGACGATCGGCTTCGTGTCGGAGTGGGAAGGTGCCATGCTCGTGGCGGCGTCGTCTTCCGCGCCGGACTGGGCTCTCAATCTGCGAGCCGATCCGCACTGCCGGGTCACCGTCGGCGACCAGATGCTCGAGTGTCGGGCGGAGGAACTGACGGACGACGAGCACGCCCGCGCGGTCCGCGAGCTGATCCTACGCTACGGCACCCCATCGGAGCGGCTGGGCGAGGGCCCGGCGTTCCGGCTGCGGGCCATGAACACACCAAGCGAAGGCTGACGGGTCGGCCGCACCTGCTCGCGCGTGGCTGACCCGGCCGCCAGCTGTGCCCAAGAACGCGGCTGACCCGGCCGCACCTGCTCGCGCGTGGCTGACCCGGCCGCCAGCTGTGTCCAAGAACGCGGCTGACCCGGCTGCCAACGCCCCAGGCGAGTGACCCAGCCGCCAACGCCCCAGGCGAATGACCCTGCCGCGTGGCACCACCTGGTTGCCTCGCACCACCCGGTTGTACCGCCGCGTCGCGCGGCCGGGTAGACTTGCGTCCAGGCTGGAGGAGGGGATTGATCGAACGGGAGCGCGGCAAGACCGTCCACGGCGAAGCCGCAAATGCCGGACACCGCGTGCTCGCCCCGGACGACGCCGAGGTCGAGGCGTATCTGGAGACCGCGCTGCACGCCCCCGCGCCGGAACGCCCGACCGTCGACCGCCCCGGAGGTGCCGTCCCGCGGGGCGAGTCGAGCGGCACCCATCCCGACACCGTCGTCGTCCTCGACTTCGGCAGCCAGTACGCCCAGCTGATCGCGCGCCGCGTTCGGGAGCTCAACGTCTACAGCGAACTGCTGCCCTTCGACACGCCCTGGCCGGAGATCGCGCGCCACAACCCGCGGGCGATCATCCTTTCCGGTGGACCGAGCAGCGTCTACGACCCCGGCGCGCCCCATCCCGACCCCGAGCTGTGGGCCGGTGGCGTGCCCATCCTCGGCATCTGTTACGGCCTGCAGCTGATGGCCGAGGCGTTGGGCGGCGAGGTCGTGCCGGCCACGAAGCGCGAATACGGTCCGGCGACGATCCAGGTGGTGGAGGAAGACGGCACCGGTGAACGGCTGCGCCTCTTCCGCGGGACACCGCGCGCGCAGCCCGTCTGGATGAGCCACGGCGACTCGATTGTGCGCGTGCCGGACGGTTTCCGACCCACTGCGCAGACCACCTCCACGCCGATCGCGGGCATGGCGGACGTCGGCCGCCGCCTGTACGGGATCCAGTTCCACCCCGAAGTCGCCCACACGCCCGCCGGACGCGATCTCCTGCGCAACTTCGTCCTGGAGATTGCCGGTGCGCGGCCCACCTGGACGCCGGCCAACTTCATCGAGTCGACGGTCGCCGAGATCCGCTCGCGCGTCGACGCCCACGCCAGAGCGACCGGGTCGGACGGCAAGGTGATCTGCGCCCTTTCCGGTGGCGTCGACTCGGCCGTGGCGGCCACGCTCGTGCACCGTGCGGTCGGCGACCGGCTGACCTGCATCTACGTCGACCACGGGCTGATGCGCAAGAAAGAGTCCGACCTGTTGCGCGCCACGTTCGAGCGCAACCTCGGCATGCGCCTGCTGATGGTCGATGCCCGCGAGCGGTTCCTGGCGCGACTCGCCGGCGTGGTGGAGCCCGAAGAGAAGCGCCGGATCATCGGCGACGAGTTCATCCGCGTCTTCGAGGAGCAGGCGGCGCAGCTCGGCGAGATCGACTTCTTGACGCAGGGCACGCTCTACCCCGACGTGATCGAGTCGACGGCGCCCGAGACGAAGGCGGCGCAGAAGATCAAGACGCACCACAACGTGGGCGGGCTGCCGCGCGACATGCGCTTCCAGCTGATCGAGCCGCTGCGGTATCTCTTCAAGGACGAGGTACGACAGGTTGGGCTCGCGCTGGGGTTGCCCGAGGCGATGGTGCAACGGCAGCCGTTCCCCGGTCCTGGGCTTGCGATCCGTATCATCGGCGAGGTCACCGCGGAGCGGCTCGACACCCTCCGCGAGGCCGACTGGATCGTGATCGACGAGATCAAGGCCGCGGGCCTCTATCACGCGGTCTGGCAGAGCTTCGCGATCCTGACGCCGGTCCGCAGTGTCGGCGTGATGGGCGACGGCCGAACCTACGCGAACGTCGTCGCGATCCGCGCCGTCACGAGCGACGACGGCATGACGGCCGACTGGGCCAAGCTCCCGTACGACGTGTTGGCCAAGATCAGCTCCCGGATCGTCAACGAGGTGCCCGGCGTGAACCGGGTGGTCTACGACATCAGCAGCAAACCGCCGGCGACCATCGAGTGGGAGTGACCGTGGACGAGCGCGTGCGCCCTGCGCTATCGCCAACGACGACCGGCGCCGACGCGCGCGCATCGGCTCCCGAAGGAGCCCCTGCGTCCGACTCGAGTGCTCCGGTCTCCCGATCCGCGACGTCGGACCCGATCGACCCGTCCGATCCGAGCGCGCCGGCCTTCGACGCGGCCGGCGACCCGCTGCCTGCGAACACCTTCGCCCCGGGGATCGACGATGCCGCTCTCGGATTCTCGTCGACGGCGCGCGCGCCGCGGGGCTGCGAGTGGTGCGGCGCTCCGCTGTCCGAGCCCGACCTCGCTGTCTGTCCGTCCTGTGGCGCCGCGCTCCGCCCGGTCGCCGACCTACCTGAGATCCCGGGGGTCACGGTGGCACCGGCCGACGTGCGGCGCATCGTGCGCGACGTCAGCCCGGAGATCCGCGCGCTCGTGACGCCGCCGGTGACCGACGAGATCGCCCGGCCGGGGGCACGGCCGGAACTCGGGCCACCGGACTCCGCCGTCCGGCGGGCGATGCTGGAGCTGGAACTGGAGACGCTGCGCGTGGCGCGCCTGCAAGAGGCGCGCGCGGAGGCAGCGCGCGCCGCCGTGGAATGGGCTGCCGCCCTAGCGCAGGCGACGGGCCCGCTTGTAGAGGAGGCCTCGCAGGTCGGGCTGGCCCAGGGCGGGCGATCGGCCGAGGACGGGATCTCGGCCACGAGTACGGTGCCGTCCGCTGGCGGGACCTGGGGCGCGGATCCCGCCACGGCCGCCGCCGAGACGCCCGTGACGCCCCCCACGCTGCCGGCGCCGCTCCCCACGGACGCGCCCCTCGGGGAACCGCCGGCGCAATAGCCAGCAGCTGCAGGCTTCGGCCGGGCGCGGCTATGCTCGGACTGCCATGCGCACCCGACTGCCCGTTCCCGGCCCGTCGTTCCTCAAGGAAGAAGCGTTGCCGCTGCCCGCGCCACCGGGCGAGACGCCGCCCCTCGTGCGGGTCGGCATGACGCAGCCCTCCACCACCGACGACGGCTGGTGGCTCGCCGTTCTTTTCGTCCACGACGACGACGGCATCGTCGAGGCCGAGGAGCTGGCCCCGCGCTCCGGCCCGCCGCCGGTGCCGCCCCTCTTCGTCATGGGCCCCGCCTTCGCAGGCGCGCTCTCCGGGTTGATCCTCGAGGATGGCGGCCGACAGCAGATTCGGCTGGCCCTGCCTCCGTCGAGTGACGAGCGGTATCTGTGGCGGCAGCCGCTGGTGCTCCGCCTGGCGGTGCGGTGGGAACCGATGCGCGCGGCCACCATGCGCCCGACGGAGCTGGCCCAGGCCGCGCTACGCGCGTTCCGACGGGCACTGCTCGCGGCTGGCAACCCGGCGTGACCGGCGTCCTGCGCGACGTCCTGATTTCACCGGCGGCCTGGATCGTCGGTACGGCCGGGTTCTTGGCACGGGGCGGCGCGCTGATCCTGGCGCTGCCGATCCTTTCGCTGCCCACGCCGGTCGGGGTGACGTTGCTGGTCCCTCCGCTGTCGGTGACGACCAGCGGCGTCTCGTCGGTCTTCGCGCCACAGCTGATCGCGGCCGGGGCGGTCGTCGCAGTATTGGTGATCGCGGCCCTGTTCCTCGGCGCGCTCGCCGATCTGACCGCCTATGGGCGGATCGCCGTCCGTGGCGCGTCGGACCTCGCAGGCGTTCGGTCGCCCGGTAGCTCCGCAACCCTCGTCGTGCGGCTGATGGGCGTGGAGATCGTGGCGCTGCTGCCTGCGGCGGCGGCCGGGCTCGTGGCTGCGGTCCGGCTGGTTACCGTTGGGGAACAGGAGTACCTGCTCCCTTCGTCGCTTGCGGTGCCGTACGTGGTCCGTGTCCTCCGAGGGGCCTCGACCGAAGTGGCTGCGCTCGGGGCGTGCTTGCTCCTCGCCGACGTCGTCAACGCCCTGCTCTCGCGCCGCATCTTGCGCGCGGCGTTCACCCCAGCGGCCCACGGGACGACCTCCTCTGGACCGACGGCTGTGCGGGTGGGCCGCGGGCGGTCCGCCCTCCTCCGTGTACGGTCCGTCCTCGACCCAGGCGGCCGGATCGTGGCAACGTGGCTGGCCGCGTGGTCGATCACGCTCGCGTCGCTTGTGCCCGGCCTGTTCGCCATCGACTTGGTCTGGCCGATGGTCCACGACACGTACGCCGCAACGTCTTCGTCCGTCCCGCCCGCCCCGCCGGTCCTGCTCGGGGTGACGCTCCTCTTTGTGGCGGTCTGGCTGACGGCCGTGCTGCTGGCCGGGCTCGGATCGGCTGTCCGTGCGGCGCTCTGGAGCGGCGTCACGCTCCCGGCGACGGGGCGGTGAGACGCATGCGGATGCGGGCTCCCTGCCGCGCGGCCGACCCACCGGCGGGGGTTCCCTGCCGCGCGGCCGACCCACCCGCGGCGGTTCCCTGCCGCGGCCGTCCCGCTGGCGTGCGAGGGGGCCTCTGCTACACTCGGGCGACTTGAGCGATCTCCCCGGGAGGCGCGAGCCGGCAGATGGACCAGATCCTTTCCACGTTCGGGGGCGCGGTCAGCACCTTCCTGAACGACCCGCACGTTCAGCTCGTCGGCCGCGCGATCGCGTTCTACGCCGTGCTGCTCTGGCTCGCCAGCGCGTATTGGGCCTACCGCGACCTCCAGTCACGCACCGCGAACCCGATCGCGCCCTACCTGGCCGCGGTCGTGATCATCCTCTTCACGCCGCTGCTCTTCCCGTTCGGCCTGCTGCTGTATCGGCTCGTGCGCCCCGGTGAGACGGTTGCGGAGGCCAACGAGCGGTCGATCGCCGAGGAGGCGATGCTGCACGAGATCGAGGCACAGCCACACTGTGCGAACTGCGGTCGACGCGTGGAGGCCGACTGGCTCGTCTGCCCGACCTGCCGCAATCAGCTCCGGCGCATCTGTCCGGCGTGCAGCCGTCGCGTCGATCTTGACTGGGTGGTCTGCGCCTGGTGCGGAGCCGACCTGGTCGCGCCGTCCGTGGCCAGCGCAGCACGGCCCAGCGCATCCATCCGGCGGCGGGGCGCCACCCTTGCGCCCGCTGCCGTTCCATCGGAGGCCACTCAGCCCTCGATCCCCGGCAGCGCGCTCGAGCCGGTGCTCGCTGACCCACCGCAGCGAGGCACGCCGCTGCGGTGAACGAGGGCCCCGGGCCGGGACCCCGCCTGGTCCCGCTTCCCGGGTCCGCAGAGGACGGCTCCGACGGGGCCGGCCCGTCGTCGGCGCCCCTGAGCGACGAGGGCCGCGAGTCGCAGGCGGACGGCACGCCTGCAGCCATTGCGCACGCCGACGAGCCGGTCAGCCTTGGTGGGCCGCCCGATGCCGCTGGGCCGCCCGGCGCCGGCATCTTCAGCCTCGAGGGTCGGCCCGCACCGGGCCTCTACGTTGCGGCCTGGCTGCTCGCGCTCGTTGGGTTTGGGTTGCTCGTCGTCGCGGGTGGCGCAGCGACGAGCGCGTCGTCCGGCGGCGGGATCGGGCTCTGGGCGGTGGGACTGCTCTTCGCCGCACTCGTGGTGTTCACGCTCGCCTTCGCCGCCGCGGCCGGGTATCAGGTGCTCGCTCGCGCGAACAGGCCGGCGCAGCGCTACCGCGGCCCGTCGCCGCTGATCCTGTTCGCGGTGGTGCTGTTCAGCGTTACCCTCGCCGTCGGGCTGCTCAGCGCGGTCGGGTGGATCGCCCCCGAGTCGCAGTCGCTAGGCGCGCTGGTGGTCGTGCTGCTCACCACGCTCGCCTACTTGGGCTCGATCTGGCTCTTCGTCGTGCGCACGGGTGTGCTCCGGTGGCCCGAGATGGGATGGCCGACGCGCTGGCGGGCGCCGCGCGGACAGCTGGCCGGTGACGCACTGGCCGGCGTCACGATGATGGTGCCTGCATACCTGGTGACGATCTTGATCGGCGCGGTCGTGGCCACCCTCCTCGGCGTCCAGCTGCCGAGCGCGTTGCCCACCCCGCGCTCGGTGCCCGATGCCCTGGCAACGGTGCTGGCGGGTGTGATCGTCGCGCCGGTCGGGGAGGAGGCGTTCTTCCGCGGGCTCTCGTTGACGGCCTGGTGGCGCGACCTGGGACTGCGCGCCGCGCTCCTGCGCGCCACCCTCTTTTTTGCGGCGGCCCACATCCTGAATGTCACCGCGTCGAACGCGAGCGAGGGGCTGCGCATGGCGCTGCTCCAGTTCGTCGTGATCCTGCCGGTAGGCCTCGCGCTCGGCTGGCTCTTCTCACAGCGGGGCATCGTCGCGTCGATCGCCGGCCACATGACGTTCAACGCGATCGCCGTGTCGTTGCTGCTCACCTCGGGCGCGATTCGTGCGTAGCGCCGCTGGCCTGGGCGGGGGATCGGCACGGGAGGAGACGTGCCCGACCAGACGCGCGTCTTGTGCCAGCCCCGGCTGCGGGAACCCGGCGTGCGAGCGACAAGGCGCAGGCAAGCCAGCGCGAAGTCCGCGGTGAGCGCCGCGGCCTAGGATCGACGCAGCTCTCGGGTCCGGACGGCGGAGGAATCGGCGGGCTCCGTTGTCCGGGCCCGGGGGCGCCATCTCGCCGCGGAAACAGGAGGTCGCTGGATGAGCGCGTCGCCCGGGCCTGACGTCATCTCCGTGCCCCGTGTGCGCCGTGGCACGCCGCGCGTCGACGGGCGCCGCCCACGCCGGTTGCGCGAGATGCCGCCGGAGGAACGGCCGCGCGAGCGCCTCGCGGCCCGGGGTCCCGCGAGTCTGGCCACCGCCGAGCTCGTCGCCCTGATCTGGGGGAGCGGCACTGCGGGCCACAGCGCGGTCGAGCTGGCGGCCGAGGCGTTGGCCGCGCACGGCGGCCTCGCCGGGCTCGCGGGCGCCAGCGTGGTCGAACTCGAGGCGCTCCCCGGGATCGGTACTGCGCGGGCGGGCCAGCTCGTCGCGTCCTTCGAGTTGGGGCGCCGCTTGCTCGCCGACTGGCCCACCGGGCGTTTCACGGTGCGCACGCCGCGCGACCTGGCCGACCGGCTCGTGCTGCAGATGGGGCGGCTCGACCGCGAAGAGCTGAGGGTCGTGTTGCTCAACACGAAGAATCAGGTGCTGGGGATCCGCACTGTCTACCAGGGCAACGTCTCCACGGCGCTGGTCCGGATCGGCGAGCTGTTCCGCGATGCCGTTCGGCAGTCGGCGGCCGGCGTGATCCTCGTCCACAACCATCCGTCCGGCGACCCTACCCCGAGCCCGGACGACCTGCACTTGACGGCGGAGGCCGTGGCGGCGGGGCGGTTGCTCGACGTACCGGTCCTCGATCACCTGGTGATCGGACACGACGCGTTCGTCAGCCTGCGGGACCGCGGGGTGGCGTTCGAACGGTCGGGTGACCGCTGAGGTCGGCACCACGGCGGACGTCTTCTTGGGGACCGTGCCGTGCCCCGCGGCGCGCGAACGTCTCCCTGGGACGGTGTCGTGCCCGGCGCCGGCTGTTCCCTGGGAGTGCGCTCCTCAGCGCTTCGTCGTGTCGACGGCTGCCGCGATCGCCGCCGGGGCGGTCGGTTCTGCACCGGCCGGCGAGACTGGCGCTGCCTCCGTCCGCAGTGCCCCGGTCGCGACCAGGATCTCGTCGAGCCGCTGCGCGTTGACGGACTCGTGCGCGATCAGCTCTTCTGCGAGCGCGTCGAGCGCCGCCCGGTGGCGCGTCAGCAGGTCACGGGCCTGTGTGCGGGCCTGTTCGAGGAGCGCCCGTATCGCCGCGTCGATGCGGGCGGCCGTCGCCTCGGCGAACTCGCGAGGTGCGGCCAGCTCGCGTCCCAGGAACGGGTGCACTTCTCCGACGCCATACGAGACGGGCCCGAGCTCGTCGCTCATACCCCAGAGCCCCACCATCCGCCGCGCCAGCTCCGTGGCCGCCTTGAGGTCGCTTTCGGCCCCGGTCGTGGGCTGCCCGAAGACGATCTCTTCGGCGGCCCGGCCGCCCAGCATCACGGCCAGGCGCGCCTCGAGATAGGCGCGCGGGTAGTTGCGGCGGTCCTCTTCGGGTCGCTGCTCGGTGACTCCGAGCGCGCGCCCGTGGGGCACGATCGTGACCTTCTGCACCGGGTCGGCGCCGGGCGTCAAGCGAGCGACGATCGCGTGGCCGCCCTCGTGGTAGGCCACGGTGCGCCGCTCTTCGGCGTTGGCCAGCCCCGCCTGGCGCGTGCCCAGCAGCACCTTGTCGAGCGCTTCCTCGAACTGCGCAGCCCCGACCATCTCGCGACCCTCTCGGGCGGCGAGCAGGGCCGCCTCGTTTGCGAGATTGGCCAGATCGGCACCAGAGAAGCCGGCGGTGGCCCGCGACAGGGCCACCAGATCGACGTCCGGGGCCAGGCGCAGCCCGCGTGTGTGGATGCGCAGGATCGCCTCGCGACCCGCGCGGTCGGGGTATCCAACCGTCACCTGCCGGTCGAAGCGACCAGGGCGCAAGAGGGCCGGGTCGAGCACGTCCGGGCGGTTGGTGGCGGCGATCACGATCACGTTCGTCTTGTCGTCAAACCCGTCCATCTCGACGAGCAGCTGGTTCAGTGTCTGTTCGCGCTCGTCGTTCCCACCACCGAGCCCGGCGCCACGCTGACGACCCACCGCGTCGATCTCGTCGACGAAGACGATCGAGGGGGCGGCCGCCTTGGCCTTGTTGAACAGGTCGCGCACCCGCGACGCCCCCACGCCGACGAACATCTCGACGAACTCGGAGGCCGAGATGCTGAAGAAGGGGACGTGGGCCTCGCCGGCCACCGCGCGAGCCAGCAGCGTCTTGCCAGTTCCAGGCGGTCCGATCAGCAAGACCCCACGCGGCAGGCGGGCACCCAACCGCCGATAGCGGTCGGGCTCCTTCAGGAAGTCGACCACCTCCATCAGCTCGAGCTTCGCCTCGTCCTCCCCGGCCACGTCGGCGAAGGTGACAGTGGGCCGCTCCGCATCGTAGAGACGGGCCCGGGAGCCGCCGAAGCCGAAGAGGCCCTGCTGGCTGCGCTGGGCCTGGCGGCCCATGTAGACGAAGAAGCCGACCAGGAGCAGCATCGGCAGCACGCTGACGAGCAAGCTCAGCAGGAAGGAGCCGCCGCTCGTCGTGTCCTTGGCCGTGATCGTGACGTTGTGCGCCTCCAGGAGCGGCAGCAGCGCTGGATCGCCGGTGGGCGGCATCACGCTCGTGAAGGCCTGATAGCTGGTTGGGCCCTGCGTGGTGCCCGGCAGGGCGAGGCCGCCGGGCGTCGCCGACGGCGTCCCGCCCGCGGCCGCCGTCGCCTGCGGGGCCGCAGATGCGCCCGCTGTGCCCGCGGGCGGCCAGACGATCGGGTGGCGGAAGGTGCCCTGCAGGGTCTGCCCGTTGAACTGCACCTGTGCGATGTTGTCGTGCTGCGCCTGGTCCAGGAACGCGGAGTACGGCAGATCGACGGTCGGTGTTGCGGCGGGCAACAGCGTGGCGAGGTTCCACAGGACCAGGAGGCCGAAGATCAGCCACCAGACCCAGCCCGGCAACCTCGGCTTGAGGCGCTGCTGCGCTCGCTGGCCGGGCTGGCCGGGCCGAGCGGGCTGGCCGGGCGGGGCCGATTTCACGGGCCCTCCAGCCGGGGGTGAGGGCCAGCCGCTCATCGCCCGCCTCCGTTCGCGAAACGCGCCGCCGCGGGCGGCACACGACCCCCTGCACCCCACTGTACGCTCGCGCGAGCCAGACTCTGGACGCCGCTCATGGGACCGTGCTCATCTGCGTTCACTGCGCCAATCGTACGGCAGGCGCCCACGGACGGCCGATCCGCAAGATGCTCGACCCGCGGCGCCCGTGAGCCCGCGCCCGTGAGCCCGCGCCCGTGAGCCCGCGCCCGTGGGCGCCGCCCCGCGTCCGTCAACTGCGCGGCCGTGAGCGGTGCGCCCGTGCGCTGGGCATGGCGGGTATACTGCGCTGGCCGCCACGCGCCCCGGGCCGACGGTACGTACGTGCCCGACCGCTGGCCGAGCACCCCGACAGCAGCAGGCAGGTTCCGCCACGAGTATGCTCGACGCCTTCTTCGGCCTCTTCTCTCGCGACATCGGGATCGATCTCGGCACGGCGAACACCCTCGTCCACGTCCGAGATCGCGGGATCGTGATCAGCGAGCCGAGCGTGGTCGCGCTCGACACCAAGACGCACAAGGTGCTGGCGATCGGGGCCGAGGCGAAGCGGATGGTGGGGCGCACACCGGCCAACATCATCGCGGTCCGGCCGCTCCGCGACGGCGTCATCAGCGACTTCGACGTCACCGAGCAGATGATCAAGCACTTTGTGAACAAGGTGCACGATCGGGTCGGGCTGATCCCGCGCCCGCGCATGCTGCTCGGCGTCCCCTCCGGCGTGACCGAAGTCGAGAAGCGCGCGGTGCGCGACGCGGCGATGAACGCGGGGGCCCGCTGGGCGCGCCTGATCGAGGAGCCGATGGCGGCGGCGATCGGCGCCGGCCTGCCCATTGGCGAACCCTCGGGCAGCATGATCGTCGATATCGGTGGCGGCACCACCGAGGTCGCGGTGATCAGCCTCGGGGGGATCGTGATCAGCCGCAGCATCCGCATCGGCGGCGACGAGATGGACATGGACATCGTCGGGTTCGGGCGCCGCGAGTACAACCTGCTGGTGGGCGAACGTACCGCGGAGGACATCAAGATCGCCCTCGGCTCGGCGTATCAGGGCGACTGGGACGAGCTGCGGGTGACGCTGCGCGGCCGCGACCTGCTGACAGGCCTGCCCCGCGCTGTCGAGGTCACCGCCGAGCAGATCCGCGAGGCGATCGAACCGTCCGTCCAGCAGATCGTCGACATCGTCAAGGACACCATCGAAGAGACGCCGCCCGAGCTGGTGGCGGACATCATGGACCAGGGCGTCGTGCTGGCCGGCGGCGGGGCGCTGTTGCAGGGGCTCGACCGGCGCATCGCCGAGGCGACACAGATGCCCGTCCACGTCGCCGACGATCCCCTCACCTGCGTCGCACGGGGTACCGGCAAGGCGCTGGAGGAGCTCGACACCATGGAGCGTTCGCTCGTCGCGGAAACCTACTCGCGCCCGCCTCGCTGACGCGGTCTCGCCATGTTCGCGACGCGCGCCAGCCGCCGGCGCGGGCTGCTCTACGCGATCCTGATGGCCGCGGGGCTCCTCCTCCTCGCGCTCAGCAGCACGGCCCCTATGCGCGACCTCCAGGTGCTGGTGGGCGACCTGCTCGCGCCGGCCGAAGGCGTGCTCTCCGGGGCCACGCGCACCGTGGGCTCGCTCGTGGGCGCGCTGAGCGAGATCGACCATCTGCGGGCGCAGAACCGCGCGCTCGAGCAACAGAACCAGCAGCTCGAGGTCGAGAACCGCCAGCTGCAGGAGATCAAGATCCAGAACGATCAGCTGAGCCGTCTGCTCGGGGTCCAAGGGTCGCTCGGTTACCACACGGTGGCTGCCACGGTCGTCAGCCGTGAGGTCTCGCAATACACGCGGGTGATCACGATCGACGTCGGCACCGACCGCGGGATCGCCCTCAACGACGTGGTCGTCGCCGATGGCGGTGCCCTGGTGGGTTCCGTGTGGGAAGTCGGGACCGACTTCAGCCGCATCCTGCTGATCAGCGACACACGCTCGACAGTCATTGGGCTGATCGAGTCGAGCCGGGCGACGGGTGAGGTGATCGGGCAACTCGGTGGGGCGCTCGTGATGCAGGAGATCCCGGCCACCGAGCGGGTGAACCTGAACGACACCGTGGTGACGGCCGGGATCGATCTCGGCAACGGCATTCGATCCCCGTTCCCCAAGGGGCTCCTGATCGGCAGCATCGTCGACGTGCAGCGCGACCCGAACGCGGTGGTCCAGACGGCGTTCATCAACCCGGCCGCGGACCTCGACAAGCTCGAGTACGTGCTGGTCATCACCGACTACCACGGGGGGCTGCCGCCGGTCCCGGCGGCGTCGAACGCGCCGGGCGCTGCCGGCTCTTCCGGAACCGCGGCGTCGCCCGCGCCGTCGGTGACGGCGCTACCGCTCCCGGCGCCCTCGCTCGCGCCGGCCCCGTAGCCGGCAGCGTCCGTCAGACCCGGCGGCCCAGCACCTCGAGGCGCAGGCCGGCCGCCCGAACCGCCGCCACCTCGACGACATTGCGCGTGTCGTAGACGAGGTCACCCGCCAGCACCGCGCGTATCTGCGTCCAGTCGAGCGTCCGAAACGCGGGCCACTCGGTCGCGACCAGCACCGCATCTGCGTCACGTGCGGCAGTCACCGGATCGGGCGCCACCTCGAGCAGCGGATCGGCCCGACACGCTGTCTCCAGCGCGCGCGGGTCGTACCCGACCACGGTGGCCCCGCCGGCGCGCAGTTCTCGCGCCAGCGCGAGGGCCGGTGACTCGCGCACATCATCGGTCCCCGCCTTGAACGCGAGCCCGAGCAGGGCGATGCGTGCGCCGTTGAGCGGGCGACCCAGCAGCGTTCCCAGGCGTGCCGCGACCGCCTGCTGGTGGGAGATGTTCGATCGACTCACCGCATCGATGAGCGGGGTGGGCACGCCGACACGCGCACTCAGCAGGGGCAAGGCGAGCGCCTGCTCGGGCAGGCAGGAGCCGCCGACTCCGGGGCCCGCGCTGAGGAAGGCGCTCCCGATCCGATCGTCCATCCCGACGCCCGCGGTGACGAGGTCGACGTCGGCGCCGACCGCGTCGCAGAGGCGCGCCAGCTCGTTGGCGAACGCGATCTTGGCCGCGAGGAAGACGTTGGAGGCGAGCTTGATCAGCGCGACCGAGCGCGCGTCGGCCACGAGCGTGGGGGCGTTGAGCGGCGCGTACAGGTCGGCCACCGCCTCCGCGGCAGCGCGGTCTTCCGGACGGAGCCATCCGGTGACCACCCGGCTGGGCACGTCGAAGTCGCGTAGCCCGGCGCCCTCGCGCATGAACTCCGGGTTGGTCACCACGGCCGCGCACGGCCCCTCTGCGCGCTGCGCGTCGACGAGGCGAGCCAGTCGATCCGGGCCTTCCACCGGGAGCGTCGAACGCACCACGATCACGTGGTCGGGGGGCGCTGTCGCGAGGAGGGTCGCGACGGCCTCCTCGACCTGGCGGGTGGAGAGGGGTCCCTCCGGCCCCGTGGGCGTGCCGACGCAGACGATGGAGTAGGCCGTTCCGGCCGGCGGGGTGCCAGCGGTGGTGACGTCGAGCCGTCCCGCGGCCATCTCGGCGCGGAGTGCCTCCTCGAGCCCGGGCTCGAAGATGGGGGAGCGACCCTCGGCGAGCAGGGCGATCCGCGCGCGGTCGATGTCCGAGACGGTGACGTGGTGCCCGAGGCGGGCGAAGCCGACGGCCGTGACCAGGCCCACGGGGCCCGCGCCGACCAGAAAGAGCTGCACAGATGACTCCTGTCGGGCTACAGCATCGTGCGGAGCTGCCCGCCGTCGATGGGGATCAGTGTGCCGGTCACGTAGCTCGCGCGGGCTGAAGCGAGGAATGCCACGACCGCGCCCAGCTCGGCCGGCTCCCCGTAACGGCCCAGCGGGATGGCGCGCACCTGCTCGGCCCGCACCTCTTCCTCGGTCCGCCCGCTGCGCGCCGCCGTGTCCGCGTCGAGCTGCCGGATCCGCTCGGTGTTGAGCCGGCCGGGGGCCACGGCGTTGACGAGGATGCCGTCCGGGGCGAGCTCGATCGAGAGCGTCTTCATCAGCCCGTGCACGGCCGACCGGAGCGAGTTGCTCGTGATGAGGTTCGGTACGGGCTGTTTCACGCTGCCGCTCTCGATGAACACGATGCGCCCGCCGCCGGCGTGTCGGACCCGCTCATCGCGCAAGTGGGGCAGCGCGGCGCGGACGAGGCGCACGGCGGAGAGGAAGGTCAGGTCGACCGAGGCGCGCCATTGCTCCTCGGTGATCGATTCGAACGGACCAGGGGGCGGCCCGCCGGCGTTCACCACGAGCACGTCGAGCCGCCCGAAGCGCTCCACGGTCGCCCCGACGAGCCGTTGCGCGGTATCCGGGAGCGCGACGTCACCGGCCACCCACGCGACGCGCTCGCGCGCGGATCGCCGTCCACGACCGCCGGCCAGCCAGATGTCGGCGTCGTCGGCGGTCACGGGGTCCAGCCCGCGGCCGCCCGCAGGGGTCCGCGCGACGTCCGCACCGAGCTCGTCGGCCGCCTGCCGGAGCGGCACCGGGTCGCGCGCCGCGAGCATCACCGCCGCCCCTTCCCGCAGCAGCTCGAGCGCCGCGGCTCGCCCTAGGCCGCGGCTGGCTCCGAGCACCAACGCGACCCGCCCATCCAGCCCGAGTTCCATGGCCACTCCTCCGTCTGTGAGCTGGCGTCCATCCTGCCACGAAGGCGACGCGGGGTCGCGGTGGTGGTGCGGCATGCGCCCGATCGGGCCATGCCGGACGGGACCATCGCGCGATGGTCCGACGGTGTTCGGCCGCGCACTCTGGGCGGACCGCCGCGCGGAGATCCGGCCGCGACGGCGGAGCACCGCGTACACGCCAGGAGTGCCGTCATGCACCACCGCCCGCTCGCCATCCTCGCCACGTCGCTCGTCGTCGCGCTCTTCGGCGCCTTGCTTGGTCCCGCAGGGATGCCGCTCGGCGTGGGAATGGTCCGCGCCGCCGGCGTGCAGCCCCCGAGGGTCGTGGTGGTCGTCGGGCCAACCCATGGCCTGACGACGAGCAACCTGCAGTGGGGCGAGGCGATCGCGGAGCGGGCCGCCGCCCAGGGCGCCCAGGTCGTTCGCGTCTTCCATCCGCACGCGACCTGGGCCGCGGTGTCGGCCGCGGCCGCGGGGGCGAATGTGCTGGTCTATCTCGGCCACGGCAACGGGTACCCCTCGCCGTATACGAGCACGCTGATGCCCGACCGACAGGACGGCATGGGGCTCGACCCGGTCGATGGAGCCGCCGACGACCAGGTGCAGTACTACGGCGAGCAGTACATGGCGACGCTCCATCTGGCGCCGAACGCGCTCGTGGTGCTCAACCATCTCTGCTACGCGAGCGGTAACAGCGAGCCCGGTCAACCCGAGCCGACAGCGGGGGTCGCCGTCGAACGTGTCGACAACTTCGCCGCCGGGTTCCTCGCCGGCGGTGCCGGCGCTGTACTCGCCCTGGGGCTCCAGGACGCGGGTGACATCGTCGCCGCGCTGTTCGGGCCACCGCAGACGCTCGACCAGCTCTTCATGGCAAGCGGCGGCATCGGGGCCGCCCCGCTGACGACCGCGTCGACCCGCACGCCCGGAGCGTGGCTGCACCTGGACCCAGATTCCGCGACCGCCGGCTTCTACCGGTCGCTGGCCGGGAACCTCGACCTCCTCACGTCCCAGGTGCTGAGCGGGGCGGGCGGAGCGACTGCCCTGCCGCCGGCCGGCCTCTCTCCTGCCCCTGCGTCGACACCGGCCGTTCCGCCGACGCCGGCCGTTCCGCAGTCGCCAGCATCGGACCAGCCGCCCGTCTTGTCCGCGTTCAGCGCTCCGTCCGCCTTCACGCCCAACGGTGACGGCATCTCGGACACGCTGACCGCCTCCTACCAGATCTCTGCCCCGGGCACGCTCGAGATCTCGATCATCGCCGCGTCGGGGGCGGTGGTGCGCCACCTGGTAGTGGCGGCCACGTCCGACGCGGGCCAGGCCACCTGGGATGGCCGGGGCGACGATGGGCTCGTCGTCCCCGACGGGACGTATGCGCTGGTCGCGACGCCGCTGAGTGCGATCGGGCTGCCGGGGGCGGCCCTCACGATCCACACGCGGGTGCTCACCGCCATCAGGGCGCCGCGCGCCACGCCTGCAGTCTTCTACCCGCTGGACCGCGGCGGCGGCTCCGACCTGACGACGCTCTCGGTCACGCTCACGCAGGCCGCCACGGTCAGCTGGACCGTGACAGACGCATCCGGACGGGTGGTGCGGACGCTCTGGGAGCGCCGCGCGGTGCCGGCCGGCGCGTGGGTCACCTCCTGGGATGGCCGAGGCGCCGCGGGGGGCGGGAAGACCCTCGCGCCCTTGCCTGTCGGACGGTACCTCTCGGCCATCGCGGCGACGACGGCGGCCGGTACGGTCGTCATGCGCAGCGTGATCTGGCTGATGCCGTTCCGCCTGACGCTCTCGACGGCGACGGCCGCGGCGAGGCAGCTCGTGAGCGTCGCGATCGTGAGCGCCGAACCGCTGCGGGCGGCGCCGCGGTTGCTCGTGCTGCAGCCCGGGCTGCCAGCGTACGCGGTGACGGCAGCGCCGATCGGCGGGTTCGCGTATCGCGCGGTCTTCCGTCTGCGGGCTGGCCTGCCCGGCACGGTCCAGCTCCGGGCGATCGGGACGGATCGGGCCGGCAACCTCCTGTCGATGGCCGCGTCTCTGGCGCTGCGGTAGCGCCCCATCGGCGCGTGCATCCCGACGGGTGGGTCAGCGATGGGCCAACGGCGGTGCCGGGCGCTGACCCAGAGACGTGCCGTGTCGTCTCCCCGGTGACGTGGCCATGATGGACCCCGCCGTCCGCGCCGCATCCCACTAGACTGCACGTGATGGACCTGAGCGCAGCTGAGCCGCCGACGTCGTATAGGGACACGTGGGTCGTGCTGCCCACGTACAACGAGGCCGAGAACTTGCGGGGGATCGCGGCAGCGATCCTCGAGCAGTTGCCGGGGGCGACGCTCCTGGTCGTGGACGACGCCTCGCCGGATGGCACGGGCGACCTGGCCGATGCGCTGGCGGCGGCGGATCCGCGCGTCCGCGTCCTCCATCGATCCAGCAAGCAGGGGCTCGGGCGTGCCTACATCGATGGGTTCCGCGTGGCCCTCGCCGGCGGTGCCGACCGGATCGTCCAGATGGACGCGGACTGGTCGCACGATCCGGCCTGCCTGCCGGCGCTCCTCGACCCGCTGCAGCGCGGGGCGGACCTCGTGATCGGTTCCCGGTACGTGCGCGGGGGCGGTGTGACGGATTGGGGTCTCGCGCGGCGAGTCGTCTCGCGCGGCGGGTCGACTTTCGCCCGCCTGGTGCTGGGGCTCCCGGTGCACGACCTGACGGGCGGTTTCAAGGCGTGGCGCCGCGAGACGCTCGGGGCGATTCCGTGGGACGGCGTGCACGCCGGGGGCTACGTGTTCCAGATCGAGATGACGTACCTGGCCCGGCGTGTCGGGGCGCGCGTGGTCGAGATCCCGATCATCTTCCGCGATCGCCGGGTCGGCGTGAGCAAGATGTCGCGGCGGATCGTGCTCGAGGCGCTGCTGGTCGTGCTGACGCTCCGCTGGGAGGCGCTGCGCGGCGATCGCGGGGCGGCCGCGCCGGATGTGCCGGCGCGGCCTTCGGTCGCCACGACCGGCCGGCACGCGCGCACCGCCGACCCGGATACGGCTGTCGCGACCGACCGAAACGCCACACCCGCCGCCCAGCGACCGGGCGCCGAGGAGCGGCCGAGCTGATGCGCGAACTCGTCGGCGTGCCGCCGCGCTCGGAGCTGGCTCCCGCCCCCGCGCGGATCGTGATCGACCTGCGCCCGCTGCAGGAGCCGGAGCGGACGCCGATCACCGCCGGCTACCTGCGGCGATTGCTCGCCGCGTTTGCGGCCGACCCGCTGGCGGGCGAGTCGTTCGTGCCGATCCTCCGGCTGCTGCGCCCCGATCCGACGCGCGAGCTCGAAGCGCAAGGGCTCGCCGTGGCGGGCCGCCGCCGGGTGCTGCCCACGGCGCGGTTCCTGCGCTCCGCTGGCCTGACGGTCGACGCGTTTCAGCTGCGCGGCGCCGAAATCGGCGCTGCGCGGGGGTTCGAGGCGTACGGCGCACGCGGAGCCGTCTACCACACGGCCGGCGGCGCGGTGCCGCTCGGTTCCGCGCTCCCGGTGGTCGCGACGGTGCTCGACCTGGCGCCCTGGGAGCTTCCTGCGATCTACGCCGCGAGCCCCGCCGCGCGGTTCGGCCACCGCCTCCGCGCGCGGATCCTGCGCGACGCCACGAGGCTCATCGTTTGTTCGGAGGCTAGCGCCGACGCGGCGCGCCGCCTCCTGCACGTTCGGCCTGAGCGGATCGCGGTCGTGCGGCTGGCCGCCGACGAGGCGTTCGTGCCGGACGCCGGGCGGCCCGAACGGGTCGCCGCGCTCCGGGCGCGGCTGGGCCTGCCGCAGCGATACTTCGCCTTCTCCGGCCGCTACGACGCCCGAAAGGACCTGGGCACGCTCTTCCACGCACTCGCGGCCCTGCGCCAGGAGCAACCGGCCCCCTCGACGCGACACCGTCGCACGACGGGCTCCGCGGGAAGCGACACGGCGGCCGAGGCGGTCCCCTGGCCCCCAGTCGTCGTGCTGGCGGGCGCCCAGGGCGCCGACGAGAGCGATGCGCCAGCACTGGGACGCGCCGCGTCACGCCACGGGGTGCAGGACCTCGTCGTGCTGGCGCCGCAGCTCGACGCGCTCGATCTGGCGACGCTCGAGGCGGGCGCGGCGGCGGTGGTCTTCCCGGCGATCAGCGAAGGGACGGGACTCGCCGTCCTGGAGGCGCTCGCGGTCGGTGTCCCGGTCGTCGCGTCGCGAGTGGGGCCACTGCCGGAGTTGGTGGGTGCGGCGGGGATCATCGTCGAGCCGAGAGACCCCGCGCGCCTCGCGGCGGCGCTGCGGGCGGGGTGGTCCGGGCACATCCACGACCAGCTGCGCCGCGCCGCCCGCCAGCGCGCGCTCGCCGGGCGGCGCACGTGGGCCGATGTGGCCCGCGAGACGCGCGCGGTCTACGCGGCGGCGCTCGGGCCGGAGTGACGACCGGTCGCGACTGGCCGCGCCGACGACGGGGCCGGGTGACCGGCGCGGTCCGTCAGTCCGGCGGCGCGCCGAAGCGCGACGTCGGAGCCGCGCTCGCCGGTGGCCCGAGCGTGACCGCCGTCCCCTCCGGCACCACTTGGATCGCGACCTGGCCGCGCACCAAGGTGGCCGGCGCGCCTGCGCCCGGCCCGTCCGCCACCGTCAGCAACAGCGGCGCCGCATCCGACGCCTTGCTCCACTGCGCGTCGATCACCGCCCCGTCCCGCAGCACCAGCGCCCGGCCGCGGCCGATGTAGCCGACCTCGAGGCGGCCCTTCTCCTCGTTCGTCGCCTGGCCAGGCGCGTTCGCGAGCGGGCCCACCGCGACGAAGAGCACCAGCACGTCGTACGGGGCGACCCGTGTGCCCGTCCCGGCGTCGACCTCCGGCGACCCGTCGACCGAGCGCAGGTACCGGTCGCTCGCGCGGTCGTAGGTGTACGAGATCACGCCGGCCGGGTATGGCACGACCAGCGAGCCGCCGGTCGGGCGTGCGGCCAGCGGTGCGGGATCGACGAACGACCACGCCGCCGGCGGGGCAGCGGGGGTGCCGAGCCGGGCGGCGAGCGCGTCGAGCTGGCGGGTGCTCGAGTAGACGTTGTGCGGGGCGATGCGCGTCGCGATGCGCGGCATGTACGCCGCCCAGGTGAACTCGTCGGCGTTCCAGATCAGCCGCCCGTCCATGTCCTGCAACGCGGCCAGCGCGTTCGGTGCGCCGCCCACGTGCGCGTACAGCGGACGCCACGCGGCGGCCCAGCCCACGAAGTAGCGGCGGCTGCTGCGGATCGGCCCGATCTCGGGAGCGGCCTGAGTCTGGTAGAGGGCCATATAGCGGGGGATTCCGCCTTCCGCCGGGGCCTGGATCAGGACGTCCGCGTCGGCCAGCCCCGACTGTGGCCGCGCGGCCGGCGCGTCGTCGATCATCACTGCGAGCACCGGTCGCGCGGCAGCAGCCGCGCTCTCGAGCATCCCGTCGGTCGGCGCCGCGACGAGCGGTACTGGGCTCCGGGAAGGCGCCGTGGACGGCGCCGCCGCACTGGCCGGGGCGACCTGGTTCGCGGGGGTGCTGCCCCCGACGGGCGCCGAGGACGCGCCAGTGATGGGCGTCGGGGCCGTCCGTATGCCCGAGCAACTGTTGAGGAGCGGGACCGCCATGAGGAGCGCGGCGAGCGCAGCCACGAGCTGGGCGCGTGCCGCCGGAGAACGCCGCAGACGCCGGGCGACGGGGGCGAGCCCACGGCCCAGTCCGGCGACCCGCAGGTGGAGACGGCGGGAAGCGAACTCCCCCGTCGGCGCGGCCATCGCGGCAGATCCTACCAGCCGCCGCGAGATGGGCCCGCCCGGGCGATCCTAATCCGCCGCCGGGACGCGAGCCGGCGCCCTGGGCGGCAGCGGGCGTCAGCCGTGGACCAGCGCGGCCGCCCCGGCCGGGGCTGGCGCTGGCGCGACACGCCCGCCATCCGCACGGTCCGGTCCCGCGGTCGCCGACCCTGGGCCTGGCGCCGGCAGTGCTGCGGCACACCGGCCGCAGATCCCGTAGAAGTCGAGCACGTGCGAGACGACCGTGAAGCCGTCGATGGCCGGCTCGCTCCCGATCAGGCAGGGCCGGATCGGGAGTAGCTCCCCACAGTGCAGGCAGATCGCGTGCTCGTGGTGCCCGGTCGGGCAATAGGCGTACCCGACGGCCCCCGAGGCCAACGTGGCCCGTTTGATCCGGCCGGCGGCGTCCAATCGTTCGAGGGTGCGGTAGACCGTCGCGAGACTCGTCGCCGGAGCGCGCGTACGAGCCTCGCGCACGAGCTCCTCAGGCGTCTGCAGCCGGTTACCCGCCAGCATCGCCTCGACGATCGCCCGCCGGGGCGCGGTCACGGCCGGGCCGAGCGCCGTGAGTGCGTCCTGCAGCTCTGCCTGCCCGATCGCCGTCGCCTCGCGAGCGTCGGGAGCGGAGTCGGCGGTGGCGCCCGGGCGAAGCACCCCCGGCGCGCCAACCGCACCCGTGGGCCGCGCACCGGCCATGGGCGCCGCGCCCCGCCGGCGGGCCGCAGCCTGTTCGACGGCCGTGTAGGGGGTCCGCGAGGGACGCGAGGCGCTCATCGGCGTTGCATCTCCGCCCGTGCCGGCACCTCCGCCCGCGCCGGAACCTGTACCCGTCGCACGGCGCGGACGAAGCTCCCGGTCGCGACCACCAGCACGATCAGCGCCACCAGGATCAGCCCGGCGTTGATGCTGTCGAGGTTCGGGATGCCGAGACCGGTCGGCAGGCCGCGGTCGATCGGCTCCGCCAGCGCCGGAAAGAGCAGTGCGAAGAGGCCCCAGACGCTGAAGAGGAGCCCGCCGTAGAGCAGCGTGTTACCGGCCACGGCCCGCGAGACATAGTTCATCGCCGCCTCGCCCAGGCCGCGCGTCCGCATCCAGGCACCGATCGCCGCGCCCGCCAACGCCTGGACCAGCATGGTCCCCACACCGAACAGGAGCCCGGGGAGGAACGCCATCGCCGCGTTGGGCATGGCGGGGGCGAGCACCGTGTAGATGATGATGGCGAAGGCGCCGGTGCCCCAGCCCGCCACGAAGCCGTGCAGCAGCGTCATGCGCAGGGGGATCGGCCGCCCGGCATCTCGGACGATGCCGTTCGTCCCGTCCTGCGTGCCGAGGTGGAAGAGCCGGTGCAGGAACTGCTCGAACCCTTCGGTCAGGTGCAGTTCGCGTCCGAGCCGCAGGATGTACGCGCCGGAGACCGCCATCACCACCCCGACCAGCAGATCGATCGCCGCGTTGAGCGAACCGCTCGCCAGGATCGGTGCGAGCGCGAGGTACGCTAGCTCGGAGGCGACCGCGCGCTGGAAGGTGAAGGCGGCGGAGAAGAGGAGCCCGGCCTCCAGCCCACGCCGCCCGGACGCCGCACCGATCGCATAGCTCACGGTGATCGGCCAGGTGTGCTCGTCCGGCGTCACGCCATGCAGCACGCCGAGCAGGAAGGCGCTCAGCAGCACGGCGGCGACGCCGGCCCCGGCGTGGGTGGTCAGCGGATCGAACGGCATGATGGCAAGTCCTTGTTGAGAATGAGTCGCATTTGCAGCCATCATGGCACGATGCCCGCGGGCTGTCAATCGGCGCATGCGATAGGGTGCCACGTGCCCGTCATCTGAGGGCCGTCCGGCACGCCGTGTCGGGTCCTCTTGGCGCCGCCCGGTCGATTGGCGCCGCCCGGTCAACCGGTCGCCCGCCCCTGCCGTTCGGGCGCGCTGGATGGGCCCCGATCCACCCGGCCCACGGGCTCCTGCCGTCCGGCAGAGCCGGCAGTCGCCCGCCATCCGGTACACTCCCGGCCGTGATCCATCCCTCTGCCGACGTCTCGGCCGACGCGCAGGTCGGCGCGCGCACCAGGATCTGGAACCGTGCCCAGGTCCGCGAGGGGGCGGTCATCGGCGACGACTGCATCGTGGGCAAGGACGCCTACATCGATTTCGGGGTCCGTATCGGCGATCGCTGCAAGATTCAGAACGGCGCGCTCGTCTACCACGGCGTCACGGTCGAGACGGGCGTCTTCATCGGCCCCGGGGCCATCCTGACCAACGACCGCTTCCCGCGCAGCATCACCCCGGACGGGGCGCTGGCCGGTGCCGAGGACTGGACCGTCAGCACGATTACGCTGCGCTACGGCTGCTCGATCGGTGCGGGGGCGGTCGTCGTCGCCGGCAACGACGTGGGACGTTTCGCGACAGTCGGCGCGGGCGCCGTCGTGACCCGCCCGGTCCCGGATCATGCGCTGGTCGCGGGCAACCCGGCACGCCGCCTCGGCTGGGTCTGCGCCTGCGGGCAGCGGCTGGCAGATGCCGCGGGCCGCGCCTTCCCGGCGGACGCGCAGGGCCGCGCGACATGTCCCGCCTGCGCCCGCAGCTACATGATCGAGCAGGACGTCTGTACGGAGGTCCGCTCCAGGTGAGGGCGGCACCGTTCGGACCGGCGCCCCGCATGCAGGAGGCCCGCCCATGATCCCCATCTCGAAGCCGGACATCGGAGCCGCGGAGGAGCAGGCGGTCCTCGACGTGCTGCGCTCGGGGATGCTCGCGATGGGCCCGCGCACCGCGGAGTTCGAAGCGGCGTGGGCCGCCTACTGCGGCGTGCGGCATGCGGTGATGATGGCGAACGGTACCGTCACCACCGAAGCGATCCTGCGCGGCCTCGACATCGGGCCGGGCGATGAGGTCGTCACCGTCAGCTTCAGCTTCAACGCCACGGTCAGTGCGATCCTGCAGGTCGGTGCCCGCCCCGTCTTCGTCGATGTGCGCGAGTCGGACTTCACGATGGACCCCGAGCTCGTCGAGGCGGCCATCACGCCGCGCACGAAGGCGATCATGCCGGTCCACCTGTACGGCCTGATGGCGGAGATGGACCCCCTCGTGGCGATCGCCCGGCGCCATGGCCTGCACCTCATCGAGGATGCCGCCCAGGCCCACGGCGCGACGTATCACGGACGCCGGGCCGGATCGTTCGGGCCGGCCATGTTCAGTCTGTACGCGACCAAGAACCTGATGACCGGCGAGGGCGGGATCGCCACCACCGACGACGACGAGCTGGCCGAGCGTCTGCGGCTCTACCGCAACCACGGCATGCGGCGGCGCTACTACCACGACGCACTCGGCACGAACTTCAAGCCGACCGACCTGGCGGCCGCCCTCGGCCTGGCCCAGCTGGGACGGCTGGAAGAACGGACCGCCCGCCGGCGGCAGAACGCCGCACGGCTGACCGAGGGCCTCGCCGGCTACCTGACGCCCCGTGTCCCTGCCGGGCGGGAGCATGTCTGGCACCAATACACGATGCGATTTCCCGGTGAGCGTGATCGTGTGGCCGAGCGCCTGGCCGAGCGGGGCGTCGGCACGCTGATCTACTACCCGCTGCCGATCCATCGCCAGGCCTACCTGCAGCGGTATCTGCCCGGCGCCGCCGACCTGGACCTTCCGATCACGAACCGCTTGGCCGACGAGGTCCTCTCGATCCCGGTGCATCCGCGGCTCAGCGACGATGACCTGGCGACGATCATCGGCGCGATACGCGAGGTCGCGACGCCGGTGGATCTGCTCGCGGGGGCGGGCGCCGCGGGCCGGGAGCGCGGCGGCGCGGAGCGCTTCGGCAGCGGCGCGCCGTGAGCGAGATCTTGCACGCCGCCCGGCTGCGGGTCGGCCTCGCCGGCCTGGGCTCGATGGGCCGCAATCATCTCCGGAACCTCGCCGCGCGCGACGACGTGGTCCTTACCGCCGTCGCCGACCCGAACGAAGAGGCCCTGGTGCCGGCCACGAACCAGCTCGGGGCCCGGCCGTACGCCGATCCGCTCGACATGCTCGACGCGGAACGTCTCGACGCGCTGATCGTCGCCGCGCCCACCACGTTTCACCACCGGATCGCGCTCGGCGCGCTCGAGCGGGGGGTCCCCGTCCTGGTCGAGAAGCCGCTCGCCACGACCGTGGCCGAGGGGCGCGAGCTGGTCGAGGAGGCCGAGCGGCGGGGCGTGCTCCTGCAGGCCGGGCACATCGAACGCTTCAATCCGGCCGTGCTGGCGCTCGGGGAGCGGCTCCGCAGCGGCGCTCTCAGTCGCGTCTTCAGCATCAAGACGCTGCGTGCGGGTCCCTTCCCGGCGCGCATCCGGGACGTGGGCGTCGCCGTCGACCTCGCCACCCACGACGTCGACATCATGTGCCACCTGGCGGGCGCGCGGCCTGATCGCGTCTACGCCGAGACCACCCAGCACATCCACACCTCCCATGAAGACCTGGTCTTCGGGCTGCTCCATTTCCCGGGCGGCGTGGTGGGGCTGCTCGACGTGAACTGGCTGACGCCGGAAAAGCAGCGCCGCATCACGGTCCTGGGCGAGGAAGGGATGTTCCAGGTCGATTACCTGAGCCAGACCCTCACCTTCACGCGCGGCACCGCGGAGCTGAGTCCCACCTACCTCGATGGGTACGCGCCCACCTTCGCCGGCGAAACCGTGCGGCTGCCCGTCACGCCGGCTGAGCCGCTGCGCCGGGAGCTCGACGCGTTCTTCGACGCGATCCGCAGCGGCGGGCCCGCCGCCATCCCGGGCTCCGACGGCCTCTGGGCCGTCGCGCTCGCCAACCTGCTGCTCGAAGCCGCGGCGGCCCACCGTCCAATCGCCGTGCGCCCACCGGAGGTCGCCCACGCATGACCCAGTTCGTCCGCCCCTGGCGGGGTGAGCCCGAGACGGTCGGGACCGTCGCCGTCGTCGGGATGGGAAAGATCGGGCTCCCGCTCGCCGCCCAGTACGCTGGCCACGGGTGGCACGTCATCGGCGTCGACATCCAGCCGTGGGTCGTCGAGCGGCTCAACCAGGGGCGGGTCCACTTCGCCGAGGAGCCCACGCTCGCCGAACGGATCGCCGAGGCGCACGCCGCCGGCCGCTTCCGCGCTACCACGTCGCATGCCGAGGCGACCGGCGAGGCCGACGTCGTCGTGATCATCGTGCCCGTGATGCTGTCGGACGCCAGGGAGCCGGATTATCGCTTCATCGATCCGGCCAGCGAGGCGGTTGCCGCGGGGCTCCATCCGGGCGTCCTCGTGCTCTACGAGACCACGCTGCCGGTCGGCGACACGCGCGATCGCTTCGGGCCGTTACTGGAGCGCGCGAGCGGGCTGACGGTGGGCGACCCGGACGCCGGCTTCCTGCTCGCGTTCAGCCCGGAACGCGTCTACAGCGGGCGCGTCTTCCACGACCTCGAGACGTACCCGAAGCTGGTCGGCGGCGTGGATGCCGTCAGCGGTGCGCGTGCCGCCGCCTTCTACCGGAGCGTCCTGCCCGCGGAGGTCTGGCAGCTCTCGACGGCCGAGGCCGCGGAGTTCGCGAAACTCGCCGAGACCACCTACCGCGACGTCAACATCGCGCTCGCCAACCAGTTCGCGGCGTATGCGGAGCGGATGGGCGTGGATATCCACGAAGTCATCCGGGGCTCGAACAGCCAGCCCTTCAGCCACATCCACCAGCCGGGGATCGGCGTGGGCGGTCACTGCATCCCGGTCTACCCGCACTTCCTGATCAGTCGTGCGCCCGAGCTGACGCTCCCGGCGCTGGCGCGGCAGGTCAACGACGGGCAGGTCGGCCTCGCCGTCCAGGCGGTGGAGCGCGAGCTCGGTCCGCTGGAGGGCGTGCCGGTATTGGTGCTCGGGCTCACCTACCGCGAGGACGTCCGGGAGCTCGCCTACACGCGGGCGATCCCGCTGATCGAGCGGCTCGCGTTCCACGGCGCCGAGGTGTGGGCCTACGACCCGCTGCTGGCCGACGAGGAAGTCGTGCGCACCGGCGCACATCCGTGGCACTGGGGCGAGCGCGGACCGTTCCGCGCGATCGTCGTGCAGACGGGGTCGCAGCAGTTTCGGGCCCTCGACCCGGCCTGGTTCCCGGATCTCGCGCTCCTGTACGACGGACGCAACACGCTGCGCAACCTCGCCTTGCCGGAGGGCGTGACCTATGTCGGGGTCGGTGTCCCTGACCCGCGAGCCGTGCGCCGCGTGCGGCGCACGGCGGGGGCGGGGAGCGCCGGCAGGCGCTGAGGCCGGGATGCCTGCCCGCGCCAGGATCCTCGTGCGCGCCTCGGCCGCGCCGCCGGTGCAGGCCGTTACCCAGCGGTGGGTGGCATGAAGCTCGCCTGCGTCGTGGGGACGCGGCCTCAGATCATCAAGGCCGCCGCGGTCTGGCCTGCGCTGCACCGCGATCACCGCGTCAGCCTGATCGACACCGGCCAGCACTACGACGACGAGATGGCGGGCCACTTCTTCGGGGAACTGCACCTGCCGCCGCCGGCGCACCAGCTCGGCGTGGGCAGCGGCAGCCATGCGCGCCAGGTGGCGGCCATGATCGACCGGCTCGAGCCGATCATCCTCGACGACGAACCGGACGCCGTGCTGGTCTTCGGCGACACGAACTCCACGCTCGCCGGCGCCCTCGTGGCGGCCAAGCTCGACCTGCCGCTCGCGCACGTCGAGGCCGGGCTGCGCTCGTTCGACCGCCGTATGCCCGAAGAGGTCAACCGGGTCGTCGTGGACCATCTCGCCGAGCTCCTCTTCGCCCCGCACGAACATGCGGCGGCGAACCTGCGGGCCGAGGGGATCGGGAATGGGCTGAGCGGCTCGGGCGTGGGCGGACCCGCCGGCAACGTCGTCCGCGTGGCGGTGGTGGGCGATCTGATGCAGGACCTCTGCGCGGCGATGCTGGAGGCGGTGCGCGATCCCTCGACGATCGCCGACGCGGCGCCCGAGCCGGTCGCTGCGCTCGCGCTGGCACCCGGCCGTTATCTCTTCGCGACCGTCCACCGCAGCGAGAACCGCACGGCCGCGGCGCTGCGCGAGTGGCTCCTGCTGCTGGGCGGGCTCGAGCGGCCGGTGGTGCTGGCGTTGCATCCTGGGACGCGCCGCGTGCTCGACGAGTACGAGTGCGTGGTCCCCGCGAACGTGCACGTGGTGCCCCCGCAAGGCTACCGGACTACGCTCGCGCTGCAGCTGCACGCGGCGGCGGTGGTGACCGATTCGGGCGGGATCCAGCGCGAGGCGGCCTGGTTGGGCACGCCGGCGCTCGTGCTGCGTGAGAGCACGGAATGGCCCGAGACGCTCGAGGGACGCGGCGGACGCGGCGCGCTGGTCGGTCGGGACCTTCCCCGGGCTCTGGCCGCGCTCGCTCGTCTCGCCCCGGCAGCCTCTGCGCCGGACGATGCCGCCCGCCGCGCACGCGTTGCCCGCGTCGAGCCGTCCGGCGCGGCGGAGGCGATCTCGGCCCTGCTGGGGGAGTGGCTCGCGGCCTGAACGCTGGCCCGCGCCGGGGGCCGAGGCCGAACGTTGGCCGGCGGGCCGGACGGGTTCGTGCGGCACCAACGCTGGCGCGTGTGCCGAGCGGCCCCCGCAGATTGCGCCGTTGGTCCTTGGTGGACGGGGATTCCAGACCTCATCGCGCCGCGCTGCTTCTCATACCGTGGCGCTATGGATTTGGAGCTCACCCGCTAGACCAAGCACCGTGTGCGCGACCAACCCGGCCGGCCCCGGCATCGGCATCCGCCGAGGGAGGAACACCATGGCATCGACGCCAACCACCTTCAACTCAACCGAGATCCCCGAACCAGCGCTCGCCCGTTTCCTCTTCTCGGATACACGGGCCGCGTGGCTCTGGCTCATCGTCCGCCTCTACCTCGGCTACGAGTGGATCAGCGCCGGGCTCGAGAAGATCGGCTCGCCGGTCTGGACCGGCTCCAAGGCTGGCGTGGCCCTTGCGGGCTTCGTGCACGGCGCCATCAAGCAGACCGCCGGTGCGCATCCCAACGTGCAGGGCTGGTACGCCGACTTCCTGAAGAGCGTCGTGCTCCCGAACGCGAGCGGGTTCTCCTACCTCGTCTCGTTCGGCGAGACGCTGGTGGGGCTGGCGCTGATCTTCGGCGCGCTGACCGGCATCGCCGCGTTCTTCGGCATCTTCATGAACGCGAACTACCTGCTGGCGGGCGCCGTCAGCACGAACCCGATCCTGGCGTTCCTCGCGATCTTCATCGTGCTGGCCTGGCGGAACGCCGGCTGGATCGGTCTCGATCGCTGGCTGCTGCCGATCCTCGGGACGCCATGGCAGCCGGGCAAGCTGTTCGCGGGCCGCAGCGAGGCGGCCAGCTGACCTGATCCGTCCCGGGACCCATCCGGGGCGTAGGACACCGCACCACGCGGAACGCACGACCGGGCGAACGCGCCCGGTCGTGCGTTGCTGTCTACACTCTGTGACTGCATGTCCTCGTCCCTCCCGCCACGCGACCCGTCGGCAACCGGGCGGTCGCTCCGCGTCGCGATCGTCGCCGCGAACGCGTTCGAGCACGACTCCCGGCTGCTCCGCACCGCGCGGGCGCTGGCCGGCGATGGGCACCGCGTGACCGTGACCGCATTCACCGGTCCCGGGCTCCCCGCACACGAGGCGCTCGGGGAAGGCCTGGACGTGCGGCGCCTGGACGTCGATCGGCGCATCAGTAGTGCCTTCCGGCCGCTGTCGCCACGGATGCGCCGGGGCCTCGCCCGACTCCTCGGGTTTGCGCCAGGCGCCATGTCCCTGCCGCCGTCGCTGCCGCGCGGCCCCGACCGCCTGCGCGCCCCATTGCGCCGCCTGGCTGAGATCCTCGCGCACCAACGGCGTGTCGGGCCGTGGCGCGACGCCGTCCTCGCGGCCGTCCCCGACGCCGACGTCTACCACTGCAAGGCGCTCGTCGCGCTCCCCGTGGTGGCGGAGGCGGCCCGGCGCACGGGCGCGCGCTTCGCGTACGACCTGGCCGATCTCCACACGGAAGCCGCCCGCCTGGCACGCATGCCCGCCGTCGTGCGTGAGCTGGTGCGCCGCCGGGAAGCATCGTGGGTGCGGCGAGCCTCGCTGCTGACCGCGGTCAGCGCTGGGGTAGCCGACGAGGCCGCCCGCCGCTTCCGGGTGGCGCGGCCGGTCGTGGTGCTCAACTGCCCTCCGGCCTGGCGGCCCGACGAACCAGAGCTGCCCGCCTCAGACCTCCTCCGGCGAGCCACCGGCATTGCCGCGGACCGGCCGATCCTGCTCTACCAGGGCGGTTTCAGCGTGGACCGCGGGATCGAGGAGCTGATCGCGGCGCTCGACGAGGAGCCGCTGCGGGCGCTCGGCGTGGCGGTCGTGCTGTTGGGCTACGGCCGGCTGCGCGAGCACCTCGCCGCGGCCGCCGCCCACCGCCCAGGCCGCCTCTTCGTCCTCGACGCGGTGCCGCCCGGCGAGCTGCTCGCCTGGACGGCGTCGGCGGACCTGGGGTACGTCGGACAGCCGCCGCGCACGCTCAACCAGCGCCTGAACCTCGCCAACAAGCTCTTCGAGAGCATCATGGCGGGTGTGCCGGTGCTGGTCGCCGAGGACACGGAACACTGCCGGCTGGTGCAAGCGGACGGGTTGGGGGTGTGCAGCGCGATCGAGCCGGCCGCGATCGCGCGGGTCGCCGCAGGGGTGCTGGACCGTCCGACGGAGGAGCGGGTCGCGCTGCGCCGGCACTGTCGGTCGGTCGCGTTGGAACGCTACACGTGGGAGCGGCAGCAAGCGGGGCTGGTCGCGGCGTACCGGGCGCTCGCGGACGACGTCGCGCGGCGTGCCGTCCCTCGGCCGTGGCCGGGTCTCACGCCGCAAACGGAGTCGGTGCCGTGAGCCGCATCGTGATGTTCGTCTTCAACGACTGCACCACCGACGCGCGTGTCCTGCGCGAGGCCGCGAGTCTGGTGGAGGCTGGCCACGAGGTCACGGTCATGGCGCGACCGCGGGACGTCGCGTCGACGGCGGTCGAGCGGGAACGGCGCGACGGGTTCGAGATCGTACGGATCCCCCTGCCGCAGGGTTGGAAGCGCTGGTACGTGCTCGGACGGTACCCCTGGCGGGCCCGCGGGTGGATCCGCTTCCGCTTCGTCTACGACGCGAAGCGCGGTCCGAAGGGCTGGGCCGAGGCGGTGGCAATCACCCCGATTGCGCTCGCCTGGATCGGTTGGATGCTCCTCCGGGCGCCCCTCTACCTCGCGTTCAAGGCGCTCCGCCGGGGCCGCGTGCAGCCGGGGGGTGACACGCTCGACTGGCTGACACGCTGGCAATACTCGATCGTCGGCTGGGCGCGCGCCGCCGCTCTCGCGGCCCCCGAAGCCGATGCCTACCATGGCCACGATCTCTCGGGGCTCCCCGGTGCGGTTGCCGCCGCGACGCGGCACGGCCGGACGGGGCCGGGCAGCCGTCCCGCGCTCGTCTACGACAGCCACGAGATCTACGTGGAGTCCGGCCGGATCGCGAAGCTGCCGGGCTGGGTGCGGGGGCTGCTGGCTCGCCAGGAGCAGCGCTGGGTCGATCAGGTCGACGCGCTGGTCACGGTCAACCAGTCGCTGGCCGAGGACCTAGGACGCCGCTACCACCCACGGCGTGTCGTCGTCGTCCGCAACTGCCCCGCCCGCTGGGAGTCACCTGAGCCACGCCCGGACCTCCTGCGGCGCGCGGCCGGGATCCCCGATGGTGCGCCCATTGCGCTCTACCACGGCGGCTTCTCCGCCCACCGGGGCATCGAGGAGCTGGCCGAGGCGCTGCTCGAACCGGGCATGGAACGGGTGCACGCTGTCTTCCTCGGGTACGGCAGCGAGCGGCAGAGCCTGGACCGGCGCGCGGCCGACCCGCGCTACACCGGGCGATTGCACGTGCTCGACGCCGTCGCTCCGCACGAGCTGCCGCCCTGGGTGGCCTCCGCGGACGTGGGCGTGATGCCGATCCAGCACTCGACGCTCAACCACTATCTCTCGACGCCGAACAAGCTCTTCGAGTGCCTGGCGGCGGGCGTGCCGGTGGTGGCCAGCGACTTCCCCGAGATGCACAGGATCGTGCTCGACGACCCCGATGGACCGCTGGGTGCGGTCTGCGACCCGGCTGACCCGGCGAGTGTGGCTCGCGCGATCCGGGCGGTGCTCGACTTGCCGCCGGGCGCCATGGCCGACCTGCGACGGCGCTGTCTGCACGCGGCGCACGAACGCTACAACTGGGAGACGGAGGTCTCACGGCTGGTGGGGCTCTACCGCGATCTGCTCGGCACAGGGGTGCCACGGGCGTGAACGCCGGCCGAGACGGCGAGCACCGGCCACGGGTGGTGCTGCTCTTCGGCAACAGCGCCGAGCACGACTCCCGGGCCGTCCGGATGACCCGCACCCTGCTCGGCGCGGGCTGCGCAGTGACGTGGATCGGGCGCGCGGCCCCCGGTCTGGCCGAGCGCGAGGAGCGCCCCGGCTATCAGCTGCTCCGCGTCCCCGTTCCGACCGGCCCGCGTTGGCTTCCCGCTCCGCGGCTTCCGGATGAGGGCGAACCCGGGCCCCGACACGGCGCGCTCGCGCGCTTCCTCCGCGAGGGACCGGGGCGGCTCCTCCAAGCCCTGCGCTACCAGTGGGTGGCGCGCCGCTGGGCCGCGGCGGTCGAACAGGTGGCGCCTCCCGCCGATCTCTGGCAGGCCGATGGCCTGGTGATGCTGCCGGTGGCGCTGCGGTTGCGCGCGCGCCACGGCGGGCGGGTCCTCTATGACTCGCTGGAGATCCACGTCGAGAGCGGCCGCTTCGCGCGCCTGCCCAGACCGTGGAAGTGGTTGCTGGCCCGTCAGGAGCGCCGCTGGGCGCGTACGGTCGACGCGGTCGTGACGGTGAGCCGGCCGTACGCGGACGTGCTCGAGCGGCGCCTGGGCGTGCGGCCCGCGATCGTCATGAACTGCCCGCCCGCGCCACCAGATCCCGCGCCCGGCGAGCCCGGCGGTCCGCCCCGTCCTCGCCGCTTCCATGACGTGCTGGGGCTGCCGCCCGAGGCCCCCGTCGTGCTGTATCACGGGTATCTCTTTCCGCACCGGGGGATCGAGCGCCTCTTCGAGGCGATCGCGTCCGTGCCGGGCGCGCATCTCGTCGTGATGGGCTTCGGGCCGCGCTTCGGCGCGTATCAGGGGCGGGTCGCCGCGCTCCCGTATGCCGGGCGCGTCCACGTCGTGCCGGGCGTGCCACCGGAGGAGCTGCTCGACTGGGTCGCCTCCGCCGACGTCGCGGCGATGCCGATCGAGGGAAACACCCTGAACCACCGCCTCACCACGCCGAACAAGCTCTTCGAAGCGTTGGCGGCGGGTGTTCCGGTCGTGGCGAGCGACCTGCCGGGGATGGCGGCGATCCTGCGCGAGACGGGCGCGGGCCTCACCTGCGACGCGAACGACCCGGCCGACATCGCCCGCGCGATCCGCTCCATCCTCGAGGCCACCGAGGGGGAGCGCGCCGCCTACCGCGATCGCGCCCTCGCCGCCGCCCGCACCACGTACAACTGGGAGCGCCAGGCGGAGGCGTACTTGGGGGTGGTGCGCTCGCTCGGCGTGGCGCGCTCGCTCGGTGTGACGGGCCGTTGACGCGCCGACGCCTGGGTTGTGGCTTCGCCGCGCGTTCCCCTCAGCTGCGGGCGATCAACCTGCCCATGCGGTGCGCGATCCGCCGCAGGGTCGGCGCGCCCATGCTCGGCCTGCCCGACGCCGCTCCCTGCACCCCGGCGCGGAGCGTCTCCTCGATCGCCCGGGCACGTGCCGCCTGGCGCTCCTCGTCCGTCCCGTCGCCCATCACCCAGGTCACGCGGTAGGGGTGGAAGCCCATCTGCTCCTTGAAGAAGCGCAGCCCGTCCGTGCCAGACGCGTGCAGGTTGTACATCGCGTAGCGCAGCCCCGCGGTCGCCATCAGGTCGCGCACCGCCTCGACGATCAGGAGCGACATGATCCCCGACTTCATCTGTTCGCCGTGTCCAAGGATGGTCGAGAAGAGGCACATCTCGCCGATCACGTAGACCCACGCGTAGGCGTAGAGGTGCCCCTCCCGAAGGACGCCGTACTGCCGGAGCGCGTGCCGAGGGCAGGGGAAGTCGGGAAGCGGGCCCTGCGGCGCCGGTCGCTGCTGGTACGCGTCGCCCATCGGGCGCCCCTGGCGCTCCGGCAGCGACGTGTTGATCGCGTAGATATCGTCGAGGTAGTCGTCGCGCTCGATCGGCGCGAAGACGAAGCCGTCGCGGCCGGCCCGGCGCACCTTCTGCCGCATCCAGTAGGACGCCGGCGAGCCCCAATACGCCTCGAAGGTGGGCGGCGTCACCAGGATCGAGCAGCCGTCCTCGTACGCGCCGATGCGCGGGTCGCGCCGGCTCGGTGCGGTGAACTTCGCGTAGAACCGATCCGGGTACTCGACGCAGTGGGGATCCGGCGTGTCGCCGCGGAGGAAACTGATCGTCAGGGGCGGGTACGCGGGCGGCGCCGTGGCGGGTGCGGGCGCAGTCGCCACGGCCACAGCGGTGGCCGGCGAGACGGTCATCGGCGCGCCCCCGGTGCGGTCGTCGCGGGTCACCGGGCGCTCCAAATCGGGCGCGTTCCCATGGCCGTCGGGCTCGCCTCCACCATGCGATCTCGTCCTCCAGGGCCCGGCCGGGACGTCGTCGGCCAGGTCATGCTAGCGTACGCCGGCTCCACGATCGCCCGCAGGAGGACGCCGGTGACGAAGGTCCGCGCCATGGTCCGCGCGGTACGGACCCGTATCGCCCGGGAACGCCGCACCGACGGCATCCGCCGGGCCGTGCTCGAGGACCGGCGGCGGGTCCTGGCGCGGCGCCGCGCTTTCGGTTCCGCGGACCTGGAGGCGCTGGACGGCATTCTGCGCCAGGCCGAGGCTGTGATCCCGGTGCGCGAGCTGGTCGCGCTGTCACCCGAGCGGCGTTCGCCGCGGCTCGTGGTGCTCCGCCACGATACCGACAACGACATCGAGAACGCCGTCCGCTTCGCCGAGTGGGAGGCCGAACGCGGGTACCGGGCCAGCTACTACGTGCTGCACACCGACTGGTACTACCGCGACGGCTTCGCCGGTCCGCCGACGCGCTACGTCCTCCGCGCGCTCGAGCGGATCCAGCGACTCGGCCACGAGATCGGCCTGCACAACAACGCGCTCACGGTTGCCCTGCGGACGGGGCGTGATCCTGCCGACGTGTTGGCGACGGAGCTCGCGTACCTGCGCCGGCACGGCTTCGAGGTGGTGGGGACCGCGGCCCACGGGGACGCCCTCTGCCGCGCCTGCGGCTACAACAATGGTGAAGTCTTCGTGGAGACGCCGCGCCCCGAGCACGGCCCCGCGAGACGCACCATCGTCTGCCGCGATCCGGGCTCCGGACGGGACCTCCGCGTCGAGCTGGCCCCGGTCCCCATGGCCTCGCTGGGGCTGACGTACGAAGCCAACTTCATCGAGAACCGCTACTACTTGACCGACTCGCATGGGCGCTGGAACCGGCCGCTCGAGGTGGCCGCCGCCGAGTTCGAACGGCGCGATGCCTTCCTCAAGTTCCTCATTCACCCGTCGTGGTGGGCGTTCCAGGGCGAGCCGCTGCTGGCACGCCAGGAGTCCGTGCCGGCCTCGGAGGGCCAGCCGGTCTCCTGAGCATCGGCCGAAGGCGCCCGGGCGAGGGCTGGCCGCGGCGAGCCCACGTCGTCCGGGCTACATCGGCGCTGGCATTCGTTGGACGCCGATCACGCGGGCATGCTACCGTTCGGCCTGCCAATGACGACTCGTGTCCGGGCGGTCACCGTTGCCCGCCCTGTTCCCGCTGCGCGACGGCTCGGCTTCGTCGGCCTGATCATCCAGGGGGTCCTCGATCTCAAGACTCGGGGCCGCCTGATCCAGCATCTGGTCAGCACGGACCTCAAGCGCACACACGCGGACACCGTGATCGGTCAGCTCTGGTGGCTCATCGACCCGTTCTTCCAGATGGCCATCTACTCGATCCTGGTCACCGTGATCTTTCACAAGAAGATCGAGGATGCGCCGCTCTTCCTGTTCGCGGCGATCTTGCCGTGGAAGTGGTTCCAGTCGACGGTCAGCGAGGCGACGACCTCGGTGACCGGGCGAGGCAATCTGATCCGCCAGCTTCAGTTCCCCAAGATCGTCCTGCCGGCCGCCGCCACGCTGGCTGGCTCGGTCAGCTTCTTCTTCGGGCTCTTTTCGCTCGCGCTCCTGTACGTCTTCTACCCGCACCACTTGAGCCACTGGCTGCTGACGATCCCCATCATCGCCGCCGTACAGTTTGTCTTCACACTGGCGCTCTCGATCCTGTTCTCGGCGGTCAACACCTTCTACCGCGACGTGCAGAACCTCCTGCGCCACGTCATGCGGATCTGGTTCTACATGTCGCCGGCGCTCTACTCGCTTGCCGACCTCCAGGGCAGCGGGTTCCGCTATGTCCTCGCGTTCAATCCCTTCACCTACATCCTGGAGTCCTACCGGAACGTGGCCTATTACCACGCCGCGCCCGAGTGGGGCGCCCTCGCCGGTGTCCTCGCCCTCTCGCTCGTACTGCTCGCTTTCTCGATCTGGGTCTTCAAGCGGGTTGAGACGGGCTTCGCGAAGATCCTGTAATGCCCGATTCCGCGTACGCCGTCGACGTCCAGGATCTGGGAATTCGCTACAACCTCCGCCTGACGAGGCGCACCACGCTGAAGGGCTCGCTGGCCGAGTTGGTCGGCCGCAAGCAGCAGGTGGAGAGTCATTTCTGGGCCTTGCGGCACATCAACTTCAAGATCGGCCACGGGGAATCGCTGGGGATCGTGGGGCCGAACGGCGCCGGCAAGAGCACGCTCCTGCTGGCCCTGGCCGGCATCCTGGCCCCCAACGAGGGCTCCATCACCCTGAACGGTCGGGTGTCGACGCTGCTGACGCTGGGCGCGGGGTTCGAGATGGAGGTCTCCGGCCGGGACAACATCGGGCTGATCGGTGCCTTCATGGGAATCCGGCACAAGACGATGCAACAGCTGACGCCGTCGATCATCGAGTTCGCCGACATCGGGCCGTTCATCGACGCCCCGGTGCGGACCTACTCGACCGGCATGCGCGCCCGGCTGGGGTTCGCCATCGCCACTGCGGTCGCGCCGGACATCCTGCTGCTCGACGAGGTGCTCGGCACGGGCGACGAAGAGTTCCGCGGGCGCAGCCAGCAGCGGATCCGCGACCTGGTGGCGAGGGCGAAGGCGATCGTGCTCGTGTCGCACGATCTCACCTACATCACCGAGTTCTGCGACCGTGCCATCCTGATGGACATGGGGCAGATCCTCTACGAGGGCTCCCCCGCGGAGACGGTCGAGTTCTACAAGGAGCGGGTCCGGCAGCGCAAGCGGATGCTCGAGGAGGAGGCGCATCGCTTCACGATGCCGCTGCCCAAGCCGGTCACGCTGGACCGGCAGGCGTCGTAGCGAGGGCCCCGACCGGCCGGTCGACCGGACGGCCGGCGATCCGGCCATCGGTTCGGCCACGCCGGCGGCTTCCCGTGGACCCGGCTCGCCACCCCCGTGCGCGGTAGGATCGCGACCGTGACCGCCGCCCGCAGCACGCCCCGCGTCCTGATCGTCACGCACTCCTACTACGAGGAGGACCCGCGGGTGCGGCGCCAGGCGGAGGCGCTGGTCGCCGCAGGGCTGCAGGTTGACGTGCTGGGCCTGCGGCAGCCCGGGGCGGCAGTCCAGGAGCGGATCGCTGGCGTCGAGGTCTACCGCCTGCCGGTGCACCGCCACCAGGGCGCCGGGATCGGCACGTACCTCGCCGAATACGCCGCCTTCTTTGCGCGGGCCGCGGTCGCCGCGGTCCGGCTGCACGCCCATCGACGGTACGCGCTGGTCCAGGTGGCGACCCTGCCGGACCCGCTCGTCTTCGCCCTGGCGCCGCTCAGGCTGGACGGCCTGCCGCTCCTGCTCGACCTGCACGAGGCGATGCCCGAGTTCTTCCGCAGCCGCTTCCCGGCCGCCGCGCACGGGCCCGTGCGGCTCGGGCTACTGGCCGCGGAACGTGCCTCGATCGCGTTCGCCACGCATCTCCTGACGGTGAACGACGCGCTCGGCGAGCGCCTGGTCGGGCTCGGGGCGGCGCGGTCGCGGATCACCGTGATCCTGAACAGCCCCCGCAGCGACCGCTTCGACCCGGCGGCCCACCCCGCACGCCCCTTCATGACCGACGGCTCCCTGCGCCTCGTCTACGCGGGGGCGCTGACGCCGCTCTACCAGCTCGACGTTGCGATCCGGGCGCTGGCACGGCTCGTGCACGGAGACGATGGCGCGCCGCTCGACGTCGTACTCGATCTGTACGGGCGCGGCGACGCCGAGCCGCTGCTGCGACAGCTCGCAGACGCGCACGGCGTCGGCGAGAGGGTCAGGTTCCACGGGCGGATCCCCGTGGAGGATGTGGCAGCGAGGATCGCCGAGGCGGATGTGGGACTGGCACCCACGCGCCGCGATCCGTTCACGGACCTCAGCCTCTCGACCAAGATCTTCGAGTACGCCGCGATGGGCAAGCCCGTCGTCGCGTCGCGGCTCCCGACCGTCGAGCGGTACTTCGGGCCGGACGCGCTCTGTTACTTCGAGCCGGGCGACCCCATCTCACTCGCCCGGACCCTGCGACGGCTCGTCGACGAGCCGGAACGGCGCGCCGCCGCGGTGATTGCGGCGGGCCGGCGGGTCCGCGAGCTCTCGTGGGAGCGCGAAGCGGCGCGGTACGTGGCGCTCGTCCGGGAGCTGGCGCAGGCTTGATCGGGGCCGTGCATCACGTGACGGTACCGGCCGCCCAGCGGTCCGCCAACCAGCGGATGCCGCCCGGGGCGAGCCGTGCCACGCCGGAATCGATCGCGGGCCCGGCGGCCAGCACGTCGTACCCGTCGATGCAGAGCAGGTCGGGGATGCCCGTCGCGGCCCGCGCCTCTTCCGCCACACGCAGCCGAGCGGTTTCGAGCCGGTAGCGGGGGCGGTTGGCGTGGACGGCCGCGATGCGGTCCGAGGCGCCGGGGTCGCGGGCGAAACGGATGGCGCGGCCGAGCAGCCCCTTTGGCGGTTGCGCCGGCCGTGCCGCCCGCAGCGCCGCCTGGTATCCGGCGTCGAGGTCGGCGGCGACCACACGGCCGATCCCGTCGGGCAGCGGCTGGTTGCCGGGATCTTCGGCCGTCACGACCGTCAGCCGCGCACGCAGCGCGGACGGCAGAGTCCCCAGGAGCCGCTCGGCCTGGACGCGGTTGAACGCGACGATGATCGGCAGCGCAGATGGCGCCTGGGGCGCCACGGTCGGCGCGGGCGCGACGGCGGCAGGGCGCGGCCCCGCGGGCGCGACCCCGGCGTCTTGCGTCGCAGGCTCGCCGGCCGCTCGGCCCGCTGCCGAGTCGGCCACGGCGTGGTAGATGCCGAGCAAACGCTGGGCGACGGCCACGGCCCCGAACCGTTCAGTGACCGCCGCCCGCAACCGCGCCGGGTCGAAGCCCTCGCGCCGCGCCAGCGTCTCCAGGATCGCGCCGGCCAGGGCTCGAGCGTCGTCGACCGGCACGAGCGCTCCCAGTGCCGACGGGTCGGAGCCCAAGATCGCTGCGACCCCGCCCGAGCGGGTCGCGACCACCGGCAGCCCGGAGGCCAGCGCCTCGACCGCCACGACGCCGAACGTCTCGTAGCGGCTCGGATGCACGAAGAGGTCCGCTCGCGCCATCGCCTCGGCCACGCCTGCCCGGTCGGCGGGCGGATCGAACGCCACCGCCTCGGCCACGCCCAGGTCGGCCGCCCGCGCGCGCCAGGCGGCCTCCTCCTCGGGGGTGGGGGAGCGGCCAATAAGGCGCAAGGTCAGGTCGGGACGCCTCGTCTGCGCCAGAGCGAAGGCCTCCAGGAGCGTGGCGATCCCCTTGTCCGCCTTGCGAGCGCCGACGAAGAGTAGCTCGCCGCGCCGGCGCTCGGCGGTGGGCGGCGCTCGGAACAACTCGACCGGAACCGCGTTCGGCACGACCTCCAGACGTTCGGTGAGGACGTCTGTGAGGTCCGGGAGGGCGGCGCGCAGCTCCGCGGCGAGAGCTTCCGAGACCACGATGAGCCGCGCGGCGCCCCGGACCACGGACGCGTAGCGGTGGCGCACCTCGGGATCGGCGAGCAGCTCGCGGGTGAGCGACGAGTGTTCCGTGACGATGTAGGGGATGCCGAACCGGCGGGCAGCCGCGGCGGCGAGTTCGCCGTCCGGGAAGCCGGTGTGCGCATGCAGCAGGTCGAACGGCGGCGTCGGAGCCGCCGACTGCCCCGTCGCGGGCGACGCGGCCCGTTCCAGGAGCCCCTCGACGAACGGCAGAAACGCCGCCAGATGTTCGTCGCCCTCCCGTGCCGGCGGATCCTCGGGGCCGGATGCGACGGGGAGGCGCGCGACCGGCACGTTCGCCAGGTGTCGCCATGTTCCGACCGCCGCGGGCCAACCTCCCGGGGTCGCCGCGTCGAGGCGTTCCCGCAGCGCCGTGCGGAACCGCAGATGGATCGCGTTGCGCTCGGGCTCGCGCCGTTCCGGCACGCGGTTCAGCCGCACGAACTCGAACGAGGTCACCGCCGGCTCCACCTGCCCGCTCGCCACGAGGGCGTCGATCTGATCGGCGACGAAGGACCCGCGCACGGCATCGTCCACGGCGGGGTACCAGCGCGCGACGATGAGCACGCGGAGGGGCGGCATGGCGGGGAGTGTACGGCGGACGCGCCCCCCTCCGCCCTCCGCGCCGCTCGGCCCGTGCGTGCCCCACCGCCCGGGCGTGCCCGCCCCCGGCCGACCGCAGTGGCAGAGCCGCTCGCGGGGCGGCTCCCTCGTTCGCGTCGCTGCGCCACTACACTGCCGCCGTGACTGCCCGACGCCGGGCCATCGTGCTGGTGCACAACCCGGTGGCCCCCTACTCCCGTGCGCTCCGCGTCGCCCGCTCGCTCGAGGCCGAGGGCTGGGAGGTCCTGATCGCCGGGACGACGCGCCCCGATCTTCCGGACGAGGCGCTCGACGGGACGATCCGCATCATCCGGGCCCACCCGGCCGGCCCGCTGGCCCGTTTCGTCGAGCCTGCCCGCGGTCGCCCGGCCACCCTGGTCGCAGCCTCCGACGCCGCGATCGGCGCCGCTGGGCGTCTGCTCTCACGGATTCCGGGCCTGGGCCCGCTCCGCGCGGCCCGCACCCCGACGCCGCGTCGCGTGCTGGGCGTCCTGTGTTGGCCGCTCCCCGCGCGGGCGTGGGCCTCAGGACTCCGTCGCGTGCTGCCGCCTGCGGACCTGTACCACGCCTGCGGGATCGCGGCGCTGGTGGCCGCGGAAGCGCTCGCCCGCGACGCGCAGGGGCACCGGTCGCAGCGGGAGGCGCTGCGCGGGAGGCACGGGCTGCGCGGGCGCGCGGCCCCAGAGCGTCGCGCCGGGCGCGTCGTCTACGACGTCATCGACCTGTTCCTCGAGGGGAACGCCTACGCGACCATGCCCCGTGCGGTGAAGCGTCTCTACGGGCGCCGCGAGCTGGGGCTGGTGCGCGCCGCAGACGGGATCGTGACCGTGAACGAGGCCCTGGCGGGCGAGCTGCGCCGCCGCTGGGCGCTCGCCGAGGAACCCGCTGTCGTCCGCAACTGCCCGCCCTGGGAGCCGCCGCCCGCGACCCCGCCAGACGTGCTGCACCGCGCCGCCGGGCTGCCCGCCACGACCCGCATCGTCCTCTTCCTGGGGATCCTGGGTGCCGACCGCGGGCTCCTCGAGTCGGGCGAGGCTGTCCGGCGCATCCCCGACGCCGCCTTCGTTGCGCTCGGTTTCGGGCCCTGGTACGAGCGGCTCCGGGCGCGCGACGCGGATCCGCGCTTCGTGGGCCGCCACGTCACGCTGCCAGCGGTGCACCCCGACGAGGTCCCCCGTTGGGCCGCGGGCGCGGACGCGGTGCTGATCGCGGTGCCCGGCGATTCGCTCAACCAGCGTCTCTCGACGCCCAACAAGTTCTGGGAGGGGTTGGCGGCCGGCGTGCCGCTGGTGGTGGGCCGGGACCTGCTCGTGATGCGCCGGATCGTCGAGGTGCACGATCTCGGTGCGGTCGCCGATCCGGCCGATCCGGACGACCTGGCGCGTGCACTGCGGGAGGTGCTCGACGCGCCTCCGGATCTGCGCGCGGCCCGTCGGGAGCGCGCTCTCGCGCTGCATCGGGACCGTTACCGGTGGGAGATCCAGGTGCGGCCGCTGCTCGCACTGGCGGACCGGCTGGTGCCGGAGCCCCGACGCGATGCGCTAGACTACGGCGTCCGACCGCCGGCGGGGCCATCCTGACGGCTCCGGAGGAGGCGGCGCGCTCGCCAGCCGGGCTGGACCAGGGAGCATTCCTCTCGACATGACCTTTAGGGCTCAGCCCGTCTCGCGGCGCAACCGCCGTCCCCCGCGCCACGACGATCAGCGGCAGCAGCGGCTCGTCACGCTCGGCTTCATCGCCGTCATCGCCGTCGCGGTGCTGATGGTGGGCGGCGTCCTCGCCGCGAGCTACTACGCAGATCACCTGGCGGCCGTGGCCACCGTGGATGGGACCGCCATCTCCCGGGACCAGTGGAACGCGCAGCAGAAGGTCGACGCGTACCGCTACACGCTCCTGGAGCAGCGGATCAACAGCGCTCTGTCCGCCGGCCAGCTGGACCAGGCCACGGCGCAGCAGGAACTGCAGTACGTGCAACAGGAGATCAACGCGATCCCCTCCAACGCGCTGGAGGAGCTGATCGATCGAGTGCTGCAGGAGAAGCTGGCGGCGCAGCTGGGGATCACGGTCAGCCACGCCGAAGTCGACGCGCAGCTGGCCAAAGCCGCCACGACGCCCGAGCAGCGCAAGGTGCTGGCGATCTTCGTGACTCCCGGGCAGAGCCCCGCGGCCAGCGCCGCCCCGAGCCCGACACCGAGCGGCAGCGGGAGCCCGGCCGCGACCGCCTCGCCGTCGCCCACCCACTCGCCCGCGGCCACCCGCCGGCCGACGGCGACCGCCCCACCCACAACGACACACCGGCCCGCCGGGACGCCGAAGCCCACGCCGAGCAGCTCCCCGAGCGGGACACCCACCCCCAGCCCGTCGCCGGCCGCGGCGGCGCCTTCTCCCGGGGCCAGCCCCGCTTCTCCCGGGGCCAGCCCCGCCGGGCCGAGCGAGGCGCAGCGGGCCGCCGCCAGGACCGCTGCCGAGGAGGCGCTCGCGGCACTGCAGGCAGGGCGGCCTTTTGACCAGGTCGCGAGGCAGTACTCGACCGACGCCAGCGCCATCGACGGCGGCAACTATGGCTACATCACCGCCAGCGACACGGTGGACCCCGCCTGGGTCAAGGCCGTCTTCGCGCTGCCGCTCGACGGCACCACCGACGTGATCGAAGGCGCCGACGGCACGTATCGCATCGGGCGGGTCGTCGAGATCGTGCCTGCGAAGACCGACCCGCACTACCAGCAAAGGATCGTGCAGGCCGGCGTGAGCTTGGCCGCCTACCGCGATGCCGTCCGTGGTGACCTGTATCGCCAGAAGCTCTCCGCCAAGATCCTCGCCGAGGCGACCACCGGCAACGTGGATCAGGTGCACGCTTGGGAGATCAAGATCAACGACGCCGACGCGACCAAGGGCGCCGCGATCACGGGACCCGAAGTGCACGCCTCGCAGATCCTCTACAGCCCCAACGGCGACCCGTCGAAGGCGTCCTCGCTCCCGGCCTCCGATCCCTCGTGGGCGGCGGCCCAGCAGAAGGCCCAGGCCACGGCCGACAAGCTCCGCGCGATCGCCGATCCGGCGCAGCGGGCGGCCGCGTTCGCCGCCATCGCCAAGGCCGAGAGCAACGACACGGCATCGGGCGCCCACGGCGGCGATCTCGGCTGGTTCACGCGGGCGGCGATGGTCAAGGAGTTCTCGGACGCCGTCTTCAACGGGACGCACACGGCGGACGAGATCATCGGACCCGTCAAGACACAGTACGGCTACCACGTGATCTTGTTCGTGGCCGAACGCCCGGCGCCGACCGATCGGGTCAAGGCGATCGAGCAAGCGCTGGCACAGCCGGGTGCCGACTTCGCGACGATCGCCAAAGCCAACTCCGATGCCAGCGACGCCCCCCAGGGCGGCGACATGGGCTGGATCGCCCGCTTACAGCTCGACCCAACGGTCGAGGACGTGCTCTTCAGTCTGCGGGTTGGCCAGGTGAGCCAGCCGATCAAGCGCGCCGACGGCATCTACATCTACCGGGTCAGCGAGCGGGCGCAGCGCCCGGTGGACGCAACGCAGAACGCGGCGCTGCAGTCGAGCGCGTTCGCGCATTGGTATCAGCAGCAGAAGTCCCGGGCGAGCATCTGGCGGGCGCCGAACGTGCCTGCCCCGTCGCCGAGCGGGCCGTGACCATGCCCACTGACCAGCAAGCGGAGGCCGCCCTCCGCGAGATGATCGGGACGATCCTGACGGAGGCGACGGAGCGGCACGGGCTGCGCCTGGCGGACGGCCTGCAGGTGGTCGGTGCCGCAGCGCTCGCGCGCCTTGCGTTCGATCCGTCCTGGCCGCTGCTGGTGCTGCCGGACGCGGACGCGCCCCGCGCCGGTGACGTTCTGCCCGATCTGGCCGGCGCCCCTGCAGGCGAGCCGCGTGGTGCGGGCGCGACTGTGACTGCCGCCGGGGATCTGCCGTTCGCACCCGCCGTGCTGCCCGGCCGTGCCGCACACGGCTCCGCCCCGCTCGCGGTGCTCGGCGCCCTCTATCCGGCGGCCCATCCGGCGTTCGGACTCGGCGGCGCCCCTGACGCGACCGTCGGCACGCTCGATGCGGCCACGCTGGCGACGGGCGCCCACCTGCTGCCGGCGCTCGACCCGCTGGCGAACCTGGCGAGCCCGCATGGTCTCCCCTGGATCGCTGCGCGCCTGCGGGCGCCCGGCGGCTGCCCCTGGGACCGCGAGCAGGACCACCGCTCACTGCGCCCGTTCCTCCTCGAGGAGGCGTACGAGGTCTACGACGCACTGGAGCACGGCGCGACGGCCGATCTCGCCGAGGAACTCGGCGATCTGCTGCTGCAGATCGTGCTGCACGCGCAGCTCGGCGCCGAGGAGGGGCTCTTCGACCTGGCGGACGTTTATCGCCAGATCGGTGCCAAGATCGTGCGGCGCCACCCGCACGTCTTCGCCGACACGTCGGCCGCCACGGCGGGCGAGGTGGTCCAGAACTGGGAGCGCATCAAGGCTGCCGAGCGCGCGTCCCGCGGCGGCGAGCCGCGTGCCAGCGACGCGCTCCCGGCGGCCTTCGCCGGGCTCGCTCGCTCGCTCCCCGCCCTCGCCTACGCGCAGGAGATGCAGGCCCGCGCGTCGGCGCTCGGCTACGACTGGCCCGACATCGAGGGGGTCATCGAGAAGCTCGAGGAAGAAGCCGTCGAGCTGCTCGAGGCACGGACGGACGCGCAGCGGACCGAGGAGTTCGGCGACCTGCTGATCGTGCTGGTGAACCTCGCGCGTAAGCTCGGCATCGACGCCGAGTCGGCGCTGCGGGCCGGCAACGCGAAGTTCGCCCGCCGCTTCGCCTCTGTCGAGCGCTTCGCGCAAGCGCGCGGTCGGACACTCGACAGCATGACATTCGAGGAGCTCGACGAGCTCTGGCAGCAGGCGAAGGCCGCCGAGCGGGGCTCCGGCGGCGAGGAGGATCGTGCATGAGCATCGGTGCCGCGCCCTATCGCCACGACGGCCGGCTGCCGGGCCAACTGCGGCCGGTCAGGCTCGAACTCGGCGTCCAGAAGTGGGCCGAGGGGTCGTGCCTCATCCGGGTCGGCGACACGCACGTGCTGTGCGCCGCGACGCTCGAGGACCGCACCGCCCCGCACCTGCGTGGCAAAGGGCTCGGCTGGGTCACGGCGGAGTACGCGATGCTTCCCCGCGCCACCGCCGAGCGAACCCCGCGCGAAGCGGTCAAGGGCCGGCAGGGCGGCCGCACGCAGGAGATCCAGCGGCTCATCGGCCGGTCGCTGCGCGGCGTGGTCGACCTCGCGAAGCTCGGCGAACGGAGCGTCTCGATCGACTGCGACGTGCTGCAGGCGGACGGCGGCACGCGCACCGCGTCGATCACGGGCGGCTACGTGGCGCTCGTCCTGGCGCTGCGCAGCCGCGGCCTCGAGGCGGCACTCACCGGGCGCGTGGCGGCGGTGAGCGTCGGTGTCGTCGACGGGCGCGCGGTGCTCGACCTCGACTACGAGGAGGACTCGCACGCGGAGGTCGACTTCAACGTAGTGGGCACGGACGCCGGCACGTACGTCGAGGTGCAGGGCACGGCGGAGGGTAGGCCCTTCGACCGAACCGCGATGGCGACGTTGCTCGCGCTCGCGGACGAGGGCCTGGGGACGCTCTTCGCGGCGCAGGCGGAGGCGCTCGCGCAGGCCGGGCGCTGACGTGAGCAGGGCGGCGACCGGTGGCGCGTCGGGCGCGGGCCGGGCGGTGGCGGGCGAAGGCGGGGAGGCGCGGGGCGAGCGCATCCTCGTCGTCGCTACCCGGTCGGTCCACAAACTCGCCGAGCTGCGACAGCTCCTGCACCTGCCCGCCACCCGGCTCGTCTCGCTCGACGAGGTGGGGGTCGCCGACGAGGCTCCCGAGGATGGCGGGACGTTCGAGGAGAACGCGGTCTTCAAGGCACGCTTCTACGCGGAGCGCACGGGCCTGCCGACGCTGGCCGACGACTCCGGGTTGGAGGTCGACGCGCTGGGGGGTAGGCCCGGCGTACGAACACGTCGTTACGCCGGCGAGCGGGCAACGGACGAGGAGAACAACGTCAAGCTCCTGGAGGCTCTGCGGGGGCTCCCACCGGAACGGCGGGGCGCGCGGTATCGCTGCGTCCTGGCGCTGGCGGAGCCGGGCCGCGCTGGAGCCGGGCGGCGGGGCGGTGCGTCGGCGCCGGCTGTCGTCATCCGCCGTGGCGCGTTCGAAGGTCGCATCGCGAGCGAACCGCGGGGCAGCGGTGGGTTTGGCTACGACCCGATCTTCGAGCCGGCCTGGGAGCCTCCGGGAGGTCGCACGGTGGGGCAGTACACGGCCGCGGAGAAGAACCGGGTCTCGCATCGCGCGGCCGCCGCTCGCGCCATGCGCCGGGTGCTGCGGGCCCGTGGCTACTGATCGGCGGTCGGCACCGTCGCGGGAGCGGGCGGGGCAGTCGCCGATTCGCCTGTCGCGGGACGGGCGCATCCGGTGAACCTGCCCGAGCTCCTCCTGGTGGCCGGCGCGTCGTTCGTCGCCGCGACCCTTGCGGCGGTCGCTGGCTTCGGCGGCGCGGCCGTGCTGTTGCCGGTGCTGGTCGCGGCGTTCGGCGTGCGCGACGCGATCCCGATCTTGACCGTCGCCCAGCTGATCGGCAACGGCAGCCGGGCCTGGTTCAATCGGGGCGCGCTGGAGCCGCGGGTCGTCGGCTGGTTCGCGCTGGGGGCTGTGCCGTTCGCGTTCCTCGGCGGGCTCCTCTTCGCCTCCGCGCCACTCTCGCCGCTGACGCGTCTACTGGGGGCGTTCCTGCTGGTGACGGTGCTCTGGCGCCATCTGCGTCCCGGTCCACCGCGCCGTCCGCCGCTGCACGGGTTCGTGCTCATCGGCGCGCTCTTCAGCTTCCTCTCGGCGCTACTGGGCAGCGTGGGGCCGGTGATGGCGCCGTTCTTCCTTGCCTACGGCCTGGTGAAGGGCGCGTACATCGGCACCGAGGCGCTCTGCACGGTGGTGATGCACGTGACGAAACTCGTCGCGTACCGGGAGACCTCCATCTTGACGGTTTCGTCGCTCGGGATCGGGCTGGCTCTGGGGCCGCTGATGGTCGCTGGCTCCGCGGTGGGCAAGCGCATCGTCGATCGGTTGCCCGAGCGAGTGTTCGTGGCGTTGATCGAGGCCGTGCTGGTGGTCGCCGGGCTCGGGTTCCTGCTCGGCGGGTAGCCCGACGGCTGGCGTGTGGGCGACCGACCCCGCGCGTGACCGGGCGACCCGGCGCGTGCGCGGCCGACGGGACACGAGGATCGGCGCGCAGCCTCCGGGCGGGGCTGGCCGGGCTGGCCGGGCTGGTCGGTGCGGGCCGGGCTGGTCGGTGCGGGCCAGGCTGGCCGGGCCGGGGCGGGCTGGCCGGGGTTGGCCGTCCACAGCGGGGGTCGGGCTGGCCATTGCGGGATCGCGCCGGAGAGAGTACCGTGAGTGAGCTGCCCGACAGTTTGGCGGCGCTCCGCGTGGTCGACCCCTTCTCGAACGGGCCGTGCGTCAGTCACCTCGTTCGGGAAGAGACAGGGTCGTATCCCGTGAACACCGGTACCATCGCCAAGGTCATCGCCGACCGGGGCTTCGGCTTCATCGCCGCCGATGACGGCAAGCAGTACTTCTTCCATCGTGACGGCCTCGCGCCGACGCTCGTCTTCGACGCGCTGTCGGGCGGCGAGCGCGTCTCGTTCGAGATCGAGGCCAACGCGAAGGGACCCCGCGCCGTGCAGGTCCGTAAGGCGTAAGGTCCGCCGTGTCGACGGCAGACGTTGGGGTGGCGGAGGTCCGCCCCAACGTCCTTCATGACCTGACGCTGCCCAACACACTGCGCGGCCTGACCCCCGCCACGGTGTCTCCCGGGGGTCGGCGCGGCGGACGCGCCATGGTCGTGCTCGCTATGGCGATCCTCGCGATCGCGGTGACCGTGCTTGCTCTCCTCGGAGGCGGCTCCGGACGCTGACGCGGCGGCCGGCAGCGGCGCTCCCGGGAGATCCCCGAGCCCGGCGCCCGGGTCTTCGCCTCCTTGAGCTTGGTACGAGAGGAGCGCCTCGTTGACCGTGCGCACCGCCATCGTCGGCACCTATCCGCCGCGCCACTGCGGCATCGCCTCCTTCACCCACGACCTCGCCCGGGCCACCGGCAGCGCCTGCATCGTCGCCCTGCATCCGCCCGGCACGCCGGCCCTTTACCCGCTCGAAGTGAGCCATCGCATCCGGCGCGACGTCGCCCGCGACTACCGACGCACCGCGGACGCGCTCGCGGCCGAGGGGATCGAGCTCGTGTCGGTCCAGCACGAATACGGCATTTGGGGCGACGAGGACGGCGCGCGGGTGCTCGACTTCGTCCGTGCCCTGCGCCTGCCGGTGGTGGCCACGTTGCACACCGTCCGCCGCACGCCCACGGTGTCGCAGCGCCGCATCCTCGTCGAGCTTTGCGCCGCGGTCGACGTGGTGGTCGTGATGTCGCAGGCGGCCGGCGATCTCCTCGCCCGCGTCTACGGGGTCAGTCCCGCGCGCACCACGGTCATCCCGCATGGCGTGCCCGACCTTCCCCGCGTCGACGCGGAGACGGTGAAGCCGATCCTCGGGCTGCGCGGCCGCGCCGTCATCCTGAGCTTCGGACTGATCGGACCGGGCAAGGGCTACGAGCTCGCCATCGCGGCGCTGCCCGACGTGGTGGCGGCGATCCCGAGCGCCTGCTACGTGATCCTCGGCGCGACGCACCCCGACCTGCTGCGGCGCGAGGGTGAGGCCTACCGGGAGGGCCTGGTCGCACGTGCAGCCTCGTTCGGGGTGACCGATCACGTGCACTTCGTCGATCGCTTCGTCGGCCCGGCCGAGCTCGGGCGCTGGCTGCAGGCCGCGGATGTGTTCGTGACGCCGTACCCGGATCTCGAGCAGATCGTCTCCGGCACGCTGTCGTACGCGATCGGCGCCGGCAAGGCCGTCGTCTCGACGCCATACGAGTACGCCGTCGAGCTGCTGGCGGACGAACGGGGCATCCTGGTGCCGCCGGCTTCGGCGTCGGCGCTGGCCGCCGCGTGCGTCGATCTGCTTGCCCATCCGGTGCGCCGTGAGGCGATGGGCGCGCGAGCGCATCGCTTCGGGCGGCGCATGGTCTGGTCCGAGGTCGGTGCCGCCTACCGCGCCCTGTTTGAGCGGGTCGCGCGGCCCCATCCGCAGGCGCAGATGCGGGCCCTGCCCGCCGCGGTGCTCGATGCCTGAGCCGGCTCCCATCTTCCCGGTGCGTCGCGCGCACCTGGAGGCGTTGACCGGCGATCTCGGTATCCTGCAGCACGCCGCCGGCACGGTCCCCGATCTCGCGCACGGGTACTGCACCGACGACGTCGCACGGGCCCTGCTGGTGGATCTGCTGCACGCCCGCGTCGTGGGCTGGGAGCCGATCGCGGCGAGCGCGGGTCGTTCCCTGCAGTTCCTGCTGGAAGCGCTTGACGTGGGAGAGGGGCGGTTCCGCAACCTGCGACGCGCCGACGGCTCCTGGGTGGACGGGTCCGGGTCGGAGGACGCGCACGGAAGGGCGATGCACGCGCTGGGCGAGACGATCCGGAGGACGCCCGACGCCGCGGCGCGCGAACGGGCCGCCCGGGCGTTCACGCGGGCCCTCCCCGCCGGGCTCGCGCTGACGGCGATCCGCGCCCGAGCTGCAGCGATGCTGGGCTGCGACGCGGCCCTGCGCGGGGGTGGCGTCGGGAGCGCGCTGCCGGCCGCGTACCGGCGCCTGAGCGGCAGCCTGCGCCGGACGTTCGAAGCGCGGGGTTACGTGCGCGAGTGGCCCTGGCCGGAGGAGGCGCTGACCTACGAGAACGGGCTGCCCGCGCAGGCGCTGATCATGGCCGGCTCGCGGCTCGGCGATGCCGACGCGGCACGCACGGGGTTGCGGGTGCTCGACTGGCTGCTGGCTGTCCAGACGCTGCCCGACGGGCGCCTCTCGCCGGTGGGGTGCCACGGCTGGTGGCCGCGTGGCGGCGCGCGCGCCCGCTTCGACCAGCAGCCGATCGAGGCGACCGCGCTGCTCTTGGCCGCGGACGCCGCGTATCGGACGACGGGCCGTGAGCGCTACCGAGCTGCCGCCGAGCACGCCTACGCCTGGTTCCTCGGGGCCAACGATGTCGGGGCGTGTGTCGCCGACCCCGACCGCGGCGGCTGTCACGATGGCCTGACGCCGCACGGCGTGAACGCGAACCAAGGGGCGGAATCGACCCTGATGTGGTTGCTCGCCCTCGAGCGGATGCGCGCGCTGCGGGCCATCGGGTCGCACGCGGCCCCGCACGCGGCGCCGAGCGATGGGGGTCCGCCGCGCCCTCACCACGTATCGGTCAAGCGGCTGGCGTGATGCCGATCGGGCCACCGCGCGGGCTGTAAGGCCGCGCCGGGTGTCGCGCGCCGGGCTTCACCTGTGGCCGCACGGGGCCACCGTCGCGCAGCGCTAATATGGGGCCCGCGAGGGAGCCCTGTGTCGGGGTGTGGCGCAACGGTAGCGCACGTGCTTTGGGAGCACGAGGTTGCGGGTTCGAGTCCCGCCGCCCCGACCAATTCCGCCCCCCTGGTGGCCGCGCGTCCATCCCTTCGGGCGATTCCGAGAATCACTTCGCCTCGGTGCGCGGGTCTGCCTGGCTCGGCGGGCAGGGATCGCCGTCCCTGAAACCAGGTTGATGACGTTCGCTGGCCCCTACCGTACGTTCATGGCGCAGCGATTCGATCGGGAGGGAACAGGTCGCCGCCTCTTCGCATCGGCCAGGACCTGGCCGAGATCTTCCGACGGCTGGTGTTCGACGTGCTCACCGGGCATCGGGACGACCATCTGCGCAACCACGGGTTTGTCAGGTCAACCGATGGTTGGCGCCTCGCGCCGGCCTTCGACCTCAACCCGATGCCCGACAGCGCCGAGCACGAGTTGGCCATCGGCCTCGACACGCACGCTCCGCACCTCGAGCTCGCGGTGGCGCAAACGGCGCCATTCTGTCGTCTGTCAGCCGCCGCATCGCGCCGGTTCGTCGAGGAGGTGCGTGGCGCTGTGGTCGGCTGGCGGGAGGTCGCCGCCGAGGCCAGCCTCTCTGCCGACGAGATCGAGCTGATGGACAGCACCATCGCGCCGTAGAGCCAGGCTCAGCCCTGGGCTGACCACGGGGCCTGGGAGAGGCGCACCGATGTTGTCCCGGGAGCGCTCCCGGAACGGACCCGCTCGGGCCGCTCGCGTCGGTGTCCACCCTGGCGACGCGCCTTCGTCGACGAGGGCCGCCAGCCCAGAGGGCGGCCAGCGCAAACGGCCGCCGCGCGTCAGACGCTCAGCGCGTCCCCCACTGATACGTCTCTTTCACGATGCGCAGGTAGACGAACGCTTCCGTCTCGCGCACGCCATCGACGTGGCGGAGCCGGTCCACGAGGAACGAGAGAAGCGCCTCGTTGTCCTCGCAGACCGTCTCGACCAGGATGTCGTAGTGGCCGGCGGTGATGACCGCGTACGAGACCTCGGGCAGCGCGGCGATCTGCTCGGCCGCGGAGATCAGCTTCTCCCCGTCGCAACGGACGCCGATCATCGCCATCTGGTGGAACCCCACCTTGAGCGGATCGGTGACGCCGACGATCTGGAGGATCCCGCGCTCGACGAGGCGGTTCACGCGGGCGCGCACCGCCGCCTCGCTCACGCCAATATCGGCCGCGATCTGGGTGTACGGACGGCGCCCGTCCTGCTGCAGGTGCTCGATGATGCGCTTGTCGAGGGGCGAGAGCTCGTCGCCCACCCGGTCGGTCAGGGCGCGCGAACGGATCGGTTCCATCGGCGCGGACAGTAGCAGGTCCGGCCCCGCCGGTCCAACGGAATTCGCAGGCAGGACGGGGCAAAGGGCGTGGGTTCGCAGCGCGGAGGATCGGGCGCGAGCCGGTGTACGATGCCCCGCGATGCAGCACGACGCCGCGCAGGGCGGCTTCTCCACTCGGGCGATCCGAGCCGCCGGCCGCTCCCCCCGCCTCGACCAGGAGTCGACGGCTGTCCCGATCTACCAGACGGCGACCTTTCGTGCGGCCGACTCCACCGAGCTGGCGGACGTCCTGACGAATCGCCGTCCCGGCTACGCCTATTCGCGGATCGACAACCCGACCGCCGCCGCGCTGGCCGCGGCGGTCGCCGAACTCGAAGGTGCGGCGGAGGGGTTCGCGTTCGGTACCGGGATGGGCGCGATCTTCGCCGCGCTGGCCTCGCAGCTCTCGGCCGGGGACGAGGTGGTGGCCTCGAACGCGCTGTACGGCAGCACGCGCTCGCTGATCGAGCACGAGCTGCGCCGGTTCGGCGTGACGGCGCGGTACGTGGACGCGACCGACCACGCCGCCGTGGAGGCCGCGCTCACGCCCGCGACGCGCGTCCTGTACGTGGAGACGATCTCGAACCCGACGATCGTGGTGGCCGACCTCGCGCGCCTCGCGGCGATCGCCCGTCGCCACGACGCTGCGCTCATCGTCGACAACACGTTCGCCTCGCCCTACCTCTGCCGGCCAATCGAGTTCGGCGCCGACCTCGTCGTCGAGTCCGCGACGAAGTGGATCGCCGGCCACTCCGACGTGCTGGCCGGCATCGTGTGCGGGGATCGCGAGCGGATGGCCGCCGTACGCGCCCTGCAGGTCGACACTGGCGGGATCGTCGCCCCGTTCAGCGCCTTCCTGGTGCTGCGCGGGCTCACCACGCTGGCCGTGCGGATGGAGCGGCACGCCGCGACCGCGCTGGCGCTCGCGCAGTACCTCGAGGCGCGACGCGACGTGGTGGTGCGTGTCTACTACCCCGGGCTGGCGAGCCATCCGCAGGTGGAGGTGGCCAGGCGCCAACTGCGCACGGGCGGCGGGATGCTCGCGTTCGACCTCGGCGGCCGCGAGGCCGGGAGGGCCTTCCTCGATGCGCTGGAGCTCGGAGAGCGCACCGCCTCACTGGGCAGCGTGCACACGATTGCCGTGCATCCGCCGTCGACTACACACCGCCAGCTCGACGCGGCGGCGCTCGAGCGGGCGGGGATCGCCCCCGGATTGGTCCGCATGTCGGTGGGGCTCGAAGACACGGACGATCTGCTCGCCGATCTCTCCCGTGCGCTGGACGCGGCCCGCGCTGCCGCACGACCGTGACGGCGGCGTGCGCGCGACGGCGGCGTGCGCGTGGGAGACAGCCCGCATCTGCCTCTGCCCGTGCCCGCGCCCGTGGCTCTCTTCCGCCCATGACCGCGCCGCGCACCTGACGATGGCCACCGCGTCCCTGGTACGAGCCCGCTCAGCACGGCCCTCCGACCTGCTCGCGGGGCTCGGCTTCGCCGCCTGGCGCCTGCTCACGAGCGTGCGCTTCGCGGTGCTCCAGATCATCGCGATCGCCGTCGCCGCCGTCTTCGGCGCCCTGCTGCCGCAGATGCCCGCCTCGGCGCTGCAGGACCCCTCCCAGTACGCCCGGCAGATGGCCGGGATCCACGCCCAGTACGACGGGCTCTCGATCTTGGGGGTCGTCATCGGGCCGACCTTTGTCGACCTGCTCGAACGGCTCGGCCTGCTGCACGTCTTCAGCGTCTGGTGGTTCACGACGCTGCTCACGCTGCTCGCCGTGAGCATCGTGGTCTGCACGGCGGATCGGACGCCGCGGCTGTGGCGCAGTGTGCGCGAGGTCCGCGTCGCCCAGCCGGAGGGCTTCTTCGATCTGCGCTTGCCGAACCGCACCGCGATCGAGGGGCCGCTGGCGGAGGAACGCGCCGCGGAGGTGCTGCGGCGGCACCGCTTCGTCGTGCGAAGTGCCGAGGGCATCGTGTACGGCGACCGCAACCAGTACTTCCGGCTGGCCACGCTCCTCACCCACGCCGGCCTCGTGCTCTTCCTGGCGGCCGCGGCGATCACCGGGGCGTTCGGCTTCCAGACGGTGCTTGTCCTCGGCGATGGCCAGACGGCCCCGGTGCAACCGGTGGGGACGCCAGGGAATCTGATCGTCAAGAACGTCGAATTCTCCGCGCCCACCCGACCGGACGGTTCGTTCCTCGACTTCATGACGAACGTCGCCGTCTACCAGGACGGGCGCCTGATCGCGCAGAAGACGATCCACGTGAACGACCCGCTCGTGGTCGACGGGTACGTGATTCACCAGAACACGTTCGGCCCGGCCGCCAACCTGGAGATCCACGATCCTTCCGGGCGTCTCGTCTGGACGGGACCCGTCCTGCTCGCCGGCACGCTGGTGGGGCTGCCGCAGGGGTTCCTGACGATTCCGGGCTCCAACCTCGGGCTGCTGCTGGTCCTGGACCGCAGTGCCGCGGGCGCGCCCCGACTCACCCTGCAGGGGCTCGTCGCCGACCGGGCGGGCGGCAGTACCCAGACGGTCTTCATGGAATCGCTGGGCGTCGGTCAGACGAGCGACACGGGGGTCACCGGTGGGTACGCGATCCGCTGGGTCGAGACGTCGGCGTTCACCGGGCTCGTGGTGCGGCGCGACCCGGGCGAAGCGTTGGTCTGGATCGCATTCCTCCTGATGCTCGGGGGCCTGGTGCTGACGTTCTACTTCCCGCGACGACGCATCTGGATCCGGACACTGCCGCAGCGAGCAGAGGTGGCGATGCTCGCGGACCGCTATGTGGACGTGCCGCGCGAGCTGCGCGAGGTGGTCCGGGAGTTGCGGAGCGCCGCCGGCTGACGGCGCGCGGCGCTCGCGTGAGACCATGGCGCAGTGCCGACACTGACCCAGATCTGGCGCGACGTCGTGCCCACCGCAACCTGGCTTTCGCCCGCAGGCGCCGGGGCTGGGGGCCCCGTACCGGATCCCGAGATCGCCTGGATTCGCGTGCTGCGTGCCCGCGTCCCCGCCCTCGAGGGGCTCGAGCCTGGCGACCTCGCCATCGTGCCCGAACCGGTCCTCTCGGCGCTCGACGCCGGTCTGGCGGACCCGTCGGCCATCGTCGCCGAACTGACGCGCGCCGGCGTGGCAGGGTTGCTCCTGGTGGGCGACGGCCCGCCGGCGCCCGCGGCGGCTGGGCTCGTCGACGCCGCCCGAGCGCGCGCGCTTGCCGTCCTCCGGCTCACCGGAGGCGACCCGGGCGCGCTCGAGCGCTCGCTGGTCGGCTATCTGGTGAACCGCCGCGCGGAGCTCGACCGCCAGGCCGCCCAGGTGGACGCGGCGCTCGAGCGTCTGGCGCTCGAGGGGTACGGCCTCGAGGCGCTGGCGGGCGCGGTCGGCGCGGCGCTCGGCCGCGCTGTGGCGATCGAGGACGAGCGCGGGGCCGCCGTTACCGTGCACGCCCCCGACGGTGTCGCGGAGGCGGCGGCAGCAGCAGCGCGCTACCTGGCACAGCCGCGACAGGCGGCCCTGCGGGTCGCGCTGCCCGGTGTCGGCACGCTCGCCCTGCTCGGTCCCTTGCCGGCCAGCGACCTGGATCGGGCCGTTGCCGACCGCGTGGCGCCGCTGCTCGCGCTCGAGATGGGAGGCGCAACTGCGGCACGGCGGACGCGCGTCGCGGGGCCGCTCGAGTCGCTGCCCGCCGATGGCCCGCCCTGGGCGGTGGTGGTGGCCCGACAGATCGTGCCGGGCGAGGAGGTTTCCGCGGAGGAACGGGCGCGCCGCCGCGATCGCCTCCTCCGCCTCGCCCCGGCGCGTCGCCTGCTCCTCAGGGGCGATGTGACCAGCGTGGACTACCGCATGGTGGTCGCGTTGGGCCGGGACGACCCGCGTGGCCTCGCGATCGCATCTCGCATCGCCGCCACCATCGGACGGGATGTCGCCGCGTCTCGGCCGTTCAGTCGGCCGGAGGATCGGTCGGCTGCGGAGGCCGAGGCGCGGTCGACGCTGGAGGCGGCCGAGGCCATCCCCACCGCGGAGGCTATCTCCGAGGCCGAGGCCAGTCCCGAGGTCGGCGCGCTCCCGGAGCCATCGACTGCGGCCGAGGGGTCAGAGAAGCCGGCGGGCACCCGCTCCGTGGTCGCCGAGGGCGCCCGCACCGGCTCTCTCCGCCCTGGGCCGCGGGTCCTGCAGGCCGAACGCCTGCCCGCCTACCGTCTGCTCGGCGAACTGCACAACCTGCCGAACGGCGCCCGACTGGCAGGCGCCCTGCTCGCGCCCCTCCTCGTGGGGTCGGTGAAGAGCCGACGCCGGCGTGTGGCGACCCTGCGCGCGGTCCTCGAACATCCGGGGGCGGCCGGGGCCGCCGAAGCGCTCGGGATCCACCGCAACACGCTGCTCTACCGGATCGCCCGCATCGAGGCGCTCACGGGCTGGCGGCTCGATGACCCCGACCTGCGGCTGGCCCTGGCAGTCGCAGTCAGACTTGTGCAGAATGCCCAATCCGGCGAGTCGGTCGCGGGCTGACGGGCCGGCATGTGGCGGCCGTGGGTCGGTTAGACTGAGCCCCGTTGTGCAGGGTGCCTAAGCTGCAGGCGCGGTAGCGGAGCCATGGCAGGTGGAGGACAGGGACGCGATGACGATCGAGGTTCGGAACGGCGATCCGGGGGCGGCGATCACGGCCGCGCAGGAGCGGGGGATCCGCTTCGTGCAGCTGCAGTTCTCGGACATCATCGGCGCGGTCAAGAGCGTGACGATCCCGCTCCACCAGCTGGCCGAGTCGATCGAGCACGGGACCTGGTTCGACGGCAGCTCCATCGAAGGGTTCACGCGGATTGCCGAGAGCGACCAGTACCTGAAACCGGACCTCAGCACGTTCGCGGAAATTCCCTGGCAGCCCGGCCATGGCGATGGCGGCCCACTCGGTGGCCGCGGGACCGCGCGCATCATCTGCGACGTCTACACCCCGAAGGGCGAGCCGTTCGTGGGCGACCCACGCTACGTGCTGCGCCGCCAGCTCGCGCGTGCCGAGCGCCTCGGATATCGCTTCAACACCGGCCCGGAGCTCGAGTTCTTCCTCTTCCGGCGAGACGAGCAGGGCAATATCCAGCCGTTGCCGCACGACCAGGCCGGGTACTTCGACTTCAGCACGGACCTGGCGCAGGAAGTGCGGCAGGACATGGTCAACGCGCTCGAGGCGTTCGGGATCATCGTCGAGGCGGCCCACCACGAGGTGGCGCCGGGGCAGCACGAGATCGACTTCGAGTACTCCGATGCGCTGCGCACGGCCGACAATGCGGTGACGTTCCGGTTCACGCTGAAGGCGGTCGCGCAGATGCACGGCCTGTACGCCACGTTCATGCCGAAGCCGATCTTCGGGATCAACGGCTCAGGGATGCACACGCACCAGAGCCTCTACGACCTGAAGGCGGGAAGGAACGCCTTCGCCGACCCGTCGAACAAGTACGGGCTCTCCGATCTGGCACGCGCCTACATGGCCGGCATCCTGGCCCACGCGCGCGGCATGATCGCAGTGTTGGCGCCTCTCGTGAACTCGTACAAGCGGCTGGTCCCCGGCTACGAGGCGCCCACGTACCTGACCTGGGGCCGCGTCAACCGCTCGGCGCTGATCCGTGTGCCGATGGTCTCGCCGGGCCGCAGCATCGAGGCGACGCGGATCGAGCTGCGCTGCCCCGACCCGTCCGCGAACCCGTACCTGGCCTTCGCCGTGATGCTTGCGGCGGGGCTCGACGGGGTCGAGAAGGGGATGGAGCTGGCTGAGCCGGTCGAGGAGAGCCTCTACGAGATGGACGCTGCACGGATCGCGGAGCGCGGGATCCGGCAGCTGCCCGCGACGCTCGGGGAGGCGATCGACGAGCTGGAGGCCGACCCGGTGATCTGCGAGGCGCTGGGGGACCACGTCCTCAGCCACTTCGTCGAGGCGAAGCGCGCCGAGTGGCAGGAGTATCGCGCCCAGGTCACGAGCTGGGAGCTCGACCGCTACCTCGAGCAGTTCTGAGCCGGAGCACACGGGCTCCTGGCCCTGCGAGCCTCGACCCTGCGAGCCTCGACCCTGCGAGCCGCCCCCTTTCCGCTTCGCCCGGGGGACGGCTCGCCTCTCTTGGCCGAAGCGGCCGCGGTGCCCTAGCCGAAGCGGCCGCGGTACTCCGGCGGCAGCAGCGCCGCGATGCGTCGCATCAGGTCCTCGCTGGCGGCGTCGAGCACGGCATGGCGTTCGGCCTGCGCCGGGCGGCGGCCGATGTCGATCGCGTCGGCCTCCGGTTCCGGCGGGGCCACGATCCGGTATGGCGCACCGAACCGGATGTGCACCGTCTTGCCAGGTCGCGGTAACGGCGCACCAACTGGCCAGAGCTCCTCGGTGCCCCAGATCGCCGCAGGTACCACTTCCGCGCCGCTGCGGACCGCAAGCAAGGCGACCCCGGGCTTTGGCTCTCCGAGCACCCCGGTCCGGCTGCGGGTGCCTTCGGGTGCGAGGCCGAGCCAGTCGCCACCCACCAGCACCTCGCGCGCCATCCGATACGCCTCCCGGTCGGGCCGGCCGCGGCGGACCGCGAACCCGCCGTAGTCGCGCAGCAGGACGCCGAAGATCGGAAGCGCCACCGCTTCGGCCTTGGCCATGTGCCGCACGCGTCGCCCCACCGCGCGATGCACGACCATCGCCAGCAGCACCGGGTCGGCCAACGACAAGTGGTTGCTCGCCAGGATCACGCTGGGCCGGTCCGGGAGCAGGTCGAGCCCTTCGACCTCGAGCCGAACTCGTCCAAGTGCCATCAGGACGCGTACGGACGCGTTGACGAGTCGAAAGGTCGACGAGACCGGTGGCGGGGGCGGCGCAGGCGTCGTCACCCCTCTGCCTGCTTCGAACCCATCAGCTCCCCGCCGTCGACCCCGATCGTGTTGCCGGTCACCCAGTAGAGGCGCGGCGACGCGAGCGCCACGATCGCCTCCGCGACGTCCTCGGGCGTCGTCATGCGCCCGGCCGGGTTGCGCTCGCGGACATACCGGAACAGTTCCTCGTGGCCGGGGATCGCCCGCGACGCACGCGTATCGGCGACGCCCGCGCGGATCGCGTTGACGGTGATGCCGTGCGGGATCAGCTCCAGCGCGAGCTGACGGCAGTGCGACTCGAGCGCCGCCTTCGCCGCGCTGACCGGACCGTAGGTCGGGACGACCTTGACCGCGCCCTCACTGGTCATCGCGAAGAGGCGGCTCCCGCGTGCGATGAGGCCGGCGTGGAAGAGGTCGCGCGTCCAGTAGACCATCGAGTGGGCCATCACATCCGCGGTCATCTCCAGCTGCCGTTGCGAGACCTCTTTGCGTGCCGGATCGGTCGAGATGTACGAGAGCGTGACGCCGAAGGCGAGGGAGTGCAGGAAGACGGCGATATACGGCTCGACACCTGCGGCGCGCCGTTCGGCGAACCGGCGCGCGATGTCCTCGATGACCGCGTGCCGCTTCTCCTCGTCCGCCGCGTTGACGTTGTGGAAGACGACCGGCACACCGGTGGCCTCGATCGTGCGTCGCACCTCGTCTGCCGCGGCGAGGCTGCCGCGCAGGTCGAGGTGGACACCGACGATCGGGTAGCCGTCGCGGGCGAGCGCGATCGCCGTCGCGGCTCCGAACCCGCTGCTGGCCCCCAGGATCAGCGCCCAACGTTCCCGTCGGTCCGTCTCGACCATCCGTCCCTCCGTGTCGCGGCCCATCCGGGCGAGAGTGTAGCGGGCTCCTTCGGGTGTCGATGCGGCGAGCGGCGCGCTATCCGCGGCCGACCCGATCGATGTGGCGGCCGACGGGCCCCCCACGGCCGACGGGCCACCTGTGGCGGGCAGCGTCCCACGCCATGCCGCCGTCAGCCACGGCTCCCGCGATGCGCTGCACGGTTCGAGCGCGTAGGATCCGGCCATGTCGCGCCTCCGCCTACCGCGCCCGCCTCTCAGTCAGGGCGTTGTCGCCGCCGCCACCGTCATCGTCGTCCTCGTGGTCGCCGTCGGGGTCGCGGTCGCTGTGTCACCGGCCGGGCACCCTGGGGCACTGCCGACCTCGACCCCCGTCCCGTCCTCACCGTCGGTGGCGCAGCACTCCCCGCTGCCCGGCGCCGTCGACCAATCCGCCGGCGGAGTCGGCACGGTAGGAACGGGCGTCGTCAAAGCGATCCCGGCGCCCGGCTGCGCCCCTGCGGCAAGCGCCGCGTCCCCGGCCGTCGCCTGGCGCAACCTGGGGCTCGTCGAACACGTGCCGGTCCTGATGTACCACCGCGTCGTGCCGCTCTCAGAGGCGGGCGACTCGCTGCGCAGTCTGATCGTCTCCCCGCAGCTCTTTGCCGCGCAGATGGCCGCCCTCCATGCTGCCCGCTGGCGCTCGATCACGTTCCGCCAGCTCGCGGCCGACTTGGCCGCCGGGCGTAGCGAGCCGGCGCGCACGCTGGTCATCACCTTTGATGACGGCTACCGCGACGGCTACCGCTACGTCTTCCCCGTCTTCCGACGCTACGGGTTCGTGGGGACCTTCTTCATCATCACCGGCCGGGTCGGCATGGCGGCGTACTTCACGCCGTCCGAACTCTGCGCGATGACCCGGGCTGGCGACGAGATCGCCAACCACACGGTGCATCACGTGGGGCTCGGGATCGTCTCGCCGGCGACGGCAGCTACGGAAATTGCGCAGGCAGGCCGCATGATCGCCAAGTGGACCGGCGTCCCGCCGGTCACGTTGGCCTATCCGTTCGGTAACTGGAGCCCAACGGTTGTCGGCATCCTGCGGCGCGACGGGTACCGGCTAGCGGCGACGACTGTCCCGGGAGCGCTCGAGTCGTACGCGGACCGGCTGCTGGTTCCGCGGGTGCGGGTCGGGCCGGCAACGACGCCAGCGGCGCTGGTCGCGACGGTCAGCGGGTACGACGGTCATTAGGCGGCCTCTCCGCCGCATCGGGTAGCGTTAGACCTGAGCGTCCGCGAGAGAGGGAACCTGATGTGAGGTGTCGCGATGAGCATGCGGTCGGAGTTGGGGGAAGGGCCCGAGATCGTCGAGCGGCTGCTCGACGGGGCGACGGAACAGGTCGCGGCCGTCGCGCGGGCGGTGCGCGAGCGCACCATCGACATCATGCTGATCGCCGCACGAGGCACGTCGGACCACGCCGCGATCTACGCGCAGTATGTGCTCGGCGCCCGCAACCGACTCGCGGTGGCCCTGGCGGCCCCCTCGCTC
>JAJYNJ010000039.1 GCA_021786385.1 Chloroflexota bacterium
GACCTCCTTATGGTGCGGTCCGCGATGTCTCCCCCGCGGCGTGCCCGAGCCTGAGGGTCTCGGCCACCTCGGCGACCAGCTCGCCAGGATCGAGCCTGAGCACCTGCGCGATCTCCATCAGTTCGATCAGATCGAGGCGCCGCTCGCCGCGTTCATACTTGGACACGAACGACTGGGGCCGATCGAGGACGCGGGCGAGTTCGGCCTGCGTCAGACCGCGCGCACGGCGAGCCGCGATGAGCGACTCACGCAGTCGCCCATAGGCGGGCGTGAAGAGCGACCTGGTCACACGTGCCGCCATGCCACGGCGGGCACCGTAAACCGTACTTCGGATTATCCCAAGTTCGGTTAGACTCGTGCACGGAGCGGGGGGAACCCTACGTGATCCTGGGATGGAGGAGATGGAGGCGAGCGACGCGCGCATCCGAGAGAGCCTGCTGAAGCCGTGTTCCTGCGCGTGCGGCTGCCGCGCTCACACCCTGTACGGGATCTGCAGCGCCTGTGTGGGAGGTCTGCACGCTGGCCCGCACGGCACGGGTCAGCAGGTCCCCGCAGTCGACCTGCCGGTCGCTCACGAGGACGCCGTGCACGGCCCTGTCGCGCAGGGCACGCTGGCACCGCTCGAGGGCAGCGGGCCGTGCCGGAGCCGTCCCACGCCGGCCAGTAGCCCGAAGTCGCGCTCGCGTTGACCCAGCGATGTCACGGACTTGTCACGCAGCGCGCTCACATCGAGACCAGAATCGACCGTAGACTGCCTGCAGTCGCCCTGTCGTTGTCCACGAAGGGGGACCTGGGAGGAGGTCGCGGATGCGTTCGACGAGGATGCCGGGTGGGCGCGCGCTGGTCGCGCTCGCAACCGCTGCGCTGTCGGCTGCGTTGGCCCTTGTGGGTGGCGTGCTGCCGGCGGCCGCGAGCGGCACGCGGTACCAGACCCCCGACGGAGGCAGCGGTTCCTGCAGTGCGCCCGCCTGCGCCACGATCACGCCAGCCGTGACCGTCGGTGCTGAAGCGCTCGTGCCCGGCCACACGGCGGACGTGAGCGTCGGCCCCCGGTCCGAGGTCGGCGCCGCAAGCCGCGTGGACCTCGCGGCGCTGCTTCGAACCGGCACCAGAACGCGGCCGGCGGCGCGCAGTAGCTGGCAGCTGGACCGCATCACGGCCGGGCAGGCTGCCGGCTCGACCACCGGCAGCGCCTACAACGCGGCGTCGTACACGGCCGCGACATCCAACAACTGGTCCGGCTACGTCGTGGGGGACGGGCCGTACACGAGCGTGACCGGGACATTCAATGTGCCCAGTCTCTTCGCCACGCCAACCGAGACCGTCACGGCCGAGTGGGTCGGGATCGACGGCGTCTGGAGCAGCCCGCTGATCCAGGCGGGAGTCCAGGAGACCTACGATCCCAACACCAACCTGGTCCACACGCAGGCGTGGTGGGAGATCCTGCCGGCGCCCGAGACCCTGATCCCCAGTGTGCTGGTCACGCCCGGCGACAGCGTCACGGTCACGATCTGGCAGGTCAGTGGGTCGCTCTGGGCCATCGCCCTCATCGATAACACCACGGGTCAGAGCTTCAGCACCGAGCAGTTCTACAGCGGTCCCGGAACCTCGGCAGAGTGGATCGTCGAAGCGCCCACTTCGCCGACCGGGACCCAGGACACGCTTGGCGCCTACAGCCCACCGGTCACCTTCAGCAACCTGCGCATGGGTGGACCCGAGACGACCCTGGAGGCGGTCACCATGGTCCAAGGCGGCGTCACGGTGTCCGTGCCCTCGGCCCTGACCACGGCCGGCTTCAGCGTGGCATATGTCGGCACCCCGGCGCCGACACCAACCCCGACACCCACACCCACACCCACGCCTGCCCCAAGCCTGCAGGTGTACACGATCACGCTGGGCCAGCCGTTCAACCTCACGCTGACCGGGGGCACGCCGTACCTGCAGGTGCAGTGGCAGGTGTCGCCCGATCAGGCCACCTGGGCGCCGTTGGTCACGGTAACACTGGATGGGTCCGGCAACTCGACCTACACCTTCACGCCGTCCCAGACCGCCTACTACCGCACGTACCTCCCCAGCGCAGGGCAGTACAGCTCCTGGGAGCTCGAGGTCGTCGTGGTCCAACCGGCCCAGACGGCCTCGCCGACGCCCACGCCGATACCCATGCAGGTGAGCACGATCACGTTGGGCCAGCAGGAGAGCCTGTCCGTCACCGGAGGCACCCCGTATACGCAGGTGGAGTGGCAGGTCTCGCCGGATCGGGTCACCTGGAGCGTGCTGGCCACCGTCACGCTCGACGCGTCGGGCAGCGCAACCTACACGTTCGCGCCAACCCAGACCGCCTACTACCGCGCCTTCTTCACCAGCACGGGGCAATATGGGCAGGGGGTGATCGAGGTCATCGTGGTCCAGCCGCCGAGCCCACCGCCGAGCGCCTCACCTTCCCCGAGCCCGAGCTCTTCGCCGAGCCCGGCCAGCACGACCATCGGTGCCGGCTCCTCGCCCAGCGCGAGCGGTCCCTTCACCACGCCCACCAAGATCCTGACGCGCGGCGCGTCGATCACCCTGCGCTTCACCACGAGCCCGGCGCTCGCAGGCGTGCCACTCGGCATCTGGTTCGCGATCAAGGGCGTGGACGGCACCTGGAGTACCTTCCGGCCCCACACGAGCGTGACCACGGACGCCGCAGGTGTCGCGACCTACACGTACACGACGACGTCGCGGGTCTGGCTCGCCTTCCGAGCTCGCTACGGCGGGGACGCCACGCATGCTCCGGCGTGGAGTTACCCCTCGTTGTTCGGGCGCTGGATGTAGGCTACCCACCCAGCACCGCGGTCCCGCTCGGGAGACACGACCGGCACGCTTGGCGTCCGTCGTGATTTCACGCGGGGCGGTCTCGGCGAACCTTGCAGTTGATGCACATCCAGAGCGAGTCGTAGCCGAGGCGATCGGCCCGTCGGCCTGCTCCGAGCAACGACGACCGCCTCGATCTCGGCGGCTGACGCGCCGGCCGGCACGAGCACCCGGTCGCGCAGCTTGCCGTCGATCTGGACGGGCAGCTCGATCAGCTCGTCCACGGTGAGCGCCGGGTCGTAGGCCGGCCACGCTTCCCCGTGGATCGAGCGCCACGGCTCGCCGCGCGCCGCGAGGCGACGCGGCCGAGCCCGTGGGGGTCTGACAGGCCTGTCCGGATCCGGGGCCTGGCCGAGGCGAAGAGGTAAGGTCACTGGCTCCTCCGATGCGGGACATCGCTGTCGGTCGTCGCCGCCTGGGGCTGCGCTTCGGGTTCGAGAAGGTGACGCGCACGTGCCTGTGCCAGTGCCTCGCCACGGGTTCGCGCACCGAGATGCCGGTACAGCCGTGAGACCGCCACTTTGACGCTCTCCGGGCTGCTGCTTGTCTCGTTCGCGATCTGCTTGTACGTGAGACCCTGTGAGAGGCGGCGCAATACCTCTCGGTCTTCGGGGTCGAGAGTCGAGAAGGGCCGGACGCCCTCGTCGGCGTCGCCTGCAATAAGGCGAGTCCCGAAGACGAGGCTCGGCACGAGGGCGAGCGTCGCCACGTCGTCCACAACGTCGCCCATTCTGTCCAGCCGGCCATCGACCACTACTGCTGCTGCATAGACCCAGACGGCGGCAGCGACGAGAAGCGCCAGGGTCCTACGTTGGAGCTGCAGCGCCGGAGTTAGTAGTGCGGCCGTCATGTATAGAACGAACGACGAACCCGCCCCGCCGGTCAGGGCTACGCACAGCCCAGCGATCACCAGGTCGAGGAGCAGGAGCGGGGTGGACCAATCGAACACGTTCGGCCTAAGAGAGGCGACGCTGAATGTGACCGACATGGCTGTGGCGCCGATGGCCCCGACAGCCGACAGCGGCGACATTGGCGTGTTTGCGAGTAGCACGCCCAGCAGCGCGCCGGTCAGAGCCGCCCATCGATACCCGACGAGGACAGCAGTCTGGCCGATGGGCATGTGAGATCCATTCATATCGGCAGCCAGCCTCGCACCCTCTGAGTAGGCGCGCTGAGGGAAACAGGAGCGCCGAGGTGCCCTTGTCTTACCCGCTTCCTACCCCTTTCCGACCCGCCGGCTCTGGTCAGGTCGACCGAAACTCTACCGCGGTCCCGTTACGGACGTCCGTGACGGGGAACGCAACCACGGGAGGAAAGGATGAGGAAAGTCGTCACAGTGGTCCTCGCATTCGTCGCGGCGGCCGCCCTTTGGGGGCCGTTCTCCGAGCCCGGCGTGATCTCGATCGCGCATGCCGGAGGAATCGGCGGCGCGATTGTGGACCGCCTCCGGGCATCAGCCGCTACCGGAGACGTGGAGGCTCGCGAGGCTCTGGATGACCTGCGGCGCTTCCTCGTCCAGCACGGTCTCGACGCCTCGGTCTTGGACGTGCCCAACCCGGTCGACGGTCGAGCAGCGATCGGCCGACTACAACTGACCGCGCATGGACTCGCGCCGTTCTGGATCGACGTAACCCCCGCGGCGGACCTCGACAGCGAGTCCAGTCTCTCAGCCTACGTCACCGAGCGCCGGGCCGCAGCGAAGGTCCTCTCGGAGTCGGGCACGCGAGTCTCGGGTCGACTCGCGTTCGCAGGTTTCGTGGACGTGGACCGGCTTCTTGCCCTGCGTGACGCTCTCGGTCTGATCGTCCAGGACGCAGATGTCGATGTATGGCTCGACGGTGGTTGGGTCGGTCGTGCCGGCTATGGTCCGGACGCCGCCGAGTTCTGGGCGCAGCCCGGGCAGGATGTCCAGAAGGCTCTACGGTCGATGATCGCCACCGCGCATACAGGCGAGCCACTCGCGATGAGAATCTCTGACGTGCGGCTCACCGTCCACGGCGCCACCATTGACGTTCCGGATTCCGCAGTCGACCAGCTGTTGGCGATGCGCGACATCCTATTATTCGACCCGTACACAGACTTGCTTGCCTCGTACGCGACTGCTGCCGCGCATGTCCGCGTCGTGGGTCCCGTGGACGTGTTCAACGCATGGGTCAAGAGTCAGACGCGCGCCGGAGAGCCGTATCCGTTCATCCCGGCTGCCGGTCTCACGACGAAAGGGGCAGAGCGATGACGCGACATCGAGGCGGAGCCCTGCTTCTCGCGTTGGCTCTCCTCGCCACGGTGGTGCCGTCTGCGCAGGCCACCGACGTGACCTGCACGGTGAACAACGGGGCTTGGAACGGCTCTGACTCGGCGTCAGGAAGCGGCTACCCAGGCAACGACAACCCGGACGGCCTCACGGGCAGCTATTCGGTTGACAACAGATGGCACGACTCGAATGAGTACGAGTGGTGCGAACCATCGCACGACTGGTTCAAGGAGACTTACCTGCGCTGGAGCAGTACAGCAGTCTCGAAGTTGGTGAACGAGCGCTCGACCCATACGATCCAGGTCGAGCAGCAGGTCTACCCCGAGACGTCGTACAATGACACGGGAGGTCACGACTCTGATCTCCCGTACAACAGCATCTACGTGGCCGACATCTTTCAGCAGGCATGGCAACACTTTGAGGAAGTCAGCTTCGTCGTAAACGATCCCGGGACCATCGCGGCGAACGTGAACTACCACTGCTACTTGCAGTGGGATCAGGAGGCCGAGAATACGACGAACAACACCAGTCCCGTGCTGGACCACGTGATGGTCCAGATTGAGTACGGCGACAAGAACCTGAACGTCCAGAACTACGACCAGATCGGCAGCTCGTCGAAGAAGATCCCCGGCAACGCATGATCAAGACGGTGGCGGCCGCCCTTCTTCTCGTGGTCGTCTTCAGTGCGGCCGAGATCGTGTCGACGACCGCCATGGCAGTGGCGGCCGCCGCCGACGCCCGGGAGCCGCCTGAAGCGACCGGTCTCGCGGACGCGATCCGCTCCGAATTCTGGAGTGCGATCGACGTCCCGATTCCGCCGATCCGGACTGCCGTGCGCAGCTTTGAGAGCTACCCGAAACGGTCCTTCATCGTTGACGTGGAGGTCTTCGACTTCCTCTTCGGGCCCGTGCCTCGACGCGCACTGGCCTTGGCGCCCTGCTGGGGTGCCGACCACGGGTTTTCGGGGGGCTGGGTCGACACCGCCGCAGTTGAGGCTCAGCTCCGCTCAGATTTCGCGGATGCCCTGGTCCAGTGTCCAAGCGATACTCAATGATCACTCAGGAACCTCCTCCAGCTGATCGCAGCTCCGCCGATCATGATCACGCCCCAGATGACATATCCGGCAAACGCGATCGTTCGGCTGATCGCTGTGTCCTCCTGACTGTGGGACAGGAGCAGACCAAGCACGGAGACGAACTCCAGGCCGACCACGAAGCCGACAAGCGCGGAGACGACGAGTCCCGCCACGAAGGCGATGGTCCGCAGGTGACGCGAGTTCACGGCGATATCATCGCCCTCTACCAAGGGCGCGATGGTCCGGCCCCTAGCGCACCACCACGTTGACCAGCCGCCCGGGCACGTGCACGACCCGTGTCGGTTGCTTGCCGTGGAGCGCGGCGCGGACCCGCTCACGCGCCAGCACGACCGCCTCGATCTCGGCGGCTGACGCGCCGGCAGGCACGAGCACCCGGTCGCGCAGCTTGCCGTTGATCTGGACGGGCAGCTCGATCAGCTCGTCCACGGTGAGCGCCGGGTCGTAGGCCGGCCACGCTTCCCCGTGGATCGAGCGCCACGGCTCGCCGCGCGCCGCGAGGCGACGGCTCCAGAGCTCCTCGGCGATGTGCGGCGCGGCGGGTGCCAGCATCAGCAGCAGGAGCCGCACCGCCTCGTCCCAGTCGGCCGTGCCCGCCACCGGCGTCCCGCGGTAGCGCATCAGCACGTTGGTCAGCTCCATCAGTTGGGCCACCATCGTGTTGAAGCGGTAGTCCTCGTACTGCCCGGTGACCTGCTTGAGCGCCTTGTGGGCGGCGACCCGCAGGGCGCGACCAGCCGACTCCACCGACTCGCCCGGCCCGAGGCCAGCCCCTTCCGATCGACCCGCTTCCTGTCCGTGCGGATCGAGGACGACCGTCCAGACGCGGTTCAGGAAGCGGTGGACGCCGCCGATCCCAGTTGGACTCCAGGGGCCGCCCTGGTCCCAGGGCCCCATGAACATCAGGAAGAGTCGGACCGTGTCCGCGCCGTAGCGCTGCACGAGCTCGTCGGGGTCCTGGACGTTGCCGCGGCTCTTGCTCATCCGCTCGCCGTCGGCGCCCAGGATCTGGCCCTGGTTGAAGAGCCGGCGGAACGGCTCCCGCTCGTGGACGAGGCCCAAGTCGGCCAGCGCCTTGCAGAAGAAGCGGCTGTAGAGCAGGTGCATCACCGCGTGCTCGGCGCCACCGGTGTACTGGTCGACCGGACACCAGGTGTGCTCCAGTTCAGGGTCGATCGGACCGTCGGCCTTGTGCGGCGACAGGTAGCGCCACCAGTACCAGGAGCTGTCGACGAAGGTGTCCATCGTGTCGGTCTCGCGCGTCGCCGGACCGCCGCAGCGCGGACAGGTCGTGCGGAGGAACGACTCGTGCGCCTTCAGCGGGCTCTCGCCGGTCACCTTGAAGTCGACGTCGCGGGGGAGGAGGACCGGGAGCTCAGTCTCAGGGACCGGGACGATCCCGTCGCGCTCGCAGTAGACGACCGGGATCGGCGTGCCCCAGTAGCGCTGGCGACTGATCAGCCAATCGCGCAGGCGGTAGGTCACTGCCGGATCTCCCATGCCGCGCGTCTGCAGGTCGGCGACGATCGCCGCGTATCCGTCCTTCGCCGAGCGGCCCGAATACGGACCGCTGTTGACCATCACCTCATCCTCGGAGTGCGCCACGAACGCGGCGCCGCCATTCGCTCCGGCGGCCACCTGTTCGGCCACCTGGGCTGCCTCGATCGGATCGGCGGGCGCGATCACCTGGCGGATCGGCAGCCCGAACTTCACCGCGAACGCGTAGTCGCGCTCGTCGTGGGCGGGCACCGCCATGATGGCCCCGGTGCCGTAGGAGAGGAGCACGTAGTCGGCGATCCAGATCGGGATCCGCTCACCGTTGACTGGGTTGATCGCCGCCGCCCCGAGCGGCACGCCCGTCTTCTCGCGTTCCGTGGAGAGCCGATCGATCTCTGACTTGCGCCGGGCCTCGTACTGGTACCGCTCGACTGCCTCGCGCTGGCTGGGGTGCGTGAGCTTGGCGACCAGCGGGTGCTCGGGTGCCAGCACCATGAAGGTTGCGCCAAAGAGGGTGTCCGGTCGGGTGGTGAAGACGCGCAGCTCGTCGCCGCCGGCCTGGTGCTCGTCCGGCGCCACCGTGAAGACGACCTCTGCGCCCTCGGATCGCCCGATCCAGTTCGTCTGCATCACGCGCACCGGCTCCGGCCAGTCGATCCCCTCGAAGCGGAGCAGCTCATCGGCGTACTTCGTGATGCGGAGGAACCACTGCTCGAGATCGCGCTTCACCACCGGCGTCCCGCAGCGCCAGCAATGGCGGTCGGCGCCCTCCACCTGTTCCCGCGCGAGCACGACCTGGTCTTTGGGACACCAGTCAACGGGCGCCATGGCCCGGTAGGCGAGGCCGGCCTCGAGGAACTTGAGGAAGAGCCACTGGTTCCAGCGGTAGTACTCGGGGTCGCAGGTGACGACCTCGGCGTCCCAGTCGAAGGTGGCGCCCATCGAGCGGAGCTGGCGGCGCATGTTCTCGATGTTGCGCATCGTCCAGTCCGCGGGGTGGATGCCGTGCCTGATGGCCGCGTTCTCGGCAGGCAAACCGAACGCGTCGAACCCGATCGGGAAGAAGACGTTGAGGCCGTTCATGCGCCGGTAGCGCGCGATCGCGTCGGTCGGCGTCTTGATGTACCAGTGGCCGATGTGCAGGTCACCGGAGGGATACGGGTACATCGTGAGCAGGTAGTACTTCGGCCGCGACTCGTCGTGCAGGTCGGTCCGGTGCAGGCCGAGCTCGGCCCAGCGCTGTTGCCAGCGCGGTTCGATGGCCGCAGGGTCGTAGCGGTCGATGGGGGTCCGGTCGGTTACCATCGCGATCCCAGCTTCCTGCCCTCGTGCGGCCGCGGGATCCGTCGCGGCCCCGTAGGCTCGCATGACCCGGTCGCGCGCGCGTTCCGTGCGTTCCAGGTGCTGCGGGCCCTCCCTAGTTCGAACCCCTCGCCGCTCCGGCGAGGGGTCGTTGGTCGGCACTCGATGAAGGTGGTGGAGCTACAGGGATTCGAACCCTGGACCTCCTGCATGCCATGCAGGCGCTCTCCCAGCTGAGCTATAGCCCCATCCGTTCACGCTCAAACAAAGCGTCTGCCTGCCGAATGGCCCTTAGACGGCAACGGGAGCGCGGATGACAGGACGACGTCCAATCCTCCATGCGAGGAACCGTTCCCATGACCGAAGCCTCGGCCGGCGCCGTGCATCGTACCGCATCTGCGCTGTTGCGGGACGTCGTGAGCCTCGGGCAGCACTGCCGGGCCGACCCACTCGGTTCAGAACGGTGCAGCCCAGAGGAGCAGACGCGCCGTCGAGGCCGGCCCAGCCGATGGCCACGAGGAGTCTCTTTGGAGCGGGCCGCACAGCTGAACCGGTCGCGCGTTGGTGCCGCTGGTACGTGCCGTGCGCTGGCCTACGGAGAACCAACGCTGGGCGTCGCGCGGTCACTGGCAGCCGACAATTCATCGGCGGCGAAGCCGAGCGTCCACGTTCGGAGTCGCCGGATCCTGGCACGGCCTCCGACAGCGCTCACCGCAATGGTTCGTTGGCCTCCGCGCGTCCCCAGCCGGGCCGTCGCCATCGTCTGTCCATCCACCTCTAGCTCCGCGACTGAACCGTCGACCAGGATACGGAGACGGAGATCGCGGCTGGAGGTCGGAGGCAAGATCGCTGCGCTCTGTGCGCTGCGGCCAGCAACCGTTACGATGCCGCGTCTGGCCACCGACAGCCGCCGGTCGCAGGGGCGGAACCCGATGTGCAGCTGGGGATCCTCGTCGTCTCCGTCGAGCAGGTCGACGACCACCTCGAACGCGTCCCCGACCTCGATCAGCGCCTGTACCTCGAACCGCTGGCCCAAGGAGCCCTCTCGCCAAGGTGGGCGGTTCCCCGCCAGGAGATACGGCCTCGCCCGGGCCTCCTTCTGTCGCAATCCGGTGACCTCGTGCGCGAGCGCCAGCGCCACGTCACCCCCCTCGGTGATCGAGACGACCCGTGGGAAGGTCATGGACCCGGCCCAGTCGCGCCTCGAGGAGCTATGTGGCGGATCCTCGGGCACCCAACCCAGCAATAGTTGCCGACCGTCCGGTGCGAGGATCGTCGCCGGCGCGTAGAAGTCTGGCCCCATGCCAAGCTGCTGGGCGTGATCGACGACGAACCGGTCTCCCGTTGCGCGGCCGATGAGCGCCATAACGTGCGAGGGCCGTACACCCGGCGTCCGGTCGACCAGCGAGATGATGAGCACGTCCCTCCCTCCGAAACGAACCAGTTGTGGGCACTCCCAGCATGAGGCGTCTGTGCCCGCTGCCCTTGGCAGTTCGTCGCCTCGCAGAAAGGGGCCAACGTACTCCCAACGTCGAAGGTCCATCGACCGATATAGCAGGACCGCACCGAGACCGCTCGTCGTCCCCGCTCCCAGGAGCATCGCCCATCCGGCCTCGTCGCGCCAGACGAAGGGGTCGCGAAACGCGTCCGGCGCGATCCCGTCGGGGGACCCGACAATGCACGGGTTCGCCGGATCCTTGACCCAGGTCACGAGGCCATCCACGCTGGTGGCGCGGCAGACCGATGCACGGCGCAGGGCACTGTCGAGCTCCACGCCGGTGTAAAAGGCGGTGGGGATACCACCATCGTCCACGATGCAGCCGGACCAGCAGCCAAAGGAGTCAGGGCCGACAGCGTCCGGGGAGATCGCGAGCGGCAGGTGCTGCCAAGTAACGAGGTCGGCGCTGACGGCGTGGCCCCAATGCGTATGGCCCCAGTGAGGCGCCTCGGGGTTGTGCTGATAGAAGACGTGCAGCTGTCCTTCAGTAAAGAAGAGCCCATTGGGGTCATTCATCCAATTGGCTGGCGGCGTCAGGTGGAACCGCGGACGGCCGTCGTGGTGCACAGAGACCCTCTTGTGGCGTGCCGGCCCGGGGTGGGCCGCTCGACGGTAGTTTCCAATGGGATATCATAGTTACTTGAGCTGCGATGAAGTTCCCGATATGAGGGAACGGCGCGTTGTGGGCTCGCCCGTCGTGTGCGCGCTCGCAGCGGGAAGGGGTGGCCCCATGGACCAGCGTACGCCCAGACGCATACTGATGGTCTCGATTCACGGCTACGTTAGCCGCGAGCCGGAGCTGGGATTGCCAGACACTGGCGGCCAAGTTGTCTACGTCCTGAAGCTGTCCGAGGCGCTGGCGCGACTCGGGTACGCTGTGGACATCATGACGCGCCAGTTCGAGGCGCAGGCGCCGATTGAGCCCGTCAGCGAGCGCGTTCGGATCATCCGCATCCCGGGCGGCGGACCAGAGCTCGTCCGCAAGGAGTGGATGTGCGAGGTCATCCCGGAGTGGGTGACCAACGCCGAACGCTTCATTCGCGCCAGCGGCTTGACGTACGACGTCATCGACAGCCACTACTGGGACGGGGGAATGGCGGGCGACGGCTTGGCCAGACGCCTTGGCGTAATCCACGTCCACACGCCGCACTCGCTCGGTGCTTGGAAACGCGACAACATGGCTGGTGATCCCGCCACACTGGAGCGCCAGTACAACTTCTCGCGGCGCATTCGCGAAGAACAGGCGATCTATCGGGCCGCGGCCGTCGTTATCGCCACAACGCCGCAACAGCGCGAGATCCTTCGGCAAAGCGAATATGGCGTGCCGGCGCAAGAGATCGCCGTCATTCCACCCGGCTTTGACGAAACCCGTTTCTCCCCCGTCCCTCCTGCCGTCCGTCGCGCACTCAAGCAGCGGATCGGAGTCGACGGTCCGTTGATCCTTGCCCTAGGCCGGGTCGCGGCCAACAAGGGCTATGATCTCCTGCTGCGCGCGCTTCCAACGGTGCTGGTGCGCGTGCCCGACGCCACGCTGCTGCTGGCAGTGGGATCGACCGGTCCGACACCAGGAGAGATGCGCCAGGTTGACGACCTGCGCCGCCTGGCGGTTGAACTCGGCGTAGCCGACCGCGTGCTATTCCGTGATTACGTTCCCGACGAACTCTTGGCCGACACGTACCGCGCGGCCGACGTTTTTGCCCTCAGCAGCCGCTATGAGCCGTTCGGCATGACGGCCATCGAGGCGATGGCATGTGGGACTCCGACCGTCATCACCACGCAGGGCGGACTCTGGGAGATGCTGACCTGGGGCGCAGAGACGCTCTACGCGAATCCGCTCGACCCCGAGGCCTTTGGCCACGCCATCGCTACTGTCTTGCTCTACCCGAGCGTGGCCACTCAGCTGTCGCGGCTCGGATCCGGCCGGGTGCGATCGTCGTTTACCTGGTACGGGATCGCCGATCAACTCGTCAAGCTCCCACAGGTGGCTGCCCACCTCGATGCTGTTCGCGACCCTCGCCCTGACGCTGGGCAGGCGAATGGACCGCGAGCGGAGGCGACAGTCGGCAGCCGACGACGTGACAACGCGTGGACGCCGTTCGCATCCTCGTAACAGATCTCGATGGCACCCTAGTCGGCGACACCGGGGCACTCGTCCGCTTCGCTGCCTGGTACGCGGAGCGGGGGGATCAGTATCGCCTTGTGTACGCGACTGGCCGCGTGCGCGACTCGCTGTGGCGGCTGATCGAGGAAACCGACCTGCCGCAACCCGACGCCGTGATTTCAGCGGTCGGCACGGAGATCCACGCGGGTGATGGGCGCCCGTGGCCTGGCTGGACGGAGCAGTTCCGCGGGTGGGATGCCGACATTGTGCGGCGGGCGCTCGATCGCTTTCCATGGCTCACCCGACAGCCTGACGCCGCGCAATCGCAGCTCAAGGCAAGCTACGACGTCCAGAACTTGCGCGCGTCCTACCGGCTTGGCATCCAACGCGCACTGCAAGAGGCTGCGGTCGATGCAACAATCGTCTACAGCTTGGGGCTGCACCTCGACGTCATTCCCGCGCGCGCAGGCAAAGGGAAGGCGGCACGTTTCGTCGTGGACTCCTGGTGTGTCCCCGGGGACCGCGTTCTTGTTTTCGGCGATTCCGGAAACGACATCGAGCTGTTTCAGCAAGGGTTCCGTGGCACGCTAGTGGCGAACGCTCATCCCGAGTTGAGCGCGGCCATTGGCGACGACGCCTACCGGTCACCATTCGCGTATGCGGCTGGGGTGCTCGACGGGATTCGCTACTGGGCCGGTATCTGACCATGGCACGACTGCACCGGGGGCGTAGGCAGAACTGAACGATCTGCGTTCACTTTGATCTCTGCAAACACGGCCCGCAGCAGGCGGTTGACAAGCGCACCGTCCTGCGTGTCACGTGCTTCTAGGTCGACAATCTCCAGGTCTCGCCGGTGCTGTTCCTGGGCGGAGAGGGGAGGGCCCGAGGCGCATTGCGTTCGCCGGATACTTCCATCGCCAGCATCGTGGGGGTCCACCACGGGACCTGCGCTGCCATACGAGAGCGGATAAATAACTGGACCATTCTGGGGGCGAGCCACGCTCGTGGGCATCGCCAAGCGAGCGGGTTGGCCACTGTGCAGGAGAGGCCTCCGGCGCGACGACTGGCTAGGTGGCACGGCGCGGGCGCTGGCCCAGGGCCCACGTGGCACGGCGCAAGCGCTGGCCCAGGGCGCGTCCGCCGCCCCCGTTCGCGCACCGTGGCCCGCCCATCGGCGGCGGGCTCCGGCCGCTCCGCTATCAGTGTGCGAGGCCGAGCAACGCCTCGATGCGCCGGTCCACGCCCTCGAGCCGCTCCGAGGCGAGCGGGCCGATCGCATCGGCGAGGCGTCGCGCCTCCCGCGTTCCGGCAGCCGTGATCGTGTACTGCCGCGGCAGATCCCCAAACGCCACCAGCAACCCGTCCTCCTCGAGTTGGTGCAGCAACGGAAACGTGGGCGGGACCTCGCCCAACCGGCGCACCACCGGAGCGATCAGGTTGAGGATCTGGAGGCCCGGCAGCGGCCCGGCCTCCAGCACGACGCGCAGCGCGGCGAGACGGACCAGATCGGACGGCGGCGCCGGCTGCCGGAAGCGCCGCCATCGTCGATACGCGGCGTGTGGCTCGGATGCCGCACGCGACTCGGGCGATGCGGTCTGGGTTGGGCGAGTCGGGTGGTCATGTCCCGCGCCAGCGGCGCCGTGCAGGCCGGCGGAAGGGTCGAGTGTCATGGCAACGTCCCCCGATGGTGGGCCGGCGTCTCCGACCGCGTGGTGGGAACGGCGGCCCTGAGGTGGTGACCGGAGTCACGGCCGTCAGGCTGCGCCGTCCTGCTGAAGATCCGCTGAACGCCCGCTTGTGCGACGGTTACGTCATGGTCAAGCGTCCGACACGGTGATTGCAGCTGGCCGCGGATCCACGGCCGCGGCCGGGCCGGTGCGCTGCGATACTGGCGAGCATGCCAGAACCCTCGCGCGTTCCGCCGTGGGTGGAGCTGATCCAGCGTCGGCCCGCCCGCTGATGCACGGCACGCTCGGGGGCCGCGCCCCCGCCCTCACGGTCCGCGAGGCTGCAGGCGTCGCGTACCTACTGCGCCGCTCGCCGCGTGCGCATCGCGTTCGACTCGCGTTGGACGAGCAGGGCAACCCGGTCGTCACGCTGCCGCTGCACGCGCCGGCTCGGCTGGCGGATGCCTTCGTCGCGGACCGCCGCGACTGGGTGGCCCGGCACCGGGAACGTTTTGCGCTCCAGCGCGCCCGATATCTGGCTCGCGGGCCGCTGGGCGACGGCGCCATCCTCGACGTTGCCGGCCAGCCGCACCGTCTGGAGCTTCGCGTGGGGCACGGCCGCCGCCGGACCACCGTCGTCCACGACGACGGCGCCGGTCCCGCGATCCTCGTCGTGCTGGCGCCGGCCGAGCGGCGGTCGCTGGCCGCCATCCTCGAGGCATGGTTTCGGCGTGAGGCGCGGGCCGCGGTCGAGCGGCGGATCGCCGCCCGCGCGCCGCAGCTCGGTGTGGCGCCGGCAGCCGTCGCGATCCGCGACCAGCGCACCCGGTGGGGGAGCGCCTCACGAGCGGGTCGGCTCTCGTTCTCGTGGCGATTGGTGCTGGCGCCGCCCGCCGTGCTCGACTACGTCGTCGTCCACGAGCTCGCGCACCTCGCTGTCTTCGGTCATTCGCCGCGGTTCTGGGCCCTCGTGCGGTCCGTGGTGCCGGAGGCCGACCGCGCACGCCGCTGGCTGCGCGAGCACGCCCGCGAGCTGCACTGGTCGCTCGACTGA
>JAJYNJ010000086.1 GCA_021786385.1 Chloroflexota bacterium
GTCGCCGAAGCCACGCCCGCCGAGGCGCATGAGCGGATCGTCAGCGGCGAGGGCATCCTCGTCGACGTCCGCGAACCGCACGAGTGGCGCGCCGGCCATGCCGCCGGCGCCCGGCACATCCCGCTCAGCGAACTCCCGCGGCGGGCGGCCGAACTGCCGAAGGAGCGGCCGGTGTACGTGATCTGTGCCTCCGGCAACCGCAGCCGCGTTGCCGCAGCGCTGCTCCACGAGGCCGGCTTCACCTGTCCGATCAACGTGAACGGCGGGACGAGCGCCTGGATGCGCTCGGCGCTGCCGATGGAACGCGGGGGCGCCTGATGGCGAGCCGATCCCGGCGCGCCACGCGGAACGCCGGTTCGCCGCGCGGTGGCCGCGCCGTCGGGGGGCCCACTCGCTGGCCACGGCTCCGACGCCTGGTGCTCCCGTTGCTCATCGTCGGTGTCCTCGCCGGTGGAGCGGCCGTCGTCTGGGCGACCAGCGACCCGCCGCCGCCCCCGTCGCAGCACGAGGCGAGCAGACCCAGCCTCGGCGCGGTGGACGCGCCGCTCGTGATCGCCGAATATGCCGACTTCCAGTGTCCGTTCTGCGGTGCCTTCGCGCGGGAGGTGAAGCCGCGCATCGAGGCCGCCTATGTGGCGACGGGCAAGGTCCGCCTCGAGTGGCACGACTTCGCCTGGATGGGTGCCGAGTCGGAGGACGCCGCGAACGCGGCGCGGTGTGCCGCCGACCAGGGCGCCTTCTGGTCGTACCACGACAAGCTCTACGCGACGCGCGTGGCCCCCAATTCGGGGGCCTTCAGCCGTGAGCGGCTGATTGGCGCCGCAGAGGCGCTGGGCCTCGACGTCCCGGGCTTCTCGGCCTGCGTCGATGCGGACACGCACGGTGCGGCCGTGCGGGCCGACACGGCCGAGGCCGCGCGTCTGGGGATGACCGGCACGCCGACGTTCATCATCGGGAACCGGACCCTCGTGGGCGCCCAGCCGTTCGAGGTGTTCGCGGCCGAGATCGACGCCGCGCTGGCGGCCGCAGGACGGCAGTAAGGCCCGCCCGAGCGGATGATCGCCGAGGCCCTGATCGCATTCGCCGGGGGCGCCCTCACGCTGGTCAGCCCATGCTCCGCGCTGCTCGTGCCGGCCTTCTTTGCCTACGCCTTCGCCAGCCCCGGTCGCCTGGTTGCCCGGACGGGCATCTTCCTCGCCGGGCTCCTGACGGTCCTGGTTCCACTCGGGCTCGGAGTGGGGGCGCTGGGGAGCCTTGTGCTTACTCGCCGCGCGGAGGTGAGCGCGGTGGCCGGCCTGCTCCTCGTCACCATCGGCCTCTACCAGCTCGTGGTCGGCGGGTTCAGCGTCCCGCTGACCGGCCGCCTGGAACGCGCGCGGGCCGGGCTGTCGAGCGACTCGGTCCTCTCGACCTACCTCCTGGGCGCCGTGTACGCGGTCGGCGGGTTCTGCGCTGGCCCGATCCTCGGCGGTGTGCTCACGATCGCCGCCACGTCCGGCGGGCCGCTCCCGGGGGCCATCCTGCTGGTGATCTACGGGACCGGGATGGCGCTGCCGCTCTTCGTGCTGGCCCTCGCCTGGACCCGGGTGGAGCGGCGGCTCCGCGACGGCATCGTCCGGCGTGAGGTCCGCGTCGGCGCCGTCGGTCGCCCGCTCAGCACCGTCGTGTCGAGCCTCCTGTTCATCGGGCTCGGGCTGACGTTCATCCTCACCCAGGGGGCGAACGCGCTCGCTCCCCTCTACGCCGCGGCCGACGCCGACGGGTTCCTGCTGCGCGCGGAGACGGCCATCCGTGCCGCTGTGACGGCCATCCCGGACGGGGCGATCCTGGCTGTCGCCCTCGCCGTGGTCGGGCTCGGGATCTGGTGGCGCCTCGGCCGTCCGGGAATGGGAACGTGATGATCGCCCGGCGGGGCGAGCTGGTCGGGCCATGATCCGGTGCCTGCGATCGCTCGTGATCGCCGGACTCGCCGGCGGCCTGGCGATGATCCCGATCGGCCTCGTCCTGCGCTTCGCGTTCGGCGCCCCGGTCAACGTCTACGGCGAGCTCGTCGTGAACCGGATCGCCGGCCGGCTCGACCCGCTCCTGCTGGCCGCCGAACATCTCATCGTCAGCCTGGCGATGGCGGCTCCGCTGATCGGCATCCTGCACCGCGTCAGGCAGCGCGCGGCGATCACCATCGGGCTGCTGTACGGCGGGTCCGCCTGGCTCATCGTGAATTCGCTCGCCCTGCCCGTCATCTTCGGCCAGCCGACGCCCTGGCAGATCGGCCCCTCCGCGATCTGGGGCAGCCTGACCGTCCGTCTCGTCTTCGGGCTCGTGGTCGCGCTCGTGAGCCGGCGCCTCGCCGCGGCGCCCCGCCGGTCTCCGGCATGACGGCGCGTCCGTGGGGCGCACCTCTCGCTTCGGTTGATGAGCGATGCGCCGCTCCATCATCCGGCTGCGGTGACGAGCCTGAACGGACTCGACGCGACCGGGATCGAGGCGGTCGTCGGGGCTGACAGGTCGCCGCCTCGCAGACCCTGGCGGTCACGCGCCACTTGGCTTCCGCCGAGTTCCGCCAGCGTTCGTCTTGGCCATCGATCCAGACACGATCGAGCTCGCGGTGTGGGTCTTTCAGCGATACGCGGTCGGAACCCACTCGATCGAGGGCG
>JAJYNJ010000090.1 GCA_021786385.1 Chloroflexota bacterium
GTCGGACCCCCACTCAGCGCCGGGTCTGCACCCGGTCCCGCGCACTGACCGTCAACGCGGCCCAGAGCCCCTGCCGAGGCGGGGGAAGACACAAGGAGGGTAGTTCGCATATGGGCGACATCGCAATGCTCGGGGCCGGCCTCGCCGCCCTCGGGGTCATCGGCCCGGGCATCGGGATCGGGATCTTGACCGGCATGTCGACGAGCGCCATGGGCCGCAACCCTGACGCGGCGTCGACGATCCGGGCCACGTTCATCCTGGGCGCGGCGTTCGCCGAAGGGCTCGGGATCCTGGCCTTCGTGGTCGGCGTCCTGATCGTCTTCCTGAAGTAGCGGACGGCACCCGGAAGGATCGGGAGACGTGTACGCGATCGCAGCCGGCGGATTCCACCTGGCGACCCCCGTGCTTGCGGAGGCCGCCGGTTCGGGGCTGGTCTTCAACGGCTTCTGGATCGTCGTGGCGTCCGTCAACTTCCTCTTCTTCCTGGCCGTCCTGCAGCAGTTCGCCTTCGGGCCGCTCACACGCATCCTGGCGCAGCGCCGAGAGCGCATCGAGCAGGGCCTCCGCGACGCCGACGCGGCACGGCGCGAGCGGGAGGAGACGGCGCTCGACCGGAACCGTGTCCTCGCAGAGGCACGCCACGAAGCCAACGAGATCCTGCAGCGCGCGCAGAAGGGGGCCGAGGAAGTGCGCGAGCGCGAGCTGGCCGCTGCCCGTGACGAGATCGAACGGCTGCGCGCTCAGGCGGCTGCCGAGATCGAGGCCGAGCGTCAGCGCGTCCTCGCCGATGTCCGGGCCCAGATCGCCGACCTTGCCCTGCGCGCGGCGGGCCGGGTGGTGGGCGAGACGATGACCTCCGATCGGGAACGCCGTCTGGTCGAGCAGTTTCTCGCGGAAACGGCGGCCGGGACCGGTTCGGGCGGTGGCTTGGCCCACGGGGGGCCCCTCAACTGATGCCCCGCGCCAGCACCGACGCGCGTCGGTACGCCGAGGCCGCGTTCCAGGTCGCGATGGAACGCGAGGCGGCCGAGCGCGGGGCGGTCGACGCCTGGAACGCTGCCCTCGCGCGGGCCGCCGCAGTCTACGCGGACGAGCGGGTGGCCCGGGTGATGACGAACCCGACGCTGGCCCGCGTGGCGCGGCAAGAAGTGCTCCAGCGCGCGCTCGTGGAGCCGTTGCCGACGCCCATCCTCAACCTGATCGGGCTGCTCATGCAGCGGCGGCGCATCGAGCTGCTGCCACTCGTCGCGGCCGAGTTCCAGCGCCTCGTGGACCGTCGCAACGGCGTCACGAGCGCGACGATCACGAGTGCGTCCCCGTTGGCCGACGATGAGCGTCACGCGTTGGCCGAGCGCCTGACCCTGCTCACCGGTGGCCCCGTCCGCCTGACCGCCCGGGTCGACCCCGCGCTGATCGGGGGCGTCGTCGTCCGGCTCGGCGATCGGCTGTTCGACGGGAGCGTCCGTGGACGCCTCGAGCGGCTGCGGGCCCGGCTCGTATCGGGCGCCCTCTAGGAGACCCCAGCATGGCCATTCGTTCCGACGAGATCACCAGCATCATCCGCTCGGCCATTGAGAACTTCGACCAACGGGTCGACGTGCGCTCGGTGGGCACCGTCGTGGAGGTCGGCGACGGGATCGCGCAGATCTACGGGCTGGAAGACGCCCTGGCCTCCGAGCTGCTGGAGTTCCCCGGCGGGGTGATGGGAATGGCCCTCAACCTCTCCGAGGACACCGTGGGCGCCGTGATCTTGGGCGACTACACGCGCATCAAGGAGGGGGACACCGTCAAGACGACGGGACGCGTGGTCGAGGTCCCGGTGGGCCGGGAGCTGATCGGGCGCGTCGTCGACCCGCTCGGTCGCCCGCTCGACGACAAGGGGCCCATCCGCGCGGCCCGCACCCGCCCGGTCGAACGGATCGCACCCGGCGTGATCACCCGTAAGTCGGTCGACACCCCGGTGCAGACGGGGATCAAGGCGATCGATGCACTGATCCCGATCGGGCGCGGCCAGCGCGAGCTGATCATCGGCGACCGGCAGACCGGCAAGACCGCCATCGCCATCGATACGATCATCAACCAGAAGGGGAAGGGCCTCGTCTGCATCTACGTGGCGATCGGGCAGAAGCTCTCGACGGTGGCCAAGACCGTCGCGGTGCTCGAGCAGTACGGCGCGATGGAGCACACCATCGTGGTCGTGGCCGGTGCCGAGGATCCTGCCCCGCTGCAGTACCTCGCTCCCTACGCCGGCTGCGCGATGGGCGAGGAGATCATGGAGAACGGCGTCGAGCTGGAGGGCGAGACGATCAAGGACGCGCTGTGCGTCTACGACGATCTCTCCAAGCACGCCTGGGCGTACCGTGAGATGAGCCTGCTGCTGCGCCGGCCGCCGGGCCGCGAGGCCTACCCGGGCGACGTCTTCTACCTGCACAGCCGGTTGCTGGAGCGTGCCGCGCGCCTGAACGAGGCGCACGGCGGCGGTTCGCTGACGGCGCTGCCGGTCATCGAGACACAGGCGGGCGACGTCTCGGCCTACATTCCGACCAACGTGATCTCGATCACCGACGGCCAGATCTACCTCGAGTCCGACCTCTTCTACTCCGGCCAGCGGCCCGCCCTCAATATCGGCATCTCGGTCTCCCGGGTGGGGTCGGCGGCGCAGACCAAGGCGATGAAGAAGGTGGCCGGCCCGCTCAAGCTCGACCTGGCCCAGTACCGCGAGCTCGCCGCGTTCGCGCAGTTCGCCTCGGACCTCGACAAGGCGACCCGCGACCAGCTGACCCGCGGCGAGAAGACGTCCGAGGTGCTCAAGCAGCCGCAGTACAACCCGCTGCCGGTCGAGAAGCAGGTCGCCATCCTCTACGTGGTGACGCGCGGCTACCTCGACGACGTCCCCACGCCGCGCATCCGCGACTTCGAGGAGCAGTTCTACCGCTACCTCGAGTCGGAACAGGGCGAGCTGCTCGCGCAGCTGGCCGAGACGAAGACCCTCAGCGATGAGATCGCGGATGGGTTGGTCGAGGCCGTCCAGGCGTTCAAGCAAGGCTTCCTGGCGTAGGAGACCGGGAGCGTGGCGACCCAGCGGGAGATCCGGCGCCGCATCGCGTCGGTCCGCAACATCAAGCAGATCACGCGGGCGATGCAGTTCGTCGCCGCGTCGAAGCTGAAGCGTGCGCAGGACGCGACGCTCGCCGCGCGACCCTACAGCGACAAGCTCGAAGAGGTGCTGGCAGACGTGGCGAGCGTGCTGGGCGGCGAGGAGCATCCGCTGCTCGCCCAGCGGGAGGGTCAGCGGCGCTGTCTCGTCGTCTTCACGACCGACCGCCCGCTCGCCGGCGCCCTCAACGCGAACGTGGTCCGCTTCTCCGCCCGCGAGATCGTGGAGCACCCCGGCGAGCTCGCGGTGGTGGCCGTCGGGCGCAAGGGCCGCGACGCGCTACGCCGCATGCGCGTCCCGATCGCCGCCTTCTTCCTCAACTTCGGCGACCGGCCGTCGTTTGCCGACGTGCTGCCGTTGGCCCGCTTGATCACCGACGACTATCTGGCCGGCACGTACGACCGCATCGATCTGATCTTTCCGAGGTTCATTTCGACCCTGATCCAGCGTCCCGAGCTCGAGCGGCTGCTGCCGATCCGGCCCTCCACCGACACGCGCGGCATCCCGGGCAACCAGTTCATCTTCGAGCCCGACCCGGGGGCCGTGCTCGAGCAGCTGCTCCCGCGCTACGTCGCGATCCGGGTCTACCAGGCCGTGCTGGAGTCGGCGGCCAGCGAGCAGTCGAGCCGCATGGTCGCCATGAAGAACGCGACCGAGAACGCCGAGGACCTGATCGAGGACCTGACCCTCACCTACAACAAGGTGCGTCAGGCGAACATCACCCGCGAGATGATCGAGATCGCGTCGGGCGCACAGGCGCTCTGACGCGGGACGGAGGAAGACCCCGAACCATGGCCACTGCCGCCCCCGCCGCGACCGGCACCGTCATCGCCATCACCGGCCCGGTGGTCGACATCCAGTTCCCCACCGGCCAGCTGCCCGCGATCTTCAACGCGGTCACCATCGAGCGGCCGGGCAATCCGCTCGTGGCGGAGGTCCAGCAGCACCTGGGGAACGACTGGGTGCGTGCGGTCGCGATGACGACGACCGACGGGCTCGCGCGCGGGACGAGGGCGATCGACCAGGGCGCCGCGATCAGCGTGCCGGTGGGCGAGCAGACCCTGGGGCGCGTCTTCAACGTGTTGGGCGAGCCGATCGACGGGAAGGGCCCGCTGGAAGGCGTCGAGCGGAACCCGATCCACCGGGCCGCCCCCGCCTTCGACGAGCAGTCGACCGCCACCGAAGTCTTCGAGACCGGTATCAAGGTGATCGACCTGATCGCCCCGTTCCCGCGCGGCGGCAAGGTCGGCATCTTCGGCGGTGCGGGCGTCGGCAAGACGGTCATCATCCAGGAACTGATCCGCAACGTGGCCGCCGAACACGCCGGTTACTCGGTCTTCGCCGGCGTCGGCGAGCGCTCGCGCGAGGGGAACGACCTGCTCCACGAGATGACCGAATCGGGCGTCATCGACAAGACCGTGATGGTCTTCGGCCAGATGAACGAGCCGCCGGGCGCGCGCCTGCGGGTGGGGCTAACGGCCCTCACCATGGCCGAGTACTTCCGCGACCGCGAAGGCCGCGACATCCTCCTCTTCATCGACAACATCTTCCGCTTCACGCAGGCCGGGTCCGAGGTCTCCGCGCTCCTCGGTCGGATGCCGTCCGCGGTCGGCTACCAGCCCAACTTGGCCACCGAGATGGCCGGGCTGCAGGAGCGCATCACGTCGACCAAGAAAGGCTCGATCACCTCGTTGCAGGCGATCTACGTCCCCGCTGACGACTACACCGACCCGGCCCCGGCGACGACGTTCGGGCACCTCGACTCGACGATCCGCCTGGAGCGCTACCTGACCGAGCTCGGGATCTACCCAGCGGTCGACCCACTCTCCTCGACGTCGCGGATCCTCGACCCGCTGGTGGTGGGGCAGGAGCACTACGACGTGGCGCGCGAGGTGCAGCGGGTGCTGCAGAAGTACCGCGACCTGCAGGACATCATCGCGATCCTGGGCATGGACGAGCTGTCCGAGGAGGACAAATCGACGGTCGCGCGGGCGCGGCGGCTGCAGCGGTTCATGAGCCAGCCGATGTTCGTGGCGGAGGTCTTCACGGGCCGGCCGGGTCGCTACGTCCCGATCCGCGACACGGTGGCCTCGTTCAAGGAGATCCTCGAGGGGAAGGCGGACGATCTGCCGGAGCAGGCGTTCTTCCTCGCGGGCACCATCGAGGATGTCCGCGCCAACGCCGAGCGGATGAAATGAGGGACGTGGGGCCGGTGGCTGGGATGCGCAACGTGCCTAGGCGACGCCTGGCGGGAGGCAGGCCGGGTTCCGGGACGCAGCACGCCCCTGCCTCCGAGCATTTCCGGACATTCGTCCATTCGCCATCGGCACGGCCCGGCGCGTCACATCTCGGTCGCGTAGCGACTACCCTGTACCCGGTGCGGGCGCGGAGCAGGGAGGTGCGGTGATGCCGATCCGCCTCGATATCGTCACCCCCGAGCGGTTGGCGTACTCCGACGACGTCGACGAAGTCGTCTGCCCTGGCATCGAAGGCGAGCTGGGCATCCTGCCCCACCATGCGCCGCTCCTCACGACCCTCGGTCTCGGCGCGCTGAAGATCCGCAAGGATGGCGAAGACACCTTCTTCGCCATCGCCGGCGGGTTCCTGCAAGTCCGTCCCGACCGCGTCGTGGTCATGGCGGAAACCGCGGAGCTCGGCTCCGAGATCGACCTGGAGCGCGCCGAGCGCGCCCGCGAGGAGGCCGGTCGTACCCTGGAGGCGGTCGAACTCGAGCCCGAGGACCTGGCACGGGCACGGGCACGGCTGCAGAAGGCCCTCTTGCGGATCAGAGTCGCGGAGCGGCACCGGCGCGAGGGTCCGCGCCACCACGGGTGACCGACGTGGCCGACGCGAGGCTCTTTCACTGGGAGTACGAGCCCCCGCCCGTCGAACACGAGATCTTCCGCGTGGAGGGCGGCGTGCCGTTGCGCGGTGCGGTGCCGATCAGCGGCGCCAAGAACGCCGCGCTCAAGCTCCTCGCCGCGGCCACCCTCACCGGCGAACGCTGTCGCTTCACGAACGTCCCCGAGATCGAGGACGTGCGGGTCATGGTCGAGACGCTGCGGGACCTAGGGGTCGTCGTGGACCACCCTGCCCCGAACGTGTACGAGGTCGCGTCCGGCGACGTCGACTGGCTCTTCGTGCCGCTCGAGGCCGCCGCGAAGATGCGCGCCAGCTTCATCCTGCTCGGCCCGCTCCTCGCGCGCTTCGGCCAGGTCATCATGAGCAACCCCGGCGGCGACCGGATCGGGCGACGCCCGGTGAACCTCCACGTGGACGCCATGCGGGCGCTCGGCGCCGAGATCGACTACCGCAACGGCTACTACTTCGCGAAGGCGCCGGGCCGGCTGCGCGGCGCGGAGATCCGTTTCCCCAACGTGACCGTGATGGGCACCGAGAACGCGATGCTGGCCGCCACGTTGGCCGAGGGGCACACGGTGATCCGCCCCGCGGCCCAGGAACCCGAGGTCGACGACCTGATCGCGATGCTGCAGAAGATGGGGGCGCAGGTGGAGCGCACACACCCCGACACGATCGAGGTCCAGGGGCGCCGCCGGCTGCGCGGCGCGGAGCACAGCGTGATCCCGGACCGCATCGAGGCCGGCACCTTCGTGATCGCGGCCGCCGTCACCGGCGGCGAGGTGACCCTGCAGGGGGCGCCCTGTGAGCTGCTCGGCGCGTTCCTCGACGTGATGACACAGATGGGCGTGCAGGTTGCTTGCGGACGTGACACGATCGAGGTGCGCGGGGCACCGCCTGGCAGTGACGTCTACCGGGCCTGCGACATCGAGACCGCGCCGTATCCGGGCTTTGCCACCGACCTGCAGCCGCCCACCTGCGTGCTGCTCACGCAGGCTTGCGGCACCAGCCGGGTGCACGAGACGATCTTCGAAGATCGGCTCGAGTGGCTGAGCGAGCTCGCGCGCATGGGGGCGCGGCTCGACGTGCTCGATGGCCACCACGCCACGATCAGTGGGCCGGCGCGCCTCCACGGCACAGGGGTCGAGATCGGCGACCTTCGCGCGGGCGCGTCGCTGATCCTCGCGGCGCTGGCCGCCGACGGCACGACGACCATCCGCGGCGCCCACCACGTGCACCGCGGCTATGAGAACATCGAGGGCAAATTCGTGGGCCTGGGCGCTCGCATCGAGCGCCTCGCAGAAGGGATCGTCACCGCTTCCGCATGAAGATCGGCATCGACCTGGGCACGGCGAACGTGCTCGTCTACGTCAAGGGCAGGGGGATCGTCATCCGGGAACCTTCCGTGGTGGCCGTCAGCGACGACAACCGCATCGTCGCCGTCGGCGAGGAGGCCCGGGAGATGATCGGCCGTACCCCCAACAACATCCAGGCCATCCGCCCGATGAAGGACGGCGTGATCGCCGACTACGTGATCACCGAGGCCATGCTCCGCTACTTCATCCGCAAGGCGGGGCGGAGCATGCTGAAACCCGACGTGATGATCAGCGTGCCCTCAGGCGTCACAAGCGTCGAGAAGCGCGCCGTCCGGGATGCCGCCCTCAAGGCGGGCGCGCGGGAGGCGTACCTGATCGAGGAGCCGTTGGCGGCCGCCATCGGCGCCAACGTGCCGATCAGCGGGCCGTCGGGGAACATGGTGATCGACATCGGCGGCGGGACCACGGAGATCGCGATCATCGCGCTCGGTGGGATCGTGGTCAGCACGAGCCTGCGCGTCGGTGGCAACCGCTTCGACGAGGCGATCGCCAACTACATCCGCAAGAAGTACAACCTGATGGTCGGCGAGCGGAGCGCGGAGGAGGTCAAGATCCAAATCGGCACGGCGCTGCCGCTCGAACGGGAGCTGACCATGGAGGTGCGCGGCCGCGATCTGATCGCGGGGTTGCCCCGCACGGTCCCCTTCACGAGCTCGGAGGCGATGGAGGCGATCGAGCAGCCGCTGCAGCAGGTGGTGGCGGCCGTCCGCCAGGTACTCGAGGAGACGCCGCCGGAACTCTCCAGCGACATCATCGACAAGGGCATGGTGATGTCCGGTGGTGGCTCGCTCCTCCGCAACATCGACAAGCTGCTCACCCAGGTGACCGGCGTCCCCTGCCATGTCGCCGAGAACCCGCTGAACTGCGTCGCGCTCGGTACCGGCCTCGCACTCGAGCACTACGACTTCTTCAAGAAGTCGCTCGTGCAGCAGATCTGAGCCCCCAGGTGGACGGCCGTGCGGCAGCGGCGGGACGCTGTTTCGTCGACCTGCATTGCCACACCGACCGCTCGTTCGACTCACTGAGCGACCCGCTACGGGTGATACGGAAGGCGGCCGCGCTGGGGCTGACCCACCTCGCGATCACGGACCACGATCGGATCGACGGGGCGCTCTTCGCGCGCGACCATGCCCCCGAGGGGCTCACTGTGATCGTCGGCGAAGAGATCCGCTCGGCCGACGGCGACATCCTCGCGACCTGGATCGAGGAGGCGATCCCCCCTGGGCTCCCGGCCGCGGAGACCATCGCGCGCATCCACGCGCAGGGCGGCCTCGCCGGGGTCCCCCACCCGTTCGACCGGTTCCGGGGCTCGGCGGCGAAGGATGGCGTGGAGCGCCTCGAACGGCTGGCCCCCATGGTCGACTACATCGAGACGTTCAACGCGCGGGTCCCGTTCGGTGACGCCAACACCCGCGCCGCGCAGTTCGCGCGCGAGCACGGGTTGCCGGGCGTGGCGTCCTCCGACGCCCACACGCTCCTCGAGGTCGGGGTCGCGTATACCGTGCTGCCTGGGCCGATCGGTTCCGCCGCCGAACTGCGGGTGGCCCTCGCCTCGGTCGATCCGTCGGCGCTCGTGACGCAGCGTGCCTCGCGGCTGGTGCGCGGCTTCATGCCGGTGGCGAAGGTGGTCCAGCGGCTGCGCGGCAACGTCCGGCGGGTGCCGCAGTGACGACCGGCGGACGAAATGTCCCGGCCGGCGCGGACGTGCCACAGGTCGGCGCCCCGCTGGGCTCCACCGACCCGCTGGGCTCCGCCGACCCGCTGGGCTCCGCCGACCGGCCGCCGACCGCCGACCGCCGACCTGCCGCCGACCTGCCGCCCGCCACCGACGTTTCGGCCGAGCAGATCTCGTTGGGGCGGCGGCTCCGCCAGCCCCGCACGCTCGTCTCGATCTTCGTCCCGATCCTGGTCCTCGTGCTGCTCGGGGTCAGCCTGCCCGGCTTCCGCCTCGATCGCTTGCCGGGACTGATCCTCGGCGCCGACCCGTGGTTGCTCCTGGCGGCCCTCGTCATCTACTACGCCGGGTTCCCGCTGCGCGGCCTGCGCTGGAAGCTCCTGCTGCGCGCGGCCGCGAGCGAGGTCTCCACGCGCGACGCCACCGAGATCATCTTCATCAGCTGGCTGGTGAACTGTGTGGTGCCCGCCAAGCTCGGGGACATCTACCGGGCGTGGCTGCTCCGCCTGAACTTCGCGGTCTCCCTCAGCCGGACGCTCGGCACGGTCTTCATCGAGCGGGTCTTCGACCTCTTCGCCATCGTGCTGCTGGGGCTCGCCGCTGGCTTCTGGAGCTTCCGCTCCGGGATGCCGCGCGAGGTCCAGATCATCTTCTTGGTCGGGTTCGGAGTCGTGGCGCTGCTCGCCGTGGGGCTCTTCACGCTGCGCAACTTCGGTCGGCGGTTGCTCGACCGGTTCCCGGTCCCCGAGCGCATCGTCGAGCTCTACGATCGCTTCGAGGAGGGCGTCTTCGGGATCGGCCGGCGACAGGTGCCGATCATCGCCCTGGTGACCGTGCTGATCTGGGCGACCGAGGCGGCGCGGCTCTACCTGGTCATCCGCGCGCTCGGCTTCAGCGACGTCTACCTCGGCATGAGTGGCGCCGCCTTCGTCGCCTTCGCGGCCTCGCTCCTGACCGCGATCCCGCTGACACCCGCGGGCCTGGGCTTCGTCGAGGGGGCGGTGGTCGGGATCCTCACCGCGGTCTACCACGTCCCGTCGAACGAGGCGCTGGCGATCACCGTCCTCGACCGCGCCATCAGCGTCCTCTCGGTGATCGCCCTGGGGGGTATCGTGTACGTGGTGTCGCCCAAGACGAAGGGCCGCTCGGCAAGCCCGGTGCCGGGCACGGTGACGGCCGCGCCGGCCCCGCTGCGCGAGCGCCCGCCTTCGATCTGAGGGCCGCCGGCACGAGGAACGGTCCGCCCGGAGGGCCCCCCATATAGCCGGATGCCGGCCCGCTCGGGAGGGCCGGCATCCGCGGTCGCGACGACCGGGCGAGGAGGAGACCCGGACGTTGCCTGCGCTGTTCAGCTCTGGTTCCGGTCCGTGCGCTTCAGGTCTGTTCGGGGAGACGGTGACCGCTCAAGCCGCCACCCGCCGCGCTCCGGCCCGGCGGCCGCAGCATGATCGACGGCGCACGAGCCGCGTTCCCGTTGCCATTGCCTGCGGCGGAGAAGCGGCGGGCGCGCACCGCCAGGTAGAACTCCATGATCTGGCGAACTTGCCCCTCCGAGAGGGCGTCGTCGGCGCGGAGGGCGTATTCGACACGCGCCGTGGGGTTCGCCGCGTCGCCGCCGACCTGCCCGAAGTAGGCCGGCGACTCGGCCTCGTCGCGGATCTCCCGCAGCCCGCGGGCGAGCTTGGTGGCCGTGCCCAACGAAGGGGTCCGGTCGCCGCGGATCAGGCGCGAGATCGTGGAATGGTCCACGCCGGCCTGCTGCGCCAGCTGGCGCTGGGACATGCGCTTCGCCTTCAGCTGCGCCCGTAGCCATTCGTTGAAACCGCGCGGGTCCTGCACGCTCATGCCCGGCATGATCGACGTCGCGCCGGCGCACCGGTATAGCCCGTTCGTACCGGCGCCGACAGCCGCAAGATCCCCCGAGAGCGCCTGGCACGCGCGCCCGGACACGCGTCTGCTGCGGGACGCTCTGCGGCACCCATCGGCTTGTCCTGCCGGTGTACTCGCGTCAGTCGCGTGCCTTCCGCGACCGCGCCCCCCGCGCGCGTGCGGCGGCCGGTGGCAGCTCGGGGAGCGGTTCGCCGCGCAGGATCATGCGGACCCGCTCCATGTTGATCGCGTCGTAGCCCTCGTCCATCCCCGGCGTCTCCAGGTAGAACGGCACGTGCTCGAGGCTCGGATGGAGCACCACGCGCCGGAGCCCCGCCGCACCAATCGCCCCCGCCCCGATATGTTCGTGGCGATCCACGTGCGAGCCGAGCGCCGCCTTCGAGTCGTTCAGGTGGACCATCGCAATCCGCCCGACTCCCAGCGCGCGTTCGAGCGCCTCGAGCAGCCGGTCTACCTGCTCGGGCAGGGAGATCTCGTAGCCGGCGCCCCAGGCGTGCGCGGTGTCGAGACAGAAGCCGAGGCGGTCCGTGGCGGCGCCGGCGGCCCCGATCGCGTCGAGGATGGCAGCGAGCTCCTCGACCGTGCCACCCAGTCCGTCACCGCCCCCCGCGGAGTTCTCGAGCACGAGGAGGGGGCCATCGGGGATCGGCGGGACCTCGGCGAGTACGCGCCGCACGGCCTCCGCGATGCGCGCCACGCCGATCTCCGTCCCGTGGCCACGGTGCGAGCCGATGTGCACGTTGAGGAAGGCGGCACCGTAGGTCGGAGCCGTCCGGAGCTCGGCGACGAGCGCCTCGATCGTGCGTTCCCAGATCGTCTCGTCGGAGGCCGCGAGGTTCAGTAGGTATGGCCCGTGGATCGCCAACGGGCGGATGTCATGCTCGGCAAGGCGCGCTCGAAACGCTGGCAGCTCGGCGGGCGGTGCCGCCCGGCGACGCCAGGCGCTCGGGTTGTCGGCGAAGATCTGGAGGCACGTCGCGCCGATCGCGCGTGCTCGATCGACCGCCTTGACCATGCCGCCGGCGAGCGGAAGATGGATGCCGACACGGCGGCCGGCGAGCGCGGCGAGGGGGTCGGAATCCATGCTGGGGCGGATGGTGTCCGCCTACCGACGACCGGGCGTGTAGGAGCCGCCGATCGTCGGTTCGATCATGCCGTAGTCGCCGTCGCGGCGTCGGTAGAGCAGCGCGAGCCGCTCGTTTTCCGCGTTGACGAAGAGGAAGAAACTGTGGCCGAGCTCCTCCATGCGGGCCACCGCGTCCTCCTCGAACATCGGTTCGATGGCGAAGCGCTTGACCTTGACGACCGACCGGGTGCCGTCGTGCTCCGCCGGGGCCTGCGTGCCCTCGGCCAGCGAGCGGAGGATGGTCTTCGCCGCGTCCGAACGGCCCCGTGCGCGCGGGCGTTCCTTGTGCTCGACCGCGAGGTGCTCGATCCGGTCGGCGGCGGCGTCGATCGCGGCCCGGAAGGTGGCGGCCCGCGCGACCGCCCGGATCGGCTGCCCATCGAGCAGGAGCGTCAGCTCCACGATGTGTGTCTCGTCGGCGCTCCGGTTGTGCTCGATCGAGAACTCCACGATGACCTCGCTCCGGTCGTCGAGGAGGCGCGCGAGCCGCTGCATCTTCTGTTCGGCGTAGCTGCGGTCGCGATCGAGGACGTCGAGGTTCTTGCCTTTGACGGTCGTGCGCACGGCTGACCTCCTTGCCGCGATTCTACCGCCCGCCGTCCGCGGAACCGATGGCCCGGTAGGGGACCATCGCCGGCGGAAGGTCCCATCGAAGGGCCCCAGGCACCGATGCTCAGCGCTCCCGGGCGACCGTCAAGCCGGCCACGGTACGCGCGCCCGCGGCGTACAGCGCATGGGCGCAGGCGGACAGCGTCGAGCCGGTCGTCACGATGTCGTCGACGAGGACGACGTGGCGGCCCCGCACCCGCGCGAGCTGCTCGGTTCGGCACTCGAACGCGTGGCCTACGTTCGCGGCCCGTCCGGCACGCCCCAGCCGGTACTGCGCGGTCGTGGCCGAGGCGCGCTGCAGTGCCGGGACCATGGGCAGCTGGAGCTCCTTTGCCGCCGCCGCGGCGAGCAGGAGGGCCTGGTCGTAGCCGCGGCTGCGCAGACGTTCCGCGTGGATCGGGACCGGCACGAGCAGATCCCCGCCCCAGCCGGCGCGGCGCCAGCGGCGGCCCGCTGCCCTGCCGAGCGGCTCCGCCACGCGTTGCTCGCCGTCGTACTTCAGGGCGAACAACGCCGCCCGCACGGGCCCGGTGAACGCCGCGCACCATTCCAGTTGGACGAGCCCGTCGGGCAGCTCGGCCGGCAGTCCGATCGGCGCGCCCGGCGGCTCGTCGAGGCGCCGCTCGAGCGGCCGCAGACAGCGCCTGCAGATCGCGGCGCCCTCCTGCCCGCAGCCCGGGCAGCGCGGCGGGAGGATCAGGTCCAGCAGCATCGCCATGCCGCGAATCCTTGCCGCCGAGCCTTGATCGGCGCTTATCGTCGCCCGCCGGCGTCTATCATCGCTGCCGATGGACCTGCCGACGTCTGGGCCATGATGGTGCGCGCCCCGACCGCCGGGCCGCAGCGGCAACGGCCGCGGATCCCTCGGCGCATCCCTCGTGTTCACCTCCCGCGGCGCCCGGCCTCTGCTGACACCGCCGCGGCCGCCTTCGCGCTGCTCGGCGCCCTCCGCCGGCTCGACCGCCGTCCGCCCGGTTGATCCGGCGATTGCTTGGAACGCGGGATCCGCGTCCGGCCGTGTCAGCGCCTCGAAGCGCACGACATCCCCGACGCGCAGCCCGGCCTTGGCGGCGGCCCCGGCCTCGAGCTCGAGGCAGCCGCGCGCGCTGCGCACGAACCAGACCACGCCCGTCCACGGGCGCAGTCGCTCGCGAATCGCGACCACGCGCCAGGCGCCGCCACCGGCGAGGTGGGGGTCGCCGCTCCTGGCACGGGCGCCCTCATCAGCGGCTGTGCCGCTCGCGTGTGGCGCCAGGAACACCGCGTCGATCGGGAACCGCATGAACAGCATGTGGATGCTCGCGTCGGTCGGGAGCCACAGCCCCTCGCCGGCCCGCAGCCCGGCGCGGCCCATCAGCCCCATGAAGCGCGCCCAGAGCGAGCGGGCCGTCCGCACGTCGGTGGCGAGCACCACGCCGGAGCGCTCGATACGGACGCTGACTGGCTGGTGGGCTTCGACCGGCTCGTGGGCGCGCGCCGCGGGATCAGTGCCGGTCATGTGTGCCTGGCGGGTTTACCGGGCGGGCTAGTGGCCGCTCGCGTTCAGGTTGACCGCGATCAGGATCAAGGCGGGGCCCAGGATGACGATGAAGAGCGACGGGAAGATACAGCCCACGAGCGGGAAGAGCATCTTGATCGGTGCCTGAGCCGCTTGTTGCTCCGCGCGCTGGCGCCGCTCGATCCGCAGCTGCTCGGACTGCACCTGCAGCACCTTGCTGATCGAGACGCCGAGCTGCTCGGCCTGGATCACCGCCCCGATGAAGTTCGTCAGCGCGGGCACCTCCGTACGGCCCACGATGTCGCGCAGCGCCTCTCGGCGTACCTTCCCGACGCGGATCTCCGCCAGCGCCCGCCGGAACTCCTCGGAGAGTGGCCCCTGCATCTTCTCAGTGACCTTGCCTAGGGCCGCGTCGAAGCCGAGCCCAGCCCGCACCGAGATCGTGAGCAGGTCCAGCGCGTCCGGGATCGCGAGCAGGATCAAGCGCTGGCGGCGCTTGATCTGCCGTCCCAGCCAGAACTCCGGGGCAAGATAGCCGACCCCTGCGCCCAGCACCGCGAGCAGCACACCGAGCAGCAGGTTGCCCCCGAGGAGGCCGAAGAGGAGGAAGGCGACCGCGGCGACGGCGATCGCGACGACGGCCTTGAGCCCGAGGAAATCGCTGGTGCGCATGTTCCCCGGGTGGCCCGCCATGGCGAGCCGCTTCTCGGTCCGGCCCGCCTGGGTCGCGCTCGTGAAGCGCTGAACGATGCCCGACATGCGTTGCGCCAGCGGGCGGATCGTGCGCTCGAAGAAGGG
>JAJYNJ010000065.1 GCA_021786385.1 Chloroflexota bacterium
CCGGCACCGCGAGCAGCACCTTCACCTACAGCCTCACCCTGGAGAACGACAGCACGCAGCAGCAGACCTTCACCCTGCAGGGGCAGGGGCCGGACGGCTGGCAGGTGACGGTGCACCCCTCGAGCAATGTGCAGGCGCTGACCGACACGATCGCCGGTGGCGGCACGGACACGCTCACGGTGACGGTCAACCCGGCGAACTCGGCGCCTGCGGGCAAGTACCCCATCCGCGTGACGGCGGCGGCCGGTTCCATATCAGCGCAGCTGCAGCTGGAGGCGGACATCACCGGTTCCCCGGCGCTCACCCTGGCCACCCCCAACCAGGTGCTCAATGCGCAGGTCACCGCGGGAAGCACGGGAACCGTCACATTGATCGTCACGAACAGCGGTTCCGTGCCGCTGAACAACATCAGCCTCACCTCCTCACCGCCCACCGGCTGGACCGTCACGTTCTCGCCCACGTCGATCGCCAGCATGCAGCCCGGCGACGCGAAGACCGTGACCGCGACCATCAAGCCGGCGAACGACGCGCTGACCGGCGACTACGACGTCACGCTCACCGCGAGTTCCGGCGGCACCAGCCAGAGCCTGGATATCCGAACCACCGTCCAGACGTCGCCGCTGTGGGGCTTCGTCGGGCTGGTCCTGATCGCGATCGTGCTGGTGGGGCTCGGCTGGGTCTTCCGGCGCTACGGCCGGCGCTGACGATGCGCCCCCGGAATCCGCGGACCGGCCGCGGCGACCCGCCCGAGCGGGAGGCCGCCGTGTCGGTGATTCGGACCCGCGCCCTGACCAAGACATACGGCAGCCTGGTCGCGGTCGACCATCTCAACCTCGACGTTCGGCCGGGCGAGGTCTTCGGCCTGCTCGGCCCCAACGGTGCGGGCAAGACCACCACGATTCTGATGCTGCTCGGCCTCTCCGAGCCGACCGAGGGCCACGCCGAGGTGGCCGGCTTCGACCCCACGCGCGATCCGCTGGAGGTCAAGCGGCGCGTCGGATACCTCCCCGATCAGGTCGGCTTCTACGGCAACCTGACCGGGCGCCAGAACCTGCGCTACACGGCCCGCCTCAATCGACTGAACGAGCGCGAGATCGAGGGGCGCATCGGCGGTCTGCTCGACCAGGTCGGCTTGGCGGACGTCGCCGACCGCACGGTCGACACATACTCGCGCGGGATGCTGCAACGGCTGGGCCTCGCCGACGCACTGGTGAAGGACCCCTCGGTGGTGATCCTCGACGAGCCGACGACCGCGATCGATCCCGCGGGCGTGGTCGAGGTCCTCGCATCGATCCGCTCGATTGCGCGCGATCGAGGGGCCGCCGTCCTCCTCTCGAGCCACTTGCTCCACCAGGTGCAGCAGGTCTGCGACCGGGTCGCGATCTTCGTCGCGGGCAAGGTGGTCGCGCAGGGCACGATGCGGCGGCTCGCGGAACAGATGGCGGGCGACACGCTGCAGATCGAGGTGGGGCTCGAGGGGCCGGCAGATGCGCTCGAGCCGGCGTTGCGGGCCGTCCCCGGCGTTCACGAGGCGGTGCGCGACGAGCACGACCCGCGCGTCTGGCGCGTCACGGGGAGCCGCGCCCTTCAACAGCGGCTGGCGGGCGAGCTGGTGAGCCGCGGTGTTGCCGTCTGGCACCTGCGCCGCGTGGGCGACGACTTGGACGAGATCTACATGCGCTACTTCGCGAACAACAAGGAGGTCGGCGATGGCCGCGCGGCCTGAGGCTCGCCTCGGCGGGTTGCGGGAGACGGTTTCCGCGGCGCTGGCCCGGCTCCGATCTGGTGGCGACGTTGGGGATCGCGTGCCGAGCGGCGGCTGGCGGGTGGTCGCCGACAAAGAGTTCGGCGACCACGTCCTGAGCGTGCGGCTCTTCATCCTCGTCGCGGTCCTGGGCTTGGCGGCCGTCGGCGCCATCTACTCGACCTCGACCTTCGTGCGCAGCAACGCGCAGCAGGCGGCTGGGGCGCCGGGCCTCTTCGTGCTCCTCTTCAGTGCCCAGTCGCCCTCGTCGCAGATCCCCTCGTTTGCCACCCTGATCGGGCTGCTCGGTCCGCTCCTCGGGATCGCCTTTGGGTTCGACGCGATCAACGGCGAGCGCGCGGAACGCACCCTGCCGCGGCTTGTCGCCCAGCCGATCCACCGCGACGACGTGATCAACGGCAAGTTCGCCGCTGGGCTGGCGGCGATCGGGCTGGTCCTGGTCGCGATCACGGTGCTCGTCTCGGGGGTCGCGTTCTTCGAGCTCGGAATCGTCCCTGGCCCCGACGACGTGGCGCGCGTGGTGGCGTGGCTGGCCGCCACGATCGTCTACGTCGGCTTCTGGCTGGCGTTCGCGATGCTCTGCTCGGTGGCGCTCCGGCGGGCGGCGACCTCGGCGCTTGCGGCCATCAGCGTCTGGCTCGTCCTGACGCTCTTCGCTTCGCTCCTGACGGGGATCGCGGCCGGCATCCTGGCCCCGCTGCCCGCGAACCCGACGCTCGACCAGCAGGTGGCCAACGCGCAGCTGCAGCTCGACCTCGCGCGGATCTCGCCCGGGGAGTTGTACGGCGAGGCGACCGCCTACCTGCTCAACCCGAGCGTCCAGAGCGTTGGGATCATCATGCCATCGCAGCAGGCGGCCGCGCTGCCTTCGATCCTGCCCTTCGAGCAGAGCCTGTTGCTGAGCTGGCCGCAGGGGGTCGCGCTGGTGGCGCTGACGGTCGTCTGCTTCGGCGCCGCATACGTCGCGTTCATGCGCCAGGAGATCCGCGCCTGACCGACGCCCTGGCGGGCGCCACGCGCAGGCCGCTGCCGTAGCGGCACGCCGTACCGACCGCCGCGGTGCCTAGCGGAGGGCGCGTCGCAACGCCGAGCGGGCCGCGAAATAGCCGGGCATCCCGTGCACGCCCGGACCAGGCGGCGTGGACGCCGAGCAAAGGAAGATGCGTGGGTCCGGCGTCGCGTACGGGTCGCGCCAGGACAGCGCGGGCGCCAGGACGTGGCCGAGGTCATGGAGCCCAGCCCCGATATCACCACCCACGAGGTTGGCGTCGTGGGCCTCGAGTTCGGCCGGACCCATGGCGTGAACCGCCAGGATGCGGTCGCGGAACCCGGGCGCGAACCGCTCGATCTGGCGCACGATCGGCTCCGTCATGTCGACCGCCGCGCCGTTCGGGACGTGGCAATAGGCCCACGCCGTGTGGCGGCCGGTGGGCGCCCGTGTCGCGTCGAAGAGGCTCTGCTGGGCCAGCAGCACGAACGGACGCTCGGGCGCGCGCCCGCGATGCACGGCAGCCTCGCTCGAGGCGATCTCCTCGAACGTGCCGCCGAGGTGCACGGTCCCTGCCTCTGCCAACTCCGGGTTGCGGCACGGGATCGGTCCATCGAGGGCTAGATCCAGTTTGAACGAGCCGGGCCCGTAGCGGTAGCGGCGGAGGGCGCTGGCGTAGGAGCCGGGCAGCCGATCTCCCGCGATCGCGAGCAGCTGCCTGGGCGTGAGATCCACGAGCGCCGCACGATGCGCGGGCAGCTCGCTGGCGTGTGTGACGCGGTGATCCGGCACGATCTTGCCGCCGAGCGCCGCGAGCTCCACGGCCAGCGCCTCGGTGATCCGCCCCGATCCGCCTTCGGCGATCGGCCAGCCGACGGCGTGTGCGGCGGCGAGGAGCACCAACGCGAAGGCACCCGTGAGGGCGGCGTCGAGCTGCAAGCTCCCGTGCGCGGCGCAGCCGCCCAGGAGGGCGCGGGCGCGTTGTCCCTCGAAGCGCCGCGTGAGCCGGCTCGCCGGCTGCGCCGCCAGGAGCCCGAAACGCGCCAGGCCGAGCGCTTCTGCCGGCCGGTGCGGTAGCCGGATCGGAGCGAGCACGTCGGGCGCGAGCGCGGGCCAGTCGCGCACGATGGGCCCCAGGAGTCGGCGATAGGCCGCCGCGTCTGCACGCGAGCCGAAGGTCGCTGCGGTCGCGTCGATCTCCCGGTGCACGAGTGCTACGGAGCCGTCGTCGAGGGGATGGCCGAGCGCGATGGGTGGCTCGATCCAGCGTAGGCCGCGCCGCTCCAGGGGCAACGTCGCGAAGAAGGGCGACGCGGCGCCCAAGGGGTGCACGGCGCTGCAAACATCGTGCAGGAACCCGGGGAGCGTCAGGGCGGCGGAACGCGCTCCTCCGCCGACCGTGGACGCCGCCTCGAAGAGCGCCACCGAGCGGCCTGCTCGAGCGATCGTGATGGCGGCGGCGAGCCCGTTCGGTCCGCCGCCGACCACCACCGCGTCGTAGCGCTCGCTCATACGGGATGCGTCAGCGCGCTGGCATCGCGCGAACGACGGTGCGTGGGCCAGCCGCTCGGCACGGCCTCACGCCGACCCGCCACTCGCTCTCGTCGCGAGCACGCTGCGCACCTCGTGCGCGATCTGCAGGTCCTCGCGCGCCGCGACGACGAGCGTTGCCACCGCCGACCCGCGGGCCGAGATGTCGCGGTCGCCCTTGCCCGTCCGGTTCGTGTCTGGGTCGATCGCCACGCCGAGGAAACCGAGCCCATCGGCCGCGCGTTCCCGGATCGCGGGAGCGTTCTCGCCCACTCCACCCGTGAAGACCAGCACGTCGAGACCGTCCATCGCCGCGGCCATCGCCGCGATCGCCGCGCGAAGCCGGTGCAGGTAGACGTCGAGCGCCAGGGACGCCGCGGCGTCGCCCACGTCGGCCCGCGCCAGGATCGTCCGCATGTCGGCCGTACCGGCCAGGCCGAGCAGTCCCGAACGATGCTCGAGCGCCGCGGCGAGTTCGGCTGGCGGCAACCCCACGTGCTCCTCGAGCCAGAGCACGAGCCCGGGGTCGACCGACCCGGAGCGCGTCGCCATCACGAGCCCCTCGAGCGGCGTGAACCCCATGGTCGTATCGACGGAGCGGCCGGCGCGCACCGCCGCCAGCGAGGCGCCCGCGCCGAGGTGGCAGGTCACGATCCGGATCTCCTCGACCGGTCGGCCCAGCAGCTTCGCGGCACGACGCGAGGCGTAGGCGTGCGAGAGGCCGTGGAAGCCGTAGCGGCGCAGCTCCCAGCGCTCGCGCCACGCCTGGGGGAGCGCGTAGGTGGCGGCCTCCGGCGGGATCCCGGCGTGGAAGGCCGTGTCGAAGCAGGCGACCGCCGGTAGATCCGGGAGCGCCGCCGAGACCGCATCCAACGCGGCCAGCGACTTGGGCTGGTGGAGCGGCGCGAGGTCGGTCAGCGCCTCGAGCCGGGCACGCACGCCCGCGTCGACGAGGACGGAGGCCGCGTAGAGCCGGCCCCCGTGAACGATCCGGTGCCCGACGGCGTCGACCGGCCCGCACGACGTCAGGGCCGGGACGACGGCCGCCTCGTCCGCGTGTCCGCGGGGAGCCGCCAGGTCGGCCGACCCGACCACGCGGTCATCGGCGTCGAGGGCGCGGAGCTTCAGGCTGCTCGAGCCGGCGTTGACGACGAGCACGCGCATGGGCGGCCCCCTCCTCTCATGCCGGCCGCGCAGATCATCCGAGGCGCTAGGGCGCACGGCCGGCGCCCTGGTCGCTCAGTACGGCCAGATCCAGTCGCGGATCTCGGGCGCATCGTCGCCCTCGAAGCGGGTGTAGGCCCGCGCTTGGAGGCGGCGGTCCTCCATCAGCTGGCGCACATGCCCGGCGCGCGAGGCGAGCCCGGGCACGCGGTCGATCACGTCCATCACCAGGTGGAAGCGGTCAAGGTCGTTGAGTATCACCATGTCGAACGGCGTGGTGGTGGTCCCCTCTTCCTTGTACCCGCGCACGTGGATGTTGGCGTGGTTGTGTCGTCGGTAGGTGAGGCGATGGATCAGCCACGGGTAGCCGTGGTGGGCGAAGACGACCGGGCGGTCCGTGGTGAAGAGCGAGTCGAACTCGCCGTCGGAGAGTCCGTGGGGGTGTTCGGTCGAGGGCTGCAGCCGCATCAGGTCGACGACGTTGACGACTCGTACTCTCAGCTCGGGGAGGTGCTGCCGAACTAGGTCGACCGCCGCGAGCGTCTCGAGTGTCGGGATGTCGCCGCAGCAGGCCAGCACCACGTCGGGCTCGCCGCCCTGGTCGTTGCTGGCAAAGTCCCAGATTCCGATGCCGCGCGTGCAGTGGAGGATCGCTTGATCCATCGAGAGCCAGTTCAGCGACGGCTGCTTCCCCGCCACGATCACGTTGACGTACTGCCGGCTACGCAGGCAGTGGTCCGCGACCGAGAGCAGGCAGTTCGCGTCAGGCGGCAGATAGACGCGCACGACCTCGGCCTTCTTGTTGACGACGTAGTCGATGAAGCCCGGATCCTGGTGGCTGAACCCGTTGTGGTCCTGGCGCCAGACGTGTGAGCTGAGCAGGTAGTTGAGTGAGGCGATCGGCCGCCGCCAGGGGATCCGGTTGGTGGTCTCCAGCCACTTCGCGTGCTGGTTGAACATCGAGTCGATGATGTGGATGAACGCCTCGTAGCAGTTGAAGAGGCCGTGCCGACCCGTCAAGAGGTACCCCTCGAGCCACCCTTGGCAGAGGTGTTCGGAGAGCACCTCCATCACGCGGCCCTCCGGCGCGATGTGGTCGTCGGTGGGCAGGCGCTCCCCGTCGAAGGCGCGGTCGGTGACTTCGAAGACGGCGTTCAACCGGTTCGAGGCGGTTTCGTCGGGGCCGAAGAGCCGGAACGTCTGGGGGTTGCGGGAGATCACGTCGCGCAGGAACGCGCCCAGCACGCGCGTCGCCTCGGCCCGGCTCGTCCCTGGCTGCTCGACAGCCACCGCATAGTCGCGGAAGTCGGGCAAGGTGAGATCGCGTAGCAGCAGGCCGCCGTTGGCGTGTGGGTTTGCGCTCATGCGCCGCCACTCCCGGGGCGGCAGAGCCTGCAGCTCGGGGATCAAGGTGCCGTTCGCGTCGAAGAGCTCGTCCGGTCGGTAGCTCCGCATCCAGCGCTCGAGGATCGCGAGGTGCGCCGGGTTGCCGCGGGCCTCGGCGACCGGCACCTGGTGCGCGCGCCACGTCCCTTCGACCGGTTGGCCGTCGACCTCCTGCGGGCCGGTCCAACCCTTGGGTGTGCGCAGGACGATCATCGGCCAGCGGGGGCGGGTCCGTGCGCCGAGTTCGCGGGCCGCACGCTGGATCTCGTGGATCTCGCGGACGCAGTCGTCGAGCACGGCCGCGAGGCGCTGGTGGACGGCCGCCGGGTCGTCGCCGGCCACGATATACGGGTGATACCCGTGACCTTCGAAGAGCTGCCGGAGTTCGTCGTCGGGGATGCGCGCGAGGACGGTTGGGTTGGCGATCTTGTAGCCGTTGAGGTGCAGGATCGGCAAGACGGCGCCGTCGGTAAGCGGGTTGAGGAACTTGTTGCTCTGCCAGCTGCCGGCGAGCGGTGCGGTTTCGGCCTCGCCGTCGCCGACCACGCAGCAGACGAGCAGGTCGGGGTTGTCGAACGCGGCACCGAAGGCGTGCGAGATGGCGTACCCGAGCTCGCCGCCCTCGTGGATCGAGCCGGGCGTTTCGGGGGCCACGTGGCTCGGGATCCCGCCGGGGAACGAGAACTGGCGGAAGAGCTTGCGCATCCCGTCGGCGTCCTGGGTGATGGCGGGATAGACCTCGGAGTAGGTCCCCTCGAGGTAGGCGTTGGCTACGATCCCTGGGCCGCCATGGCCTGGTCCGATCACGTAGATCGCGTCGAGGCCCCAGGTGCGGATGGCCCGATTCATGTGCGCGTAGATGAGGTTGAGCCCGGGGGTGGTCCCCCAATGGCCCAACAGCCGCGGTTTGACGTGTTCGGGCCGCAGCGGTTCGCGCAGGAGGGGATTGTCGAGCAGGTAGATCTGCCCGACCGAGAGGTAGTTGGCGGCGCGCCAGTAGGCGTCGATGAGGCGCACTTCCTCGTCGGAGAGGGGCCCGGCGGGGGCCCGCGTGCCGGAGGGGGCGCGGGCTGGGGTTGGGGTCGGCGTCTGCCTCGTGGTCGCGGCGTCCTGCATGGTCTCTGCACCGCCTTTCGCCGGATGTGGGCTCCGTCGGGGCGCCGCTGGCGGCGCTCTGCGATCAGCTGCCCGCGATCGGCCACGGGCGCGACCGACCGGCACGAGTCTACCTGCGCTGCAGCGGCTGCCACGTCCCTCTCCGCTACGGCACGATGGCGACCAGACAAGTCGGCCCGCCGTCGGCACGGGCGAACTCGTCGAGCTCCAGTTCCACCACCGTTTCGCCCGCCGCCCGCAGCATCGCCGCGGTCTGGGGGTATCCGGCGGCGACGAAGACGCGCCCCCCGAGCGCGAGCACGTTGGCGGCCCGCGCCTCTTCGTCGCGAACCACCAGCCGTTCCACTTCGCCAGCGGGCGCGGAGCCCGGGGCAGCGTCGAGGGACGCGAAGCCCGCCGCGGTGCCGACCAGGCGTCCGGGCCCCAGCGGCGTGACCGCGGTCGCGAGGTGCAGCCGATCCGTCACCGGGCAGAGGAATACGCGGTATCCGAGGGAGCCGGCCGCGAGCGCCAGCTGACCGGCGCCGCACACGTTGGTGCGGCCCGAGACGCCGATCGCGAGCCGGTCCCCGTAGGCGATGACGTCGCCGCCCTCCAGCGTGCCGAGCTCCTCGATCTCGACGACGGTCGCGTCCGGTACGAGCTCCTGGGCGCGGGCGACGACCGACGCGACCTCGCCGCGCCGCGAGGCCGCGCCCGGTCGGCCGACGACGAGGAGCCGCGTGGGGCCGTCGGGTTCGGCCGCGGCGGGCAGCGCGATCAGCGTGTCGGAGACGAAGGGCGCGTCTGGAAGCGTGGGTTCGGGCGGCAGCGGGACCAGCTCGAGACCCGCCGCGGAGAGCGCGGCCACGAACGCCCGGTGTTGGGCGATGGCGCGCGCTGGATCGATCCGGTCGCGTTCCAGATGGCTCGAGAGCGCGTTCCGGAACGCCTCCGAGGGCTCGCGCACGATCACGCGCATGCCGGCCGCCTATCCTTCCAGCACTGGCCGCGCTTTCTCCGGATCGTCGACCACGAAGGCGAACATGGCGCGGTCGCCCCAGCGGCCGATGAAGAGGTGTCCGTGGATGTTGACGCCCGCGTCGGCCAGTCGTCGCGCGATAGCCGCCATGCCGCCGGGTCGGTCGTCGACCTCCGCGAGCAGCGACTCGCCCTCGAAGTAGGTGTAGCCCTTCTCGTCGAGGACCTGGCGCGCGGTGTCATCGTCCGCGGTAGTCATGATGACGTGGCCGACATCTCCGAGTCCGCCGCCGCCGATCGCGCGCAGGTCCACGCCGCGCGCGGCCAGCGCCTCGGCAAGCGTCGCCAGCGCGCCCGGCTCGTTGCGGAGCTGCACGATGAACTGCTGGGCCATGGTTCCCTCCGTCAGCTGGCGCCGATCTGGCCAGGCCGCCACTGGACGCACTGACGGGATTCTAGGCCCCAGGGGCAGCGTGCGCCGCGCCGCCGTTGCCATCGGGTGGGTCGGCCCTGCGCCTCGGCCGTGCGGGTCGGCCGTCGTCGGGGTTCCTCGGGTGCGGCGGCAGGCACGCGGTAGCCGCCGTCCGCGGCCGTGGTCGTGCGCGTGACTTCGCAACCGGTGATCCCCCCGGCGGTTCGCGCTCCTCACCCCGCCCGGAGGACGAGGATGTGCTGGTGCACGATGTTCGGGACGAACCCGTGCGGGTAGCCGTAGGGTCGGAGGCGCGTCCCTGCCTGGTACCAGATCAGGTCGCCCTTGGGCACGAAACCCGCCCGTTCCGCCCGCGCGGCGAGGTCCGAGGCCGTGAACCGGTAGCGTCCCTCTTGGTACGCGTCGCGGACGATGATCGTCGCGTAGCGCCCATCGCGGAGCACGCGCCGCAGCTCGCGCAGGACACGCTCCATGCGGTCCAGGTATTCACCATACGAGGCGCTGTTCGCGAGATCCGCCGGCGAGTTGGTCACCATCGCGTAGTCCGTGCGCCGGTTGGCGTGCGCCAGCGCGAGAGGACCACCCGACATCGTCTGGCGCAGCTGTGGGTTGTAGGGCGGATCGGTCGCCACGAAGTCGATCGACGCACTGGGCAGTGCGGGGAGCCGGTCGAGCGCGTCGGCCACCTCCATGCGGCAGCCCGACGGGTCGAACCGCCTCGGGCCGCCCGGATCGGCCGGGCCAAGGTCGGCCAGGAGTGGGCCGGCACCCGCCCGCTCGGACAAGGCCTCGCCTACCACCGCCTCGTAGATCGCGGCCCAGCGTGGGTCCAGCTCGATCCCCAGTGCGCGCCGGGGTGTGCGGCAGATCGCCGCCCCGAGCAGCGTGCCCCCCACGCCGGCGAACGGGTCGAGCACGAGCTCCCCGCCGCGGGTGAAGAACTCGATGAGGCGCGCCATCAGGCGCGGGGGTTTGTTCGCGCCGTGGGCGCGGCGCGCCACGTGCCCCAGTTCCGATGGGTAGGCGGTGGTCCACAGCGACTTGGTGAAGTACAGCCACGCCTCGCCCGACAGCTCGTTGAGCTGGTTGGCGCGATGGAGGCGAGGCGCGACGGGAGCGCTCGCCGGCTCCCTGAGACTGGGGGTCGGCTGTGCGGTCCCGAGTGCCGGTTCCGCAGGTCTGAGGGCCGGCTCCCCGGGTCCGAGCGGCGGCTCCGCAGGTCTGAGCGGCGGCTCCGCGGGCTGGCGTGCCGGTTGGGCGGACCCGGATGCCGATCCGGCGCGCCCGGAGAGCGATCCTGCGCGTCCCGATGCGCACTGGGCGCGCCGTGGCACCAGCGGACCCGGCCGGCTCACGGGGCAGACCCCGCTGCAGTCGGCCGACCACCGACCACCGCACCGCGCATCCTCTGAGCGAGCCAGAGGAGGGCCGCCGTTGCGATGATGCCCGTCCCCGCGATCAGCAGCCACGGGATCGGCCCCGGCAGCCGGTCGAGGGCGAGACCGCCGAGCGGCGGCCCGATGCCCGAACCGAGGCCCGCGGCGGCGCCGAAGGCCCCCTGGTAGCGGCCGCGCCGCGCCAGCGGCGACAGGTCCGACACGTACGCCGGCTCGACCGGGAAGACCAGCATCTCGCCGATCGTCGCGAAGATCACGACACTCGCCAGGACGAGCGTCGTCAAGCCCGGGAGTCCCGCCGCGACCACTGCGAGGTAACCCAGCGCGTACGCCGCCATCCCGAGGGCCATCGTGGCGGGCTTCGCCCAGGTTTCGGTGAGCGTCGAGACGCGCATCTGGAAGAGCACGATGAGGAGCCCATTGAACGCGAAGAGCAGCCCCCACGTCGCGGTGGAGACGCCCAAGTCGCGGCTGGCGTGGATCGGGAGCGTGACTACCCACTGGAACGTCGCGCCGTGGATCAGCACCGCGATCGGGAGGAAGGCGAGGAAGAGCGTGCGCGCGTCGGCGACCCGCAACGCCGGTGCGCGGCCCGCCAGCGTCGGGTCCTGGGCATCCAACGCCTCAAGCCCGCCCGGCAGGATCGTGCCGTGGACGACTTCGGGCGGTGTCAGCACCGCATGCTGCGAGCCGCGCGCCGGGGCCGCGGATCCCGTCGTCCGGTGCGGCGACGGCGACGGCGCGCCGCTCGCCGCCGGTCGCGTCTCCGGGAAGGCGACTACCAGGAACGCCGTGTAGCCGAGCAGGACCGCGCCGGCAACCGTGAAGAGCAACGGGTAGCCGAGCGTCGCCAGCCCCGCGCCGATGGAAGGCCCCGCGATCCAGCCGACGCTGGCAGCGACCGCGAGCAGGCCGTACGCGCGCTGCCGCCGCTGCTCGGGGACCACGTCGGCGACGGATGCGCGCGCCGCTGGGACGAACGCGGGATCGACGACGCCCAGCGCCAGCGTGAGCACCGCGATGCCCTCCAGGTTGTGCGCCTGTCCCATCGCGATGATGGTCAGCGAGGTCAGCGTGATCGAGCCGATCATCACTACGCGCCGGCCGAATCGGTCGGCCAGCCAGCCACCGACGGCGTTCGATCCCATCGAGGCGATGGAGTAGAGGCCGAGCACGAGGCCGGCCTCGGTCGCGCTCGCGCCGATCACCGCGGTGAGGTAGATCGTGAGGAACGGGAAGACGAGGCTGAACCCGAAGCTGGCGACCAGATCGCCGACGGCAAGGACGAGGACGGCGCGGTCGTATTCGCGGCGGAGTTCTCGGAACGCTCCGAGCGGCCCGAGGCGAGAGAGGGACGTCATCGGGGCAGAGTAGCGCAGCGGCCGCGGTGCTCGGCAGCCGTGGCGTGGGCCGGCGGGGCGGCAGTCGGGTGCGGCCGTGAACGCGCCCAGCAACGATGTGCGGCGCAGGCTCTTGACACGGACCGTAGCAGGTTGCTATATATACGGCGTCACTACGACGCGGGCGCCGAGCGGCGGTCGCGCTGGGCATCTGCCCAGCGGCCGCAGGAGCCCGCGGTGAAAGGAGGTGTTGTGCAGATGACGTTGCAGCGATGGGATCCGTTCCGCGATGTGATGACCCTGCGCGACGCCGTGGACCGGCTCTTCGAGGAGAGCTTCGTCAATCCGGATCGGCTCTTCTCGCTGATCGGCCGGGGTTCCCGTCCGATGCCGCTCGAGGTCTACGAGACCGGCGACGAACTGGTCGTGCGGGCCCTCGTCCCGGGCGTGACAGAGGACAACCTCGACGTGCAGTACCAGCAGGGCATGCTGACGATCCGGGCCAAGACCGAGACGCCGGCCGCGCACGACGACTGGACTTGGCATCTGCGGGAAATTGGGTACGGCGAGATGAGCCGCACGCTGACGCTGCCGCGGGAGATCGACGTCGATCACGCCCAGGCGTCGTTCAAGGATGGCATCCTGACGCTTCACCTGCCCAAGGCCCCGGAGGCGCGACCGAAGCAGATCAAGGTCTCCAGCGCGGCCCAGATCGGCGCCGGCAGCAAGAGCTGACCGGGGACCAGGTTGTGGACGACCGCGAACCGCTCTACGCCATCGCGGTCGCGGCCCGCCTGGCCCGCATGCATCCGCAGACCCTGCGCAAGTACGAGCGGGCCGGTCTCCTCCGGCCCGCTCGGCAGCAGGGCAACCAGCGGTTGTATTCGAACGCGGACCTCCGTCGACTCGAACGCATTCGGATGTTGGTCGACGAGCGCGGGATCAATGTGGCCGGCCTTGGGCTGGCGCTCGACATGCTCGACCGCCTCGATGCCGTCCCATCCGACGCGACCGCCGAGGAGATGCGGTCCGCGATCGACGACACGATCCGCCTGGTGACGGGTGACTGACGGACACCCCGTCCTCCTGCCGGGGCACCGGGCTGCCTCGATGGCGTCGCCCGTCGCGTTGTTCTCCGCCTCGTTCCCGAGCCCAGGACGCCGCGGCGCCCGTATCCTGTGGGTATGGCAATCGTCGGGCGAGAACGCGAGCTCGGACGACTCGGCACAGCCCTCGAGCGCGCGGCACAGGGCCGCCTTTCGCGGGTCGTCTTGACCGGCGCCACCGGCAGCGGCGTCAGCACGCTCCTCGCCGAGCTCGAACGACGCCTGGCCGGCGAGTCTGGCGTGGTCGTGGCCCGTGGCGCGGCGGTCGAGCCGTGGGCCGGCCACCCGTACGCAGCGCTCGCGGCGGCCCTCGAGGGGCCGCTCGCCGCGCTCCCTGACGCGCGGCTACCGGAACTGCTCGGCCCCGCGGCCGGAGAGATCGCCCAGCTGCTGCCCCGGCACGCGGCCCGGATCCGGGCCGCGTGCCCCGCCGAGACGGCGATGCAGACGGGCCCCGACCAGCGCCGCGGTCGCTTCGTGGAGGCAGTGCTCGGCGTCCTGGGCCGCCTCGCGTCCGGCGGCGCGGTCCTGCTTGCGCTCGACGACCTGCACTGGGCCGACCCGGGCACGCGCGCCTTCGTCGAGTTCATGCTGGGGCTCGACGTGGCGCTGCCGATCTGTTTGGTCGGCGCGTATCACCCCGATGAACTCGATCGGCGCCATCCGTTCCGTCGCGTCGCGGCGCTGCTCGGCGAGGACGCGACGGTGGAGCAGATCGCGCTGGAGCCGTTCCGGCCCGACGAGCTGCTCCGGTTCATCGAGGCCGAGACGGGCGAGCGGGCATCCGCCGGTCTCCTGGCGGCGATCGTCGAGCGCTCCGGCGGGAACCCGCTCGTCGCCCGGCAGCTCCTGACCGCGCGCCGGCTGGTGCCGGGCACGCGCCTCTCCGACTCGTTCGATGAGCTGGTGGAGGCGCGGCTGGCGCTGCTCGGGACCGGGGCGGCCCGCTGGGTGCGTGTACTGGCGACCGTCCGGCGTCCCATCGAGCCCGCAGCGCTGGCGGGGCTGCGGGTCAACGGCGCCGCCCTCAGCGAGCCGGCGCTGGCCGAGGCGGTCGAGAGCGAGCTGGTGGTGCGTGACGGGGACCGCGTCCAGATCGCCCACGAACGCTACGCTGAGACGGTCGAGGCGCTCCTCGACCCGGCCGGCCGCCAGGCGATCCATGCCGCGGTCGCGGAGTGGTGCGCTGGTCCGCCCGACGAAGAGGCCTGGCATTGGGAGCGTGCCTTGTGCCTGGATCGAGCGCGCGCCGCGCATGTGGCCGCTGGGATCGCCGCCGAAGCGCTGGACCCTGGCGGCACGGCGCTGGAGCACTACCTGCGGGCGCTCGAGCTCGATTCGCTCAGAGGACGTGAGAAGGAGCAGGGGCCAGGGCCCACTGGTGCCTCCGGCTTGCCCGAGTCTTCAGCAGGGCCGGAGTCCGAGCAGTCTGAGGCAGCAGAACCGGTCGACCGGCAGCGCCCGAGCCAGCGCCCCCAGTGGGACCGGCCAGCGCTCCTGGCGCGGGCCGCCGAGGCCGCCTTCGTCGACGGCGCGTTCCGCCGCGCGGCCGCCCTGGCCGTGCACTCGATCGAGGCACGCGCGGCCGCTCCGGAGCTGTCGGGCATGCTCGCGCGCGGGCGCGAGGCGCGCGAGCGCCGAGCGCTCGAGCTCGCGTCGCTCTATGAGCGACTCGGCCGGTATCAGTGGGCGGCCGGTGAGGTGGACGAGGCACTGGACGCCTTTCGCAGCGGTGTGCAGGTCGCACCACCTGGGCCGTCTCCCGAGCGCGCGCGGGTGCTCGGCGCCCTGGCGCAGGCGCTGATGCTGGAGGGCCGCTTCGAAGAGAGCGCGCGCTGGGCCCGCGACGCGATCGCGACGGCGCGCGAGGCGGGGGAGCCGGCGCTGGCCGAGCTCGGACACGCGATCTGCACGCTGGGCGTGGACGACGCCTACCGGGGCGACCTCGAGGGCGGCCTCGCACTGCTGCGGGAGGCGTCGGTGATCGCGCGTCGAGCGGGCCGCCTGGACGACCTGATGCGCTCCTACGCCAATCAGACGACGCTGCTGGAGCTCGACTCGCGGCGGGCCGAGGCGCTCGCGGTGGTGGACGAGGGGATCGCCGAGGCACGGCGGTGGGGCCAGGAGGCGGTCTATGGCGCGTTCCTGCGGGGGAACGGCGGCGACACGCTGTTCGTGCTGGGGCGCTGGGCCGAGGCCGAGGCGATGTGCCACGAGGCGCTCGAGTGGAGCCCGTCCGGTGTGGCCCGCTTCAACCCGCTCGTCTGGCTCACCTGCGTCCGGGTCGAGTCCTCGTCGGACGAAGAGGCGGGGCGGCTGCTGGGCCAGCTCCTCGTGCAGCAGGAGGCGGTGCCGGATTCGCAGTGGACGGCCGAGGTCGAGCGCGCGACGGTGAGCTTCGCGCTCTGGCGCGAGGACGTGCAAGACGCGCGGCGCGCCGCCGAACGCGGCTGGCTGCGGGTGCTCCGCAGCGACGACTGGGCGCAAGCCGCGATCGCGGCGTCGACCACGCTCGAGGCCGCCGCGGCGGTGGCCGAGGACGCCCGCGAACGGCGCGACGCTGCGACGGTGGCCGAGGTGCTGGCGTGGGGGGACGCGGTGCTGGCAGAGGCCCAGCGGCGGGTCGAGGCGGGCGGCATGTCGCCGGCACTGGGAGCACGACGTGAGGCCGACCTGCACCTCGCGACCGCGCGTGCCCACCGGACGCGGATCGTCGGGGAGCCCGACCCCGCCGCGTGGGCACGGCTTGCCGAGCAGTGGGCCGCGGTACCCAATCCGTATCGGGTGGCCCACGCGCGATGGCGCGAAGCGGAGGCGGTGCTGCGATCGCGGCCCGACACACCGGGCGCGCGGGTGGATCGGGCATGGGCGCGGGCGGCCCTCTTCGAGGCTTGGCGGATCGCGGGTGAGCTCGGCGCACAGCCACTCCGCCGTGAGCTGGCCCGCCTGGCCGCGCGCGCTCGGATCACGCTGCCGAGCGAGGCGGAGGAGGTGCTCACCGGTGCCGCTCCCGTTGGCGCCCGCGTGGCGGCCGGAGCACCGAGCGCGACCTCCGCGGGCGTGGATTGGGCACGCCCCAGTCTCGCCATGCGGCTGGCGGGCCCGACCGAAACCGTGCCGGCCGACCCGTTCAGCCTGAGCCCGCGCGAGAAGGAGGTGCTCGCGGTCCTCGCCGAGGGGCGTACGAACCGGGAGATTGCGGGGCGGCTCTTCATCAGCGAGCGGACGGTGGCGGTCCACGTGCGGAACATCTTGCAGAAGCTCGGGGTGGCGGGCCGCGTCGAGGCGGCCACGGTGGCGCTGCGGCTCGGGCTCGTGCCGCCGCCGAAACCGCTGGCGCGGCGGCCGTAGGGCTGCCCCGCCGCGACCGCCCAATCCCGCGCCCCAAGCTTGCCACGCGGCGACCGCCCAATCCGCCGTCCCCGTGGCCATCGACCCGGTAGGCCCGTGGCGGCACGGGCCCGGGCTTTCGGCGACAATGCGGGGCATGGAGAAGCGTCTTCGGTCCCTCTTCGGCCCTGTGATCGTGCCCTTGGTCGCCGCGCTCGTCTTCGCGGCTTGTGCCAGCGCGGCCGGCCCCGGCTGGACGTATGTGCCGCCGGTGGCCACCCCCCAAGCGGGCGGCCCCGCGGCGTCGGGCCTCGCAGCCGCCTCGCCCGGCACCTCGGCGACCACCGGCCGGACGGCCGGCGGGGGGGCGTCAGCGGGGGCCTCGGTCGCTCCCGCGTCCTCGACTTCGGCGGCTTCCGGCGCCCCGGCGTCCGGTGGGTCGGCCAACGAGATCGACCTCGTCGAGACCGCTTCGCTCCAGATCACCGATCCGAGCGGGAAGCCGGTCACGAACATCACCGTCAAGAAGGGGCAGACGTACCACTTCAAGGTGACGAACACGGCCGGCTTCGTCCACGACCTCTACGTGGGGAACGTGAGCGACCTCGAAGCCGGCAACATCGCCAACCTGACGGGGACGGGCGACTTCACCTCGGGCACGCGAACGTTCGACTACACGTTCAACGACAGTAGCGCGCCGCTTGGCTTTGGCTGTATGGTGCCGGGCCACTACCAGGCGGGGATGAAGGGCACGTTCACGATCCAGTGAGCCACCGGCCGTTCGCGTGCCGTGCGCTCGGCCCCGACACGGCCGCGCGGCGTCGTCCCGGAGCTGCGGACCCCGCACGGCAGACCCAGGGCGGCGAGGCAAGCGGCGCTGATCACCGCCGGCGCACAGGACCGCGGGCGCGCACGGCGCGAACGAGCACTGGGGAGCTGCGATGACCGACACGATCTGCTACCGCGATGCCTATGCGCGATCGTGCGAGGCGACTGTTGAGGCGGTCGAGGCGACACCCGAAGGGCTCCTGGTGCGGCTCGACCGGACCGTCTTCTATCCGGGCGGTGGCGGCCAGCCGGCCGATACCGGGACGCTGCTCGCGCTCGACCCCGTGTGGGGCGGCCAGCGCTGGCAGGTGGCGTCCGCGCGTCGGGCCGGCGAGGGGATCGTGCACGTGCTGTCGGGTGTCGCAGCGGAGGACGGCCCGGAGCCCGGGCTCCGGGTCCGCGTCGATATCGACTGGGAGCGGCGCCATCTCCTGATGCGCACGCACACCGCGCTGCACGCGCTCTGCGGCGTGGTCTGGCGCGACTATGGCGCGCAGGTGACGGGCGGCAACATGGAACCGGGCGCTGGCCGCATGGACTTCGAGTTCGAGCACATGTCCGGGGAGCTCGTCGGCGAGATCGAGGCGAAGGTGAACACCGAACTGGCGGCGGCGCGCGACGTGCGGGTCCGCGTCCTGCCCCGCGAGGAGGCGTTCGTCATCCCCGACCTGATCCGTACGAAGGTCAACTTGCTGCCCGAGGGGATCCGGGAGGTGCGGACGGTCGAGATCGTCGGGCTCGACCTGCAGGCCGATGGCGGCACGCATGTGGCCAACACGCGCGAGGTTGGGCGGATCCGGGTCACCGGCTACGAGTCGAAGGGACGCATCAACAAGCGGATCCGCCTCGAGGTGGCCGACGCGCCGTGACGGGTGCGGGGGTCACGTGAAGGTCGACCTGGCCGCGGGCAGTCCGCCGCCCACCGCCGTGGGGCGCCTCGCGGCAGGCGCCGAGGCGTTCGGGTTCGACGCGCTCTGGCTGGCGGAGACCGAGCACGAGCCGTTCGTCGCGGCTGCGCTCGCGTTGACGGTGACGCGCAGGATCGAGGTGGGCACCGGCGTCGCGGTGGCGTTCGCGCGCAGCCCGACCGTGATCGCGCAAGCCGCCTTCGACCTCGCCGCACTCTCTGGGGGTCGGTTTCAGCTCGGGCTCGGGACCCAGGTCCGCGCGCACGTCGAGCGGCGCTTCGGGATGCCCTGGACAGCGCCCGCCCCGCGTCTGGCGGAGTGGATCTCGGCGGTCCGTGCCGCCTGGGCAACGTGGCAGGAAGGGGCGCCGTTCCGCGTCCAGTCCGCGCATCTGGACCTTTCGTTGATGCCCGCATTCTTCAGTCCGCCACCCCTGGCGTTCGAGCCGTCGGGGGGCCGGCCGCGGATCCCGCTCTCGATCGCGGGCGTCGGCCCGGGACTCGCCCGGCTCGCGGGTCGTGTCGCGGATGGCTTCCAGGTGCACCCGTTCCACACGGCGCGCTATCTGGCGGAGGTGCTCGAGCCAGCCCTCGCGGAGGGGGAGGCGGCGCGGGGGCCTGGAGCGCACGTGGAGCGCATCGTGCCGGTCTTCCTCGCGCCGAGCGACGACCCCTCGCTCCGCGAACAGGTGCGCGGCCGCATCGCCTTCTACGCCTCGACGCCGAGCTACCAAGGAGTGCTGGCACGGCACGGCTACGCGCACGTCGGTGAACGGCTGGGTCGCCTGGCAGCGACCGGACGCTGGAACGAGATGACGGCGCTCGTGGACGACGAGTTGCTCGCTCAGGTCGCGGTGGTGGCGCCGACCGCCGCCCTCCCCGACGCGCTCGCGGCACGTGTGGCCGGGCACGCCGACCGCGTCTTGCCACTGCTCCCGTTCGAGCCCGCTGAGGGCGGCGCGGTATCGAACGCGTCCCTGTGGGAGGCCGTGATCAGGGCGCTGCGCGCGCTCTGACGCGACGGGCCGGCGCCGGTCGCGGTCGTGATGGAGGTCAGGCTCGCCTTCATCCCCTGGATCGTGGAGAGCTGCGTCCGGATCCCGTCGAGGGCCTGGTCCACCGCCACGACGTCCACCTCGACTGGCTCCTCGCGCAGCGCGTCGAGAGCGAAGATGCGCGCCAGGCGGACCGCGCATTCGAGCGGCAGCCGGTCGGGGGCGGCGGGGTCGAGCACGCACCAGACGTCGCGCCCCACGATCGCCAGTGGGTCGACGTTGGCCGGCGCGTGCTGCGGGGTGAAGACGATCACCGCGGCCTGCGCCGACCGGTTCTGTCGCGCAGCGGCGAGCTCGTCGATGACCTGGCGCGTGCTCAGCGTGCGGTCCTTCGACTCGATGACGACCCGTAGCTCCGCGCCGCGCGTGCGGCTGGGATCCACGGTCAGCACGAAGTCGCCCTTCTTGGCCTTGATGGTCTCACCGGGGAGCGTCCCGGTCCGCTCGATGGCATCCCCGAGCCCGCCGGCGATCTCGCCCAGCAGCCGTTCCGGCGTGTCTTCGAAGTCGATCCCTTTGGCGGCCGACTTCGCGCGCTCCGCAGCGCGGACGTCGGCGACCCTCTCGAGCGCCTGAATGCGCCCCGCGAGGTCCTCGAACCCCTTCGAGATTTCGCTTCGGAACTGGTACAGGGGCGATCCGAGGCGCGTCGGGTCGAGCAGCTGCGCCAGCCGGCTGCCGTCGCCGTCGAAATGGCGACCGAGCAGGTCGTTCAGGCGCCCGATCGCGGAGTCGCGGCGGGTCTCGTCGAAGAGGTCCGCGACGAGGCGACGCAGCGCATCCTGATCGCCGAGGAAGCGCTCCAGGGTCCGCGGCAGCTTGCCGCCGTCCTCCGAGAACGCATCTCGCAGGGCCTGCGCGAGCGCCTGACTAGCCCGCTCGTTGCGCTCGTCGACCTGCGCCACGAGGCGGCCGAACTCCTTCTCGATCACGTCTGTGCCAGCTCGTGTGGCACGGCCGTGACCGCGACCGCCGATCGGGCACTCGCCGCCGCGCTACAGGTTCTCGATCTCGAGCGGCGCCAGTTCGTCGGCGGGCACGAACCCGAGCACCCGCCCGTAGAAGGCCAGCTCCGCCTCCAGCGAACGGCGGATGTTCTCGGCCCTGCGGAACCCGTGCCCCTCGCCCTCGAACGGGAGATAGGCCACCGGGATGCCACGCCCGCGCAGCGCCTCGACGATGCGCTCGGCCTGGTTCGGCGGCACGACCCGATCGTCGAGTCCCTGGAAGACGATCACCGGGCATCTGATCTGTTCCACGTGGTGGATCGGGGAACGCGCGCGGTAGAGCTCCGCCAACGCCGGGTACGGCCCCACCAGCCGATCCATGTAGCGCGACTCGAACTTGTGGGTGTCGTGCACGAAGATCTCGAGGTCGCCGATACCGAAGTAGCTGGCGCCGGCGCGGAACGTGTCGCGGAAGGTCAGGGCGCAGAGCGTCGTGTATCCGCCGGCGCTCGCGCCGTGGATGATGAGGCGGGCTGGGTCCACGTGCCCCTGCGCTGCCATGTGGCGCGCGGCGTCCACCACGTCGTCCAGGTCGACGATGCCCCAGCGGCCCTCCAGTCGCTCGCGGTAGCGCCGCCCGTAGCCGCTGCTGCCGCCGTAGTTCACGTCGAGCACGCCGATGCCGCGGCTCGTCCAGAACTGGATCTCCCAGTCCAGCGCGGTCGTCGCCATCGAGGTCGGCCCACCGTGTGCGCTCACCAGCAGCGGCGGCAACTCGCCCTCGGGGGCGACGAAATCGGCGTTCGCGGGCGGATAGTAGAGCGCGTGGGCCGTCAGCCCGTCGGCAGTCGGGAACTCGACCGCCTCCGGGCGCGACAGGAAGCGCACGTCCGGCTCATCGGCGCCGGCACGGCGGAGCTCCTCGACGGTGCCCGTCGCCGCATCGAGCAGGACGACGGCCGGCTCGCGAACCGGCGATGCCACCAGCAGCGCCGCACGACCGCGCGGCTGCGCGGCGATCGAGGCGTAGACCGTTCCACCCAGGTCCAGCGGCTCGAGTCTCCCGCCGGCTTCGTCGAGCAGCGCCAGGTACCAGCGTCCATCGCGCGTGTAGCGGCACAGGATCAGCTGGGGGCCGGCGAACGCGTATGTCGTGAGGCCGAAGACCCACTGCGGCTGTCCGAACTCGGCCTCCAGCGGCGCGAGGGCGCGGGCCTCGGTGTCGCCGCTGCCGGCCGCGGTCACGTCGGCGAGCCGATACAGGTTCCACCAGTCGGTCCGGTCGGAGACGAAGTGCAGCTCGCCCGTTGGCGACCACTCGGGCTGGAAGATCGATTCGGTGGGGCCGCCGGCGATCCGACGGGCGTTCCCGAACGAGCCGTCGAGGGCCACGTCGGCCACCCAGAGCTCGGTGCCATCCCAGGGCATATTCGGGTGGTCCCAGGCGAGCCAGCAGACCCGGCGGCCATCGGGCGCGAGGCGCGCGTTCGAGAAGAAGTCGTGGCCGGAGACCAGCCCGCGCGGCTCGGCGGGCGCGCACCCGTCGAGCGGGGGGTCGAGGGAGACCGCCACGATGCGGTTCTCGGCCTCACGGCGACCGCGGTGGTCCTCCTGGACGCAGACCACGCGGCGCCGCTCGAGGTCGATGACCGGGTCGGCGTGGCGCAGCGCGGCATCCGGGGCCTCCGGGGTGAGCGGCCTGGCCACGCCCGCGCCCGTGGCCGTGACATCTTGGCGCCACAGCCGCCCGTCGGCGAAGTTGGCGAAGACGACCACGCCGTCGCGCACCGCGTACGCCCCGCCGCCGTACTCGTGCACGCGGCTGCGGACGTTCATGCCCGGTGGCGTGACGTCGCTGGTGCGGCCGTCGGGGGTCCGGCGGACGAGCACGACGCGTCCGCCGTCGGCCGGGCGGCTCTCGGTCCAGTAGACGTCATCGCCGTCGAGCGCGACCTGCCCGAGGCCGATGACGGCGCCGGCGACCCGCTCGCTCGTGATCGGCGAGCGCCACGATCCATATGGCGCCACGCTTGGCATGCGCATCCTCCCGTGTAGTTCCAGGGGCCCGTCGGGGGCGACGGGCCGGCCCAAGACAAGCGAAGAGCCCGGCGATCGCTCGCCGGGCTCCCAGGCAGACAAACCTGCGTGCGCCGTCAGCGGATGGGCCCGGTCAGGGGGCCGTCCGCCACAGCGGGTGACTACGCGCGGCGGCTGGCGAAGCAGTCGTTGCAGTAGACGGGCTTGCCCGACGTGGGGCGGAAGGGAACCTTGGCCTCCCGCCCGCAGCTGGAGCAGGTCGCGGTGAACATCTCACGCGGCGCCCGAGAGCCGCCGCCCGAGTAACCGGAGCCAGCGCCGTACGAGCCGATCGACCCGCCGCTGTAGCTGCCACCGCTGGCGCTGTACGACCCGCCACCGCTGTACGACCCACCACCGCGGCTCGCCTTGCGGCTCGCACGGCACGACGGGCAGCGGCGCGGCTCGCTGAACTGGCGATCAGCGTAAAACTGCTGCTCGCTCGATGAGAACGCAAACTGCTGCCCACAGTCGGCGCACGTGAGGATCTTGTCCTGGTACAACGAAAACACTCCTTCTCGTCCGGCCCCCGCGACCGTCTCGCGAGAACCGAGAGAGGAGTGTCGTGTTGCCGAACGGGGCTGATCTTTTGGCCCGCCTCGCGGACCTTGTCGACATCATACCAGCCCCGCACCGCACGTCCATCCCCTTTTTCCGGGTGAAGTTCGCGCCCGACGCCGGCACGTGCAATCTGGCGCCGGCTATGCCCCGTGCGACCGCGCGCGCGGCGACCCAGCGCCGCGCGCGTACTCGCGGTACCAACGCCGCCAGATCAGGCGGTGCACCGGGATCCAGCGCGGGATATCGCGCAGGATGGGGATGTATGGCACGAGGATCAGGAGCAGCGTCAGCACCCCCATCGTCACGACGACGCCGAGATCGGCGCTGGCGCTCGTGTTGAACGGCGGGATCTGGTAGAGCAGCGTGTAGAGCCACAGCCAGGATTGTCCAGGGTAACTCCCGGTCTCGTTCATCATGCCCCACTGGTTGCCCAGCAGGTGCGCCTCCTGGGCCAGCCCGGCGAGATAGGTGCCGTCGCCCATGAAGAGGAGGGGGCGCGTGAAGTCGGTCTGGTAGAAGCGGCCGCTGCGCAGGAGCAGGCCGTCCATGCCGCCGGTCCGCGCGATCGCCAGCAGCGCATCCATCATCTGTGGCAGGGGTCCGTAGTTGCCTGCGGCCACCACCACGTGCCCGTCGCTCGCCTGCGCCGAGCCGAGCGCCTTGCTGTAGGCGTCGAGCCAGGCGCTCTGTTGCGAGGCGCTCGCCGCGTCGTACTGCGCGAGGGCGGACCCGACGGTCGGGTTGCCGGGTGCCGCGTCCGACAGCGGCGCCAACACGAAGTCACGCGCCGGATCGACGGGGATCCGGACGCCCGCCCAGGTCTGCGGCGAGAAGGGCCCGATGCTCTGCACCGAGCCGTCGCCATGCGTGTACGGCGGCCCGTACGCCGCGCTCATGCTCTGGCCCGCCAGCTCGTCGACGGCCGTCGTGACGAAGTCGACGGGATCGTGCTGCGCCCACGCCTGGATCGTGAGCGGGGGGACGTCGGGCGAGGAGAGCACCGCAGCGAGGATGGCGATGAGGGCCGCCGAGCCGATCAGGGCGAGAACGAGCTCGCGCACCAGGTCGTAGGGGACCGTGCGGCGGGACACGGCGGCGCCGGACCACGCGGCGGAAGAACTTGTGCCCGTCATGACGCCGGACCGCTGGCCGCCGGCGTGATGTCCGCGGCCGTCGCAGCAGGTTCTGCGGCACCGGGCACCTCACCGGCCGCTTCGACGACCTCCGCCACCTCCGGCGGCGCGTCGATCGGATGGACCACGCCGCGCATCCGCACCAGGATCAGGTGCACGGCGACCAGCGTCACGACCAGCGCCGGGAAGAGCATCACGTGCACGCCGTACATCTGTCCGAAGTCGAGCACGTTGAAGAACGCGCCGGCGCCGGTCGCGTTGACCGCGTCCTTGGCGTTGACCGCGATCCACTGCGCGTCGAGGTTCTGCTGTGAGAGATAGCCCGTAAACGCCGCGACCAAGCTCACGAGGAAGATCACGACGCCGACCATCCACGTGGCCGCGCGTCCGTTGCGCCAGGAAGCCGCGAAGTACTGGCCCCACAGGTGCAGGACGGTGAAGACGAAGAACAACTGCACCGCCCAGAAGTGGATGCTGTTCACGAAGCGGCCGACGCGCGAGATGTGCCACCAGCCGGGGCCGAAGAACGAGAGGACGACGCCGCTCGCGACCACCCAGATCAGCGACGCGATGGCGACGACACCGAAGACGTAGACCCAGGAGCCCACGTAGGCGGGCTGCCGCTCCGGCAGCAGCCGCTCGATCGGCAGGGCGCGGGCGATCCGGTCACGCACGGCGGCGGTCCAGTTGGGGCGTCGCCGTGCGGCGCGCGTCTCGCGCGGTCTCACCTGCGATACCTCGGCGGGCATCGGCTCAGCCGTTCCGCTGGCCGACGGACCGGTCCGGCTGGCCGGACGACCGATCCTGCTGACCGGTGTCGCGGCCCGGCTGGCCGGCCGCCGCGGCCTCGTCGTCGAGATCATCCGGCTCGGCCGGGAACGGCGCCAGGAGCGCGACGACGAACACGACGATCATGCCGAGGATCAACATGAGGTTCGGGAGCGAGATGACGAGGAAGCCCCACTGCAGGTAGGTGGTCGGCGTCTCCACGATCGGAGTCTACCGCGTTCGGACCACGCGGCTTGGGGCGAACGGCCCTCGATGTACTGGGTCTTATGGCCCCCGTTGCCAGATGGTCCGCCGTCATCGCCCACGGCACGCCATCAGGGCGCAGGCAAAGCGCGCCGGCCGTCCAACGCGTAGCGCAGGAAGAGGTGCGAGCCGGCCCGCCGGACGGATCGCAGGCTCACCCACGGCGCCGCCGCGGGCGGCCACGCGCGTCCCTCGACGAGCCCGAGCCGCCCCTCGCCTGAGCCGCGTCCCAGCAGGTGCGGGGCAACCGTCAGGAAGAGTTCATCGACCGCCGCTGCGGCCAGCAGGTCACCGAGGAGGTGCGGCCCGCCTTCGCAGAGCGCGATACGAGTGCCGCACCGTGCGAGGAGATCGAGCAGCGCGGCGGGCTCGACGGCCCGGTCCTCGGCGAGCACCTCGACGCGGGCACGTCCCGGCACACCTTGTTCGGCGATGCGCCGTGCGCCAGCCGCGGTCGTGGCGATGACTGCGGGGACGTCCGCGCGGGAGAGCCCGGGGTGGGCGACAGGCAGGTCGCCGCTCGCCGAGACCACGACGGTGGTCGGCTGCGGGGCGAGCCCCATCTCCGTTCGCCAGGCGGCGCATGCTTCCTCCCAGCGCGGCGCGACGGCGCGCGGTGTCCACTCGTGACGGGGCGCCGCACGCAGCGTCCCGGCGCCGACCACGACGGCGTCGGCGAGGGTCCGCAGGAGCGCCATCACGAACCGGTCTGGCTCGGAGGCGCCACTGATGTCGGAGCCGCCGCTGCGCGGGCCGGCCCCGAGGGCCACGATGCCGTCGAGGCTCTCGACGAAGTTGACGAGGACGGTCGGACGGTCGGCGCGGAGCGGGATCGCCAGGGGGCCGCCGTAGCGGCGCGCGAGGGGCTCAGGTGGCACGCCGCCGCGGACGGCGGCGCTGAACTCGGGGACCTCGAGCAGCACGTCGAGCGGCGCGGGCACCTCGTTGGAGGTCGCTGGGTCGGCGGTCGTCGCGATCAGCCTCCCTTCATCCCGTGAGGAGCCGCCTCGATCAGTGCCAGCAGGGGCAGCGGGCGTCGTCGGCGCCGCTCGGGGGGTGCTCGACGAGCCAGACGGAACGCAGACGCGCACATCGCGTACCCTCCAGCTGCTGGCGCCAGCGAGATCGGCACCATCCGACGCGTGGCTCCGATGCCCGGAGGATACGCCGCTCGCGAGGTTGCGGCCGCCGCTGGTGGATCGATCGAGCGGGGGCGGAAGCCCGGCCGTCGGCAGATCGTTGGCAGGCAACCGTCGTCGGCCGGCAGCGGAAGGAAGCCACACGGAAAGCAGGGAGCGGCGGATGGCAGTGGGCGATTGGTGGCGGCACGGCGTGATCTACCAGATCTACCCGCGCAGCTTCCAAGACTCGAACGGTGACGGCATCGGCGACCTGCCAGGCATCACGAGCCGCCTGGACTACCTCAACGACGGCACACCCGTCTCGCTGGGCGTCGACGCGATCTGGCTCTCGCCCTTCTACCCCTCGCCGATGGCCGACTTCGGCTACGACGTGGCCGATTACTGCGACGTCGCGCCCGAGTACGGCACCCTCGCCGACTTCGACGAGCTCCTCCGGCAGGCCCACCGGCGCGGCATCCGCGTCCTCGTCGACTTCGTCCCCAACCACACCTCCGACCGTCACCCCTGGTTCCAGGCGTCCCGCTCGAGCCGTGACAACCCGTACCGCGACTGGTACGTCTGGCGGGATCCGAAGCTCGACGGATCCCCGCGCAACAACTGGCGGAGCTATTTCCCCGCCGTGGGCGGCGCGTGGACCTTCGACGCGGCGACGGCCCAGTACTACTTGCACTCGTTTCTCCCCCAGCAGCCCGACCTGAACTGGTGGAACCCCGAGGTCCGCGCCGCGATGCACGACGTGCTCCGCTTCTGGCTGGACCGGGGCGTGGACGGCGTCCGGATCGACGTGGCTCACAAGATGGCCCGTGACCCCGACCTGCGCGACAACCCGCCGCCACTCGCATCTGGGGAGTCCTCCAGCGGCCGACGGTACGACGAGGATTGGCCCGAGGTCCACACGATTCTGCGCGGCTTTCGGAGGCTCCTTGACGGCTACGGCGACCGGATGGCGGTCGGCGAGGTCGGGATCTACGACCCGGCGCGGCTCGTGCGCTACTTCGGCGAGGCGCTCGACGAGCTCCACCTGGCGTTCAACTTCGCCTTCCTGACGCAGCCGTGGCGGGCCGACGCCTTCCGAGATTCGGTCGACCTGTACGAGCGGGTGCTCCCCGCAGGGGCCTGGCCGACCTACACGCTCTCGAATCACGACAACCCACGCGCCCGCTCACGCTACGACGGGGGCGACGGGCGGAGCGGGCTGCGGCGGGCCCGAGTGGCGGCAATGCTCCTGCTCACGCTGCGCGGCACGCCCTTCCTCTACGCAGGCGAGGAGATCGGCCAGGCTGACGGGGAGGTGCCGCCCGAGCGCGTGGTGGACGTCCACGGGCGCGATCCGGAGCGCACGCCGCTGCAGTGGGATGGCAGCCGGGGCGCGGGCTTCACGACAGGTGACCCGTGGCTGCCGATCGGATCGGAGGCGGCCTCGGTCAACGTCGCGGCGCAGCGCGACGATCCCGCCTCGATCCTGTCGCTCTACCGGCAGCTGATCTGGTACCGCAAGGGGTCGGCGGCGCTGCGGTGGGGTTCCTATCGCTCGATCGGCACGGCGCCGGGCGTCTTCGCCTTCCTCCGTGAAGCGGGAACGGAACGGCTGCTCGTCGCCCTCAACTTCGGCGACGAACCCGCGGCGCTCGATGCGGGTTCGCTGGGTCTGCCCTCGGTGGGCCGGGTCGAGCGCTCGACGGAGGCGGCGCGCCCGCTCGCCGCCTGTCCGCTGGCGCCGCTCGAGCTCGGGCCGGACGAGGGGGTCGTCGTCCGGCTGTAGATCGGCCGGTTTCGGCCGGCGACGACTCGGCCCGTCGATCGACGTGACGGCACACCCGGCCTGGTCGGGTGAAGAGCCGGTCGAGTCGGGGGCCCGCCCCGCATCGTCACTGGCTGCTCCCCCAGCGGCTCGGGCAGATACGGCGGTAATCGCAGCGCTCGCACTTGCGCAGCTCGGGGAGGGCGACGAAATTGCCGGAGCGGATGCGGCCCACGAGGTCCAGGAGGCGGGCCCGGTGCGCATCGAGCTGGGCGTCGGAACGGGTCGTGGTGATCCACTCGTCGGACTCGGTGAAGTAGAGGGTGAGCCGCGACGGCGCCGGGAGTGGGCGGTTCGTGGCCGGGTCGAGGACCGCGCCCTCGCGCATGGCGAGGGCATACGTCGAGAGCTGCTCGTCGGCGTCGACGTCCGCCTGCGACTTCGGGTGACCCGTCTTGTAGTCGATCAGTTCGAGCGTGCCGTCGGGCAGGCGGTCGATCCGGTCGATCGCGCCGACGATCTGTGCGGGCGGGCTGCCATCGCCCGGGTCCAGTACGAGGCGGAACGCCTGCTCGAAGCAGACCGACTCGGCGAGGCGCGAGAGCTGCCGTGCGTAGAAGTTGCGCAGGACCGCGGGGCCGCGCGTGCGGTACGTCTCCGCCGTGACCCGATCGGGGAACGCGAGTGGCTGCCAGGCGCGCTCGAAGGCACGCTGGAGGTCCGACTCGTCGGGCTCTGGGAGGCCGGCCGCGCGCGCCTCGTGCTGTGCGCGCCCAAAGGCCTCGAACGCTTCGTGGACGATCGACCCAAACGTGAAATAGGCCCGCCGCAACTCATCGGGGACCGGTATCTGATAGACGCGCTGGAACGCGTACTGCAGCGGACACTCGCGGTAAGTCGTGAAGGCGGTGTGGCTGAACCGCTCCGGCAGCGGCACAAGGCGGAGCAGCTCGGCACCGGCGTCCGAGTCGGCGGCGACCACGCGCAAGGTCAACGGATCGAGGCCGCGGGCGTGCTGCTCGGCGGCAGCGCGTGCGGCGTCGGTGGCGACCGCGATCAGCTCGGCGATCAACGCGTCCCGGGCCGCGGCATCAGCGGGGCCGACATGTTCGAGCAGCCCGATCAGCTCGACGGCGCGCCTCCGGAGCGCGAACCGCCGCTCGAACGCGGTGGGGACCGGCAGGCGGCGCGTCAGCTCATCCGCGATGCGAGTGGTGCGGGCGGCTTCGGCCGCCACCGGGTCCCCGCTGGCTGGGCCGCGAAGGGCCACCAGACCATTGCCGGTGGCGCCATCCGTGCCGCGCGTGCTATCAGCAGCGCGCGTGCTAGCCGCTACGGGCGGGCCGCCCGTGGCGGGCTCGTTCGGTTCCGCTGCGGGGAGCTGTGCCGCTAGCTCTTCGTCGACCGGGCGGCGCCGGACCACGACGACGTCGCGTGCCGACGGCCGGCGGACCCGCCGCAGCGGCCTGGCGTCGGATCCGGGCGACCTGGGCGCGCCTGATTCGACTACGCCTGGGGGGGCGGCCGCGAACCCCGGACGTTCATCCGGTTCGAATTCGGGTTCCCGCGCCGGCTGCGTCCACGGCTCGGTGACGGGCTCCTCTGGGGGCGTCCATGCTGGGATCGGCCGCGGGACGAACTCAGGCTGGGCGGGCGGGCTCGGCTCCTCCTCGGGCCAGTCGGGGGTCTCGTCCGGCTCCTCGTCGGGCTCGTCGGGAAGCGGTTCCGGGACCGCACCAACGCTCCCTCGGCCGGGCGCCTCGGCCTCGTGCGCCCACGGTGCAATCTCGGTGACGAATCGACTCGGGCGCACGCGCGACCCCGCGGCGTCGATGGTGACCAGGACCAGACGGCGACGGGCGCGGGTCATGGCCACGTAGCAGAGGCGCCGCTCTTCGGCCTCTTGGAAATCGGTTGGCGGTTGCTGGCGCAGCAGCTCGATCGGGATCGCCAGGTCCTCGGCGCGGTCGTCGGGGAACTGGCCGTCGACGAGCCGCGGAACGACCACGATCTCCCACTCGAGCCCTTTGGCCTGGTGGACGGTCATGAGTTGGACGCCGTCGATCTCGGCGACGCCTGCGTCCGTGTCGACGTCGCCGCCCACCTCCTGGTACAGATCGAGGTAGTGCACGAACTCGGCGAGGGTCTCGCGGGAGTGGTCGCGTTGCCAATCCGAGACGAAGCGCATGAAACGGGCCAGCGCAAGCACGGACCGCTGTGCCTCAGGGGTGCCGGTCGAGATCAGGTCGTGCAGCAGGTTGGTGCGTACGAGGTAATCCTCGAGGAGGGTGAACGGGCCGTCACGGCGCGCGCGGGTCGCGAGATCGCCGACGCAGTCCATCAGCAGCTGGAGCTTCGCCCGTGTGGTGCTGCGCAAGGGCGCGGGCTGGAAGCGCGGGGTACGGGCGGCCGGGCGCTGCCGCTCGTGTCGAGTGGCCTCGATGCTCGCTCCGGCCGTCTCGGGCGGCAGGAGCGACAGCTGGAGGATCGCAGCGGGATCGTCGCGGCTCACGGGGGCGTCGACCGCGCCGTTGCCGTCGCCATCCGCAGGAGGTGCGATTTCGACCGGCAGGGCGTGCTCCCGCAGGGCATCGGCGACGATCTCGAAGACGCTCGTTCCGTCGAACTGGGCGGCGCGTGTCAGGTGGAGGATCTCGGTCGCGTCCAAGTGCCAGGGGGCCGCAGCCAGGAGCCGCGTCACGCTGACCGAGTCGGCGGGGTTGACCGCCGCTCGGAGGGCGGATTCGACGTCGCGCACGTCGGGGTGCTCGAAGAGGCCGTTGGAACCGACGACGGTGAACGGGATGTCCGCCGCGCGCAGCCGCCGCGCAATGGCCTCGCGGTGCCGATGTTTCCGGTACAGGACCGCGACGTCGCTCCAGCGCCGAGCTCTGATCGTGCCGCCGCGTTCGATTCGGTCCGGGAGGGCACGGAAGGCACGCTGGATGGCGTCGACGACCGCCTCGGCCTCGTCCTGCTCGTCGGCGGCGATGATCAACTCGACCGGGTCGCCGGGCGGGTGGCCCGCCAGCAAGGGCTCGCGTTTCAGGCGCCCTTCGTTGCGCGCGACCAGGCGACTCGCCGCGGAGAGGATGTTGCCGGCCGAGCGACGGTTGAGGAGGAGGCTGGTCTCGGCGACCGGGGTCGTGGGGCGGGTCGGATCCCAGGCCGGGGGGCGTCCAAAGCGCTCGCGGAACTGTTCGAAGGCCGCGTAGCTCGCGCCACGGAAGCGGTAGATGGACTGGTCGTCGTCGCCGACCACCACGACGTTGTCGGGACGGTCCGGCGCGCGGCCCAGCAGCTCCAGCAGCATGATCTGCGCGACGTTCGCGTCTTGGAACTCGTCGACGAGGATGTGGCGGAACTGGCGCTGGTAGCGGCGCAGGATGTTGGGCCGCTCCTCGAGCAGCGCGATGGCGCGCAGGATCTGGTCGCCGAAGTCGAGGGCGGCGCGTTCCCGCAGGGCGGACAGGTAGGCGGCGTAGACGGTGGCCTCTTCTTCCAGGCGTAGGACCTCGAGGGCCTCCGCGTCGCGCAGGAACGTGGACCGCAGCCCCTCGGCCACGGCGCGTTGCTCGGCGCTGAGCTGGCGCGCGGCGAGGGCCCTACCGTTGCCGCCGGCCGCGCGTCGCGCCTCCCGGTCCGCGGCCCGTCCGGCGTCCGCCTCGCCGTTGCGCACCAAGGCGCGGCGGACCTCGCGGATCGGCTTCAGGTCGCCGAGCTCACGCAGCTCGGCGATGGTCGCTAGGTACGAACCGGGGCCGTGGCGCGCCTCGAACGCGGCACGGCGTGACTCGGCATGGGCGCGGTACTCGGCGGGCGTCACGAGTTCGTCGCGGGCGCGGTTGACGAGATCGGCCAGGTGTCCCAGTTGCCCGCGCAGGTCGTAGAACTGGTGGTAGACGAGATCCAGGTCGGCCCGCAGCTCGTTGAGGAAGAGGCGCTGGCCGACCGAGTCGAGCACCTCGACCTGATCGGGCAGGTTGGCGGCGGCGGCGTTGTCGCGGAGGATGCGCAGCCCGAGGCTGTGGAAGTTCTGAACCCAGAGGCGGCCCGCCACGTCGGGCCCGAGGCGGCGCTCGAAGCGCTCGACCAGTTCGGCGGCGGCGCGGACGTTGTAGGTCAGGACCAGGATGTTCTCGGGCTCGAGCGGGTCGCGGTCGGGGGCCGTGGGTGCGGGCTCGGTCCGACCGTCGGCGTCGCCCTCGTGCACGACGGCCGGGGCGTGTCGGCCAAGCAGCCATGCGACGCGCTCGACGATGACGGTCGTCTTGCCGGTCCCGGCGCCCGCCAGGACCATGAGGGGGCCCTCGCCCCATTCGACTGCGCGCCGCTGTTCGTCGGTGAGGACCGGGAGTTCCGGCACGCTCGGGGAACGGTGTGGGGCGGCGGCCGAGGCGAGGGGCTGCGCGCCGTCCGGTGCGCCCGTCGCCGCCTGGCGTGCCGCGATGGAGCCTGTCTGGCCGGCCGCCACGGCGCTCGCCTCGCCCGGCCGGGCCGTACGCCCCTCGCCTGGCCGGGCTGCCAGCTCCTGGTCCGTCCATATTGCGGCGCCGGAGACGCGATCTGGTCCCCGTTGGGCACGCTTCATGGTTGAACTGTAGCCGACCGTCGTGACAGGTTGCGTGTCACGTTGCGACGCAGCCGCCGCACGAGACGCCGAGCCACCCCGGCACCGACGCTCTATGGTGTGTCCCGTCGAGCCGAGGCAGCGCCGCACCCCGATCCCACGCGGGCCGATGTGCTAGACCAACCCTCAGCCACCGACATACGAGCGAGTCATGCGTTTCACATTCGCGACCGCCAGCCGCATCCTTTTCGGACCCGGCACACTGGCCCAGATCGGCGGGCTCGCGCGAGAGCTCGGCACCCGGGCCCTCGTCGTCACCGGCCGATCGCCCGAGCGCGCGCGAGTCCTGTTCCGGGCGCTCGATGCGGCCGGGATTTCGCACACCGGCCTCGCCGTCGGCGGTGAGCCGACCGTCGATCTCGTCCGCGACGGGATCGGGCTGGCGCGCGCGGCCGCCTGCGACGTCGTCCTCGGGTTCGGCGGCGGCAGCGCCATCGATGCCGCCAAAGCGATCGCTGCGATGCTCGGCAACGACGGCGATCTGTTCGACCATCTCGAGGTGGTCGGGCGAGCCCAGCCGCTCACGAGGGCGTCGGTGCCCTGGATCGCGATTCCCACCACCGCCGGCACGGGCAGCGAGGTGACGAGCAACGCGGTTCTGGCGTCGCCCGAGCATCATGTGAAGGTGAGCTTGCGCAGTCCACTGATGCTGGCGCGCGTGGCCCTGGTCGACCCGGAGCTGACCTACGCGCTGCCGCCTGCGGTCACGGCAAGCTCCGGCTTGGACGCGCTGACCCAGCTCATCGAGCCGTTCACGTCGTCGCGGGCGACGCCGATCACCGATGCCGTCTGCCGTGAGGGGCTGGCCCGCGCGAGCCGTGCACTTCGGCGCGCGTATGAAGGGGCGGCAGAGGCCGCAACGGTCGCCATGGCCGGCGCCGGCGCTGTCGATGCACCGGCGGCGTCCGGTTCACCTGCCGCGTCCGATTCGCCCGAGGCGAGCGACGCACCTGCCGCGGCCGACACACCTACGGGCGCCGGCGCGACGGTTTCAGACGAGGCGTGGTCGCCCGACCCCGCCATGCGGTCCGCCCGTGAGGAGATGTCGCTGGCGGCGCTGCTCGGCGGGCTGGCACTCGCCAACGCCGGCCTGGGGGCCGCTCACGGATTCGCCGCCCCGATCGGTGGCGCGTTTCCGGCACCCCACGGCGCGGTCTGCGGGCGGCTGCTGCCAGCGGTCGTGGCCGTGAACGTGCGTGCCCTCCGCGAGCGGGCGCCGGGTTCCGACGCCCTCTCCCGCTACGACGAGGTCGGCCGCATCGTCACCGGCCGCCCCGCCGCGACGGCGGCGGATGCGATCAGCTGGCTCACCGACCTGGTCGCGGCGCTCGACGTGCCAGGTCTGGCCGCGTACGGCATCCGGTCGGCCGATATTCCGGCTCTCGTGGACGCCGCGGCGAAAGCGAGCAGCATGCAGGCGAACCCGATCCGCCTCGCGCCCGATGAGCTGGTGGAGATCCTCGAACGATCGATGTAGACCATCGGTCGGGCGAAACGGGGCACACAGGTCGAGCTCTGGTTCGGGCGTGAGCCTCGGCGTGCGGCGGCACGCACCCGTCCGGCCTCGCCGGCTGCCGGACCCTGCCCGTGCCTCGACCGCGGCGGCTCCTCCGCCCTTACCGGCGGAACGCTCCGGCCAGCAGCAACGCGCCAACCACGATCAGCACCACCGGCCAAAACAGCGCGGCGTCGAAGCCAGGCACGGTCTCGCGCAAGAGGAAGAGGCCGCCCACCACCACCAGGATCGCGCCAAAGATCAGACCCGCCGTGCTTGCGTCGCCGCCCGCCCGCTGGGACCGCCAGTACGCGCGTTCCGCCCGACGCTGAGCTCGCCAGTAGGCGCGGGCCGCGCGCCAGTCCGCGCCTGGCGGGGGAGGTGGCCCCCAAGGTCCCCACGCGTCCGCCGCTCCGACCCCCGCCGCTCCGGCCCCCGCACTTGCCCCGCCCGCCGCGCCCGGTGCCCCGGTTCCTGCGCCCGCCGACACGGCCTCCGCACCGGATCCCTCGGCCTGCGTCCCGTCCGGTGCCCCCGGCTCCGCCGGACCGCCCGGCGTCGCGGATGCGGCCGGGGCCGCGGGACCCGACTGCGGACCGTTCCAGCCCGCCCACGTCCCCGAGCCGCCCCACGGGCCGCTTGCGGACCACGGACCGGGCGCGCCGATCGGCGGTTCCTCCGGCACGATCAGCGCGATCAAGATGTACGCAATCAGCAGCGGAAAGATCCCCGTCAACACGTCGAGCACGACCCAGACCAGCCTGACAAAGGACGGATCGATGTCGAAATGCTCGGCCAGCCCGCCGCAGAGTCCCGTGAAGACCCGGTCCGTGCTGGAGCGGTAGAGGCGGTCGTTCATTGGCATCCCCCAGTTGGGTTCAGGTTGATGGACGCGAGGTTGGCGTCCAGCTGCAGGTCGATCCGGTTCGCTGCGCTCGAGAAGTTCGGGCTCGTCCACGTGTCGCCGGCGTGGACCAAGCCCGCAGACGCGAAATCGGTCGACGCGAACGTGCCCGAGACACGGAGCCGGACCCCGCTGCTCGGCGGCACGCAGAGGTCCAGCGATCCGGCGTTCACGCGCACGGTGCCGGAGACGCTGGAGGTGGTCGGAAGGACGAGATGCGCGGCGCCGGCGTTGACGCTGACGCGCAGGTCGGGCACGGCCGCGGTGAGCAGGTTCACGTGAACGTCGGCAGCGTTGAAGCGCCCGTCGAGCCGCGAGAGGTGGGCGTTGGCGAGCACGAGCTGCCCGGAGCCAGCATCCACGCCGACGGTCAGGTCGATGGACGGGTCGCTCGGCAAGATGACCTGCCAGCGCCGGTTGTAGGTGCCGCCCGCGTTCCAGAAGGCCTCGGAACGGGCCGGCGCGGCGAGGTCGAACGATGCCCGCCCCTGGGTCAGGGTCGCTGCACCGCCCTGCGGATCCAGGCCCTGGAAGGTCCAGGTGTTGCCGGGCTGGGTCGCAACGTCCAGCACGCCGCAGTCCATCTCGATACGGGCATTCCCGGCGCCGGGGAACGTGCCAGTCCCCTGGCTGGTTACCGTGGCGGCGTTGCCGTTCGGGTCGCCGCACCCCGAGATGCCCCGCAGATCTGGCCCACTGGCGAGCAGGCCCCCGAAGACGAGTCCGAAGGTCACGGCCACCACGAGTCCACCGGCAAACGCGGCGGGCGTGCGGCGCAGCAGGATCCCGATCCCGATCCCGACGATGATGAGGGGCCAGAGCTTCCACGCCTCAGCGGCCGTGGCGTGGCTCACGACGCCCTGCTGCACGAGCAGCGGCACCCCTCCGAGCGCGATGAAGAAGATGCCCCAATTCAGGAACCTGCGGTCGATCGCCACGTGGCGTGATCCTCCCGGGCGTTCCAGACGCGAACGAGGATGGCGGGGCTCCGATGGCCGGTCCGGTGCGACGCTTGGGGCGCCGCACGACGATTATGCGCGTCTGATCCAGCCTGTGAGACCGTCGGAGCGTTCGAGCGCGGGCAGGGCCCGGGTCAGTGCGGCGCCCTGCAGCACCGCGCTGCGAGGTGAACGCGTAGGCGTGCTTCGGTTGCGCATCGCGGGCCGCGGGCGGATAGTGGACGGACCATGCGCGCACTTGTCGTCGGGCAACCGGCCCCTGCGGCCGATCATCCGCTCGATCTCGTCGAGGTCCCCGATCCAACGCCGGGACCGGGCGAGCTGCTCTTGCGGGTCGCGGCGTGCGGGGTCTGCCGCACCGACCTTCAGATTGCCGAGGGCGATGTCCCAGCCCGCCGGCTCCCGATCACCCCCGGCCACCAGGTCGTGGGTCTCGTCGAGGCGGTCGGACCGGGTGTGGTCGAGTGGCAGATCGGCGAGCGAGCGGGGGTTGCCTGGCTCGGTGGCGCCTGCGGCCAATGCGAGTTCTGCCGGTCGGGCCGCGAGAACCTCTGTCAAGCCGCGCAGTTCACCGGCTGGGACCGCGACGGCGGATACGCGGAGCGCATGACGGTGGGCGCGGATTTCGCGTTGCGCCTCCCCGCCGACTTTGGCGATCTCGACGCGGCGCCGCTGCTCTGCGGGGGCATCATCGGGTACCGCTCGCTGAAGATCTCCGGGATCCAGCCGGGTGGCCGGCTGGGCCTATACGGGTTCGGGGCCTCGGCGTCACTGGCGATCCAAGTCGCGGTGCACTGGGGCTGTGAGGTGTACGTCTGCACACGCTCGGCGCACGAGCAGCGCCGCGCGCTCGAACTGGGGGCGCGCTGGGCCGGTGGGTACGACGCCCGGCCACCGGTCCCGCTGCATGCGGCCGTCACGTTCGCCCCGGCCGGCGACGTCGTGATCGCGGCGTTGCAGGCGGTGGACCGCGGCGGCACGGTCGCGATCAACGCCATCCACCTCGACCGGATGCCCGAGTTCCCGTACAAGCTGCTCTGGTGGGAGCGCTCGCTGCGCAGCGTCGCGAACTTCACGCGCGCCGACGCCCATGAGTTCCTGGCGCTCGCGGCCCGCATCCCGATCCGCACGGCGTACGAAGCGCTGCCGCTCACCGCCGGGAACGAAGCACTGGTGCGCTTGAAGGCCGGTCAGGTCGAGGGTGCGTTCGTGCTCGTGCCTGGGCGGGGCTGATTCGCGCCGTCGGCCGCCCCGCGCCGTCGGCCGCCCCGCGTTGCCAGCCGCGTCGCGCTCCGAGCGGGGGCTGCGGCGTCGCGCCGTGACGTCAGCCCGAGGCGTCGCGCCGTGACGTCAGCCCGAGGGGTACGCGCGCTCGCGCCCCCGCGCACGACGCGGCATGATACGGCCATGTCCGGCCTGCACGTGGGCGATCCGGCGCTCGATCCGGGGATCCTCTGGGACGCTCTGGCACGCTGGCGCGCCCTGGTCCGCCTGCGGCGCGAGCAGTTCCAGCGGCTCGAGGCGGACCCGCCCGATCCCCAGGACTACTGGCGCCGGCGTGCCGGCAACTACTTCGATGCCGTCCGCTCGCGCCAGGACCCGGGTCAGTTTGTGCACGCGGCGATCGCCGAGTGCCAGGACGCCGAGGCGCACGACACGTGCTCGGCGCTGGGCGCGGAGCCGCGCCCAGCAACGGTCCTCGACGTGGGCGGCGGGTTCGGCGCGGTAGCGATCCCGGTGGCCCAGAGCGGGCGCCGCGTGACGGTCGTCGAGCCGCACCCCACGATGGTCGCGCTGCTGCAGAGATGGGCGTCCGAGGCGGGTGTGGCCGACCGCATCCGGGTCGTGCAGGAGCCATGGCCGGCGGCCGCCGCCGGCCTCGAACCGCACGACGTCGTGGTCTGCTCCCACGTGCTCTACCCGATCGAGGAGATCGTGCCGTTCGTCGAGGCCCTCGTCGCGGCGGGCCGCCATGCGTGTCTGATCACGCTTCGATCGAGCGGCGTTGAACAGGCGCCGACGGCGCTCTTCCGCGAGCTGCACGGCGAGGACCGTGTGCCGCAGCCGGGCTTCGGCGACCTGTGCGGCGTCCTGGCTGCGCTCGGCTTTCACTTCGACGCCACCACGTACGAAACCGACGCGACGTGGAGCTATGCGGACCTCGACGAGGCCGAGGAGGTGCTCGCGCAGACGCTGCTCGTGGCCGGCCGGCCGGAGGCACGGGCCCGCGTGCGTGACTGGGCCCGGACGACGTTCGTGCTGGAGGAGGGGCGGCTCGTGGGGCCGCGACGTCCGTCTATCGCCGGGATCGTGACGCTGCATCCGCCGGTCAGCCGGGCGCCGTCCGCTATCCGACCCGCTCGTACGCGCGGCCGACCGTGACGACGGCCGGCAGCCGCTCGAGCAATTCACCGAGCGGGGCCGTGTCGAGCGTCCCGTCGCGCCGGGCCACCACCAACTGCCCTTCGGCGAGCAGCGGATTCTGCGGCCGCGCGTCCGCGTCGGCGAGGTCGAAGCGGTAGCGGTCCGGGTCGGCCTGCAGCAGAGGACCGAGGGCGTGGCGGAGTTCGGCCTCGACGCGCTCGCGGGCCGCCTCGGCCCGGGAGTCGCGGCGCACCTCGCGCACGGCGTGCCAGGTCGGGCGGCGCAGCAGGATGCCGCGCCAGAGTTCCGCCACACGCGGCGTGACACAGCCCGAACCCGCCAGCGGGTATGCCGCGACCCGTTCGCCGCGTGCCCAGAGCGCCGCCTGGTGGAGTAGGGCGTACTCGTCGAGCATGACGTAGTCGCCCAAGGCCTCGAGCGGGTTCCGGTCGCCGAAGACCGCCTCGAAGGCCGGCGCGAATGCCTCCGAGAGGTCCAGATCGATCGCGCGGACCGTGCGGTGGAAGTAGACCGTGTTGTACATGAAGAGTCGGGCTGTCAGGAACATCTCGAGCGCGCCGAGCCCCGACTCGTACAGCGCCAGGCCCCGCGGTGAGATGAAGGCGTAGCGGCGCAGCCGGTCGGCGTCGACGGGACCGGTGGCGACGCCGGTGATGAGCGCATCCCGTCGCACGTAGTCGAGGTTGTCCACGGTGAAGATGCCGGAGAAGAGCGGCTGGAGCCGGCGCACCCAGAGCGGCATCGCGGGGTCCGCGAGCGGCGGCTTCGAGACCAGGAAGCTGACCCAGCGCGGGTCGATGCGCTCGCCTTGCGCGAAGACCGCTCGCTCGGGGTCCGCGGCGGGCGCCCGGCGCAACCCCTCGATCAGCGGCGCCAGTTCGCGCTCGACGATGGCCTGACTCAGGTCCTCGTGGGTCAGCCGCTTGCCTGGATCGCGGCTCGGGTGCGGTGGCGCCGGCCAGCGTGCGAGGACGTGCTCGTCGAAGAAGTGCGCGAACGGCCCGTGCCCGACATCGTGCAGGAGGCCGGCGACCCGCAGCGTCTCGGCCACGAGCGCCTCGGAGGGGATCGGATGCGCCGCGGCCTCGCCTCCCGCCAGGGCGTCCTCGGCGAGTGTCTCGCGTAGCGTTGGATAGAGCGCGTGCCCCCAGAGGCCAGCCTCGTGCATCACGCCGAGCCCGTGCACGAAGCGCGAGTGTTCGGCGCTCGGGAAGACCCAGCGGGCACTCTGCAGCTGGCTGATGCGGCGCAATCGCTGCAGCCATTGGGTATCGAGGAGGTCCTCCTCCGCAGCGTCTTCGGGCGGGAGCGCCGCCCGAGCCGCCTGGTCGGGCAAGAGGCGCTTCGTCAGCTCGATGTAGCCATGCACGGGATCGCTGATGAGGTTGACCGCCTCGAACTGCGGGTGGGGCATGGGATCAGTCTACGACGGCGCTGGCCCGTGCCCGCGTGCATGACCGGTGCGCTGGGATCGAGCGCGCTGCCCGTTCAGGCGGCCGCGCCCTCATCGACGCGCCGGGCTCGGCCTGCTATGACCGGCCCGGCCACGAGATCGGGCTGCGCGCTGACGGGCTGGTAGCCGACCGCACGGCTCGCGCTGGGGACGGGCGGCGACCCGCGCGACCGCACGCTGCCTGGGCCGCGCACCGCCTCTCGCGGCGGCTTCCCGTACCATATGCGGTGGCCTGGACGGGGCGACACTCGGCGCGTCTCGCGCGCCGTGTCGGATCGCAGGCCGTTTTCTCGTCCGGCATCACGTGGCAATCCTCGCCACCGCACAAGGGTGTCCGTCCATGAAGGTAGGTGTCGCCAGGGAGACAGCGCCGGGCGAGCGCCGTGTCGCGCTCGTCCCCGAGACGCTGGGCAGGATCCAGAAGGCCGGCGCCGAGGTGATCGTCGAACAGGACGCGGGCCTCGGATCGTACTTCCCGGACAGCGCATATGTAGCCGCCGGCGCCACGATCGTCTCCACCGACGAGCTGTACCGCCAGGCCGACCTGGTCGCGCGGGTGCAAAAGCCCTCGCCCGCCGAGGCGGCCAGGCTGCGCGGCGGTCAGGCCGTCGTCGGGTTCATGCAGCCGCTCCTCGATCCGCAGCTGGCTGCCGAGCTGGGCGCGCGCGGCGTGACCGTGATCAGCCTCGACGCGATCCCCCGCACGCTGAGCCGCGCCCAGACGATGGACGCGCTGTCGTCGCAGGCCAACGTGGGCGGCTACAAGGCCGTGATCATGGCCGCCGAGCGGTACGGCCGCTACTTCCCGATGCTCACCACCGCGGCCGGCACCGCAAAGCCCGCGAACGTGCTGGTGCTCGGCATCGGCGTGGCCGGGCTACAGGCGATCGCGACCGCGCGCCGTCTCGGCGCGATCGTCAAGGCATACGACGTGCGCCGTGAGACGAAGGAGCAGGCCCAGAGCGTCGGGGCGACCTTCATCGAGCTGAAGTCGGTGGCCGACGCCACCGGCGAAGGCGGCTACGCCCGGGCCCTGACGCCCGAGGAGCAGAAGGCGCAGCAGGATGAGCTCAACGGCCACATCGCCGCGCAGGACGTGGTGATCACGACCGCCCAGGTGCCGGGCCGCCGGCCGCCGCTCCTCGTCACGGCCGCAGCGGTGGCGGCCATGAAACCCGGTTCGGTCATCGTCGACATGGCGGCGAGCGAACTCGGCGGGAACTGCGAGCTCTCGCAGCCCGACCAGATCGTCGAGACGCCGAACGGGGTGACCATCATCGCGCCCACGAACTTGCCGGCGACGATGCCGGGGAGCGCGAGCCTCTTCTACTCTCGCAACCTCGCCGCGCTCCTCCTGACGTTCATCCGCGACGGCCAGCTGACCATCGATCCGCACGACGAGGTACACGCGGCGACCGTGATCGCCCACGGCGGCCAGGTCGTCCAGACGGCCACGAAGAAGCTGCTCGAGCCTGCCGCCGGCTCGACCACCGGAGGTTCCGCTGCATGAGCGCCGACCAGCTCGTCTCCTCGCTCACGATCTTCGTGCTGGCCATCCTGGTCGGCTTCGAGGTCATCAGCAAGGTGCCGGCCACGCTGCACACGCCCCTCATGTCGGGCGCGAACTCGATCCACGGGATCGTGCTCGTCGGTGCGATGCTGATCGCGGCCATCGCGGACAACCCGCTGAGCGTCGTCTTGAGCGTCCTCGCCGTCGCCTTCGCGGCCATGAACGTGGTCGGCGGGTACCTGGTCACCGACCGCATGCTCGAGATGTTCAAGAAGCGGCCCGTGCCCGCCAAGCCTGCGTCGAACGGCGAGGCCTGACCCGATGTCCCTCGATACGTTCATCCGGCTCGTCTACATCGTCGCGGCGGCCTGCTTCGTGATGGGCCTCCACCTGATGAATTCCCCCGCCACCGCACGCCGCGGCAACCAGGTCTCGGCCGTCGGCATGGCCGGCGCCGTCCTCGGCACGCTCCTGCTGATCGCCGCAGGCGATCTGAGCACCAGCGGCACGCTGATCTGGCCGATCATCGTCGTGGGGCTCGTCGTCGGCGGCGGCGCAGGGGCGTACAGCGCCCGCACGGTCAAGATGACGGCGATGCCGCAACTCGTCAGCATCTTCAATGCGATGGGCGGCGGCGCCGCCGCGCTGGTGGCGATCGACGAGTTCGTGCGGGCCACGAACCTCGGGCCGCACACGCTCGGCAGCGCGGAGGTGGTGGCGACCGTCCTGGACGTCGTCATCGGCTCCGTGACGTTCACTGGGTCGCTGATCGCGGCAGGCAAGCTGCAAGGGATCGTCACCGGCACGCCGGTGAAGCTGCCGGCGGGCCAGGCGATCAACGTGGCGCTGGCGTTGGTCGCCCTGCTGACCGCCGGGTACCTGATCTTCGTGGGCCAGGTCCTGCTGGTGCTGCTCGCGCTCCTGGCAGCGGCCCTGATCTTCGGCGTGACGATGGTGCTGCCGATCGGTGGCGCCGACATGCCGGTCGTGATCTCGCTCCTCAACGCCTTCACGGGCACGGCCGTCGCGATGGCCGGGTTCGTCATCGACAACCCGGTGCTGATCATCGCAGGCGCGCTGGTGGGCGCCTCGGGCGGCATCCTGACCAAACTGATGGCCGACGCGATGAACCGCTCGATCGTGAACATCATGGTCGGTGGTTTCGGCACTGGCGATGGCGGCGCGGCGGCGGTGGCCGGGAGCGCAGTCGGGCGTGGTGCGGTGCGGGAGCTGACGGTCGACGATGCGGCGATCCAGCTCGCCTATGCCCAGCGCGTGATCATCGTGCCCGGGTATGGCCTCGCGGTCGCCCAGGCGCAGCACGCAGCGGCCGAGCTGGCCGCGCTCCTCGAGGAGCGCGGCGTGGACGTGAAGTACGCCATCCACCCCGTTGCGGGCCGCATGCCCGGCCACATGAACGTGTTGCTGGCGGAGGCGAACGTCCCGTATCCGCAGCTCTGGGAGATGGACGACATCAACCCGGAGTTCCAGCGCACCGACGTGGCGCTGGTGCTCGGCGCGAACGACGTCACGAACCCGGCCGCGCGCTCGGACCCCTCGAGCCCGATCTACGGGATGCCGATCCTCGATGTCGACAAGGCCGCGAACGTCATCGTGGTCAAGCGCTCGATGCGGCCCGGCTACGCGGGCATCGACAATCTGCTCTACAGCGACCCCAAGACCGGGATGCTCTTTGGGGATGCGAAGGAGGTCCTGACCCAGCTGATCGCGGCCATCAAGGCGCTCTAGCGGCTGCATCGAAGGGGCGTGCACGCGGGCGCCCCTTCGCTATGCTCTGTGCGGGCCAGTCTGCGGTCGGTCGTCTCCCGAGGGCCGCCGGGTCAGGTGGTCCGCGGGCGGCGGCCGGTCCGGGGCCGATGGGAGGGCAGCATGGACCAGCGGCACAGCGTCGAGCTGCAGGAGGAAGTGCGGGCGCCGCGGGCCGCGGTCTGGCCACTCCTCTCGAGCGCGGAGGGGCTGGCGCGCTGGCTCGACGGGGCGGAGTTCGAGCCGCGGGTCGGCGCGCCGATCCGCCTGCGACTGCACGACGCCACGGCGGTCGGCACGGTGCTGGCGGTCGATCCGCCACAGCACCTTTCGTTCACCTTCGACTGGGAGGATGACCCGCTGGGTCGGGCGACGGTGGTGGCGCTCGACGCGATCGACCACGGCGCGGCGACCCACCTGACGTTGCGTCACGTCGGGCTCCCGGGAGGGCGTCAGCGCGAGCTGCACGAGGTGCTCTGGCGTCACTGGTTCGCGCGGCTGGTGCGGGCGGCGCTCGAGATGGCAGAGCGGCCGGACGCGGGCGGGGGCGCGCCGACCGGCCACGCCGGTTGAGGGCGGACGTCAGGCGCGACGCCGGTACTGCTCTGCGGCCCGCTGCAGCTGCTCCGCGACGCTCGCGCGCAGCTCGGGCGGTTCCAGGACCTCGGCGTCCGCGCCCCAGCCCAGGATCCAGAGCTGGACCTCGTGGAGTCCGGCGACCCGGGCCCGCCAGAGCAGCGAGCCATCCGGTTCTCGCTCCAGTTGCTGGCTCGCGTGCCAGCGCGTCTCGGCCACGCGTCGGGCCACCTCCGGCTTGAACCGCACCACCACGCTCGTGAGCGGCTGGTCTGCGATCACATCCCAACCACGGGCGAGCTCGGCAACCGTGCCGGCGCCCTCCGCCGGGTCGAACGTCTGCGGTGTGAGCGCCGCATCGCGGATCCGCTCGACCTTGAACGTCCGGCGCCCGCCGCGCTCTTCGTCGTAGCCGATCAGGTAGAGGGCGTGCGTGAGCGCCGACGGCTCGATCGCGTACGGCCGCACGCGGGCGCGTCGGATGCCTCGGGAGGGGTCGTAGGCGGCCGCGTCGTATTCGATCTGCACCACCCGTCCGCGTGCCCACGCCTCGGTGAGCGTGCGGAAGACCCGCGTGAAGCGCTGATCGGGCGGGCGAGTGGCCACGAGGTCGGCGGTCGCCTGGACATGGTCGGCGAGCACCTTGGGCAGCACCGCGGCGAGTTTCACGAACGCCCCGATCAGCTCCGTGTCGTACTCGTCACTGGCTTTGGCCAAGACGCGCGCCGCGAGGAAGAGCGTCATCGCCTCGTGGAGCGTCAGGTCGAGCGGCGGCAGGAAGGCGCCTTCGGCGAGGCCGAAGCGGCCACCGTCCTGCCAGATCGGTAGTCCGGCGTCGCGCTCCATCGCGGCCAAGTCGCGGTAGACCGTCCGCTTCGAGACCCCGACCAGATCGGCGACGGCGCCCGCCGCGATCCCGTCCTGGTGCTGGTGCAGGACCCGGGCGATCTTCAGGTAGCGGGCGGCGCGGTCCCACTTCAGGCCCGCCCGATCGTCGCGGGTGACGCTCATGCCGAAGCTCCTGGAGTGTTCATGGGCATGCCGATCTTCGAGACGTCACGGCGTTGGGGCCCGGATCGGTGCTGGCGTGTCGAGCCGGCGCACCGTGAGGGTCGCCTGGAGCGTCGCCTGGAGTCCGGTCGGCCAGCCGCTGGGAACCAACCCCTCGACCGAGACCGATGCCATCGCGAGCTCGTCGTCCGGTGTGACCCACCAGTCGAGGCTGCCGCGCCAGTCCGCGATGGCTGGCGTGTCCGCGAGCGGGGCCTGCCCGAGCAGCCAGCGCAACGGCCGGAACGCCTGGAGGGCGATCGAGCCGCCCGCCAACAGCCGGCAGTGACGGGTGCTGGCACCGTCGACCAGCTCGAACCCAACGTCCTCGGCGGCGAGGCGCGCCGGCCCCGAGAGTGCGACCCGGATCACCTCGGAGTCGAGCGTCGCGCGGTCCTGCACGACCACGGGCGCGGGCGTCGCCCCGACCGGGACGTATGGCACGATCCGTTCCTGGAGTGGGACCGTGGTCCAGGCGGCCGCGCCGGACCGCAGCCAGGCGGCCGCTCCGACCCGCGCGTAAGCGAGCGACGCGGCTTCGCCGCCGGCCTCGACCGGCCAGCCAGTCAGCGTGGCGCTCCAGCGCTCGTCGTCGCCGACGCGCGTGCCGTGCAGTGCCACCGAGCCGATCTGGTGGCCGTCGACGCGGCCTACGGCGAGCAGCGACACGTCGGCGGCCGCCGCCGCGTGTGGCAGCGCCGCACAGGTCGGCGGGAACGCTGCGGGGCCGGGCCCGCGGGGTGATGCCGCAGCCGTGCCGCCGGGTGGCGAGACCGCGAGCGCCGTCGCGAGCACCGCGACGGCGGAGACCCCGGAGCCCACCGCGAGCAGCGCGATCGCGATCAGCGTCGCGAGCGCGAGCCGTACCCGTCGCACGGTGGTCACCCCCAGCACCCGCCGTGACAGGCCGAGGCCACCGAAGAGGGAGGCTGCGGCGAGCGCCAGGAACCAGCCGTACGCGTCTTCCGGAGACGGCAGGAGCGGCGCCACCCCCGGCTGGCGGAGCGCGGCGACGAGGCCACCGAATGAGGGCGCGAGCAACAGCAGCTCCAGGATGCCCAGCCACGCGACCGCGGCAAAGGCGCGCGGCCCACGGGCGAGCGGCGGCCAGACCAGCGCGACCAGCGACGCGACCAGCCCGGCAAGCGGGCAGGCGGCGACGAGCACGGCGATCGGCACGCCTGGGCGGTACGCCAGAAGCACGGCGACCACGGCCGCTCCCCACAGGAGGGCCGCCACGGCGGCGAGGAGGCGAAGACGGATCGCGCGCACGCGCACGGAGGCAGTGTACGGTCCGGGCTACCATCGGGTGAGTGTCTGTGACGTTCACCCGACCGGTCCTGACGCCCGCAGCGGAGCGGGCGGCGCGCCGGCGCGCCGCGGCTCCCCTGGTCAGCCTGACCACCGACTTCGGCGCGCGCGACCCCTCTGCGGCGATCTGCCGCGGGGTCGTCCTCTCGATCGCGCCCCATGTGCGGCTCCTCGATGTCAGCCACGAGGTCGCGAAGTTCGCCGTCCTCGACGGCGCGCTCCTGCTCTGGTGCGCGCTGCCCTACCTCCCCGTGGGTGTCCATGTGGCGGTGGTCGACCCTGGGGTGGGTACGGCGCGGCTGCCGATCGGGATGCGCGTCGCGCGCGGTGACCTGCTGGTGGGGCCCGACAATGGCCTCCTGTTGCCCGCGGCCGAACGGCTGGGGGGCGTGGTCGCGGTGCACGCGCTGGAGGCCGCCGACTACCGGCTGCCGGAGGTCAGTGCCTCGTTCCATGGGCGGGACATCTTCGCGCCCGCCGGGGCGCACCTGGCGCTGGGCGTGCCGCTCGAACGCTTCGGGCGCGCACTAGATCCCGCCGGTCTGGTGCGCGTCGATCTGCCAGCCCCCGAGTCGCTGCCGGGTGCGCTGGTCAGCGCTGGGATCTACGTCGATACGTTCGGGAACGTCAAGCTTGCGGGGGAACGTTCCGATCTGGAGGCGTCGCTTGGGCCGCTCGCCCCCGGCGACCCGCTCGCGTTGGAGATCGGCGGTCCAGCCGGGTCGACGCGCACGCTCGAGCTGCGCTGGCAGGAGACGTTTGGCGCGGCACCGGCCGGCACGCCACTTCTCTACGAGGATTCCTACGGGCGACTCTGCGTGGCCGTGAACCGGGGCGACGCCGCCTCTCAGCTGGGACTGCGGGCCGCCGACCGGCTCACGATCCGCCGCGCGTCGGGAAGCTGATGCCGGCCCGCCCGGCCTGGCGCGCCGCCGCTCGTTCCTCGGCCGTGGACGTCTCGTCGAGCCCGAGCGGTGCATCTCCCGCGCGGCGCGTGCTCAGCGGCGCGCGGGCCGGCGCCGGACCCGGGCAAGCTTCAGGAGGCGAGCGAGATCGGCTCGTCGACCGGTGTCGGGTTCGTGAATCGGAACTCGTTCGCCAGCGCCAGACCATCCTGCGCGGTGGAGATGCGTCCCCGGCCCGATCGCTTCGAAACGTAGCAGGCACGGTCGGCCGCCAGCAGGACCGCCTCCGGCTCCGTGCCGTCGGCGGGGTGCGTGGCGATGCCGATCGAGCAAGTCATCGGGTGCGGGCCCAGTGCAGGACCCGCGGCGCCGATCGCCGCTCGCACCTTCTCCGCCACCGCATGTGCCCCGGCCGCGTCGGTGCCGGGCAGCAGCAGCGCGAACTCGTCGCCCCCGTAGCGGAACACCACGTCCGTCTCGCGCACGGCGGCACGGACGGCCCGTGCGATCCGGCGCAGCGCGTCGTCGCCCGCCTGGTGGCCCTGTGTGTCGTTGACGGCCTTGAAGTCGTCGAGGTCGACCATCAGCAGGCCAAACGGCTCGCCGCGAGCCACGGCCTGCGCGATCTGGCGATCGAAGGTGCCCTTGTTGCGGAGCCCGGTCAGGGCATCGGTCTCGGCGCGGATCTCCACGGCGCGATGCTCCTCGGCGTTCTGCAGGGCGATCGAGACCTGCGCGGCGAACAGCTGGACCAGATCGAACTCATCTGGCGTGAAGCGGTCGAGCGAGCCGGACCGCTCCAGGGTCAGGACGCCCGTGGGTCCACTCCGCCCGCGGAGCGGCACCGCGATCAGGCTGCCGTCAGGGGGCTCGGGCTCGGCGACCCTGCGGATCCGGGGATCGCTGCGCGTGTCGTGGACGAGCTGCGGCTCGTTGTGCCGGACCACCCAGGTCGAGATGCCCTCCTCGCCCGGGTCGCGGTCCTGCGCATACCGGTCCGTGTGAGCGCCGATCGCGACCAACGTTCGCAGCAGCCCGGTCGCAGGATCGACGGCGGCGATGGCGAGCTCGTCGTACCGCACGAGCGCGGCCAGTCGTTGCGCGATCTGGTCCAATACGCGCTTTGGATCGAGCGTCGTGAGGATCGACTCGGTGATCTGTAGCAGGATCTGCTGGCTGCGCAACTGGCGAGCGAGCGCCGCGGACTGCTCCCGGAGCCGTTCGGCGCTGTCCGCGCTCGCCATCGCGTGCGCGGCGAAGCTCGCGTAGATCTCCAGCAGCCGCAGGTCATCCGCACTGAACTGGTGGAGCCCGAGTTTCGAGAGCACCAGGACGCCCAGCACCTCGTCTTCGTAGATCATCGGCGCGAGGAGCATCGACTCGGCGAGGTCCGCTGCCGTACCGGGGATCGTGGTCGCGCGCGGATCGTTGGCCGCATCGTCGATCAGCTGCGCGGTTCCGTGCTCGGCGACCCAGCCGGTGAGTCCCACCCCGATGCGCGTGCGCAGCTGTTCGGGCGTCTCGTCCACGTAGTCGCCCACCTGCCCGCGCATGGCCACCGCCACCAGCTCGCCATCGGCGTGGAGCCGGTAGACCCGCACGTTGTGGTAGTCGATCAGCTGGCGGAGCTCCGTGGCGATCGCGATCCCGATCTCGTGCACGGTGGTGAGCCGGTTGAGACGGTTGCCCAGCTGCTGGATCGAGCGCAGCTGCGCGGCCCAGCGCGCCATCTGCGCGTACTGCTCGCGCAGTCGTTCCGTGGCATCGACGTTCGCCATCGCCTGCGCGGCGAAGCTCGCGTAGATCTCCAACAGCCGCAGGTCATCTTCCGTGAACTGGCGCAGGCCGAGCTTCGAGAGGACCAGGACTCCCAGCACCTCGTCTTCGAAGAGCATCGGCGCGATCAGCATCGACTCGTCGAGGTCCGCTTGCGTGCCGGGGATGGTGGCTGCTCGCGGGTCGTGCGCGGCATCGTGCACCAGGAGCGCCTGGCGCTGGGCGGCCGCCCACCCCGTCAGGCCCCGGCCCACTCGTGTCGCGAGCTGCTCGGGCGTCTCGTCCACGTACTCGCCCACGCGGCCGCGCATCGCGACAGGCACGAGGTCGGTCCCGTTGACGAGGCGGTAGACCCGCACGTTGTGGTAGTCGATCAGCGCCTGCAGCTCGCCGGCGATCGCCGCGCCGACCTCGCGCACGGTTCCCAGCCGGCTCAGGCGCACGCCGAGTTGTTGGATCGACCGCAGCTGCGCGGCCCAGCGCGCCATGCGGAGGTAGTCGCGGGCGTTGCGGACCACGGCACCGGCCTTCGTCCCTAAGACGCGCAGGGCCTCGCGCTCGGACGGCGCGTAGCGATGGGGCCGGTCGTGGTAGAGGGCCAGCGCGCCGATCGGCGTGCCGTCGGCGATCAGCGGCGTGACCGCGAGCGATCCGAACGCGTCGTCCGGTGTCGGCTCGAGAGCGGGTGCCGGGCCCGCGCCGGCGGTTCCCGGCCGTATGCAGACCCGGCCGGTCTTGATCGCCTCGCGGATCGCGGCGCCGCAGGGACCCGTCTGGACGCCCGAGAGGTAGGCCTGCGAAAGGCGGCGGCTCACCTGCGCGACGGGCGCGCCATCCGCGGCGTGCCGGAAGAGCGCACCCCGGTCGGCGGCGAAGAGGGTCATGGCCTGATCGAGCAGATCGCGCTCCACCGTGTCCGGATCCAGGCTGGAGCCGATGCGGGCCAGCACCTGATCGACCGCTGCCAGCCGTGCCGACGTCTCCTCCGGCGTCTCCGGGACATGTGCCGTGGGTGCGCCGCCCGGCGTGCCGACCGCTGGTTCCTGGAGCCCGGCCTCGTGCAGAAATGCCCGCAGCGTGTCGACGCGGTAGCGGCGATCGCCGCGCGCGTTGATGCGCATACAGGGGAGCCGCCCCTGCTCGCTCCAGGCGCGGACGGTGTTGGGGTGGACGCCCAAGATCCGCGCGGCAGCGGCAACGGAGACCGTCTCCTCTCCTGCCGGGCGCCCCACGCGTGACCTCCGAACGACTCGTGCCGTTGACCTGCCAGAGCCTACGGGTCCTTCACAGAACCTCACAGCGGCCGGATGTACCGTGGTCGCGGTCTCCGATGGTCCCACTCGCGCGCCGGCGCCGCTGGCGCCGCGGCGCCGGTCAGCGTTCTTGCGTCAGCCTGACGTAGAGGATGGTGGCCCCCGCAGCCACGACGCCGAGCGCGATCACCCCGATCGCCGCGAGGATCGGTTGCCCGACGAAACTGGGCGGGCTGCCGCTCGACCGCGTGTCGCCGACCCCGACCGGCTGCGGGGACGGCGAGACCGCGAGGACCGGCCCAGTCAGCACGACGAGGAAGACCGCCGTGGCCGCGGCGAGCAGCGCGCCCCGTAGGGGATGCCCGAGGCGCGCCCGCGCATTCACCGCAGGAACCCCGCCACCGCGCCGCCGCCGGCGGCGACGAGCAAGAGGCCACCGGCTGCCAGCAGGGCGATAGCTTTGGCGGCCCGCATTCGGTCGGCGCCCCCTAGTACGCGCATCGCTTCCGGCAGATCGAGGGTGCAGACGACCAGAGGCCGGCCGGCGCCCGCCGTCAGCATCGGGCGCCCCCCCGCGTCGAGGGTGGGCACGCCGGCCACGTACGCGTGCTCGACCGCCGAGATCTGCTCGATCAGGAGCCGCATCGGTCGCTCCGCAGGCGTCCCGGGCGGAGCATGTTCCGGCACCTCCCCTGCCGTGCCCAGCGATTCGCGGGGCAGCACCACCAGTCCCTCGTCGAGCGCCGCGACGTCGACGCCGACGTAGATGCCGCGGCCCGCGATGCCGAACGGCACGGCGAGGCGCTGGTCTTCGATCGATTCCCAGCCGGACGCGGTCCCGAGTTGCACCCGTCGCCGCCGGTACACCAGGGGTCGGTCGTGTTCGTCGGGGAATTCCTCCGCGCTCGAGATGCGGCCGTGGGCGCGGACGTAGATCCGGCGCCCGGCACGCGCCGCGGCTTCGACCTCCTCCAGCGTCACCTCGGGGGCGCCCTGCAGGAGCCTGCCGACCCGGTACCCGAGGCCAAACCCGCGCAGCACCAGGGCGCCCAGGCCGAGCGCGACGATGCCGCAGATGGCGAGCAGGAGGACGATCACGTCGGGCGATGCTAGCACCCGGACACGAAATGGCCCGAAGGAACCTCCGCGAACTCACGTGGGCGTTGATGTCATCGCCGCCGTTAGTGATCGCTCCTGACCCCTTCGGGCTTCGCGTACGCTAGCCACGGACGAGCGCGCTTGTCAAGGTGGTTCTCCACCTTCACGGGCGCTTCACGCGCACTTATCCACCACGCGTCCACCGCTTGGCCGCGCCGCCCCGGGACCGCGCCGACCTCCCTACAGGGGGCGCCCCGACTGTGCATCGAAGGCGGCCAGCTGCCCACCGTAGCTCGTCAGCACCAACCGGCCACCGACGAGCTCCGCGCCGGTGACCACGTCGGAGTGCGCCAGCCGCCAGACGACCGTGCCGTCCGCCGCCACGGCGACGGTATCGATCTCGCTCTGGATCAGGACGTGGTCCAGTCGCGCGCTGCCGAGCACGTCGATGATCGGCGCTCCGCCCTCCCGCGACCAGCGCAGGTCGCCCGCGCGGGCGTCGAGGGCGTAGCAGCGGAACCCATACTTGGTGACGAGCAGCCCGGGCACATCCCAGAAGAACGCGGTGGGGCCGTCGAAGAGGGGCGACGCGAACCGCGCGGTCCAGCTGCCCCTGGGGCCTTCGACGCGCATCTCGGCCCGGCAGAGGCGGTCCGGCTCGGCGGCCACCAGTGGGCCATGGTCGGCCAGCCGCCCGCTGGCTTCGGAGAGTGCAAAGAGGTCCGCGGCACGACCCGTACCTGCCCAGCGGAACCGGACCGTCAGACCGCCCGGATAGCGGACTGTCGAGCGGTGGACGTCGGATTCGCTCACGGCCGGCCGCTCACAGGGGTCGTTCAGGGCGCTCCTGCTCGCCCGGTCGGTCGATCTCGCCCGATCGCCTCATGCCCCGCCGGCTGGCCCGGTCGCCTGCGCCTGGCCCTCGATAGATCCGACCGACCCGGACGACGCCGGCTGCGCCGCGATCGGGGCGACCGTGGCGTTGGCGAGCATGCGCAGCGTCGCCGGAGAGACGGCGAAGACGGCGTTCTGGGCGCCCGCCGCGGCCCAGACGATCTGGTGCCGGCCGAGCGCGGGATCCATCACCACCCGGATCGGTCGGCTGTGGCCGAAGGGGGGGATGCCACCGATCACGAAGCCGGTGAGCGCATTCGCCTCACGCGCGGTTGCCCGGCGGATGCCCGGTTCGCCGAGGACGGCCGCCAGCTGTGCCACGTCGACGCGGTCCGGACCGGCGACCAGGACCACGTACGGCTCCAGCTCGCCGTCCTCTCGCGGCGCGACGAAGACGAGGCTCTTCACGATCTGGCCGAGCTCTGCACCGACCGCGTGCGCGGCCTCCTCGGCGGTGTGGGTGCTCTCCGGGAAGGTGACGATCTCGATCGTCACGCCCTTCCGGGCCGCGGTGTCGAAGACGCGTTGTAGTGGCGGAGCGAGCGGATCGGGCACGGCCGCGAGTCTATCACGCGACCCGCGATCGACGAGGGCGGTGGCCGACTGCTGGCCGTCTTCGCCGAGCGCGTCCCGTCAGTCGCCGGTCGCTGTCAGAATGGTGTCGTGCGACTGCTTCACCGGGGACGTCCGCCCCGTGATGTCCTGCGTGCGCTCGACGAGCGTCCGGTCTGGGCGTTCGACTGGGACGGCACGCTCATCGACTCGATCGCGCGGACCAAGGCCACCTACCGCGAGATCTTCCGCGAGCTCGATCTGCCCTTCGACGATGCGCTCTTCCAGCGCCACTACGCGCCCGACTGGCGGCGCATGTACCAGAGCCTGGGCATTCCGAGTGAGCTCTGGCCGCGTATCGATCGACGCTGGGTCGAGATCTTCGAGACGGAAGTCTCCGCGCTCGTACCGGGCGCCGCGGAGACACTCCAGTGGCTGCGCAGCCGGGGCCGCCGCATCGCGCTCGTCACCGCCGGCCATCGGGAACGGCTGGAACTTGAGCTGAAGGCGACAGGGCTCGTCGACATGTTCGAGACCGCCGTGTACGGGAACGAGGTGCCCCATCAGAAGCCGGATCCCGCGCCGCTCCTGATGGCAGCGCGCTACCTGCGTGTGGAACCGGGCGAGATCGTGCTGGTCGCCGATGCCCCCGACGACATGCTGATGGCGAAACGGGCCGGCGCGCTGCCCGTGGGCGTCCTCACCGGCTCGGCGGCGGCGCGGAGCCTGCGGAACGGCGGGGCGCGCTGGATCGCGCGCGACGTCGCGGCGGTGGTCTCCCCACTCCGGGACGGCCGGTAGTACCATCGCGGCACAACCGAAGAGCGGACAGGGGAGCACCACCGGTGGTGCTGAGAGTGCGGCCAGGGCCGCAGACCCTCGGAACCTGATCTGGGTCGTACCAGCGAAGGGAGTCCAAGCGCGCGACCTCTGTCCGAGAGACGGAGGTCGTTGTGTATGCGGCGCTGAAGGCGCTCCTCGTCGGCAACGGGCGCGTGCCGTCGCGGGCGAGCCTGCCGCGCGAGGTCTTCGAGCACGTCGGGTTCGTGGTCGCCGCGGACGGCGGCGCCGCGGCCTGCGGATCGCTCGGCCTGCGGCCAGATCTCGTCGTCGGCGATTTCGACTCGGCCGAGCCCGCCGTCATCGAGCGCCTCGCCCGTGCCGGCGCTGTTGTGCGGCGGGTGGCTGCGGAGAAGGACGAGAGCGACCTGGAGCTCGGGCTGCGTGCGGCGATCGAGCGGGGCGCCGATCTGGTCGTCGCCCTCGGCGCCCTCGGAGGTCCGCGCATCGAGCACACCCTCGCGGCGATCGGCCTGCTGCAGGTGGCCGACGAGGCTGGGGTCGCCATGGCGATCGTGGACGACCGCTCGACGCTGAGGTTGCTCGGCCAGGGCTGCGGCCGCGACGGGCCACCTCGGCTCGAGATCAGGGGCGCTCCTGGCGACTATGTCTCGCTCTTCCCCTGGGGCGGCGACGTCCCGGGGGTCGTGACCGAGGGGCTGCGGTACCCCGTGCGGCACGAGACGCTCCGCATGGGGCCGTCCCGCGGCCTTTCGAACGAGCTGCTCGGCCCGGCTGCGGCCGTCCGCTGTCAGTCGGGCCGTCTGCTCGTCGTCCATACCCGTCGGTCGGCCGTGGAGCCTCCGGCCGAGGGGCTGCGGTACCCCGTGCGCGACGAGACGCTCCGCATGGGGCCGTCCCGCGGCCTTTCGAACGAGCTGCTCGGCCCGGCTGCGGCCGTCCGCTGTCGGTCGGGCCGTCTGCTCGTCGTCCATACCCGTCGGTCGGCCGTGGAGCCTCCGGCGGGAGAGCACAGGGAGGAGTGAATCGATGACTGGTCGTGCCGCGCCCTACGGGGGCTCCTTCGCGGCGCCCGACACGCGTTGGCGGACGCGCGACATCGTAGTGACGGCCGTGATCGCCGTCGCGTTCGGTGTCGTCTTCTGGGCGTGGGACTACGTCTGGGGGTACACCGCGCCGCTCTTCTCGTCGTTTGCGCCGGGGGAGTACATCGGCAGCGGCGTCTGGCTGATGCCGGCCGTCGTCGCCCCGCTGATCGTGCGTAAGCCCGGGGCTGCGCTCTTCGCGGAGCTGGTGGCGGCGATCGTGTCCGCGCTGTTGGGCAACCAGTGGGCGCTCGATGTGGTCCTCTCGGGGCTCTTGCAGGGGGCCGGCGCCGAGCTCGTCTTCCTGGCCGCGCGATACCGCCGCTGGACGCTGCCCACCGCGCTCGCCGCGGCTGCGGGGTCGGCGATCGGTGAAGTGGTCCACGACATCCCGATCTACTACCCGACGATCGGCGCGGTCCTGCAGGGCTCGATCGTGGTGATCGCCGTCGTCTCGGCGGTGGGTATCGCGGGCCTGGGCAGTTGGTGGCTCGTCCGCGCCTTGCGCCGGGCGGGCGTCCTCGAGGGCTTCCCATCGAACGCCTGAGCGGTGGGGCGCGCCGGAGCACGGAGCGGGCGGGCGACGGCTCGGAGAACGGGGCGCCGCCCGAGATCGTCGCTCGCGACTTCGGCTGGACCTACCGTGGGCGTGGGCGGCCAGCGCTCTCGGGTCTCTCCTTCCGGGTCGCGGCGGGTCAGGCCCTCCTCGTGATCGGGCCATCGGGCAGCGGCAAGAGCACGCTCGCCCGCGCGCTCACGGGGCTGGTGCCGCACGAGCTGCCCGGCACGTGGGCGGGGTCACTGCGGGTCGGGGAGCTCGATGTCGCGTCGACTCCGGCCCAGCTCCTGAGCGCCCGCGCCGGGATCGTGTTTCAGGAGCCCGAGAGCCAGCTGGTGATGCCGCGGGTCGAGGACGAGGTGGCGTTCGGGCTGGAGAACCGCGGCTGGGAGCGGCCGGCGATGCAGGCGCGCGTCCGTGAGATGCTCGCTGACGTGGGGCTAGCGGGTTTCGAGCACCGGGCGACGGCGGGACTTTCCGGAGGCGAACAACAGCGCCTGGCGATCGCCGACGTGCTGGCCCCGATGCCCGGGCTCCTCGTGTTCGATGAGCCGACCGCCAACCTCGATCCGCCCGGCATGGCCAGCGTCTTCGAGCGGTTGCGGTCCTTGGTGGCGACGCGCGGGCGGACGATCGTGATCATCGAGCATCGCCTCGATGCTGCGCTCCCGCTGGCGGACCTCGTGCTCCTGCTCGACGCCGAGGGGCGCCAGATCGCGTGTGGCGCGCCCGAGGAAGTGGGCCGCCGCCATGCCGCCACGCTTGCGCGGATCGGTAGCTGGGTGCCGCACGCGTGGCGCCCGTGGGTCACGCCGGGCCGCCAGCCCACCCGAGGCTGGCCCTCGGGCGCTGCCATGGCGGCGGATGCCGGGGCATCGCGCCGCATCCCTCCGACAGTCCGGCGGCATCCCGTGCTCCGCGCTACCGCGCTGACCGCGCGCTACCCGTCTGGCGCCGATGGATCGCCCCGCACGGCTCTCTCCGCATCCCGTGCTCCGCGCTACCGCGCTGACCGCACGCTACCCGTCTGGCGCCGATGGATCGCCCCGCACGGCTCTCTCCGACGTCTCCTTCGAGCTGCACGCTGGGGAACGCGTCGCCCTCGTGGGGCCCAACGGGTCCGGCAAGTCCACGCTCCTCTTCGTGCTGGCCGGCGCCCGTCGGCCCGATGCGGGCAGCGTCCGCGTCGGGGACGGCACCCGGGAGCCGAGCACGGACCCCGCACGCCTGAGAGGGCGGGACCTTGCCCGCCTGCTCGGGCTCGTCTTCCAGAACCCCGAGCTCGGCTTCGTCGGGCGGACCTGTGCCGCCGAGGTGGCGGCGAGCCTGCCGGCGATCGGGCGACCCGCGGACCCGGCCGATCCGGCTGTGCGGGCCGCGCTCGCCGCCTTCGGTCTGGAGGCGCTGGCAACGGAGGATCCGTTCCGCATCAGCGAGGGTGAGCAGCGCCGGCTCGGGATCGCCGCGACCAGCATCGCGCGCCCGGCGATCTTGCTGCTCGACGAGCCGACGTTCGCGCTCGACCGGCGCGCCACCGAGGCGGTGATCGGGCTGCTCGACCGTCTCCGCAGCGACGGGCGGGCGCAGCTGATGGCGACCCACGATCCGCGGCTGATCCCGGCCTGCGACCGGGCGGTCGCGCTCGATGGGGGTCGGGTCGTGTTTGAGGGCACCGCGGCGGCGTTCCTCGTCGACCCGCCCTACCGACCCGCCGATCCGTGGCGCGACGCGGCGCCTCGCAGCGACGGTTCTGCAACCGACGCTCTTCCGGCGGGGCGAGGCCCGTGAGTTTCCTGCCCGCGCCGCTGGAGCCGGTCCGGCCGGCGCTCCTGACGCGCGTTGCGCCGGTCACGCGCATCGTCGTCGGCGTGGCGTGGCTCGCCGTCGCGGTGGTCGCGGCGGGGCCCACCGTGCCCTTCGCCCTCGGGGTACTTGCCGCGGCGGTCCTGGTCGTCTGCTCCGGCCTGCCGATCGGCCGCGTGCCGCGCCGCCTGGCGCCACTCGGCCTCGCGGCGCTCGGCCTCGGGCTCGTCACCGTGCTGGTGAACCCGGCCAATGGCGACCCGACTGCCGTCACCCTCATGCGCGCCGGTCCACTGCGGGTGACGGAGCCGGCCCTCTGGGCGGGGGTCGCCATCGCCCTGCGCCTCGTGGTCATCGCGCTCGTGAGTCTGCTCGTCTTCGCGAGCTCCGACCCCACGCGGTTGGCGGACTCGCTCGTGCAGCAGTGGCACATCCCCTACCGGTTCGCATACGGCACGCTCGCCGCGCTGCGGATCGTGCCGCTCCTGGCGGCCGACTGGGCCGCGATCACCACCGTGCGCCGGCTGCGCGGCATCGAACCGCACTCGCCTCGCGACCGGGTGACCGCCGTTGGGGGCGCACTGCTGGTCCTGCTGGTGACTGCGATCCGGCGGGCGGAGCGGATGGCCCTGGCGATGGATGCCCGCGGCTTCGACACGGCCCGTCCGCGCGGGACGTACCGTCCGAACTCGCTCACGCGACTCGATGCGCTGGTCCTAGTACTGGGGCTGGGCGCAGTCGTGGCGGTGTTCGCGCTGGGGGTCCGCTGACGCCCCCCGGGCGCCCCCGGGCCGACGGCCCCCCGGGCGCCCCCGGGCCGACGGCACACTTCGGCCGGCCGCGTATCCTCGTGGCATGAGCCAACTCAGACCCGGGGCTCCGGCCCCCGACTTCGAACTTCCGGACGATGGCGGGACGCGGCATCGGCTCTCCGCGCAACGTCCTCGCCCGGTGGTGGTCTATTTCTATCCGAAGGACGACACGCCCGGCTGTACCACCGAAGCCTGCGGTTTCCGCGATGCGAATGAGGAGATCCGCGCGCTCGGTGTCGAAGTGTGGGGCGTCAGCCCACAGGACGAACGCTCGCATGCCCGCTTCCGAGAGAAGTACGGGCTGAACTTCACGCTCCTGGCGGACGTCGACCACGCCGTCGCCGAGGCCTACGGCGTCTGGACCGAGAAGACCCGCTACGGGCGCACGTACTGGGGCATCGCCCGTACGACGTTCCTGATCGACGGCGAGGGACGCATCGCCCGCATCTGGGAGCAGGTGCGACCCGAGGGCCATGCCGAGGAGGTCCTTGCCGAGCTGCGCGGGCTCCTGGCGACGCCGGCCTGAGCTGTCCCGCCGCTCGCCGGTCGGATCGGAGGCGTGCCGCTCCGCCGGCCACCCGCGGTACGATCCCCGACATGCCAGCCCAGCCGATACTCCACACCGAACGCCCCGCACGCCTGCTCGTCATCGTCGCACACCCAGACGACGCCGATTTCGGGCCGGCCGCCACCGTCTCGAGATGGATCGACGAGGGGACGGTCTCCGAGCTCGTCTGCTGCACGAGCGGCGACGCCGGCGCCGATGACCCGGAGACCGATCCGCTCGAGCTCGCCGCGGTGCGGGAGGCCGAGCAGCGTGCCGCCGCCGAGGTGGTCGGGTACCGCGAGGTCCACTTCTTGCACCAGCCCGACGGCGCCCTCGAGAACGACCTCCCGCTCCGCGAAGCACTCGTCCGCATCATCCGCACGGTGCGCCCCGATGCGGTCATGACGTCGGACCCCACCCATCTGTTCACGGCCGATGGCTTCGTCCAGCACGCCGACCACCGGGCGGCGGGGATCGCGGCCGTCGACGCCGTCTATCCCGCGGCTCGCAACGCGATGGCGTTCCCGCACCTCGCGAAGGCCGGGCTGGCCCCGCACGTCGTGCGCCGGCTCTACCTCTTCTGGCCCGCCGAGCCGAACGAGTGGGTCGACGTCAGCGGGTACGTGGAGCGCAAGCTCCACGCGCTGCGGGCGCACGTGAGCCAGCTGCGTGACCCGGACGGTACCGAGCGGCGGGTCCGCGAGCGTCTCGTGGAAGAGGGTCGGCTCGTGGGCGTCGAGGCGGCGGAGCCGTTCCGCGTCATCCGCATCGAACGATAGCGAGGGACTAGCGGGGAAGGGCCCACGGCGACGTTCGCGCCGCGGCGGACCAGGCCGGCCGCGGTCCTCAGGTGGCGGATCGAGCGAGCAGCGGCCGGACGCGACCCCATTCGTCCCACAGGGCCGCGAGTCCGGGTGCCTGTCGGCCCAGCAGGGCGACCATTTGTCCGAGCGTCAGATCGGGCGCGCTGTCGGCGACGAAGTCACCCACGGCGACCCGGGCCCCCCGCAGCAGCAACGGGATCTCCGAGGCCGAGGGCCAGCGTCGGATCCGCCGCGGATCGAGCCCCGCGTATCCGACCGCGAGCGCGAGGTCGCGCGTCGACGGGACACGGCCGTCGGCGAACCTGCCGTGGCCATCGTAGCGATACCCCAAGCTCGCGAGGGCGATGGCGATTTCGCGGGCCTCGCTCGCCGAGAACGGCGCCCAGAAGGGATCGTCGGCGGGCAGTTCGAGCGCGGCCGCGTCGATCGCCGCCGTCGTGAGCGCGTCCCGCAGCGCCGACAGCTCGAGGTGCCAGCGACGCGCCTCGTCCGCCGAGCCGGCGGCCAGCACGGCCACGAGGTCGCTGAGCAGCGTCTCGTCGCCGTCGAGCACACGCGCCAGCACGTTGCGTCCGCGCGCCGGTGCCTCCTCGAGCAGATCGGCGCCCTCGGCGGCGGTGCTCCCACCGCCAGCCGCCTCCGTCGAGTGGGACGCCTGTCCGGGCCCCACGCCGGCGGGCGCGGGGGGCGCCGGACGGGCATCGGGCCGCGGCGTCGTTGCGTGCGCCGCCATCGTCGCGGCCTCGAGCCGTGTGGCATGCAGTTCCTCGCACGCCGCGAGCGTTTCGCGCGCCTGGTGCATCCGCTGCTCCGCCGTCTCCAGCGCGATGCGGGCCGCATCGACCCGGCCCGAACCGGCCTCGATCTGCGCGACGAGGCGGGCCGCACGCCGACGCTCGGCCGCCAGAACGCGCTGGGCCTCGCGGACGCGGACGTTGAGCGCGTCGATCGCCGCGAGCCAGCGAGTGGCGGCCTCCTCGACCTCCCGCGCGTCGCGCGCGGCGAGCCGCTCTGTGCGGAAGCGCCGCTGCGCGGCCTCCTTCTCCTCGAGGACGCGCCGACCGTCCATCACGCGCGTGGCCGCCTCGATGCGCGCCTCGGCCGCGTCGTACTCGCGTTGCAGGCGGCGCTGGTTGGCGACGGCGTCGTCGTGGATCGCGCGTGCCCGGAGGACGACCGCGCCGAGCTCCTGGAGGAGCTGCCGTGCGGGAGCACACGGTCCGTCGGCATCCGGATCGACGTCCGGTGCCGTTGGCTCGGGAGCGGGCGACCTCACCCTGGCGGCAGGGACGGGCGCCGGGGCCGGCATCGGAGCGGTTCCCGTGGTGGCCGCCAGTTCCGACGTCGCGATCGCGGCGTAGACCGGCGTTGGTGCCAACACCGGTGAAGCGGAGCGGCCGAGGGGTTCCATCTCCTGCCATACGACCTGGACCGCTCGCCCCTCCGGTCGGGCCACGCGCGCAGCCGAGGCTGTGGGGATCCGCTCGTCCCGTCCGGAGGAGGGGGGCAGTTCGAGTGCGCCGACCTCGTCTGGTGTCTCGTGCGCCAGTAGTCGCTGCAGCACAGGATCGGCACCGGAGGCGATGCGCAGGGCAATGGACGGTGGGCGCGGCGCCGGCTCGGTGCGCCGGACGGCAATCGGATCGGACCGATCGAGTGGGGTCGCGGCCTCCCGTGGCGGTATCGCGTTGCGGGTGATCGTCAGGCGCACCTCGGCTGGGTGACGACGCTCGATCATGAGCCACGCGACGGTACCCGCTCCGATGACTGCGCCGAGAACAAGAAGCAGAGGACCCGGAAGGCTCATCACGGGCCGGGCGGTACGGACGGCGGGCAGCGTCGCATCCTGGGACGCGAGCGTACGGGGTACCGGAGCCGGCGTCAACCCGGGCCGCGCGCTGT
>JAJYNJ010000007.1 GCA_021786385.1 Chloroflexota bacterium
GGGCTCGCGCGACCACGGCCCGGACCGCAGCTCAACCACGGCAGGGTCGCAGGCGGACCATGGCACAGCCACCGCACCGCCGCAGGCGAGGCCGCCGCCGCACGGCCGCAGGCGGACCACGGCCCGGACCGCAGCTCAACCACGGCAGGGTCGCAGGCGGACCATGGCACAGCCACCGCACCGCCGCAGGCGAGGCCGTCGCCGCACGGCCGCAGGCGGACCACGGCCCGGACCGCAGCTCAACCACGGCAGGGTCGCAGGCGGACCATGGCACAGCCACCGCACCGCCGCAGGCGAGGCCGTCGCCGCACGGCCGCAGGCCAGACCGGCGCAGGCGAGGCCGGCGCAGGCGAGGCCGGCGCCCCACGGCGATGTTGCGTAACTTTCACCCCTGGAACGGTATGCGGGCGTCATCGACGCGCCACAGACCCGTGGCGAGGTAATCGCACGCAGCGGGCTCAACTCCTGCGAACTGCGCGCACAAGGACGGCTCTTCTACGCTCAGTTCGCACGTGACGACCGGCGGCACGGCGATGACGCTGGATAACGTTCCCCGCATGAACGTTACGCAAGAACGGGAACGACTGCCGGGTGACGAGCGGGCGGCGCGGCGAGAAAGCGCGGAGACCGCCGGTGTGCCGGCGGTCTCCGCGCGAGCGTCGTGTGGCGGGTCAGGCCATCTGCGCGCCCGTTACCAGCGGCGGCCCGCCTCGAGCACGATAGCGGAGCTGCCGATCGCCGCGAGCGCGACGAGGATGCGGAACGTTGCCAGTCGGAGATTGCGCTTCATGATCACCACCGCACCCCGGCGCTCAGGACCATTTCGCGGCGACAGGTGCCGCCGCGACGAACATGAAGCGCGCCAGGATCGGCTCCATGTTCCCTTCCCTTCGATGCCCCGCGCTCCCGGCAACCGGGCGTTCTCCCGCGGACGGAAGATCCCTGGCTTTGCGTCCCCGCCTCGCGGCGGGTTTGCCCTGGACGAGAGCCGGACCGGGCAGCGACCTTCACTGCCGGCTCGGACGCTACCCAGCACACGGGGGCGCAACAATGGGAGATAAGTACCAGTCGGGCAGGGTCCCGTTCAGACGGTAGTACTGGGACCCCCGGGTCCGCGCGGGCGCGCGGGACCGTCCGCGGGCGGCCGAACCGGGGCGATCGATCGGGCCGACGTCGGATCGGCGCGCACGGGAGGCGGCCCAGCATCCGCCGGCACCGGAGGCGGCCCGAGATCGGCGCGCACGGGAGGCGGCCCAGCATCCACCGGCACGGGAGGCGGCCCGAGATCCGCCGGCACCGGACGCATCCCGGCAACCACCAGCACGAGGACGCCGACCCCGATCAGCAGATCGCCCACACTGAAGACGTTCGCGAACGGCAACCAGGTGGGCAACGCGAAGACGTCGCCGAGCGGTGCCAACGCGGGTGCCGCGAGCTCCCGGCTGTTGATGTAGCCGACCGTCCCACCTGCCCCGATCGCCTCGAGCGCGGCCCGGCTCGCCGGCATCGTGCCGCCGTTGACCGCGATCGCCAGCAGGTTCAGCCCCGCGCCCAGCGCCACGATCGGCATCCCCGAGACGCGCAGGTTGGCGAGCACGAACCCAAACACCGCGGCGGTCGATGCGACGTAGAGCGGGGCGCCGGCCTGCCCGACGGCGCTGTTCACCGGCGGGCTGAAAAGCGCAACCTGCGCGGCGAGGCCGGCGATCGCCACCCAGGTCCAGCGGAACGAGAGTGCACCAAGGTTTGCCAGCCGGCCGCCAAGCAGTCGGCCCATCAAGAGTCCCGCCACAAGCGCGTACAGGATGAACATCAGGGCCCTATTACAGCAGCCGACGAAAGGCCAACCCAACACGCGGGGCGCCGCAGCGCGCGATCATCTTGCGCCAGCCGCGGCGGATCTGGCTGCCGGGCCGAGCCTGCCGCCGAGCCTGCCGCCGAGCCTGCCGCCCGCGCCACCGCACCGACGTTGCCGAGCAGACTGCCCGGTCTGGCCCCGCCGGCTCCGCTACACTCGCCGCCAATGACCAGCACGCCTGACCTGCCCACCAGCGCCCCCGTCGATCCCGCAGCACTGCCCCGTAGCCGGGTCTTCAGTGGCGTCCAGCCCTCCGGCCTGCCGCACGTCGGCAACTACCTGGGCGCCTTCCGCAGCTACATCGCGATGCAGGAGCACCATGACGCGATCTACTGCATCGTGGATTACCATGCGCTGACCAGCACCCACGATGGCGAGCTGATCCGGCGCAACACACATGAGATGGCGCTCGGGCTGCTCGCCCTCGGGCTGGACCCCGAGCGGGCCGTCCTCTTTCGCCAGTCGGACCGACCCGAACACACCGAGCTCGCCTGGCTCCTCAGCACGGTCGTGCCCGTCGCCTGGGTCGAGCGCACGCCCTCCTTCAAAGAGAAGCGCCGCAACCAGCCCCAGGACATCAACCACGGCCTGCTCACCTATCCGGTCCTCCAGGCCGCGGACATCGCCATCTACCACGCGAAATACGTGCCGGTCGGCAAGGACCAGGCCGCGCACCTGGAGCTCGCCCGGGAGATCGTGCGGGCGTGGAACGCCAGGTACGGCGACTATTTCGTGGAACCGGCCGCGGTCTTCAGCGACGCGCCGATCGTGAAGGGCACCGATGGCGTCAACAAGATGTCGAAGTCGCTGGGGAACGTGATCGACATCTTCGCCGAGCCGGAGATGATCCGGCGGCAGGTGATGAGCATGGTGACCGACACCCAGCGGATCCTGCGCACCGATCCCGGCCGACCTGAGGTGTGCAACGTCTGTCAGCTCCACCGCTTCTTCAGTCCGACCGAGTACGAGTCGATCTGGGAGGGCGAGCGCTCCGCGCGGACCGGCTGCGTGGACACCAAGCGGCTGCTCGCGGACCGCATCATCGCGTACTTCGCCGAGGCGCGCGAACGGCGCCGCGAGCTCGCTGCGCGGCCCGGATTTGTCGAAGAGGTGCTGCAGGCGGGCGCGGCGCGCCTGGCACCGCTCGCGCGGGAGACGATGGCGGTCTGCCACGACCGGATGGGCCTGGGTCCGGTCCCGCGGTGAACGCGGGCGTGTCCTCGCGGGGAGTTCCGCGCGCACGCGCTGCACGTCGTAGACTCATCCCATGGTGCCCGAGTCGCCCGGGGCGGGAACGCGGCTCACCGAGCGGGAGCGACGCTGGCTCGACGCGCTGTTGGTCCTGGGCACGCTCGCGGTCTCGCTGGTCCTGATCGGCCTGCTCGCCAACATCCTGCTCTTCTTTGGCGACATCCTCCTGGTCTTCTTCCTGGCGTGGCTGCTCGCCTTCGTGCTCTCTCCGGTCGCCACGGCCCTGGAACGCGTCACCCCCGGGCTGCCGCGCGGGCTGGCGGTCCTGCTGACGTACGGGCTACTGCTCGTGGCGCTGTCGCTGCTCACGATCTACGCCGCACAGGTGTTCGCTGGCTCGATCTCCGGGCTGATCGCGAGCGCGCCGACGCTGCAGAGTCGTCTGATCGAGCTCGTACAGGCCAACCAGGGACGCCTGGCGGCGCTCGGGATCAAGGTCGACATCGCCGCAGAGGTCGAGACGTTCCTGCACAACCTGCCGTCGGCGGCAGCGCCGGTCTCGGGGTTCGCACTGGCCGGGCTGGGCCTGCTGGGTAATCTGCTGATCATCCTGTTCCTGTCGCTCTACATGGTGCTCGACCGCGACCGCATCTTGGCCTTCGGCGTGCGGTTGGTGCCGCCCCAGTACGCCGAGGAATTCCGGCTCTTCGAGCGCAGCGTCTCCCGGTCGTTCGGCGGCTTCCTGCGGGGACAGGCGATCATGGGGCTGCTGTACGGCGCGCTGGCGGCGCTGCTGGGGGCCGCGCTGGGGCTGCCGTACACGCCGGTCGTGGCGGCCAGCGCCGGGATCCTGCAGGCGATCCCATTCTTCGGACCGTTCGTGTCGTGGTCGCCGCCGGTGATCGATGCGATCCTCACGCAGCCCAGCGCGGTGGTGCCCGCCCTGATCGTCATGGCGGTCGGCTGGCTGATCGTGATGAACGTCGTGCAGCCGCGCCTGATGGCGGGCGCCGTGGGGATCCACCCGCTGGTGGTGCTCGGGTCCGTGATCGTCGGTGGCAAGCTGGCGGGCGTCGCCGGTGCGATCTTCGGGATTCCCGTGGCGGCGGTCGTCTCGAGCTTCTTCTTCTACTACCTGAACCGCGCGGCGGCGGACCCGCGCACGGTGGCCGCCCGCGCGGCCCGGCGGGTGGCGCAGCGGGAAGGGCACAGTGTGCGGGTGCCGGTTCCGCCTCCGCTGACCGATTCACTCACCGAGGTGCATGCCCGCGCCGACTTCGACGGCGAGCCGGACGATCGGGCGTAGCGGCTCGTCAGGGCTGCACGCGCAGCAACGCCGCCGCGAACCCGGCGAAGGTCGCCTGGTCGAGCCCCGTCCCCACCGCCGACCAGGACGGCGACGCGCCTGGATCCACGTAAATCGCGTACCCCCCGCTTGCGGTAAGCGCGACGAGTGTTCCCGTCCGGTCGCCGAACGCCGTCGTCCCCAGCGGCTGGCCCTGCGGCACGCAGGCGCTGGCGCCCTGCGTGCAGATGTTCCCCTCGTGCAGAGAGAGCAGCGCGCCGTTGGGCCCCCGGTAGGTGATCTCCATCTGTCCGCCACCCCGCAGCGAGAACGAACCGGTCTGGACGAACCAGCCCTGCGGGAGGACCGCGCAGTAGACGCTCCAGGCGACCTGCCCCGCGATCGCCTCGAAGAAGATGCGGTTGTCGTGGTTGCCGCTGCACCCTGCGGCAGCATCGGCGGAGAGCGACGCGAGCGGTGTCGGAAGAGCCGGTGACGAGGTCGGCTGTCCACTCGACCCCGGCGCGACAGACGACCCGGCGTTGCCGGATGCCGATCCGCCCGGCGCGCCGCTCGCCACGGCCGTGCCGACGGCCGCGCCCGACGGGGACGCGGGCTGGCTGCCGGCGGGCGCCTGGGTGGGGGCCGGGGTCCCGCCGCACGCCGCCGCGACGGCAGCCGCCAGCGCCCAGACACAGATGGGTCGGGCGAGTCGAAGCATCCGTGCGAGCCTAGCGCCCGCGAGCGGTCGCGGTCAACTCGGGCGCCGGCCGACGCGAACGTCGCCCGTCGAAGGGTCGGCCGGGCGGGTCACATCGGCCGCTCGGGCATCGTCGGCCGGGCGGGTCTCGTCGGCCGGGCGGGTCTCGTCAGCCGCTCGGGCATCGTCGGCCGGGCGGGTCTCGTCGGCCGGGCGGGTCTCGTCAGCCGCTCGGGCATCGTCAGCCGCCGAAGTGCCGGCCAACGTGCCGTCGGGCGCCGGAGCGTCCGTCACCGGCACCTCGGCGCCCGCCCCGCCCCCGCTGCCTGCCCGCCGCAGCTCGCGGCGCAGCACCTTGCCAACCCCGCTGCGCGGCAGCTCCGTGACGAACTCCACCTGGCGCGGCACCTTGTGGCCGGCGAGGTTGGCGCGGCAGTGCTCGACCACCATCTCGACGGTCAGGAACGCGCCCGGCCGCGGCACTACGAACGCTTTCGGCACCTCTCCCAGCCGCTCGTGCGGGACGCCGACCACCGCCGCGTCGGCGACCAGCGGGTGTTCGTGCAGCACCTCCTCGACCTCACGCGGCCAGACATTGATGCCGCCCACGATGATGAGGTCTTTCTTCCGGTCGACGATGCGGAAGAAGCCGTCCTCGTCGCGGACCGCGATGTCGCCGGTACGCAGCCAGCCGTCCGCGCTCAACACCAGCGCGGTCTCCTCCGGGTTCTCGTAATACCCCTTCATGACCTGAGGCCCGCGCACGAGCAGCTCGCCCTCCTCGCCCGGTCCCAGCTCGTGGCCGTCCTCAAGCGAGACCACCATCGCGTCGGTCGAGGGAAACGGCACGCCGACCGTGCCGTTGCGCCGATCGCCGTACAACGGGTTCGAGTGTGTCACCGGGCTCGCCTCGGACAGTCCATAGCCCTCCACGACGCGCCCCTTGGTGACCTCCTCGAAGCGGCGCTGCACCTCGGCGGCGAGCGGCGCTGCCCCGCTGATGCAGCCGTCGATCGAGGTCAGATCGAGCTTCGCCGCGCGCGGGTGCACCGAGATCGCCTGGTACATCGCGGGTACACCGGGGAACATGCGCGGGCGCTCGCGGTGGATCGCCTCGAGCATCTCGCTGGTCTCGGGGCGGGGCAGCAGCACCTGGCGCTGGCCCAGCAGGATCGCCATATTCATCGCGACGGTCATACCGTAGATATGGAAGTACGGCAGGGCGCCCAGGACCGCCTCGCCGGGGCGCGCCTTGGGGAACCAGGCGCCGACCTGGACGGCGTTGGCCACCAGGTTCCGATGCGTCAGCATGGCTGCCTTCGGGATGCCGGTCGTCCCGCCGGTCGGCTGCAGCAGCGCCACGTCCTGCGCTGCCGCAACAGAGGGGAAGGGATCGCCGGAGGCCGCGCCGAGCAGCCGCATCAGCCGCGGGGTCTCGGGCGTGTCCGCGACCGGGTGCCAGCGCCCCTCACGCCGCGCCTTCAGCGGATAGAGGAGCCCCTTGAGCCACGGAAGCTGCTCGGCGATCCCGACCGTCACGACGGGACCTGGGACGCCAGCTTCGGCGCGGGCGGCTCGCACACGCGGTACCACGAGATCCAGCGCGATCGAAACGCGGGGCCGCCCCAACTTGACGAGCTCGCCGATCTCGCGCGGGGTGTAGAGCGGGTTCATGGGCAAGCCCATGGCGCCCGCCCGCAGGAGTCCGTAAAAGGCGATGACGAACGCCGGGCTGGTCGGCAGGTGCAGGCTGACCACGTCGCCGGGTTGGACGCCCAGCCCGCGCAGCGCGTGCGCCACCCGGTCGACCTGGCGGTCCAACACCGCGAAGGTCGTGTGCCGCCCGTAGAAGGTCAGGGCCACTGCCGAGGGCCAGCGCCGCGCGGCCTGCCGGAGCAGGTCATCGAGCGGCACGTCCGGGATCTCGACCTCACCCGGGACCCCCTCGTCGTAGTGTGCGACCCACGGCCTGGGCCGCGCCGCCAGCGTCGCCATCTCTGATCCCCTCGCTCGGCCGTGGTGCGTAGCACGCGGCCGCTACACGCGATAGCCTCCTCGCTCTACGAGTGCCGCGGCCACCGAGCGCCGCAGCGCCACGAAGTCGACCGGTTCCCGCCGCAGCAGCCGCCGCAGGCCGGCGAGCGCCATGCGTCGGTCGTCGCCTTCCTGTACCCGGGTGGCGACCTCCGCCGTGGCGTGCTCCACGGCAGCGATCGAACGTGCCGTGACCAGCCGGGCGAGGCCGGCCTGCAGCGCGTCGGCTGACGCCCGCGCGCGGAGCACGGCGGACTCCGCGGCGAAGAGCGCGATCGCGGCGTCTGCGACGCGGTACAGCACCTCCTGCTCCTCGTCGAGCCGCTCGCCGTAGCGCTGGACCGCGGCCCCGGCCGCGATCAGCAGCGCCGTCCGCATCGCACGGACCTGGCGCAGCTCTTCGTCGAGCGGGGCGCCACCCTCCACCGGTGCTTCAGGCGCCAGCAGCGCATCGGCCGCCCGCTTGGCTGGCCCGAGCAGGTCGAGCCGCCCGCGCATCGCCCGGCGGAGCAGCATGCCGGGGACCAGGAGCCGGTTGACTTCGTTGGTCCCTTCCCAGATTTGGTGGATCCGCGCGTCGCGGTAGAGGCCGGCCACGCCAAAGTCCTCGATGTAGCCGTACCCGCCCATCAGCTGCAGCAGGTCGTCGATCACCGCGTTCAACCCGTCGGAGGCAAGCACCTTCGCAATCGAGCACTCGATCGCGTACTCCTCGAGGGCGCCGCGGGCCCGGTCGGGGTCGCCGTGGGCGCCCGCGAGCAGGGCGTCGATCAGCCCCGCGTTGCGGTACGTGACCGACTCCACGGCGAACGTCCGCTCGGCCATGGTGGCGAGCCGCTCGCGCGTGAGCGGCAGGTCGAGGAGGCGCTGGCCGAAGAGACGCCGGTCGGTCGCGTAGGCGATCGCCCGGTCGATCGCGGGGCGCATGCCGCCGAGGCAGCCCGCGGCGAGCTTGAAGCGGCCGACGTTGAGTACGCTGTAGGCGACGATGTGTCCTCGGCCGACCTCGCCGAGGACGTTCTCGGCCGGCACGCGCGCGTCCGCGAGCGTCAGCGCGCAGGTCGACGAGCCCCGCACGCCGAGCTTGTGCTCCTCGGCCTCGACCGTCAGCCCGGCGGTATCGCGGGGGACCAGGAATGCCGTGAAGCGTTCGCCGTCGACCTTGGCGTAGACGGTGAAGAGGTCGGCGAAGCCCGCGTTCGTGATGAACTGCTTGGTGCCATTCAGCAGGTAGTGCGACCCATCCGCGGAGCGGTCGGCGCGGGTGCGGATCCCCTGGACGTCCGAACCGGCGCCCGGTTCCGTGAGCGCGTAGGCGGCGACGAGCGAACCATCGGCGAGCCCCGGCAGCCAGCGCCGCCGCTGGTCGTCGGTGCCGAAGAAGACGAGCGGCAGCGTCCCAATCCCGACGTGGGCGCCGTACGTCACGGCGAGGCTGCCCGCCTCGGCGAGCCCCTCGCTGACGAGCAGCGAGGTCACCTTGTCGAGCCCGGCACCGCCGTACGCCTCCGGCACGTCCACCCCGAGGTAACCCTGTGCACCGAGCTCCGCGACGAGCGCCCGGTGGGTCGCGTAGTCGCGCGCCTCGATCGCCTCGCGCCGCGGCGCCACCGACCGCTCGACGAACTCACGCACGGCGTCCCGGATCGCGCGCTGGGTCTCGTCGAGCCGCTCGGGCGTGAAGACTTCGTCCTGCTCCGCGGCCCGGACGACGAAGGCGCCGCCCGGCACCGCCGGACGTCCCGTCTGTGCCGTCTGTTCCTGCACCTCGGTCATGCCGCTGCCTCCCCTTGCGCCATCTCGTCGCCGCGTCCGGTCGACCGGGCTGCGGATTGCGGCGCGGCCCACCGGTCGCGCGCGCGGGCGGCTTGCTCGAACGGGTCGCCGTCGAGCCGCTCGATGATGCCGGCCGCGCCCTGGCCGCCGCCCACGCACATCGTCACCAGCCCGTACCGCGCACCCCGCCGGGCCAGTTCGTGGATCACCTGGGTCGAGAGCTTCGCGCCGGTCGCGCCAAGCGGATGCCCAAGCGCGATCGCCCCGCCGTTCACGTTGGTCCGCTCCTCGTCCAAGCCGAGCGCCCGCACCACCGCGACCACCTGGGCGGCGAACGCCTCATTGAGCTCGACGAGGTCCATCTGGGCAAGCGAGAGGCCGGCCTGCCGGAGCGCCTTCGGCACGGCCTCGACCGGGCCGATCCCCATGATCTCGGGCGACACGCCGACGGTCGCGAACGCCACGAGTCGGGCGAGCGGCCGGAGTCCGAGCGCGGCGGCTCGTTCGCCGCTCATCACGACGAGGGCCGCGGCGCCGTCGCTCATCTGCGAGCTGTTGCCGGCGGTGACAGAGCCCGCACGGGCGAAGGCGGGACGGAGCGCCGCCAGGGCAGCCTCGTCGGTATCCCGCCGGATCCCTTCGTCGGCGGCGAACGGCAGCGTCTCGACCGTGGGGCGGCCATCGACCACGGCGGTGCGGCGGGCTGGGACCGGGACCACCTCGTCGACGAAGCGCCCCGCGTCCTGGGCGGCGGCGGCCCGCCGGTGCGAGCGCAGCGCCCACGCATCCTGGTCCTCGCGTGAGACGCCGTACCGGCGCGCGACCTCCTCGGCGGTGAGCCCCATCGAGAGGTAGACGTCGGGCCACGCGGCGGAGAGGGCGGGGTTGGGGGAGAAATGGTGACCCGTCATCGGGACGGCGCTCATCGACTCCATCCCACCGGCGACCACGACCTCGGCCTGCCCGGACGCCACGGCCTGTGTCGCGATCGCCAGTGCCTGGAGCCCCGAGGCGCAGAAGCGGTTCACGACCATCGCCGAGACATGCACCGGGAGTCCCGCCGCGAGCGCGACCGGCCGCGCGGCGTTGAGCCCTTGTTCGCCCTCTGGCATCGCGCAGCCAAGGACGACGTCCTCGACCGCGGCGGGGTCGAGGCCCGGGACACGGGCGATCGCCTCGCGCACTGCGGTCGCGGCGAGCTCGTCGGCACGGGTCTCACGAAGTGCACCGCGGGGGGCCCGCCCCACCGCGGTCCGCACGGCACTGACGATCACAGCATCGCGCATCGCGGGATACCTCAATTGCGCAGGGGCTTACCGGTCCGGAGGAAGTGCCGGATCCGGTCGCGGGTCTTCGCCTGGCCGAGCAGGTGCAGGAAGGTCTCGCGCTCGAGGTCGAGGAGGTGCTCCGCGCCCACCGCGGTCCCCTCCGCCACGTCCCCGCCGCACATGACGCGGGCCAACGTCACCGCCAGCTCACGGTCGTAGGCGCTGATGTAGCCGCCCGCGAGTTGGTTGTTCGTCAGCGTCTCCGCGGCGGCGATGCCGCGCCGACCCAGCACCCGGATCGGGCGCTCCAGGGGCGGACGGTAACCGGTCTCGGCGAGGGCGCGCGCAACGCTGACGGCGTCCGCCAGGACGCGCTCGGGATCGGCGCTGATCCCGTCCTCGGGGCGGAGCAGGCCGAGGCGACGCGCATCGGCCGCGCTCGTGCTGACCTTCGCGGTCGCGATCGCCTCGAAGATCTGCGCGAACGCGGGGAAGGCGTCGCTCCATGTGCCGCCGGGATCGCGTTCGGCGGTACGCCGGGCCATCTCGGTGGAGCCACCGCCGGCAGGGATGAGCCCCATGCCGAGCTCGACGAACCCCATGTACGTCTCGGCGCCGGCCTGCACGCGATCGCCGGCCACGGCGATCTCGGCGCCGCCGCCCAACACTCGGCCGCGGATCGCGACCACCACGGGCACCTGTGCCTGGCGCATGCCTCGGGTGGCCGCCTGGAAGCGCCGCACCACGCGGTCCAGCTCGTCCCACTCGTCGTCCTCGGCCTCCATGAGCAGCAGCGCGAGGTTCGCACCGGCCGAGAAGTCGGCGGCATCTGTGCCGATCACGAGCGGCAACCCACGCTCCTCGGCGATCGCGGTGGCCCGGCCCAGCATCTCGATCGTGTCGAGCCCGATGATGTTGAGCTTCCCGTGGAGCTCGAGGGCCAGCACGCCGTCGAGCTCGATCAGGCTCGCGGCGGCGTTGCCGACGAGCTGGCCGCGCGCGGCGCGCAGGCGCGCCAAGTCGATGACGCGCGGACGCGGCGGGACGGGGATCCGCCGCACGGCCTCTGCGGCTCCGCGGGTGGGGGGTCCACCCTCCGGGGCGGGCGCGGGGCGGAAGGTCGCGAGGTCGAGCTGCAGTGTCCCGTCGGCGGCGTAGAAGCCCCCCGCCTCGCGGGCACCGGCGGCGAGTGGCGATTCGCCGAGCCGCTCCACCTCGAGCAGGGCGGCCATGCGGGCACCGCCGAGGCCGTCCCAGGTTTCGAACGGGCCGCGTTCCCAGCCGAGCCCCCAGCGCATCGCACGATCCACGTCCGCGATCGAGCCGGCGATCCCGGGAGCGACCACCGAGGCGTACCAGAGGGCCCGCACGAGGCCGCGACGCACGAACGCCGCGGGCGCATCCGCCGGGTCCGCCGCGAACAGCGCCTCGAGCCGCCGGGCGGGGTCGTCGACCTGGCGCGCCATCTCGACCGCGGCGCTGCGCGGGCGCCGGCGGGGGCGGTACTCGAGCGTCGCGAGGTCGAGCGCGAGGATCTCGTCGCCGACTTTGCGGAAGAACCCGGCGCCGGCCTTGACGCCGAGCAGGCCCCGTTCGAGCATCGTCTCGACGACCGGCGGGAGGCGGAACAGGTCGCGTTCGGGGTCGTCGGCGGGAACGGCGGCGGCCAGGCTGCGCACCACCGCCGCAAAGACGTCGAGCCCGACCAGGTCGATCGTCCGGAAGACCGCCGACTTGGGCCGACCGACCAGCGGGCCGGACAGGTCGTCGATCTCGTCGACCCCCAGTCCGAGCTCCTCGCCGAGGCGGATCGCGACGAGCGACGCCTGGGTTCCGAGGCGGTTCACGATGAACCCGGGGGCGTCCTGCGCCTCCACCACGCCCTTGCCGAGCACGTCGGCGGCGATCGCACGGGCACGGGCGAGCGTGGCCGAGGATGTCGCCGGGCCGGGCACCAGCTCGACGAGGCGCGTGTACCGCGGCGGGTTGAAGAAGTGCGTGCCCAGGAACCGCGCCGCCACGCCCTCGGGGAGCGCCTCGGCCATCGCCGCGATCGAAAGCGACGAGGTGTTGCTGCTGAGCAGGGCGGCTGGGGGCAGGACGGCGGCGGTCCGCGCCAGCAGATCGCGCTTCACGTCGAGGCGCTCGACGACCGCCTCGAGGACCCAGTCGGCGCTGGCCACACGCGACTCGAGGGCATCGAAGCCGGCGGTGCGGACGGCGTCGGCGTCCTCGGGCAGGTAGAGGGGCGAGGGCGACAGTTTCCGGGCGCGCTCGAGCCCGGCGCGGGCGGTGGGTGCGTCGAGGTCGAGCAGATCGACCGGGACGCCGCGGCCGACGAGCAGGCAGGCGACCTGGGCGCCCATGGTGCCGGCCCCGAGCACGACGGCGCGACGGAGGCTGGGGAGGGCGGTCGGGGTCGCGGCGGTGCCGGACGGAGCAGCGGCGGCGCCGGACTGGGTCGGCGAGGAGGCGGCGGCGCCGGACTGGGTCGGCGAGGAGGCGAGGGTCATCTCAGGGCTCCCGGTGCAATGGGCCGTACACGTCGGCGATGGTCTGCTTGTCGGTCGCTGGCGGGGTGGGCGCGTCCTCGGTCGCCCGGGGAGCCGCGGGACTGGCCCGGAGCGCGTCGAGGAAGAGGTCGGTGAAGCGCGAGGCGAACTCTTCGACCCCGAGCGGGCCGGTCGGGCGGTACCACTGGCTGAACCAATTGCACGCGGCGAGGATCATGAAGCCCGCCGTCCGCTCGTCGGCACAATGGAACGCGCCGTCGCGCATGCCCTCGCGGATGAAGGCGCGCCAGGCGTGCTCGTAGGCGTCGCGTTCGGCCACGATCTGTCCGCGGCGTTCGGGTGCGAGCGCCTTCAGCTCGACCTGCAGGAGCGTCAGCTCGTCGGGCTCCTCGGCGGCGATCCGCAGGTGGGCGCCGACCGCCCGCCGGAGACGATCCGGGGCTGGCCCTTCGCCCTCCAGTATCGGGCGCACCTCGTCGTGGAAGCGCGCCATCGCGGACTCGACGATCTCGAAGAGGAGGTCTTCTTTCGAGGCGATGTAGTGGTAGAGGCTGCCGCGGTGCATCCCGAGCGCCTCGGCCAGGTCCTGCATCGAGGTGCCGTCGTATCCGTGTTCGCGGAAGAGGCGCACGGCGGCGCGCCGCAGCTGTTGCTCGCGCGGCCGAGCGGGGGCGGCGGTCCGCGTGCGGTGTCCAGCGCGGGACGGGGCGGGCGCGACGTTTGGGGCGGAGGCGGGATCGGCGGCGGCGGGCCCGGCGGCGGGCGCGACGTTTGGGGCGGAGGCAGGCGCCTCAGCGTCGGGCCCAACAGGAGCGCCGGGCCCACCGGGAGCCCTCGAGGCGGCTAACCCCGCGCGGGGCCTAGATGCCCGTTCGGGAGGCGACGCTGACACCGGATCCTCCCAGCACCATCCGTCGCGCCGCGCCGATTGGCGGCGCCGAACGAACGTTTGGTAGGCGGAAGGATAGCACCGTCTGATGTCGTCTGGCCCCCCAGTTCTGGGCTGAATGGCGACATCGGGGCTCGGGCGGTCGGGGGCGCGGCCGGGGTCGCCGCGGATGCCGCTGGGCCGATCAGGGTCGAGCTGGCGATGACGCCGGGCCAACGGTCCAGACGATGCCAACGGCGGGCGACGCGGGGCCCGCGCGGCTCTGGCGTTGGGCGAGGATGACGTTGCTGGAGGCTTGGGCGCTGTGCGTCCTTGGCCTTGCGGTGATGCGCCGGGGATGACGGTGCCGCGCCGGCCCCAGCGTCGCTCAAGCCCCAACGCCGCTCAGGCCCCGGCGCCGCTCAGGCCCCGGCTCCGCTCAGGCCCCGGAGTTGTTGCGCAACGTACATGGGAGGAACGTTATCCAACGCACAACAGGTCGCCCCGCCGCGGATGCTGCGCGTTTCGTGCCGAACAGCGGACGGCCGCACGAATTTCGTGACGCTAAGCGTCTTCTGGTGCGGCACCGCCACTCAGACCGTGCATACGGTTCCCCGGGTGGTAGTTACGCAAGAACTGGCGAGGCCCCCCTTGGCGGCGTCCCTTGGCGGGCTCCGCTGGCGGTGGCCACGCGCTGCCACGGACGCTGACACCACCACGGTCGCTCACACCACCGCCACCACGGACGCTGGCAGAGCCAAGGCCGCTGCCACCACCACGGCCGCTGGGCGGCGGCCTCGCGCACGAACCTGGGGCCCGGGACCCCTCGGCCGCGGAGCCATGCCGCCGGACGCGCCGACCAGTGGGGCCCGCCACGGCCGGGTGCGCCGTCAGGCGGCCGGTGCGCCATCAGCCCAGCGGGCCGCCGGGGACCCCTCGGCTGCGGGACCATGCCGCCGACCGTGCCGACCATGCCGAGCATGCCGACCGCGTCGTCCAGTGGTGCGCGCGACACGGCCGGGTGCGCCACGCCCGGGTGCGCCACGCCCCAGTGCACCGCCAGGCCGCCGGTAGCGAAGTCCGCGATAAGCGGCCGGTGAGCGGCCCAGCGCAGATTCTCTCCTGCCCGCCTCCTCCCGCCGACCAACCGCCGGAGGAGGTACCGATGCGACACGATGGAGGATTGCGGTGGCGGAGGCGCGTGCTCCTCTGCTTGACAGCGAACCTGGCCATCGCGGTGAGTACTGTCCCCACCGCCGCGGCCTACCAGGCCAGCGTCTACGACAACAAGACCGCCTTCACGACCTGCGCCGGGATCAACACGACGATCCCGCAGCAGTTGCGCGCGCTCGCTGTCGACGCGTTCAAGTTCATGGGGTACGCACCGTCGTCCTTCGAAGCCGCCACGTTCACGGCTTCTCGCGTGCTCTCGCGCGTGCCCTCCGACCAGGGCTTCTACGTCCACAGCCACGGCGACCACTACTGGATCGGCTGGGGATTCCGCGAGGACAACGGCAGTTGCACCCAAGGGATCGTCACGTCGAGCCAGATCCGCTCGAAGCGGATCGACCCCGCCACCAACCAGCTCCGCCAGGCAAACGTCGTGGTGGCCTCGACGTGCCATCTCGGCGAGTCGACCTCGGACTTCCCCGATGCCTTCGGGATCGCCAAGCAACGCAGCACCTCGACCGGTGCGAACTACCAGGGGCCGCGCTTCTTCCTCGGGTACATCGGCACGGCGTGGACCAACGACATGCTCTCCTTCGAGGCCGCGTTCTGGAAGTACGTCAAGAGCGGGCGCGGTCTCGGCGAGGCGTTCGGACTCGCACTGCGCAACGCGCCCCTGTCCGGTCTCACCACGCCGAACTGGTGGGGCACCTACACCTATTCCGGCAGTCCGCTGCCGTCCCAGCCCTGCAGCCGCTGTCTGTGAGGAGCCGGCCATGAACGTCTCGATCAACGCCGGGGATGCGCGCCGCACCGTGGGGAGCCTGCTGACCCTGCTCGCCATCGTCTCACTCATCGGGTCGTGCCAGGGCAGCACGGCCAAGGACCGAGGGTGGAGCGTGCAGGACCCGCTGTGGAGCGCACTGCCCCAATCGAGCCCCCAGATTTCCGCCGCCCAGGCCCGTGCGGTGGCGATTGCCAAGGCGCTGGGGATCCCAGGCATTCCATCCGCCGCCCGCCGCGAGCGCGACATGCAGCGCGGCGTCGACTACGACCTGATCGAGTTCCTGTCCGCTGCCGGGGACAAGACCGTCGTGGAGCTCGACACGGAGACCCACGCACCGATCTCGATCGTGCGGCTCGGCCCGCCCGACCCGACCGAGACCGCCGTGCTCGACGCCGCGAGCGCACCAGGACGCGCCCGGGCGATCGCGGAACAGCTCGGCCTCGCGATCCCCGATGCGGCGCCGGACGTGCGCTGGCAGCCGGGTCTCGAAGCGTGGGAGGTGCGATGGGGACGGGTCCTCGACGGTTACCCCGTCCTCGGTGACGGCGCCGTCGTGGACCTCACAGTGGGCGGCCGGTTCCAGGCACTCTCGGTCACGATGACGCGCGCGGCGCCGGCGCCGGCCAGCCCGATCCCACCAGCACGGGCCGCCGGGATCGCGTCCGCCTTCGCCGCTCAGCGACAGCTGACCCGGCGCCCAGGGTTCACCCAGTCCGACCCGGCCCTGGTCTGGGTCCGGCCCAACAACTTCCTCAATCCGTCGAAGTCCGACGCGCCGGAGCCGATCCTCCGCCTCGCCTACTCGGTGACGTTCACGTACGTGACCGTCCCGGGCGAGGAACCGAGCCAGGCGGTCATCTGGATCAGCGCGGCCGACGGCTCGCTGCTCGGCGGCAGCGAGACCGCGTAGGCGCCACCAAGCCGACCGAGCGCCGCAGCGGCAGCACCTCGGAGCGGCAGCGCCTCGCAGCGGCAGCGCGCTGCCAGCCACCACAACGTGAGCCGGCCCGGTGACCGGGCCGGCTCACCATGCGCCGATCGTGGCGCCCGCGACGCCGCGGTTGTGCGGAGGGCGGTCAGACGGCCGCCGCCTCCACCGCGGCGAAGATCGACATCTGGGCGTCCTCGGGCAGCATGTTGCCGAGGACCTTCTGGAGCGTCAGCACGTGAACGCAACTCTTCCAGTTTTCGAAGAAGTGGCACGTGCAATGCCACCCCTCGGGATCGAGCGAAACGACGTGTGTGTCGTTGTCTCCACGGAACGTCAGAGAGAGGGTGCGGAACGTGATCCGATCCGTCTCGCGCGCGTACCGGTTCGCCTTCTCGATCTTGCCGATGAGGGTGGAATGCATCTGGGCCGCACCTCCGGGGCACGCGGATGCGCTCCGCGAACCCGTCTCATCGGGCCGGTCGGCCGCTCGTCCGGGCGGCCGTCGCCGACCAGCTGTGCGACCAGACTACACCCGGCCGCCAAGAGGCGACGGGCGACGGCGCATGTCCAGGACGACCATGCGGCGCTGGAGGGCGGGGAGCCGCCGGCGCCGCCCGAAGCGCGACCGAGGAAGAGCCCCGAGGCCGCCGTGCGTCACTCCCGGGCGTCCGGATCGGCCATCGCCAGCCGCTCCTTCACGTACGAGATGGCCGCCACGGGCGTCGGGTCCTGCCCATAGAGGATCGCCAGGTAGACGCTCGTGAAGTCCCCCAGCACGATCGCGGAAAACGCCTGTGCTAGCTTCCCATGCCCGCCGATCGCGACCACCTCATGGCCGATGCGCTGCTCGGCGAGCAGGTCGGCTGCGAGACTACGGCGCAGCGCGACGCGTGGATGGTCGTCCGGGCTCGCCAGGAACACGACGAAGGTGTGCTCATGGAGCGTCTCCGGCTGCGCGTAGCCCACCACGGCGTTGTGCGTCGCCTCTGGCAGCTCCTCCCAGCACGCCATCGACTTGCCGTTCTCGTTCAGTTGCGTCTTCCAGCGCCGGGCGACCGGGGCGAGAAAGCCGCCGGCCTCCACCACCGGGAGCCGGTCGACGAGCGACCATGCGAGCTGCTTCGCGGGGTTCTGCGCGGTCGGCACGTCGGGCGCGCAGCGCGCGGTCATCTCGCGGATCGCATCACCCGCCGCGTCGAACTCCGCGGCGTCGATCGCCAGGCAGCCGGCCCGCTCCAGGAGCCCCGCGAGAAGCGCTACGCCCGACCCGACCGAGGCCCGCGGCTGGGACTCGCCGGCATACTCCAGGTACGGCAGGCCACCCCTGCGGGCGGCGGCGAGCAGGGGACCGCCGGTGCCGATCGCGGCCACCGCGCAGCCTCGAGCGATGGCCTGGGCAAGCGCGCTCAGCGTCTCCTCGGTCGCGCCGCTGTGCGACGCGGCGACCACGAGCGTGCGAGGGCCCGCGAAGGCGGGCAGATCGTAGTCGCGCACCGTCACCAGCGGCACACGCAGGCGGTCGGCGAAGATCGCCCGGACCAGATCGGCGCCGATCGCGGAGCCGCCCATCCCGAGCACGACCACCGCCGCGGGATCACGGTGCGCGGCGGGCAAGTCGAGGACACGGGAGCGCTCCCAGCCGTCGTGCAGCTGCGCGGCGAGCCGCGGGATCGCCGCCAGCATCCCGGCGCTGTCGTACCGCGCCACGGCCCCCACATCGTCGAGCGTGCCACTCATCTCGTCTTCGCCATCTCAGCGCGCAGCACGCACGAGTCGCTCGCCCGCCCGGAGCATCGCGTCGCGTCTCTCGGCCGAGGTCGCCTCCACGTAGACGCGCACGAGCGGCTCGGTGCCGCTGAAGCGGATCAGCAACCACGAGCCGTCCGAGGTCCACCACTTGAAGCCGTCGTTCGTGTGCAACGTGACGCTCCGCACGATCGGATCGCCGTCGAGGGTTGCGGGCGGTTGCCCCGAGAGTTCCTGCCAGAGCCGGTCTTTCACCTGCGGGTACGTCGCGCGGTCCAGGTGCACGTCGCTGCGCAGGTAGAACGATGGCCCGGCGAGCTCGTGCAGGTGTTCCACCACCCGGGAGACCGGCCAGCGCCCCTGCTCCCGCTCGCGGAGGAAGAGGTCGAGCAGCAACAGGTCCGCGTAGATCCCGTCGCGTTCCGGGAGGTGCATCCCGAAGCCGTAGCCGCCGGACTCCTCACCGCCCATCATCGCACCCGTCTCGATCATCTTCGGGCCCACGTACTTGAAGCCCACCGAGGTCTCGTAGACGGGCACCCCGTAGCGCGCCCCGAGCCGCTCGACCATCGAGGTCTCGTTGACCGTGTACACGACCGGCTCACGGAGCCCGCGGTGCTCGAGCAGGTAGTACATCAGCAGACCCATGACCTGGAGCTGGTGGATGAACGTGCCGCGCTCGTCGGCCGCACCCGCGCGGTCCGCGTCGCCGTCGAGCAGCAGCCCCAGGTCGTAGCCGCCGGCCGCCAGGGTCCCGAGCGCCTCGTCGATGTTCGGCCGGATCGGCTCCGGATTCACGCCGCCGAAGTACGGGTTGCGCTCGGAGTGGATCTCCCGGACCAGGATCCGGCCCCCCGCGAGCAGCCGTGGGATCCAGCCGGCCCCCGAACCGTAGAGGGGCTCGACGAGTACGCTGACGTCGGCGGCCCGGAGCCGGTCGAGGTCGAGGGTCCGGGCGAGGTACGCCCGGTAGCCCTCGAAGGGGTCGATCCGTTCGACCAGCCCCGCCGCCTCACCGTCAGCGAACGGCCGCCGCGGCGGCTCCTGACCGGCTCGCTCGGCGATCGTCCGCTCCAGCACTGCGAGGATCTCGGGGCCCGCGGCCGAGCCCGACGGAGACTTGACCTTGAAGCCGTTGTCGGTCCAGGGATTGTGCGACGCCGTGATCATGATCGCGGTCGCGGTGCCCCGGGCCACGACCTCGAAGGAGGTCATCTGCGTGGGGATCGGCGATGCGGCGAACAGGACGGGGATGTCGAAGGCGAGCAGCACCTCCGCCGCCGCCTCGGCGAAGTACTCGCTCGCAAAGCGCCGGTCGTACCCGACCATGACGCCCTTGGCAGCGGTCCCCTGCTGCACCACATAGCGCGCCACGCCCTCGGCGCAGCGCCGCACGTTGTCGAACGTGTACTCGTCCGCGATGCGCGCCCGCCAGCCGTCGGTGCCGAAGACGATCGGCGGCCGCGCGATCTGTTGTCCGCTCACAGGTGCTCCGTCTCCCCCGCCTCCCTGAGGCGCTCCACGATGGTCCTGACGTCCTGCGCGCGATCGGCGGCGCAGACGAGGAGGGCGTCTGGTGTATCGATGACGATGGTATCCGAGAGACCGATCGTCGCGACGAGCCGGCCGCCGGCCGCCCGGACGAACGTGTCGCGCGACCCGATGTCGAGCGTGTCGGTCGCCGTCCGATCCGGGGCCCTGGTCTGCGCCGTCGCCTCGGCCGCGATGGCCTGCCCGCCGACAGCGGCAGCACCCGCGGTGGTCTGCGCCGCCACGGCGAACGCCTGCTGCAGGTCGCGAACCGCCCGCCAGTTCCCGACGTCGCTCCAGCCGGCGTCGAGCCGGCCCATCAGCACCTGCCCGGCCCCGGCCGCCGCCTCCATCACCGCGTAGTCGATCGAGACCGCCCGCACCGCCGCGTAGCGCCGCGCGGCCTCGGGCCCGTCGAGCGCCCCTCCCGCATCGTGAGCCCCGCCTTCGAGCAGCGCCAGCCGCACGCCGTCGAGCACGTCGGGCGCAAACCGCTCGAGCGCGCTCAGGATCGCGCGCCGCCGCCAGGCGAACATGCCCGCGTTCCACGCGACACCCGGCAGCGCAAGGAGCTCCGCGGCACGTGCCGCAGCGGGCTTCTCCACGAACGCATCGAGCACGTACGCGCTCGGGTCGCCCGCCTCGAGCCCCGTCTCCAACCGCGGGAGGAGGTACCCGTACCCGGTCTCGGGCCGATCCGGGCGCACGCCGAGCGTCACCAGCGGCGTCTCGACGCCGAGTGCCCCCTCAGCTAGCCCATGCTGGCCCGCCACGTGCAGCAAGGCCGTGCGGAACGCCGCGTCGTCGCTGATCCACGCATCGGCCGGGAGGACGACCATCACCTCGCCGAGCGGCCGATCGATCGCCAGCGCGGCGAGCGCGATCGCCGGCGCCGTGTTGCGGCCGACCGGCTCGCCGAGCACATGGTCGGCCGCGAGGTCGGGCGCCTGGGCCAGCACGTGTGGCACGTGGCGCCGTTCCACCACGACGTAGATCCCCTCCGTCCCCACGAGCGGCCGGACGCGCGCGACCGTGCGCTGAAAGAGCGTCTGCTGGCCGACGAGGGGCAGGAAGGGCTTCGGGCGATCCTGCCGGGACAACGGCCAGAGCCGTGTCCCGCCGCCGCCCGCCAGGATCACGACATACACGTCGTCCTCCCTTCCAGCGTGCCTCCGCCCGTCCGTCTCGCCCGATTGCGCACCGACGTCGCCACCGGCCTTGGCTCAGGGCGCCTCCGGCGGGTCGGGCAACTCCGCGGACAGCTGGGCGGTCGGATCGGGCAGCCCCGCATCCGCGGCCAGCGCCGCCGCCACGTCGGTGCGCTCCCACGACAGATCGAGGTCGGGCCGCCCGAAGTGCCCGTACGCCGCCGTCTGCCGGAAGATGGGCCGGCGCAGGTCCAGGCGCGCGATGATCGCCGCCGGCCGCAGGTCGAAGTGCGCACCGATCAGCTCCAGGATCCGTTCGTCAGGGATGCGGCCAGTGCCGAACGTCTCGATCGAGACCGACACGGGCCGGGCAATGCCGATCGCGTAGCTGACCTCGATCTCGAAGCGATCCGCGATCCCCGCGGCGACCACGTTCTTCGCCACCCAGCGCGCGGCGTAGGCGCCGGACCGGTCGACCTTGGACGGATCCTTGCCGCTGAACGCACCACCGCCGTGCCGGGCCATCCCGCCGTAGGTGTCCGCGATGATCTTGCGCCCGGTGAGCCCCGCGTCGCCCATCGGGCCGCCGATGACGAACCGGCCGGTCGGGTTGACGTGGACGATCGGGTCGCGTTGGCGCAGCGCCTTCGGAATCACCTCGCAGACGATGCACTCCATGACGTCATCACGGAGCCGCTCGGTGGCGACCTCCTCGTCGTGCTGCGCGGCGATCACCACGGTGCGCACCGCCTTCGGCACGCCGTGGTCGTACTCGACCGTGACCTGCGTCTTGCCGTCCGGACGCAGGTACGGCAGCGTGCCGTCCTTGCGGACGTCGGCCAGCCGCTTGGCGAGCCTGTTCGCGAGCGCGATGGGGAGCGGCATCAGCTCGGGCGTCTCTCGGCAGGCGAAGCCGAACATCATCCCCTGGTCACCGGCGCCCTGTTCGTGCACCTCGCTGCCCGTGCCGCGCGTCTCGAGCGCGTCGTCGACACCGCGCTTGATGTCGGGCGACTGCTCGTGCACCGAGACCATCGTGCCGCAGGTCCGGTAGTCGAACCCGTAGCGCGCGTCGGTGTAGCCGATCTCCCGGATCGTGTCACGCACCACCGTCTGGAACTCGACGTAGGTGCGGGTCGTGATCTCGCCGAGGACGAAGACCACGCCGTTGGTGGTCGCGGTCTCGCAAGCCACACGCGCGTCCGGGTCGTCGTGCAGGATGGCGTCCAGGATCGCGTCGCTGACCTGATCGCAGAGCTTGTCGGGATGGCCCTCGGTCACCGATTCGGAGGTGAAGAGATACCCGGAATCTCGCAGGATGCTGAGCGCTGCCATCGTCGTGCCTGCCTACGTGCCGCTCTTCCATGACGAGAGGTACGCCCGTTGTTCGGGCGTCAGCTCGTCGATCCGCACGCCGAGCGCGTCGAGCTTCAAGCGCGCCACCTCACGGTCGATCGCGTCCGGCACGGGATAGACCTGCCGCCCCAGTTCGGCGTGATGGCCGACCACGTACTCGACGCTCAGCGCCTGGTTCGCGAAGCTCATGTCCATGACCGCCGCCGGATGCCCCTCGGCCGCGCCCAGGTTCACCAGCCGCCCTTCGACGATCAGGCGCAGGCGGCGGTCGCCCAGGTCGTACTCGGCGACGTCATGGCGCACCTCGCGGACCCGTCCATCGGCGAGCCGGCGCAGCGCCGGCAGCTCGATCTCCGCGTCGAAATGGCCAGCGTTGGCGAGGATCGCACCGTCGCGCATGACCCGGAAGTGCTCCTCGCGGATCACGTTGCGGTCGCCGGTGGCGGTGATGAAGATCTCGCCCCACGGCGCGGCCTCCGCCATCGGCAGCACGAGGAAGCCGTCCATCAGCGCCTCGATCGCGGGGATCGGATCGACCTCGGTGATAGCCACCAGCGCGCCCATGCCGCGGAAGCGCGAGGCGATGCCGCGGCCGACCCAGCCGTACCCGGCGACCACCACGCGGCGCCCGGCGAGCAGCACGTTGGTCGCGCGGAGGATGCCGTCGACGGTCGACTGACCGGTGCCGTAGCGGTTGTCGAAGAAGTGCTTGGTACGTGCCTCGTTCACGGCTACGACCGGATACCCGAGGGCGCCGTCCGCGGCCATCGCACGCAGCCGGATCACGCCCGTGGTGGTCTCCTCGGTCCCGGCGATCACCTCGGGAACCTGCCCGGGCCGCTCGGTGTGGAGCAGCGTCACGAGGTCGCAGCCGTCGTCCATCGTGATGACCGGACGGGTATCGGCGACCGCGTTGAGGTGCGCGTAGTACCGGTCACGGTCCTCGCCCCGGCGGGCGAAGGTCGGGATGCCGTACTCGACCACCAGGGCAGCCGCCACGTCGTCCTTGGTCGAGAGCGGGTTCGAGGCGGCGAGCGCGATCTGCGCCCCGCCGGCCGCCAGCGTACGCATCAGGTTTGCGGTCTCGGTGGTGACGTGGAGGCACGCTGCGATGCGGATCCCCTCCAGGGGCCGCTCGCGTTCGAAACGCTCGCGGATCAGGCGCAGGACGGGCATCTCGCGCTCGGCCCACTCGATCCGGCGACGTCCGTCCGCGGCCAGGGCCGTGTCGGCGACGTCGTGGGCCGGCAAATGTGTGACGGGCATGTGTCTCTCGGGCTCCTTCGGGTTTGGACGCGGGTTCGGCTTCGACCGTGCTCAGGGCCCGTGGCGGGCGGGGAACAGGCGTCGTATCGGCGCCATCATGCCATCCAGCGACGAGCTGCGCCGGTGGACCAGGCGCTCCGCGAAACGGCAGTGCTCGCGGTAGCCCAGGGTGCGATAGGCCGCCACCGCCGGCGCGTTGTCGGCCCGCACGTTCAGCACGACATCGTCGCACGTGCGCAGCAGCTCCTGGGTGACGGCGCTGGTCGTGATCTTGGCGAAGCCGCGGCCGCGAAAGTCGCGATGCGTCAGCACGTTGCCGACCACCGCGAGCCGCGCCTCGCGGCTGATGACGTGGGTGCCCGCCGCGGCGACGAGACGGCCGCGAACCCGCACGCCGTAGTAGACGCCTTCCACGATCGCCGCTGCGGGGAGCCAGGCGGTGAAGCCCAGGTCGTAGAGCCGGTTGAGATCGCCGATCTCGCCCGGCACGAGCCGCATGGCGAGCCCCGGGTACGGCCGGAACGTGGCGCGGTCCACCGCCATCCGGATCATCTCGGGGCCGGGATCGACGCGGTAGACGCGCTCGACCGCGGGCACGACCTCATGACGCATCGCCATGTACGCGACGCGCGGCCGGACCAGGCCGCGCAGCACCGCCTCGACGCCATCGGGGTCCCCCATGGCGAAGACGGGCTGCGGAGCCACGCCGGCGTACTCGAGCACCACCGCGCGCGCCGTCTGCTCGTCGTAGGCCACGCCCCAGCGGGTCCGCGAGAACTCCTGGTCGTCGAGATCGCACAGGGCGTACGCGGCAAAGAGGCGGTCGCGCTCGAGGAAGGACCGCAGGAGGGAGCGATCGGTCGTGAACCGAACCGCCAGGCCGGGGTCGCGCGCACGGGCCCGGGCGAGGGTCACCACGGCGACGCGGGCGCTGGGTCGCCCGCAGCCGATGCGTCGACGGAGGCCGGTGCGTCGGCAGCCGGGTCGGAGAGAGACACGCCCGACGCGGGGGGTGGACCGGACGGCGGGTCGGGAGCGTCGTCGAGCGATGTCTCAGGCACACGTGGTGGGACGGGTCCCGACCGGCGGCGCTCCAGCGCATCCGCCAGAGCAGCCTCGAACGGCGGCCCGACGACCCCCAGCTCGGTCACGAAGCCACGGACCAGGGCCCCCGGCGTCACATCGAGGACCGGGTTGAACAACTGGCTCTCGGCGGGAGGCACGCGCCGGCCGTTCACGTCGGCGAGTTCGTCGACGGGGCGCTCCTCCGCCATGAAGCCCCACTCGTCGCTCACCAATGGGTCGACCGTGGCCAGCGGGGCGCAGACGTAGACCGGCACGCCGTGGCGCGCCGCGACCGCCGCGAGCGGATACGTGCCGACCGCGGCTGACAGGTCGCCGTTGCGGGCGATGCGCTCCGCACCGATGAGCACCGCATCGACGCTCCCGCGCGCGATGATGCCGGCGGCCGCCGTGTCCGCGATCACTGTGTGCCGGATGTCGAGACGCGCCAGCTCGAAGGCGGTGAGACGCGCACCCTGGAACGCCGGACGTCCCTCGGGCACCCAGACGTGGACGGGCCGTCCGCCCACCTGCACCTCCTGGATCACCGCCACCGCGGTCCCCAGCGCACCACCGGCGAGCGCCCCCACGGGCCCGTGCACGAGCAGCTCGAGGTGCCGTTCGAATGGCGTCGGCAGGACGGCGGCTCCGGCCCGCCCGATGGCCGCGTGGTCGAGCATCGCCTCCTCGGCGACCGCTTCTGCCTCTGCCCGCAGCACGTTCGCGATCAGGTCCCCCGCCGCGTGCTCGCCGACAGCCTGCCACGCCGCCAGCATGCGATCCAGCGCGGTCTCGATCGCGCGGGAGCTCGGGCGCGAGGAGCGCAGCGCGTTGATCGTCCCGTGCAGGGTCGCGGCACGGACGAACTGGCTGGAGGTGCGCGTCCGCTCGGCGGCCACGAGCACGCCGTAGGCGGCCACTTGGCCGAGCACCGGGCCGCCACGCACGAGCCGGTCCCGGATGCAGGCCGCTACCTCGGCTCCCGTGTGGCAAGTCACCTCGACGAGCTCGTCGGGGAGCCGGCGCTGGTCGATCAGGATCAGCTCGCCGTCCCGATACCGGTATGGGTTCCGGAACGGGACGACCGGCGGCGCGGGCGCGGGGTCCTGCAGGCCGAAGAGTTGCCCGAGCGGGTCGGCAGGGGCGGCCGGGCCGGTGCCGAGCAGCTGGTTGGTGGCCGCCAGTGACCCGCGTTGGAGGGCGGCGGCTGCCCCGACGAGTTGCGCCGCGGCCTGGATCGCCTCGCGGCTGAAGGATCGGAAGAAGTCACGCCGTCCGAGGTCGACGGGCGGCTGCGCCGCGGTGGGCGGGGGAGCCGCGGTAGAAGGCTGGCCCGGGTTGGGCGCCGCCTGCGCGCCCGGATCGCGCTCGTCCGGAGCTGCGCCCGGTGTCCGATCGCTCACCCCGGCGCCTCGCCGTCAGTACTGGATGATGCTGTGGATGTCGTAGCCGCGGAGGCGCTCGCGGCCCTTCAGGAACCGCAGCTCGACCAGAAAAGCGAGCGAGGCGACTTCACCGCCCAACCGCCGCACCAGCTCGATCGTCCCGCTGACGGTCCCGCCGGTCGCGAGCAGGTCGTCGACGATCAGCACGCGCTGGCCGGGCATGATCGCATCGCGATGGATCTCGAGGGTGTTGGTCCCGTACTCCAGCGCGTACTCCACGCTGACGGTCTCGGCCGGGAGCTTGCCCAACTTGCGCACCGGGACGAACCCGACACCCAGGGTATACGCCATAGGAGCGCTGAAGATGAAGCCGCGCGACTCCATCCCCACGACGACGTCGACGCGCCGGTCGCGGTAGGGAGCGACGAGGAGGTCGATCGCGTCGCGGAACGCGCCGGGGTCCTTGAGGAGCGTTGTGATGTCGTAGAAGAGGATGCCGGGCTTCGGGAAGTCGGGGACCTCGCGAATCTTGGCGCGCAGGTCATCGGCGGACACAGATGCTTGCTCCCTCACCACACGGCTCGTCGTCACCGCGCAAGTCTACCGCACGCCGGAGCCGCCTCTCGGCGGGGACCGCCGCGTTGCCCGCGAGGATCGGCGCGCCGGGCTACCGCCCTGGAAGTGAGCTCCGAACGCCCGGGCGGGCCGATACGCCCGTCCTCGCCGACGCCCCTCCTCGCCGACGGCCCCGCGAGCTGGTGGGCGGCTTACCCGTCGAGACAGCAGCCCGACCCACGCGGTACGCTGACGGACATGCAGAGCGTCCAGATCGTCGTGCGCAACAAGAGCGGCCTCCACGCGCGACCGGCCGCGCTCTTCGTCCAGACCGCGGCCCGCTTCGCGTCACGGGTGACCCTGGAGAACCTCTCCCGCAACGGGCACCCCGTCGACGCGAAGTCGATCCTGATGGTCCTGACCACCGGGGTGGCCCAGGGACATCGCATCCGGATCGCCGCCGACGGTCCCGACGAGGAGGCGGCCATCGTGGAGCTCGAATCGGCCGTCTCCTCCGGATTGGGCGAGCCGGTCGAGGAGACGCCGAGCGCGGCATCGTAGCGGCGCCGCCCGACCCACCTTACCCGTCGGCCGACGTCACCCGTCGGCCGACCTCACCCGGCGGCCGACCTCACCCGGCGGCCGCGGCTCCCGGGATCGCGCGGAAACGGGCGCGCACGTGCGCCGCCGACGCGTCGTCGAGCGCCGCCAGCGCCGCTGCCCGGAGCGTCGCCTCGTCGGTGCCACGGATCGCCCGCCGCACCGGGGCGAGGCTGCTCGCCGCCATGCTCAGCTTGCGGATGCCGAGCCCGACGAGGGCGAGTGCGGCGACCGGGTCGCCGGCCATCTCCCCGCAGACCGACAGCTCGATGCCAGCCCGTTCGGCGCGCTCGACCGCCTCCCGCACCAGCCGCAGCAGCGCCGGATGGAGCGAGTCCTGGTAGCGCGCCAGCGCCGGGTTCCCGCGGTCAACCGCCAGCGTGTACTGCAAGAGATCGTTGGTGCCGAGACTCGCAAAGGCGAGCTGCGAAAAGTACGTATGGCCGACCAGGATCGCGCCCGGGATCTCCAGCATCACCCCGAGTTCGATCGGCGCGAACGGCTCACCCCGCGCCTCCAGCTCCGCACGCGCCTGCGCGGCGAGCGAGAGGAGCGTCGCCGCGTCGCCCGCGTCCGCGACCATCGGGGCCATCACCTTGACCGGGCCGGCCAACGCAGCACGCATCGCCGCGCGAAGCTGCCGTAGGAAGATGCCCGGCTGGGTCGCCGCGAGCCGCAGCGCGCGCACACCCAGGAACGGGTTCGCCTCGGGGGCCAGCGGCAGATACGGGATCGGCTTGTCGCCGCCGATGTCGAGCAGCCGGATCGTCACCGCATGCGGGGCGAACGCCTCGACCGCGGCCCGGTAGGCCGCGACCTGTTCGTCCTCGGTCGGCTCCGTGAGCCGTTCGAGGAAGAGGAACTCCGTCCGGAAGAGCCCAACCCCGTGCGCCCCGAGCTCGACCGCGCGCGGTGCCTCCTCCGGCGTGCCGATGTTGGCCAGCAGCGTCACCGCGACCCCGTCGCGCGTCACGGCGGGCAGGGAGGCCTCGTCGCGGGCCTCGGCATCTGCCTGGCGGGCCTGCACGGCGCGCCGCTCGATCTCGGCGCTGGCCACGGCGTCCGGGTCGATGAAGACCTCCCCGCTGCTGCCGTCGATGGCGATCTCGCCGGGGGCCAGGGCAGCGAGGAGTCCGGCCACGCCCACGACGGCGGGGATCCCGTAGGCGCGGGCCAGGATCGCGGCATGCGCGGTCGCCGACCCCGACTCCAGCGCGAACCCGAGCAGCCGCTCCCGCGGCAGCGTCGCGGTCACCGAGGGCGGCAGGTCCTCCGCGACCACGATGCTCGAGGCGTCGAGGTGCGGCGGGCCGGCGTCGGGGACGCCCGCGGCGCGGCGGGCGATCCGCAGCGCCACGTCGCGCACGTCGGCGGCTCGGGCCGAGAGCAGCTCGTCGCCCAGCCCACGCAGCTGGTCGGCCAACTCCCGACCGGCCTCGAGGACCGCACCGACGGCGTCGAGGTGGCGCTCCTCGATGGCCTGCTCGGCGAGCGACGCCAACGCCGGGTCGCGGGCCATCTGCGCCTGCGCGCCAAAGATCGCGCCCTCGTCGGGATGCCCATCGGCGGTCACGCGCTCCGCGATGGCCTCGAGTTCGGTCGCGGCGAGCGCGGCCGCGGCGGCGAGACGGGCCCGCTCGGTCTCGACCTCCGCCGGCCCGATCGTGCGGGCCTCGGGTTCGCGGATCGGTTCGATTCGGACCCAGGGTCCCCTGGCCACGCCGCCCGAGGCCGGCGTACCGGACAAGACGCGCATGGACGCATTCTGCCCCATCGCCCGCATGCCGTGGGCGCCGCAACGGCACTGCGCGGCGCCGGAAGCTCGTGGCCGCCGGACTGGCGGCTCCCGATGGGCGCCTCAGCGGGCGTTCGGCGGGGATCCGAAGCGGCGCTCCTTGCCCGCCAGCAAGCGCGCGATGTTGTCGTGGTGGAAGAGCCAGATCAGGAGCGGTCCCGCAACCGCATAGCCGTAGTAGACGGGCGGCTGGTTCGTCAGCGCAGCGGCGATCACCAGCGCGACGCCCGCCGCGGCAGAGCCGGTCAGCGACGCGAGCGACGAGTACCGGCTGGCGAGCAAGACGATCCCGAAGATCGGCACGATCAGCAGGGCCACGATCGGCTGGATCACGAGCAGGCCGCCGAAGCCGGCCGAGACCCCGCGACCGCCCTGCAGGCCCAGGAACGGCGAGCGGCTGTGGCCGACGATCGCCGCGAGCGCCGCCAGGACCTCGACGACCGCGCCGGCCCCCACCAGCCGCGCGATCAACACCGCGACGATCCCCTTGCAGATATCGAGGAAGCCCGAAAGCAGCGCGAAACGGAACCCGAGCGCGCGCGCGACATTCGCGCCGCCGGTATGTCCGCTGCCGACGGTGCGAGGATCCGGGCCGCCAGCGAGCCGAGCGACGATCACGCCCCACGGGATCCCACCGACCAGATAGGCCACCACCACGACGACCGCGTCACGGGTCAGCGTTCCAACGTCCATGATCGCCGAGTATACGGTGGCGCGGCCGCCCGTCAGGCAGCGGTCGCCCGTCAGGCAGGGGCCGCGCGTCAGGCAGCGGCAGCCGCCGAACGGCGATCACCGGTCAGAGAGCGGTCGAGGCCACGAGCGCCGCCACCAGCCGCTCGGGCCGGCCGACGAACCACGCCCGCCGCGCAGGATCCTCCGCAGCGTCCTCGACGAGTCGCCACAACGCGGCGTTCACCGGGGCCGGGATGCCGGCCCGGGCCGCCGCGTCGGCCACGGCGCCGTTCAGCCACGCGACCTCGGTGGGACCCGGCCCCGCCCGCAGCGCGAGGCGGAGCGAGGGCATCTTCCCGCCACGGACCCCGCCCAGAACACGCGCCAGGATCGGGCGACCGAGCACGGGCGGCGCGCGCAGCACGCGCACGAGGAGGGGCACGTCGGCACCCGGGAGCGCCACGGGCCGCTGGCCGAGCGCCCCCATCACGGCCAGCGCCTCCAGCAGCTGGCGGCGCTCGATCTCGTACAGCTGCGGATCCGCGTAGATCGCACCGACATCGAGATCGAGGAGGGCGCTGGTCGCGTTGCCGACCAGGTTCGTGAGCAGCTTCGACCACTTCATCGAGGCCGCGTCCCGCATCCGCACGGCAGGCATCCCGCCCGCTCGAAACGCGTCGGCGAGGGCGACCGCCACCGCCTCGACGTCGCCGTCGACTGGGGCCAGACCGATCCCGCCCCGGCGCAGCCAGCGCGCCTCGCCGCCCGCACCCAGCTCGACCGCCGCGGTGAGCGAGGCGGCGATCAGGCCCGACCCGGGGCGGCGCGTGAGCAGCAGTTCCTCGGCCCCGATCCCGTTCTGCACCGTCACCGCGGGGAGACCGGGCAGATCGCGCAGCACGTCGACGGCGCCGGGCAGGTCGAACCGCTTGACGGCGAGGATCGCGGCGTCGAGGTCCTGCGGGAGCCCGGCCGAGGACGCGACGCGCGTCACCGGCACGCTCCGCCGCCGGTTGCCCGGGCCCCACAACTCGAGCGTGCCGCCGATCGGTCGCTGCGGGCCGGTCCGGCCGACCAGCACGACACCGTGCCCCCCGGCGGCCAGGCAGCCCCCGAGCACCGAGCCGACGGCACCCGCCCCGACGACCGCGATCCGCATCGGCCGAGCGGGCCCCGCTTCAGTCCGCGACGTGCTTGTCGTAGGAGGCCGCCGCCTCGGCGGTCGCGAGGACCGCCTCGAGGCTGTCGCCGACACTCGCCTGGACCGCGGCGAACACCGCACCCTCGACCAGCGGGCCCCCACTGATGCGCACACGCGCCGCCAGCGCCGGATCGAGCAGGCTCTCCAGGGCGAAGCGCGCCGCGTGTACCGCGCCGTTGAAGTCGACCACCACCACCACGCCGGCCCCCGCGTCGGCCTCCTCGATCGCCGCCGCGATGCGCGTCGGATCCTCGCCGAGCGAGCCATCGGCGGCGCCCCCCGCCGCGACGACACGGACGTCGGGCGCCTGCTCGCGCGCCATCTGCAGCGCCATCTCGACGATCCCCTCCGCCACGCGCGCCGAGTGTGACGCCACGACCACCCCGACGAGCGGCCGGCGCTCCGCGCTCGCCCCGCCACTTGCCGCCCCGCCTGCGATGCTGCTCACGGGTGCGTCACCAAGATGGCCAGGAGTGTCAGGCCGTAGAGGACCGTCACGACCCAGACGCCCAGGAGGACGCGCGTCACGATCCGTTCGGCGCGCACGCTCAGCCCGAAGTCGAAGATGACGGCTCGCAGCCCGAGCAGCCCGTGCCAGCTGACCACGACCAAGAAGAGCGTCTCGAGCGGCAAGATGACGGGGTTCGTGATGTAGGCGATCACCTCCTGGTAATCGCGCAGCCCACCCTTGACCACGAAGTGGTTGGCGATCATGTGGAGCGTCACGAGGACCAACACCAGCGCCCCGGTGACGGCCTGCCACCCCCAGCCCACGCCGGGCAGCGTGTCCCGCTCCTCGGGCGCCCACCGCACGGGCCGTTCCCCGGGCGCCGACAGAGCCCCAGATTCGTCCGCTCGTCCGGCCATCACTTCGCCCCCACGTCACTCAGGAACCGCAACGCGCCGATCAGCAGCACGATCACGCCGACCGTGCCGAACGCCAAGAGGAGCGCCTTCTGGCGGCTGACGACCAACCCGAACTCCACGAGGGTCAGGCGGATGCCGTTCAGCCCATGGATCAGCAACCCTGCAAGGAGCACGACATCTAGGACCAGGAAGATCGGGTTCAGGAACCAGTTCAGCAAGGCGTTCCATGAGCTCGGGCCAGCCGCGAGCTGCGAGAGCACGATCAGGTGCAGGTACAGGTAGAAGAGGACGCCCAGCCCGGTGACGCGGTTGAGGATGAAGGCCCAGCCACCCAGGCGGCGCCCACGGACGTCGAGCCAGCCGAGGACGCCACGGCGGCGGCCACGAGGAGGGGCCTGCCGCGCGGGGGTGACGGCGCGCTCGCTCATTGGAGCACCCTCATCGCCCGACCTCCGCCCGCGGCGCGAAGAGGCGCCGCAGCCGACCTCCGATCAGCGCGCGGCGCAGCTGCATGATGTGCCCGGCCGGATCCACGTTCGAGGGGCACGCTTCTGTGCATTCGAACGCGGCATGGCAGCGCCACACGCCATGCGGGTCGTCTGCCAGGCTGAGCACGAACGGCAGATCGCGGCCACGCGGCTCCTCACGCACCCGGTCGGCCGCGGCGAGCGCCGCCGGACCCAGGTAGTCGGGATCGGTGCCCGCGATGGGGCAGACCGAGACGCAGATGCCGCACTCGATGCAGTCCTCGTATCGCAGGGCCCGCTCCACGCCCGGCGCACGCTGTGCCCCGGGCACGAGCTCGCTCTCGCGGACCAGTGGACGGTCGATTGCGTTGTACCGCGCGAAGAAGGGCGCCATCTCCACGACCAGGTCGCTGACGAGCGGCGCGTTCTCCAACGGTTCGACCACCACCTCGGCGGTGCCGAGCTCGCGGACATTCGTCACGCACGCCAGCACCTCCCGGCCGTTCACCTTCATCGCGCAGGTCCCGCACGACGCGTGGAAGCACGAGTGGCGGAGCGTGAGGCTGGGGTCCTGGGTGCGCCGGATGGCCGTCAACGCGTCGAGCACCGTGGTGCGCGGCTCGGTCTCGACCTGGAACGTGTCTTGGTGGGGTGCCGCGTCGCCCTGCTTGTAGCGGTGGACGCGGAACGTGACGGTCTCGCCCATCGGCTACGCGGTGTAGTAGGCCGTGTGTGGCAGCAGCACGGTGTCGCGCGTCCGGCAGGGCGCATCGACCCCCAGCTTGCGGCAGACGACGTCCGCCGTCGTCTCCGCCATCGCCCGCGCCGTCGTCCCCTTGCCGCCGGAAATGGTGACGAAGCCCTCCACGCCGTCGCGCTCCATGTGGTCGAAGCACTTGAACGTGCGGCTCAGCTCCCGTCCGGTCGCCGCGCCGCGCGATCCGATCAGCGGGCGGGCCGCCGACCACGCCTGGCGGAACGGCGCCGAGCGGACCGCCGGGATCAGCTTGGCCCCTTCTTCGTACATCTTCTGCACGTGGTCCTCCGGGACGCCCAGGTCGTCCGGGTCGTCGACGATCCACGAGCTCGTGCCGACGATCGAGAGCGCGCGTTGCGGCACGACGATGTCACCGTCGCCGGATTTGTGCATGCGGTTGATGACCATGTTGCAGAAGCGGCCACGCAGCGCGAGCAAGACGCCCGGCGAGGGCTGGATCGGGACGTCCACCCCGGCCATCGCGGCCACCTTCTCGGCCCACGGCCCGCTGGCGTTCACGACGATATCCGCACTGATCTCGAAATCGCGTTCCGTGCGATGGTCCCGCCCCCGCACGCCGGTCACGCACTTGTCATGCACGATCAGGCTCGTCACCTCGCAGAACGGCTGGATCAGCGCGCCGTGTGCCTTGGCGGTGGCGAACCAGCGCAACGGCAGGCGCATCGCATCGAACGTCGCGTCCGGGACCTGGATGGCGCCCTTCAGCGCGGGGTTCAGGTTCGGTTCGAGGCGCAGCGCCTCGGCCGCCGACAGCCAGCGGGCGGGGATCCCGGTCTCGCCGCAGGCCGCGAAGAGTTTCTCGCCGTAGGCCATGTCCTCCTCGTCGAGACCGACGAAGAGCCCGTCGTTCTCCTCGAACGAGCCGGGCGCCACACGACGCAGCAGCTGGTTCTCCTGGATGCATTCGGCCGCGGACTCGGGGTCGTTCACAGCATAGCGGGCGCCGCTGTGGAGCAGGCCATGGTGCCGGCCCGTGGTCCCGGACGTGATCTCGCCGCGTTCGACGAGCGTGACCCGGAGCCCCCGGAGGGCCAGATCGAGGGCCAGCGCCCCGCCCGTGCCGCCCCCGCCGACGATGACGACGTGCGGCGCGGGCGAGCGATGGACGACGGTCATAGCTGGTCTCCAACCCGGCCCTCTCGAGAGCCCGGATCCGTTCAGTGGCTCAGTGGTTCTCGACCCAGTCGAAGGTCCGCGTCACGGCCTTCTTCCAGAACTTGTACTCCTTCTCGCGGGTGGCCGCATCGAGCTGCGGGTGCCACTCCTTGTCCTTGGCCCAGTTGGCGCGCAGATCCTCGACCGCCTTCCAGAAGCCGACCGCCAGGCCGGCTGCGTAGGCAGCGCCGAGCGCCGTCGTCTCGGCCACCTTCGGGCGGATGACCGGGACGGCAAGGACGTCGGACTGGAACTGCATCAGCAGCTCGTTGTAGACCATGCCGCCGTCGACCTTGAGGGCCGTCAGCGCGACGCCGGAGTCGGCGTTCATCGCGTCGAGCACCTCACGGGTCTGCCAAGCCGTCGCCTCGAGGACGGCACGCGCGATGTGACCCTTGTTCACGTAGCGGGTGAGGCCGGCGATGACGCCGCGGGCGTCGTTCTTCCAGTACGGCGCGAACAGCCCGGAGAACGCCGGGACGAAGTAGACGCCGCCGTTGTCGTCGACGGTGCGGGCCAGATCCTCGATCTCCGGTGAGGTCTTGATCATGCCCAGGTTGTCGCGCAGCCACTGCACGAGCGCACCAGTGATCGCGATCGAGCCCTCGAGCGCGTAGACCGCGGGCTGGTCGCCGATCTTGTAGCCGAGCGTGGTGAGCAGGCCGCTCTTGGACGGCACCGGCTTGGTGCCGGTGTTGAGGAGCATGAAGCAGCCCGTGCCGTACGTGTTCTTCGCCTCGCCGGCGGAGAAGCACGTCTGGCCGAAGAGCGCCGCCTGCTGGTCGCCGAGGTCGCCGGCGACCGGGACGCCGGCGAGGTCGCCGGTGGCCTTGCCGTAGACCTCGCTGGAGGCCTTGATGGCCGGCAGCATCGCGCGCGGGATGCCCATCAGCTTCAGGATCTCGGGATCCCAGTCGAGGGTCGCGAGGTTCATCAGCATGGTGCGGCTGGCGTTCGTGACATCCGTCACGTGGACGCCGCCCGACGGGCCGCCGGTCAGGTTCCAGATGCACCAGGTGTCGATGTTGCCGAAGAGCAATTCCCCGGCCTCGGCCTTGGCACGCGCACCCTCGACGTTGTCGAGGATCCACTTGATCTTCGGACCGGAGAAGTAGGTCGCCAGCGGCAGGCCGACCTTGGGCCGGAGCCGATCCTGGCCACCGTCCTTCGCCAGCTCGTTGCAGATGTCGGCCGTCCGGGTGTCCTGCCAGACGATCGCGTTGTGGATCGGCTTGCCCGTGCGGCGATCCCAGACCACCGTGGTCTCGCGCTGGTTGGTGACGCCCACGGCGGCCAGATCGGCCGCGCTGACGCCGGCCTTGGCCAGGGCACCGCGGATGACCTCGACGCTGCGGTTCCAGATCTCGAGCGGATCGTGCTCCACCCAGCCGGGCTTCGGGTAGATCTGCTCGTGTTCCTTCTGATCGATCGCGACGACGGCGCCGGCGTGATCGAAGATCATGAAGCGGGTGCTGGTCGTGCCCTGATCGAGGGCGCCGACGTATCTCGCCATAGATGCCTCCCAGCTCGTTCAAGCGTGCCGGCCCAGGCGCCGGCTAGTTGGCCGTTCCTCCGGCCGCACCCGACCAGGCGTCGGCGGCGGCCTTCAGCAGCAGGTACGAAGAGGTCGCGCCCGGGTCCTGGTGCCCGGCGCTTCGCTCTCCGAGGTAGCTCGCCCGACCTTTGCGGGCGACGAGCGGGATGGTCGCGAGCATCCCCTGCTCGGCCGCAGCGACCGCACGGGCCAATGCGTCCTGCAGGGAGGCCCCCGATGCGGCGGCCTCCCGCAGGGCGTCCCGGGCCGGCAGCAGCGTGTCGAGCATGGTCTTGTCGCCCGGCTCCGCCTTGCCGATCCGCTGAACCCCAGCGACTCCGGCGTCGAGCGCCGCGATGAGATCGTCGAGGCCGATGGCCTCGCGGCCGGCCGTGGCGGTGCCGAGCTGCAGAAAGAACGTGCCGTAGAGCGGGCCGCTCGCCCCGCCGACCGTCGAGACCAGCGTCATCCCCACCGTCTTGAACGCCGCGCCGATGTCGCGGTTGGGCAGGCCCGGGAGTTTCCCGATCACGGCCTGGAAGCCCCGGTCCATGTTGATGCCGTGGTCGGCATCGCCGATCGCGGAGTCGAGCTCGGTGAGGTACTCCTTCTGGTCCCTGACGGATGCGGCGAACGTGTTGATCCAAGCGATCACGTCGTCATACGTGATCGGCGTCGACCCGCTCATCCGCCCGTCACACCTTCCCTTTCATGTCGCATGGTCACGTCCGACCGCGCGGTCAGACGCCCCAGCGCAGCGCCGGCGTGTGCACCGGCGCGTCCCAGAAGCGCGTCAGCTCGTCGTCGAGCCGGAGCAGCGTGATCGAAGTGCCGGCCATCTCCAGCGAGGTGATGTAGTTGCCGACGAAGCTGCGACCGATCGCGATGCCACGGCCCTTCAGGATCTGGGCGAGCTTGTTGAAGACGATGTAGAGCTCCATGAGCGGCGTGCCGCCCATGCCGTTGACGAAGGCGAGGACCGTGTCGCCGCTCTTGAACGGCAGGTCGTCCAGGATCGGCGTCGCGAGCATCTCGGTGATCTCGTCGGCTGGGGCGAGCTTCATGCGGGTGCGTCCCGGCTCGCCGTGGATGCCGATGCCGATCTCCATCTCGTCTTCGCCGAGCTCGAAGGTCGGCTTGCCGGCCACGGGCACCGTGCAGCTCGTGAGCGCCATGCCCATCGAGCGGACGTTGTCCTGCACCTTCTGGCACAGCGCGGCCACGGTCTTGAGGTCCGCGCCGGCCTCGGCGGCCGCGCCGACGATCTTCTCGGCCAGCACCGTGCCGCCGACGCCGCGTCGCCCGGCGGTGTAGAGCGAGTCCTTGACCGCGACGTCATCCGCGATCACGACGGAGGCGACCTCGATCCCCTCGGCCCGGGCCATCTCGGCCGCGAGCTCGAAGTTCATGATGTCGCCGGTGTAGTTCTTGACGATGTGGAGGACGCCCGCGCCGGCGTTCACGGCCTTGGTGGCCGCGAGCATCTGGTCGGGGACGGGTGAGGTGAAGACCGCGCCCGGGCACGCCGCGTCGAGCATGCCCATCCCGACATAACCGCCGTGCATCGGCTCGTGGCCCGAGCCACCACCGGAGATCACGCCGACCTTCCCGGGACGGGGCGCATCGCGGCGCAGGACGACGTTGGGCTCGATGATCCGGATCAGGTCGCCATGGGCGGCGGCCATCCCGGCCAGCTCTTCGTCGACGGCGCGTTCGGGGTTGTTGATGAGCTTCTTCATCGGTTCTCCTGCGCTAACGCCTGCTGGTGCTCCTGCCGCCGCCCGGCAGCGGCCGAACCGGCGGCAGGACGCGTGACACGGGTGCCGGCGTCAGTCGGCGCGCCGACCGTGTTCAGTGCGCGATCGCCTTCAGGATGTAGTCAGTGAACACCCACTGGTACACCACGGCGGCGAGGGCGCCGCCGATGAGCGGGCCGACCACCGGTACCCACGAGTAGGCCCAGTCCGAATCACGCTTGCCCGGGATGGGCAGGATGAAGTGGGCGATGCGCGGACCGAGGTCGCGGGCGGGGTTGATGGCGTACCCGGTCGTACCGCCGAGCGAGAGGCCGATCACCCAGACCAACAGTGCGACGGGCAGCGCGCCCAATGACGCCAGTCCAGAGCCACTGCCGTTGTGGCCGAACGAGAAGATCACGAACAGCAGCACGAAGGTGCCGATGATCTCCGAGATCAGGTTCAGGGGGTAGTTGCGGATGTTCGGGGCGGTGCTGAAGACCGCCAGCTTGAGGTTGGCGTCCTCAGTGGCCTTGAAGTGATCCCAGTAATGGAGCGCCACCAGGCAGGCGCCGATGAACGCGCCGATCATCTGCCCGAGCCAGTAGCCGGGCACGGCGCTCCACGGAATGCCACCGTTGATCGCGACCGCGAGCGTCACCGCGGGGTTGATATGGGCACCGCTGATCGGTCCGGCGACGACGACGCCGGCGAAGACGGCCAAGGCCCATGCCGTGGTGATCACGATCCAGCCGGAGTTCTGGGCCTTGGACTTGGTGAGCAGGACTGCGGCGACCACGCCGTCGCCGAGGAGGATCAGCATCCCTGTGCCAAAGATCTCGGCGAGGAACTTCTCAGCTGTCATCCTGTATGTACTCCCTCAGAGATGGGATAGTTCCTGCGGTGCCACGACCGGGGATGTGGGCTGCGCGAATGGGGCCGCACCGCCCTCGGACGGACCCGGAAACCCCGGCCGGCATAGCATGAAGCGACTGCCCTTCCTGATACCCTCCTTTCCAGCCGCCGTGTCGCGGCGCGCCCCCCCCAGCGCACAGCCGAACAGAGACGGCGACGTCCGTTCCTGACGGGCGACAATCTACGGCGGGATGGGCGGCCAGAATCTCAAGACATCGTCGAAATCGCGCGCCGGCGGGAGCCCGAACCGGCGGGAGCCAGAAGCGCTCCGCGTGGCGGGTTTCGCGCGGAGCGCGGCTGCCACGCCGCAGGCTGACCGCACGGCGCTCGGCCGGCGGAGACGCGCTGAGCCGGCGGAGACGCGTTCAGCCGGCGGAGACGCGTTCAGCCGCCGGGCACGTCTCGGCGAGCGCGCGGACGAGCAGGGCGCTCGACGCGGCGCCGGGGTCGAGGTGGCCGGCCGATCGCTCGCCCAGGTAGCTCGCGCGTCCTCGCCGTGCGACGAGCGGCCGCGTCGCCTCCAGCCCGGCCTCGGCGGCCTGTGCGGCGCGCGCCAGGGCCTCGCCCAGGTTGGTTCCGGTGCCGGCCGACGCACGCAGGGCCCCCAGCGCCGGGACGAGCGCATCGAGCATCGTCTTGTCGCCAGGCCCCGAGCGCCCGAGCGCGGCGATCGCCTCGACGGCCGCCTCGAACGCACGGACGATGACCTCCAGCGGCGGGACCTCCCCGGCCCCCGCTTCCGGCTCCGGGATGGCGGCTCCAGCCCTGGCCAGCGCCCGGCCGTAGAGCGCCCCACTCGCGCCGCCGACCGAACCGAGCATCACGCGCCCGGCCTCGGCCAGCACGACGCCCGCGGGCAGGAGCTGCGCCTCCTGGGCGTCGAGCCGCGCCACCACCAGCCCGAAGCCCCGGTCGAGGTTGATGCCGTGGTCGCCGTCGCCGATCGCGGCGTCGAGCTCCGTGAGCCAGGTGCTTCGGTCGTGGACCACGGCGGCGCTCGCCCGCAGCCACGCCTGCGCCCACTGCGCGCTCATGCGTTGCGGCCGGTTGCCCGTCTGGCGGGCGGCGGGATCAGCGCGACGGTCGGGCCCGGGGGCGCCGTCATGCCGCGTCGCCCTGCGGGAGTTTCGGGACACCCGCCGCGCCATCGGCGGCGCGCGCCACGTCATCCAATGGCGCGCCGGAGGCGGCCTCCACGGCCGCCAGCACGGCACCTTCCACGATCGGACCTCCGCTCAGCCGCGTCAGCCGCCGCTCCTCGGCGGTCGCCTCCTCGAGCGCGATCTCCACCGCGAGCGCGGCGCTACCGAGATCGATGAGGATGACGGCGCCGTCCCCAGCGCTTGCCGCGAGCACCTCGCGCAGCACGTCCAGCACTTTCGGCGCACTGGTCCCGAGCGCGCCGACCGCCGTGCCGCCAGCCTCGCCGACCGGCACCGCCGGGGCCGCCTGCGCGACCATGGCGCGGAGGCCTGCTAGGAGCACGGGGCTGTGAGCGACGAGGACCAGTCCGACCACGACTCCTCCGAACGCGGCGGCGCGCCCCAAGCCGCCCATAGACGAGTGTCGCCGGGGCGGGACGGGCTCGTACACTACGTACGAGATGAGCATAGACCGCGTCTCGGACCCAGTGCAGGCGCGCGAGCGGAGCACGGCACCGGCCGCGCGGCGGCGGCTTGCCACGACGCCAGGCGCCGCCCACGAGACACGCGTGCGGCCCGCGCTCGACCGGGGTGCCGTCACCGCGTACCTGGCGCGGGCGGCCCGCTCGTTGCGCCGCCACCGCGGGCTGCTCGACCGGCTCGACGCGTCGCTCGGCGACGGCGACCATGGCGAGAACATGGCCACCGGGTTCGACGCGGTGCTGCAGGCGCTGGCGGAGGAGCCTGCCAGCGACCTGGGCGCGCTGCTGCGCAACGTGGGGCATGTCCTGGTCGCGCGGGTCGGCGGCGCCAGCGGTCCGCTCTACGGCACCGCCTTCATCGAGGCCGGGTTCACGGTCGGGAGCGTCGCCCATCTCGACCCGGCGGCGATCGCCGACGCCTTCGATGCCGCCGTGCGCGGTCTTTCCCGGCGGGGGCGCTGCGCCGTCGGCGACAAGACGATCCTCGACGCGCTGGCGCCCGCCGCGGGCGCCTTCCGCGCCGCCGTCGAAGCCGGCGAGTCCTTGGAGACCTCGCTGCGGCGCGCCGCGTGGGCGGCCCACTCGGGGATGCGCGCCACCACGCCGCTCGTCGCGCGGCGCGGGCTCGCGTTGCGGCTCGGAGAACGCTCCCGCGGGCACCAAGACCCCGGCGCGACGTCCTGTTTCCTGCTGGTGCGCACGATGCTGGCCGCGCCGCGCGACCACGCGCGCCCGGCGGCACTGCACGCTGCCGCGGGGGGCTGCGCATGACGGGCCACGGATCCGCTTCCGACAGAGCCACGGCCGCGCACGAGGCCACGGCCGCACGCGGCGCCATCCTGCGGAACCCCGGCGATGCCGCCCCCGGCAGGACCGCGCCGGTCTGCCGGGGGCCCACGTCGCGGGCCGTGCCGGGCCTCGGCGAACCGCCGCCCGCGCTCGCCCCCGCACCCCACAGCGGCGAGGAGCGCCGCCGCATCCCGGACCGCCGGCGCGACGGAGCGCGACTGGCGGCGCTGGAAGCCGATCGGTGGCGGTCGTTCGAGGACGCCCAGCGCGAGGCGGACACGATGTTCGCCCAGTACCAGTTGAGTCAGCTGCTCGCCTCCGGGGGCAGCGTGGCCGAGTTGTCCGCGGCGGTGCTCGACGAATTGCTGCGCCACGACGAGGCGCGGGGCGGTGCCCTCTGGCTGACACCGCCAGGCGGCGGTCTGCTGACGCTGGTGGCGGCCGTCCCGGGAGTCGGGACGAGCGGCCCGGGACTTGGGGCGAGCGACCCGGGAACGCCAGCGGTCGGCGCCCGCGAGGCCGCCGAGGAGGAGGTGCCGCCGCAACTGGAGGACGTCGCGGCCGCGACGTCCTGGTGCCGGGGAGCCGGATGGGCGGGCGTGCCGCTCGAGGAGAGCCGCGACACCGGCGACGGCTTCGAGCAGCGCACGGTGGGCTTCGTGGCCCTGCAGCGCGGTGCGGCGGACGACGGGGGCGTGCCGCTGCGGTTCCTCCCCCGCGTGCGCCACGAGCTCGCGATCGCGTTCCGGGCCGCGCAGCTGCGGGAGACGCTGGCCCACGAGCGCTCGCTGCTCGCGGCGATCCTGGACGGCGCGACCGACGCCATCGTCGCCGTCGACGAGGATCGGCGGGTGGTGCGGCTCAACCGGGCGGCCCTCGCGCTCCTCGACGCGTCGCCCGAAACGGCGCCCACGCCGTGCCACGAGCTGTTCGGGTGCGACCGGCCGCGCCCGAATGGCGCCGACCCGCAGCTGCGGTGCGGGACCCGCTGCCCATTCGAGGAGGTGCTCGCCGGTGCCCCACCGATCGTCGGCCGCGAACAGACGGTGATGGGCCGGGGCGGCGAGGAGATCCCCGTCGTTGCGTCGTACGCGCCGATGTCCGGCCCTGATGCCGGCGCGGTCGCGGTCCTGCACGATCTGCGCGGTGCTCGCGCGCTGGACGAGCTCCGTTCGAGCTTCGTGGCGGCCGTCTCGCACGACCTGCGCACGCCGCTGGCGCTCATCACCGCCTACGTGGACACGCTCCTGGGGCTCGAGCTCGACGCCCCGGAGCGGCGACGCGCGATCGAAGGGATCGGCAAGGCCGCCGCGCGCCTGGCGGCGCTCGTGGACGAGATCCTCGACGTCGCGCACCTCGAGAGCAGCCGCATCGCCCTGCGCCGCCAGCCCGCCTCGCTGGCCGCGATCGTCTCGCGCGTGACGGCCGAGTTCGCGGATGCGCCCGGGATCCCCCCGATCGAGGTGGCGCTCCCCGGCGACCTGCCGCCCGTCGACGTCGACGCGGACCGCATCGCGCAGGTGCTCGACAACCTGGTGACGAATGCGGCAAAGTACGGCCGCACCAGCGCACCGATCACGATCCGGGCCGCCCAGCAGGAGCGCAGTGTGGTGGTCAGCGTCGAAGACGAGGGGGTCGGCATCGCGCCGGCCGAACGCGATCAGGTGTTCGAGCGTTTCTACCGCGGGCGCGGGGCTCGGGACGCTGGCGTACCGGGGAGCGGGCTTGGCCTCTACGTGTGCCGGCGCCTCGTCGAGGCGCACGGCGGCGAGATCTGGGTGGACGACCGGCCGCGCGGCACGGCGATTGCGTTCACGCTGCCGGTGGCGGTCTCGTCCCGGGGTCGCCGGTCGCGCGGCACCGTCTGGACGGTGGGGACCCCGTGAGTGAGCCGGGGCGCGAGCGCATCCTCATCGTCGAGGACGAGCCAGAGTTCGCGGAGCTGATCCGGCTCTGGCTCGACCGTCACGGGTGGCAGACCCTGCTGGCCCGTGACGGATGGGAGGCGCTGCAGCAGTTCGAGCGGGACCGCCCCGATCTCGTGCTGCTCGACATCGGGCTGCCCGGGCCGGACGGCTGGGAGCTGATCGGCCGGATTCGCGCGCACAGCCAGGTGCCGGTCCTGATGGTGACGGCACTGGGCGCGGAGGCCGACAAGGTGCGCGGGCTCGGGGCCGGCGCGGACGACTACATGAACAAGCCGGTCAGCTTCCCCGAGCTCGTCGCCCGGGTGCAGGCCGCGCTGCGCCGGGCACACCCGCGCACGCCGTCCGCGGAGGACTCCGGCATCCTGATGCGCGGGGCCGTGCACATCTACCCGCGCAGCCACCGGGTGCTGGTCGGCGGGGTCGAGATCCACCTGACGCCGACCGAGTTCCGCCTGCTGCGCTACCTCGCGGAGCACCCCGGTGAGCTGGTGGGGCATCGCGAACTGCTGCAGGCAGTCTGGGGACCGACCTACGGCGACGACACCCAGCTGCTGCGCGTCACCATGCGCAACCTGCGCGCCAAGCTTGCCTCCGCGGCACCGGAGCGGCGCTTCATCACCACCGAGTACGGGCTGGGATACCGCTTCGTCGAGAGCTGAGCCGACGGTCGGATCCGCCGGCCGTCGCGACCCCACGAAGGTCAGGTCGGGACGCCGACCGCCGTCCCGTCTGCCCCCGCCAGCTGCACCACGATCGCGCGCGCCACCTCCCAGAAGAGCGCCGGCCGCCCCACCCGCACCCGGATCTGGTTCGACGCGATACGCAGCGAGCCGGGCGTGAGCCCGGCCGGTCGCCAGCCGGGCGCCTGCAGCGCGCGCACCACCGCCGCCCGTGGCCAGTCGGTCGGGAAGCGGAAGACCAGGTCGGCGTCCTCCCGCGAAACCGACGCGATCCCGGCGCGCTCGCCGAGCAGCCGCAGGTGCACCACCTCGAGCAGCCGCTCCGCGGGTACCGGCAGTGGGCCGAAGCGGTCCAGCAGGTCGAGGCGCGCCGCGGCGAGCTCCTCCTCCGTGCGCACGCGCGCGAGGCGCCGGTAGAACTCGAGCTTCTGCGGCTCGCCGGCCACGTACTCGTCGGGCAGGTACGCGTCGACCGGCAGGTCGACGATCGCCGCGGGACGCGGGAGGAGCGGCTCGCGTTCCTCCATCGCGGCCCTCTGCTCCTCGACAGCCTCCGCCAGCAGCCGCGTATAGAGGTCGAAGCCGACCGCCGCGATGTGGCCGTGCTGCTCCGCGCCCAGGATGTTGCCGGCGCCGCGGATCTCGAGGTCGGCGAGCGCGATCTGGAAGCCCGCCCCGAGCTCGGACGCATTGAAGATCGCCTGGAGCCGCTTGCGCGCCACATCGCTCAGGCGGTCGCGCCGCCGATAGAGCAGGTACGCGTACGCGCGCCGGGCGCTCCGTCCGATCCGCCCGCGCAGCTGGTACAGCTGGGCCAGGCCGAGCGCGTCCGCGCGGTCGATCACGATCGTGTTCGCGTTCGGGATGTCGAGCCCGGATTCGATGATCGTGGTGCAGACGAGCACGTCGTACCCGCCGCCGGCGAAGGTAAGCATCACTCGCTCGAGCTGCCTCTCCGGCATCTGTCCGTGGGCGACGGCGATCCGCGCCTGCGGCAGCAAGCGGCGCAGCTGCTCGGCCTGCGCCTCGATCGTCTCGACCCGGTTGTGCACGAAGAACGCCTGGCCGCCGCGGTCGAGCTCCCGCAGGATGGCGTCGCGCACGAGTCCCGCGGAGGCCTCCGCCACGCGGGTCTGGATCGGGAGCCGGTCCTCCGGCGGCGTCTCGATCACGCTCATGTCGCGCACCCCCGAGAGCGCGAGGTTGAGCGTGCGCGGGATCGGCGTGGCGGAGAGCGTCAGCACGTCGACACTCCGTTTGAGCTGCTTGAGGCGCTCCTTGTGCGCCACCCCGAAGCGCTGCTCTTCGTCGACGATGACGAGCCCGAGGTTGCGAAAGTGGACGTCGCGCGAGAGCAGCCGGTGCGTGCCGATCACGAGGTCCACCGTCCCGCGGGCGAGCCCCTCGACGGTGGCCTGCTGCTCGGCCGGCGGGACGAAGCGGCTGAGGAGCCGCAGCACGATCGGGTACGCGGCGAAACGCTGCGTGAACGTCGCGTAGTGCTGCTGGGCGAGGACGGTGGTGGGCACCAGCACCGCGACCTGCATGCCATCCTGGATCGCCTTGAAGGCCGCCCGCAGCGCCACCTCGGTCTTGCCGTACCCGACGTCGCCAACCACGAGTCGATCCATCGGCCGGGGCCGTTCCATGTCGGCCTTGGTCTCCAGTACGGCGCGCAGCTGATCGGCCGTTTCTTCGTACGGGAAGGCCGCCTCCATCTCGCCCTGCCAAGGGGTGTCGGGGGCGAAGGCATGCCCCTGTGAACGCTCGCGCGCGGAATAGAGCTCGAGCAGCTCCTTCGCCAGGTCCGAGACCGCGCGCCGCACGCGGGCCCGCGTGCGCTGCCACTCGCCGCCGCCGAGCTTCGACAGCGGCGGGTTCTCGCCGCCCGAGTAGCGGGAGATGCGGTCGATCTGCTCGACCGGCAGGTAGATCCGGTCGCCGCCCGCGAAGTGCAGCTCCAGGTAGTCACGTTCCTCGCCCGAGCTCCCGACGCGCCGGCGCACCATCCCGCCATAACGGGCGATCCCGTGGTCGATGTGGACCACGATGTCCCCTGCGGTCAGCCGCTCGAGGAGATCGCGCGGAACGACGCGCCGCAGCGCGCGCGGACGCCGGACACGGACGTTCCCGAAGAGCTCGCGGTCGGTGAGGAGGACGAGCCCGTCGGGGCCGTCCTCGAACCCGCTGTTGAGGCTGCGCTCGACCAGCGCCACGCCGCCCGGCGCAGGCGGTTCGGCGAGACGGCGGGCCGGGACCACGAAGATGCCGGCGTCATCGAGGAGTTCGGCCAGGCGGGCCGACTGATCCGATGTGACGACCACGCGCCGGCCTTCGGCCCGCCACCGCGCCAGCGCTTCCCCGAGCCCGGCGACTCGCTGCGGCGGCAGGGCCGGCTCGCGCCAGCCGAACGGGTTGCCGCCCGGCGGCGCCCCCTCGGCCTCGCTCTCCCAGGTCAACTCGAGGGTCCGCGCCTCCTGCTGCGCGCGCCGCCAGGCCCGCGGATCGAGGTACGCGTCGGGCCAGCCAGCGGGCACCTCGCCAGCCTCTTCGAGTTCGCGGCGCCGCTCGGCGGCCTGTTCCCAGAGCAACTCGGCGGCCTGCGCCACGTCGCCCGGTTCATCGACCAGCCAGATGGCGTCGCCGAGGTGGTCCAGGCCGGTGGCCGGGGCGAGGAGACCGGCCCACACCTCGGCCGCATCACCCAGTTCGCGCGTCGCCGTGATCCGTTCCAGGTCCGCCTCGAGCAGGGGCGGGAGCCGCCCGGCCAGCCGACCGAGGCGCGCCCGCAGCCACGCGGCTGCGTCGGGCGGCACCAGGAACTCGCCGGCGGGCAAGACGGCCGCGGCGGCCACGGCGCCGGTCGAGCGCTGATCGGCGGGATCGAACGCCCGCAGCGAGTCGATCTCGTCACCGAAGAACTCGACGCGCACCGGCAAAGGCTGACCCGGCGGGAAGAGATCCACGATCCCGCCACGCCGGGCGAACTCGCCGCGGCCACCGACCTCGGCGACCGCGTCGTACCCGAGGTCGATCAGCTCGCGCAGGAGCCGTTCCTGAGGCAGGTGGGCGCCGGGCCGCAGCACGAGCGGCGCCGCCGGCAGCCCATCGGGGGGCAGGGTGCGCTGCAGGAGCGCCTGGGGGCTGGTCACCAGGATCGCGGGGGTCCCGCCGGAGCGACCGCTGCCCGTCTGCGACGGCACCGGCGGCGCGCCACCACGCCACGCGGCGAGGGCCGCGACCCGGGCCGCCGTCTCGTCGCGCACGAGCTCGCCACGCTCGTACGCCAGCGCGGTGCGCGGCTCGAGGAGGACGACCGCCGACGGATCGCCGAACCAGGCCACGAGCTCCTCCGCCACGCGATCCGCGATCTCCGCGTCGCGGGCGATCCAGACGAGGCGCTCCCGCGTGGCGAACGCGAGCGCGGCCGCCAGGTACGTCTTGGCCCCATGCGGCATGGCGGCGTAGACCAGATGGCGGAGATCTCGGCCGACGCGCCCCCCGCGAGCCCGCGCGTATCGCTCCGCCAGGGCACGCAGCTCGGCCGTCGCGGCCAGCAGCGGGGGCAGCACCGCAAGGTCCGCGGCCCGGATGCGCGCGCTGCCGGGAGCCGGCGACGTCCCCGACTCTCCGCGCTGGGATGCGCGCCCGGCGAGCGCGGCCGAGGCTTCCGCGATGTGCCGATCGCGGCCTCGACGGCCGCGCAGACGCTGTTCGGTCATGCGCGGGTCAGGCGCGTCGGTCGTCGTCCGCGGTGCGGGCGAGGATCCGACGCCAGCCCGTGCCGGTGCGTCGGATGCCGTCGGGGCCAACCGGCCCGCCTGCCTCTCCCGGACCGGGCGTGCGAGCGGGCCGCTCACCCTCGTCGCCGCCCGCGGACGCGCCGGGAAGCGCCGCACCAGGCGCGGCGTCGCCGCCCGCGGACGCGCCGGGGAGCGCCGGCAAGACCCAGCCGTTCCAGCGGTTCGCGGCGCCCGTCGCGCCCTCGCGGGCCCACGTCTGGACCGCGTCCGCGGCGGCATCGAGGAGCTCCGGCAGGAGCTGCCGCTCGCGGTCCGAGAACCGGCTCAGCACGTGGTCGATCGCGTCGCGGCGCGGTTCGCCGATCCCGACCCGCAGCCGCGCGAAGCGCTGTGTGCCGAGCTCGGTGACGATCGAGCGGAGCCCGTTGTGACCGCCGTGGGTCCCGTCCGGGCGGATCCGCAGCCGGCCGAACGGCAGCGCGAAATCGTCCACGACGACGAGCATCTGCTCGAGCGGCACGTGCTCCCGGGCGAGGAGCTTGCGGACGGCGATGCCAGAGTCGTTCATGAAGGTCAGCGGCTTGACCAGCACGATCTCCAGATCGCCCAGCCGGCCACGGATCGCGATCGCCGCGTCGCGCTCTTTCCCCCGACCCCCCAGGCCCGCGCGGTCCGCGAGCCGGTCGAGCACCATCCAGCCGACGTTGTGGCGGGTCTCGGCGTACTTCGAACCGGGGTTGCCGAGGCCTACGATGAGGCGCGGATCGCTCATCGGGTGCGCCTCCGCCGCGGCCCGGCAGCTGCCCGCATGGCGGGGGCATGCGCGGCCGGGCCATGTGCGGCCAGGATCCGCCGCTCGAGCGCGCGCATCGCCGCCTCGTCGGCGGCCGAGGCGTGATCCCGGCCGCAGACGTGCAGCACGCCGTGGACGAGCAGCAGGGCCAGCTCTTCCGCCGGATCACAGGCCACGTCCCCGGTCTGCCCGCCGCGGCCTTCGCGCGCCTGCTCTACCGCGCGCTCCACGGACACGACGATGTCGCCAAGGTGCGGGCGGACTCCCGGTGGCAGGGCGAACGCCGCGGGGATCCGCGCGACGCGTCTCGCGTCCGCCGGGAACGCGTCAGGCGGCAACAGCGGGAACGAGAGCACGTCGGTCGGTCCCGACTTCCCCATCGCCCGGAGGTTCAGTGCGGCCAGCTCCCGATCGTCCGCAAGGATGACGCCGAGCGACGCAGGAGACGGTGCTCCGGCCGAGTCGAGCGCCGCCGCGGCCAACCGCGCGAGCGCGTCGAGGGAGAGCAGCCGCGGCACCCCAGGCCTCACGGTCAGCTCGATCCGCCAGGGCGGCAGGTAGCGCACGACCGTGCGGCCCGCGTCTGCGTCGGCGATCGCCTCCACGGCAGCGGCGCGTGCGGGGGGCATCGGGATGCGAGCCTGCGCGCGTCCCGCCAGGGACCCCAGGCCCGCCCGGTCGCCGCCTTCCTCCAGCCCGCGCACGGGCCCGGTCACGTCCGACCGGCGCCGGCGATGCGGCGCGACTCGAGCTCGACGATCTTGTTCTGTGGATACTCGATCCGCTGGTGGTACATCCCGAGCAGCTGAGAGACGAACGCCTCACGGATCCGGTCGAGGTCGCGCAGCGTCAGGTCGCACTCGTCGAACTGTCCATCCTCCAGCCGCTCGCGGATGATCGTGCTCACCATCGCGCGGATCGCCGGCTCGTCGTGCCCGGTCAGCGAGCGCACGGAGGCCTCGACGCCGTCCGAGAGCATCAGGATGGCGGCCTCGCGGCTCTGCGGCTTGGGACCCGCATGGCGGAAACGGGCCTGGTCGACCGACGCGGCGGCTGCAGCGGCCTCGGGCGTTCCCGGGATGGCGCCGGCCGCGAAGATCGCCTGCTCCTGCGCTTTTGCGTAGAAGTAGCTCATGAGCGCCGTCCCGTGGTGCTGCGGGATGAACGCGATGATGGCCTTCGGCAGCCCGTACTGGTAGGCCAGATCGATCCCGTTGGCGACATGCTCCTTGAGCACGGCCGCAGACTCCTCGGGCGTCAACAAGTCGTGCACGTTGCCCATGCCACCCTGATTCTCGATGAAGGCTGCCGGGTTCGCGAGCTTGCCGATGTCGTGGTAGTACGCCGCCACCCGCACCAGCAGCGGGTTCGCGCCGATCGCTTCGGCGGCCCGTTCGGCGAGATTGCCGACCATCAACGAGTGGTGGTACGTGCCGGGCGTCTCCAACAGCAGCCGGCGCAGGAGCGGCTGGGAGGGGTTCGCGAGCTCGAGCAGCTGGAAGCTCGTGGTGATCCCGAACAGATTGCCGAGCACCGCGAACGAGCCGACCGCGACGATGGCCGATCCCCCCGCGGACGCGGCCGACGCGCCCCACAGCTGGAGCAGCCCGGTCAGATCCCGCTCGCCGAGCAGCGTGAAGATCGCGACGACCGCCGCGTTGACGATCGCCATGGCCACGCCCGCCTGGACGAAGTGGTGGAAGCGATCGCCCCGATGGAGCACCACGATCCCCACGAGTCCGCCCAGAAAGACGTACGTCGCGAGCTCGACCGTCCCGGAGACCGCGCCGGCCAGCACCGAGAGCGTCCCGAGCACCACGATCGCCGCGCCGCTGTCGAGCAGCACCGTCAGCAGGAGCACGACCGTCGCCACCGGGATGAAGAACGGCAGCAGCGACCGCCCGGCGGTCAGCTTCAGCCCCAACACGGCCCCGGTCAGGAGCAGCCCGACCAGCAGCAGCGCGTTGTCGCGATGCCAGAGCTCGGGCCGATAGCGCCACACCCAGCCGAGCAGCAGCGCCACCACGAGCACCGCGAGCAGGAACCAGCCGGCGAGCTTGGCGACGTCGGGCTGGGCGTTCTCCAAGCCGAGCGCCTGGATCTTCTCGAGGTCGGTCGGGGAGATCGTGTGTCCCTGGTCGACGATCACCTCGTCCTGCTTGACGGTGACGGTGACCGGGGGGGTTCCCTGCAGGGCCTGGGCGCGAGCGGCCTGGGTGGCGGCCGCATCGTACGAGGAGTTGGCCACCAGCAGCGGCTCGATGATCTCGCCGGCGAGCTCCCGCTCATCGGCGGGGATGTTCGCGGGCAGCGCCTGGGGAAGTGCCTGACGCATCGCGTCCAGCTCGGAGTCGCGCACCTCGCCCTGTTCCGTCGTGTCGAGCACGGTGCGCATGGCGCTGCGCAGCGTGGTCCACGAGGCCGCATCCATCCCCTGGAGCGTGGCGAGCGCCGTCTTCGAGAGGCCGGGCAGGGCACCGGCCAGGGCGGCGCGGCGGCCCTGCTCGGAGAGCACGGCGCCGAATGCGGCATCGACCGGCGCGACGAGGCTGTCGAACGCCGCGGTCTGTCTCGCGGCCACCAAGTCGCCCTTCGCCGGCGTGTAGTCGTACTGCGGCGGCACCGCCTGCACGGCGGCGTCCTGAGCCTGCTTGGTGAGGATCGTGCTCACGAAGTCGACGGTGCGCGGGGCCCGGATGGTGGACGGTGCAATGTCGCCAACCGATACGTGGTAGGCGGCCGGGATGATGTCGATCGAAAGGATCGCGGTCAGCGCAGCGACCAAGATCGTCGCGGCGACGGCGAGACGCACAGCGTCCCGGCGCGTGAAGGCGGCGAACGGGGCGCGGACCTGCTGGGCGAGCATCAGCCGGTGCCCGCACCGGCGCGCCGCGCGAGCTCACGGCTGACGCGCTCGTGGACGGATCGCCCGTCCGCGCGGCCACGGACCCGTGGTGCAAGCACCTTCATGACGCGACCGAGATCGCGGGGCGTGACCGCGCCGGTCTCGTCGATCGCCGCGCGCACGAGCGCGTCGAGTTCCGCATCGCTGAGCTGCGCCGGCATGTAGCCGGCCAGCACCTCGAGTTTGCGGCGCTCCGCCGCGACGAGGTCGGGGCGCGCGCCCTGGACGAACGCGTCCAGCGACTCGCGACGCGTGCGGATCTCGCGCGTCAGCACCGCGACCTCCTCGTCGGGGGTGAGGGAGCGGCGGGCATCCTTCTCGGCACGCTGCAGCGCGGCCAGCGCCATGCGCAAGGCGTCCCGACGCATCTCGTCGCGCGCGCGCATGGCGCCGGTCATGTCGGCCTGTAGTCGCTCTGCGAGTGTCACGTGCTGGTAGCTCCCGGGCTGCGCCGTCGGGCGCCCCGGAGTGGCCGGGAGGCCGGGCCGCGATCCACAGACGAGGCGTCTGTCCCCCGCACCCGCGGCGGCGGCCCCGGACGACCTAGCCCTGGCGGGCGGCCTTCTTGCGCTTCGCTTCCTTGCGCTTGCGCTTCACGCTCGGCTTCTCGTAGTGCTCGCGGCGTCGAGCTTCTGCGAGGATGCCACTCTGCTGGATCTTCTTGTTGAAGCGGCGGAGCGCGCTCTCGAAGGTCTCGTTCTCCCCGACGCGGACTTCAGCCAATCCGGTTTCACCTCCTCTGGCCGGGACTTGCCTCGACACGCCGTCCGATGCCAGCGGACACACGCGTGCGCGCGGCAATCGACACGTGCCGCGCGAGGGCCGGCCGAGCATAGCGGAGGCGGGGTGCGTGGTCAACCTGCCCGCAGCAGCGTGTGGACGGCCCGCAGCGGCGGTCGCGCCGGTGTACTCCACGTGCGATGACGCATGTTCTGGCCTGACGGCGTGCTGCCAACCCGAAGAGAGCCCCCGCTACACTCCGTCCGTGCCGCCCTCGCACTCCGACGTGGCGACGTTCACGTCCCTGCTCAACATCCTCGACGACGCCCTGGCGCGCCGCCCCGACCGGCCGGCCCTCGGCCTGCGTGGCGACGACGGAGTGGCCTGGCACTGGACCTACCGCGAGCTCGATCGACGCTCGAAGCTCGCCGCGTTCCGCCTCCGAGCACATGGCCTCGAGCCGGGCGACCGGCTCATCACCTGGAGCCCGTCGAGCCCCGAGCTCCCGGCCGTCTACTTCGGCGCGATGCGGGCGCGCGTGCCGGTCGTCCCGCTCGACCTCCACATGGCGCCGGACACCGTCAGCCGCATCGTGTCACGCGTGGAGGCGCGCCTCGCCGCGCTCGGCACGGGCCGCGACGCGCCGGATCCGGACGGCTCCGGCCTGGGCGATCTGCCGCGCACGACGACCACGGCGCTGACGGCCGAGCCAGCAGCCGACCCGACCGACCCGGCCTGGCTCCCGCTCGACTGGGAAGCGCAGGTCGACGCCTGGGAGCGGCCCACGCGCGAGGAACTCTTCGAGGTCGTCTTCACGTCCGGGACCACCGGCGTGCCGAAGGGCGTGATGCTCACGCACGGCGCGATCCTCTCCTCGATCGACGCGTTCGGCCTCGTGATCCCGCCGCTGGAACATCGCGTGGTGTCACTGCTGCCGCTCTCCCATCTGCTGGAGCAGGCCGCTGCGCTCTTCTACGCCACGCTCGTCGGCGCCGACATCCTCTACGTCCGCTCGCGCAACCCGCGGGTGATCTTCGAGGCGATCCGCGACCACCGCGTCACGACGCTGCTGGTCGTGCCGCAGGTGCTGGAGCTCTTCTGGACGGCGTTGCGGCGAGAGGTGGAGCGCCGGGGCCGATGGAAGCAATTCGACCGTGCTCGGCGGCTCGCGCGCCGGCTCCCCTACCCTCTCCGCCGCCTGCTCTTTCGCAGCGTCCACCGCCAGTTCGGCGGTCGGCTGCGGCTCGCCGTGACCGCCGGGGCGTACCTCCCGCCACCCCTGCAAGAGGCGTGGGAGGACCTGGGGGTGACCGTGCTGCAGGGCTATGGCGCGACCGAGTGCGGCATCATCGCGTGCTCGACGCTGCGCGACCACACGCCGGGCACCGTGGGCAAGGTTCCAGCGCCATCGCCGATCCAGGTCCGGCTCGCCGACGATGGCGAGATCCTGGTGGCCGGACCGACGCTCTTCTCCGGGTACTGGCGCGATCCAGTCGCCACCGCGGAGGTGCTCGACCGCGACGGCTGGTACCACACGGGGGACGTGGCGCGCTTCGACGATCGCGGGAACCTGGTCCTGTTGGGCCGGACGAAGAACATCATCGTGCTGCCCAACGGGTTGAATGTCTATCCCGAGGACATCGAAAACGCCCTGCACGACGCAGGCTTGCCGGAGACGGTGGTGCTCGAGACAGCGCCCGGACAGATCGAGGCGATCGTGCTGCCGCCGGACCGGCCGGCGATCCCGATCGGCACCGACGCGCCCGCGCCTGAGCTGACGGCGGAGGAAACGGTCGCGCTGCGCGCGCGGATCGACGCGGCCGTGCGTGAGGCAAACAGCCGCCTGGCGGTGCAGCAGCGGGTCTCAGCCTGGCGGCTCTGGCCCGCTGGCGACTTTCCGCGCACGCACACATTCAAAGTGCGCCGCGACCTCGTGCAGGCCTGGGCCACCACCGAGACGCCGCTGCCCATGCTCTACGTCGAGCGACGGTAGCGACGGTACAGCGACGAGCGCTGGCCGGCTCGCGTTGCGGCGGTTCAGCGGACGACCGGAAACGGCTCTCCGAACGACCGCAGCACGCGCAGCGCGGCCGCGGCGGTCGCAGGATCGGCGCTGGCGCCCGGCGAGTACCAGCCGAAGACTGCCGTCGCGTCATAGGCCTGCACCGCAAACCGTGCGTCAGTGGGGAAGTTCGTCTCCCCGAAGCCGCTCTCGAGGTAGCGCTGCATCGCCGTGGCCAACGACTGCGCCGCGGCGGGATCCGCCGCTTGGTAGATCACAACGTACCCCGACCCAGGATCATTCGGCAGCACCACCTGGTAGACGCTCCGCGGGACCGGGATCAGCGCGGGCGGCTCCGACGGGCGATATGGCCGCCTGGCTGGGATGAGCCCGAAGCCCGCCTGCCGATAGGCGGCTTCGAGCGCTGCCGCGGCCCGGGCCACGACGGAGGAAATCGGCGGCTGCGACACCACCACCGGCGGCGGCGACGCCGGCGACGACGCGGCGCTCGGGGCGAGCGGCATGCAGCCCGCAAGCGCCGCTGTCAGGGCCGCAAGCGCGGCGAGAGAGAGCGCGGCCCACAGGTGCCGCCGTCCGATGCTCCTCAAGGTTGGCCCGCCCTCACCCCGGCGGCCAGGTCATGAATCGGCCGCCAAAGACGTGGAAGTGAAGGTGGTCGACGGTCTGCCCGCCGTCGCGGCCGGCGTTCGAGACGACCCGGAACCCGGACTGCGCGATGCTCTCCTGCCTCGCCACCTCGCGGATCACGGCGAAGATCCGTCCAAGGAGCGGCGTGTCCTCGTCGCGCAGGTCCATCACGGAGACGAGGTGACGACGCGGGATGACCAGCACATGGATCGGCGCGCGGGGTGCGACGTCCCGGAACGCCATCACCTCATCGTCCGAGTAGACAACCTTGGCCGGCAGCTCGCCCGCTGCGATCCGGCAAAAGAGGCAGTCGCCATCCGCCATCCTGTTCCCCTCCGCGCGTATCGGTCGTGCCGCCTATGGTGCCACTGGCGCGGACGAGCTACCGGCGCGACGGCCGGGTACGGACACGTGTTGACCAACGCTCGCCCGGCCGTCAGTCGACCCGTTCGGCCTCCAGGGCGACCCAGTCCCCCTCTTCCCACCGACGCAGCAGGTGGAACCCCGCCGCGGCGAACGCCCGCCGGACCTCCGGCTCGCGCTCGGCGATGATCCCGCTCGCGAGCAGCCGTCCACCCGAGCCGCCAGACCCGGTGCCGCGCCGCACCTCCCCGCAGAGTGCGGCGGCCAGCGTGACGAGGATCGACGCGACCAGGTTTGCGAGCACCAGGTCGAAGGGCGGCAGCCCGCTGGGGATCGAGCCCTGCTGGGCCGCGATGCGCCGCACCAACCTGTTGCGACGGGCGTTCGCCGCGGTCGCCTCGACCGCCAGCGGGTCGGTGTCGACTGCCAGCACCGACGCGGCCCCCAGGCGCGCGGCGCCCAGCGACAGGATCCCGGAGCCGGACCCGACGTCGAGCACGCGAGCACCCGCCACCCTCCCTTCGTCCCCCCAGGCCTCGAGCCCGAGCAGACAGAGTCTGGTCGTGGGGTGCAGCCCGGTCCCAAAGGCCACTCCCGGGTCGAGCGCCAGCACCAGATCGCCCGGGCGATGCCGATACCGACGCCACGTGGGACACACCACGAACCGTCGACCGACTCGTAGCACCGGGAAGTGCGCCCGCCCCTCCGCCGCCCAGTCGGTCGCGTCCACCACCGCCGTCCGCAGCTCGCCGATCGGGCGCAGGCCGAACGCCTGCAGGTGGCCGAGCGCCGTCCGCACCCGCTCGAGCGCGTCGGCTGTCGCACGCTCGTCGGCACCCGGCAGCCACGCGCGCACCAACGCGGGCCGCGTTGTGTCGAGATCGGCCGCCAATCCCTCGTCGAGCAGGCGAACGGCGGGCTCGACGCTCACGCCGCCGGGCGCCTCGCGGGCGAGGATCTCGCTGACGGCCTCCACCGCCTCGTGATCCGCGACGACGGAGAGCTCCAACCATCCAGTCGACGGCGGCGCGCCCGGTCCCTGGACGCCCCTGGCGCCGCTCACCGCACCACGTCGGGGGCGCTCAACTGATCGCGTCCTTCACCTTGTCGAAGAGCCCGCCGGACTTCGCCGCAGGCCGCTCGCCGGATTCCGCGGCGAGCGCCTCCAATAGCTCGCGCTGGCGCTTCGAAAGGCGGGTGGGAACACGCACGTCGACCAACACGTGAAGGTCGCCCCGCACGCCCGGACGCCGCAGATGCGGCACCCCGCGCCCGCGCAGCCGGATCTCGGTCCCCGGCTGCGTCCCCGGCTTGATCTCGATCTCCTCGTCGCCCTCGGCTGTCGGGACGGTGACCCGCGCTCCGAGGGCCGCCTGAGTGATCGATACCGGCAGCTCGTAGAAGAGCTCGGTCTCCTCGCGCCGGAGCGCCGGATGCTGATCCACATGCACCGCTACGTACAGGTTGCCCGCCGGACCGCCGCGCGGGCCCGCCTCGCCCTCGCCGGTGAGCCGCATCTGGTGCCCCTCGTCGATCCCCGGTGGGATCACCACGCGAAGCTTGCGGCGGCGCTGGACGCGCCCCTCGCCGTGACACTCATGGCAGGGCGTCTCGACGACGTGCCCCTCGCCGTGGCAGCGCGGGCAGACGGTCACGCTGACCATCTGGCCGAGCATCGTGCTACGGACCTGGCGGATCTCACCGCGGCCGTTGCACTGCGGACAGCGCACGGTGGCCGAGCCCGGTTCCGCGCCCGTCCCCGCACAGGTCGGGCAGCGGTCCAGTGCCGAGAACTCGATCTCTTTCTCGGCGCCACGGATCGATTCTTCGAAGGTGATCCGCAGGTCGTAGCGCAGGTCGGATCCGGTGGGCGGCCGCGCCCGCCGCGCCCCGGCCCCAGCACCAGTCGCGCCGCCGAAGAACGCGTCGAACAGATCCCCGAACCCCTGGAACCCCGCGAACGGGCCGTAGCCCTCGGAGCCGCCGGTGCCGACGCCGGCCCGCCCGAACATGTCGTAGGCGCGGCGCTGCTGTGGGTCAGACAGCACCTGGTACGCCTCGTTGATCTCCTTGAAGCGTTCCGCCGCGGAGGGGTCGGTGTTGACGTCCGGGTGCCACTGCTGGGCGAGCTTGCGGAACGCGCGTTTGATCTCGGCGTCCGTCGCGCCGCGCGGGACGCCGAGGACGTCGTAGTAGTCGCGACTGGTGGCCATGCGCACGCAAGTATAGGGAAGGGGGCCGACGGGCCCGGCGGGCACGCGCGACTCGAGGCGGCCGGTGCCCGGATGACGGCGACCCCTGCCACGTCCCGGCGTTACTATCGGCGGCGTGCCCGACCCTCGCACGGTGGCGGCGCCCGTCGCGCGCCGCTTCCTCGTCCTGCGCCACTTCCTCACGCCCCCGCCGTCGCTGCTCGCCGCCGCATGAGTAGCGCGCCGTCCGCCGCGCCGTCCGCGCTGCGCCCCGACCGCGCGCGCCGCTGGCTGCCGGTCTTGGCCGCGTTCGTCGTCGGTGCCATCGCCTACGCCGGCCTCTACTGCTTCCCGCCGATCTCCGTGGCCTACGCCACCGAGTTCGGCATCGGTCGAACCGTCGCGGTCGCGCCATGGACCCTCTTCCTCCTCGTGACCGGCCTCTCGAGCCCGCTGCTCGGCCGCGCCTACGACCTGATCGCGGACCGCTGGCTGCTTGCGGCCGGCCTGCTCCTGATGGCGATCGGCTGGGGCGTGGCGGCGCTCGCCACGGACGTGCGCCTGCTCGTGGTGGCCTACGGGCTTCTGCTCGCGGTCGGCCTCGAGCTCGTGTTCGTGGGCACCACGACGGCGATCTCGCGCCGCTACGCCGGCGTGACCGGGCTGGCGCTCGGGATCGCGTACGCCGGCCCCGGCGCGGGCGTGGCCGTCGCGCTGCCGCTGGTGACGCCGGCGATCCCACTGCTCGGTTGGCGTGAGATCGTCGCGATCTTCGGAGTCCTCGCGCTGGCCGGCCTGCCATTCGTCTGGCTGATGACGAGCGGCCCGGCGATCCTGATCCCGGCCCGTGCTCCGCGGCGCCCCGCTGCGACACCCACGGCCGCGACGACCCTGAGCGCCGGCGCGCTGCATGAGACATCCGCCCCGGGGGCAGTCGGTGCGGCTCAGGAGGTCGCTCCAGCCGGTGACCTGGGCCGGCCCGACACGCTCCGCCGGACGCTCCGCACCGCCCGTTTCTGGATGCTGTTCCTGGGGGCAGTCGCGATCGGCGTGATGGACGAGGGCGTCTTCCAGACGTTCTTGCCGCACGCTACTCGGCAGGGCGTGCCCGAGGCGCTGGCGGCCCAAGGACTCGCCGTCGAATCGGTCTCGTACATCGTCGGGCAGCTCGTCGGCGGGGCGCTCTCCGATCGGCTCGGGAGACGCGCGGTCGGGCTCGCCGCGCTCGTCGTCGTCGCGCTCGGCTCGACCGCCGCGTTCGGCGCGACCGGCGCGACCGCGGAGGTCGCCGTGGCCGGCGTGGTCCTGCACGGCTTCGGCATGGGGGCCACCATCGCGGTCCGCTCGGCCGCCTTCAGCGATGTCTTCGGCGGCCCCAACTTCGGGTCGATCTTCGGCGTGCTCGCGGTGGCCTACCCGCTCGGCGGCATCCTGCCGGTCGAGCTCGGTGGGATCAGCGTGGACCGACTGGGCACTTACTGGCCGGTGTACGGACTGGTGATGGCCGCCGTGCTAGTGTGGGGCATCGCCCTCCTGGTCGCGGGACCGCGGTGGCACGGCCGGGCCGGGCGCTCGCGCCTGCGGCGCGCGGTCGGGCGCGCCTGACGCCAGGGTGCGTCAGGCCATCGCGCGTCAGGCCATCGCGCGTCAGGCCATCGCGCGTTCAGGCCACCTCGCGGCGGATGGTGGCCGCCGCGAGCACGACGAAGAACCCGGCCACCGCGACCAGCACGACCACGTCGAGCTGTACCCCTGACGCCGTCAGGTCCCGCCCCTGGATCATGATCTCGCGCAGCCCGTCCGCCGCGTAGGTGAGCGGCAGCACCCGCGCGACCGGCTGCAGCAGCGCCGGCAGCGTCTCGATCCGCCAGAAGATCCCCGACAGCAAACCCTGCGGGACGATCACGAGCGGGATGAACTGCAGGATCTGGAACTCCGTCCGGGCGAACGTCGAGATGAAGATGCCCAGGCTCACCGCACCGATCGCCAGCAGGAGGGCAACGGCGAACGCCAGCAGCGGGCTTCCCACGCTCGGCACCGCGAGCCCCACCGTGAACGGGCCGAGCGGGCCGATGGCGGGGACGTCGACCTTCAGCAGCGTGAACGCCAGCAGGACGATCACCTGGAGTGTCGCGAAGATACCGAACCCGAGCGTGTACCCGAGCACGATCTCACCCTTCGTGATCGGCGTGGCCAGCAGTCGCTCGAGCGTCCCACCGATGCGCTCCCGCAGGAAGCTGACGCCTGTCAGCACGAACACCAGGAAATAGACGATGAACGCGATGAAGAACGGAGAAAGGGCATCGAAGCTGTCCGCGTCGGGCGCACCGAAGATCGTGCGGTGCTCGATCCGTGGGGGCGGCGCCGCGCCCGGCACAGCCGTCGCCACCGCGGTCGCCAGGAGCTGCTCGACCTGGGCCACCTGACCGCTCTCCGTCGGAGCGTTGGCGCCGGGCGTCAGGACGATCAGCTGGAGTCCCTCTCCGGCCGTCAGGCGGGCGGTGGCGTCCGGTGGGATCACCAGGGCCACGTCGAGCTCGCCGTCCGCCAGCGCCGCCCGGGCGGTCGCCTCGTCCACGGTCGACGACGGGACGGCGACGAGATTCCCGGACGCGAAGCGGCGGAACTGGCCGCGCGTGGCGATCAACACGTCGGCGATCCGCTGACCGACCGAACCGTCCCGGTTCACGATGGCGAGCCGCACCGGGACGCTCTGCTGGTCCCGCAGCACCCACCCGAGCAGCGCCGAGAGCACGAGCGGCACCACGAAGATCAGCGCGAGCGTGCGCCGGTCGCGACGGAACTGGGCGACGATGCGGCGCACGACGGCCGAGAGGCGGCGCGGGTTCACGCCGGCGCCTCCTCTCCCGCGAACCGCAGGAACGCCTCCTCCAGGTCCGCCGTCCCGGCGCGCCGTCGCAGCTCCATGCCGCTCCCGCGGGCGATGACGCGCCCGGCGCGGATGAAGAGCAGCTCGTCGCAGCGGTCCGCTTCGTCCATCACGTGGCTCGTGACCAGCAGCGTCGCCCCAGCCGCCGCCAGCGACCGAAAGTGCCGCCAGAACTGCACGCGCAGCGCCGGATCGATCCCGACCGTCGGCTCGTCGAGGACCACGATCGGCGGTCGGTGCACCAGCGCGCAGGCCAGCGAGAGTCGCCGACGCATCCCGCCCGACAGTTGGATCGCGGGCGTGTCGCGCCAGTCGGCCAGCTCCACCACCTGCAGCGCGTCGACGAGCCGCGAGCGCTCGAACGACCCGTAGAGTCCGGCGAAGAACCGGAGGTTTTCCCAGACCGAGAGCTCCGCGTAGATCCCGTCGGCCTGGGTCATGTAGCCGACGCGCGCGAGCATCTCCCGCGACGGCACGCGCCGCCCGAGCAGGTACGCCTCGCCTGCCGTTGGCCGCGCGAGACCCATGAGCAACCGGATCAGCGTGGTCTTTCCGGAGCCGTTGGGGCCGAGCAACCCGTAGATCCGGCCGGCCTCGAGGGCGAGATCCACGCCATCGACTGCCCGCAGCGGACCGAAGGTCTTGACCAGGCCGCGCGCCTCGATCGCGGGCTGCGCAGAAAAGGCAGGGCCCGGGAGACCATCCCCGCCGCGTCCCGCCGCCCGCTCGGCCGTCATCGGCCCTCCCTCGTCAGCTCCGCCCCTGCCGCTCGCATGCCCAACCCACGCTTGACGTTACGTACATACTCGTACGTATGTCAAGTCCAATCGGGCGTGTGCCGGGCAGGCTCAACAGTCACGGGCAACGGCCTGACGTGGCGGACACAGGGGGCCGGAGGCAGCCCAGTGCCCATGACCCGACTCGCGCGGAAGACCTGAGGCGGACCGCTGTCCGAACCGGCACGCGGAGCCGCGCGACCCGCGAGCGGATCCTGCAGGCCGCCAGGGACGAGCTCGCCGGATCGGATCGGCTGACGGTCCGCGCGGTCGCCGCTCGCGCCGGCGTGTCCCGGCAGACGATCTACTACCACGTTCGAGGGCTCGCCGG
>JAJYNJ010000029.1 GCA_021786385.1 Chloroflexota bacterium
GCCAGATGACGATGGACATGTTCGGGCTCACCCGCGACGACCTGATCGAAGGGATGGCGGAGCCCGTGGGCGCGGCCACCGTGATCGGGCTGCTCCAGGCGGGCGCCGCCCCGCTCTTCATCTGAGCGGTGGCGGATAAGCGGCCGGACCGGGGATGCCTCGCGGAACGGACGGCAGAGCCATGACCATCCCACCCTCCTCGCCAACCATCACCCGCACCATCGACGCCCGCGGCAGCTTCTGCCCCGGTCCGCTGATGGAGCTGATCCGCGCGATCCGGGAGGGCCAGGTGGGCGACGTGATCGCGGTCTGGTCCGCCGACAGCGGCTCCCGACTGGACATCCCGGCCTGGGTGTCGCGCGCCGGCCACCGACTCGTCGGGATCAACCAACGGGACGGCCACGACGAGATCGTGGTCGAGAAGCTGCATTGAGGACCGCCGTAATGGCCGTCGCTGCCGGCCGGTTCGCCGCCGAGATCACCTCGGCCAGCAACGCGCTCGTGTAGTAGCCAACCGCATTCGCACACTCAGGAGGAACGATCGATGCCCGCAACGCTCACGGAGAACGAACTTGGTTCCATTACCGCCGCCAAGGTCATCGACGCGCGCGGCGCCGCCTGCCCGGGCCCCCTGCTCGAGGCCAAGAAGGGGATCGGCACCGTGCCCGTGGGGGCTGTGATCGAAGTCTGGTCCAGCGACCCGGTCACCAAGACCGACATCGGCGCCTGGGCCGGCAAAGTTGGGCACAGCTTCCTCGGCTACCTGACCGCGGAAGGGTACGAACGGGTCTTCGTGCGCCGCACGAAGTAGGCCCCGGCACCAGCGAGGGGCGGGGTGTCGAGCGATCGCACCCTGCCCACCACCCGCCACCCGCAGGAGCACGTCCCATGAGTGCGGTCGCCGCCGCCGAAGTGCACGAGAAGCGCGCTGGATCCGCGCCCCGGATCCTGGTCTTCTCCACCAACAACATCTCGGATCCCGGCATCGATCTCGCCGGGAGCCAGCACATGCACTACTCGCCGGGCGTCGAGGTCATCAGCCTGCCCTGCACGAGCGGGATCAAGCCCGCCTGGATCCTGCACGCGATCGAGCAAGGGTTCGATGGCGTCTTCATCGCGGCCGACGGCGATGAGTGCGCCTACCTGCCCGATTGCAGCAAACGGGCGTCGCGAATCGTGGGCGAGGCGCAGGCGCTGCTGCAGCAGCACGGTCACGACCCACAGCGGGTGAAGATGGCCGCGATCTGTTCGGTCTGCGCGGAGCCCTTCACCAAGCACGTCCAGCAGTTCTCGGCGACCCTCGCCGGGCTGCGGTCGTCGGGGGTGCAATGAGCATGGACTACGACGTTCTCGTCGTCGGCAGCGGTATCGGGGGGATGGAGTCCGCCCTGAAGCTGGGCGACATGGGCTACAAGGTCCTGTTGGTCGAAAAGGAGGCCAGCGTGGGCGGGCGCATGATCCTGCTCAGCAAGGTCTTCCCGACCCTCGACTGCGCGAGCTGCATCTCGACGCCGAAGATGGCGGCGACCATCCACCACCCGAACATCACGGCGCTGACCTATAGCGAGGTGGAGGGGATCCGACGGAACGGCGATGGCCGCTTCCGGGCCACCGTGCGGCAGAAGGCGCGCTATGTCGACGAGGCGGCGTGCACTGGCTGCCAGCAGTGCGAGACCGCTTGCACCGTAGCGGTGCCCGACCAGTTCAACGCGGACCTGGTCGCGCGCCGCGCGGCGTACATCCCCTTCCCGCAGGCGGTGCCCAAGAAGGCTGTCATCGAACGGGTGGGCACCTCGCCGTGCACCGACAACTGCCCGGCCGGCATCAAGGCGCATGGCTATGTGTCGCTCATCCGGAGCGGGAAGTACGAAGACGCGTTTCAGCTCGTGCTCGACGCGACGCCCCTGGTGGGGACGCTCGGCCGGGCCTGCTACGCGCCCTGCGAGAGCGAATGCACGCGCGGCTCCCTGGAGGCCTCGGTGCCGATCCGTCGGCTGAAGCGTTTCGTCGCGGATCGCCACTACGCCACGATGGACGGGCCGGGCATCGCGCCGCCGCCGCCGAACGGTCGGAAGGTCGCGATCGTGGGATCCGGGCCGGCCGGCCTCACCGCCGCGTGGCAGCTGGCGCGAGCCGGCTACCAGGTGAAGATCTACGAGGCGGCAGCGCAGCCCGGGGGCTTTCTGCGCCAGGCGATCCCCGCCTATCGGCTTCCGCCGGAGGTCGTGGACCAGGACATCCGCAACGTGACCGCGCTCGGGGTGGAGATCGCTACCCAGGCGCCGGTGCGCGACCTCGAGGCGCTGAAGCACGACGGATACGATGCCATCCTGGTCGCGACGGGCACTCCCCAGTCGACGGGGCTCGACATCCCCGGCGAACAGCTGCACGGCGTGGTGAGCGGCCTCGGCTTCCTGCGCGACGCGAAGCAGGGCCGGGCGGCGGATCTGGCGGGCAAGCGCGTCATCGTGGTCGGCGGCGGTAACGTCGCGATGGACGCCGCGCGGACCGCCCGGCGGCTCGGTGCCCAGGAGACGCTGGTCGCCTACCGGCGTGGTCGCGAGGAGATGCCGGCGCACGCAGCGGAAGTCGACGACGCAGAGCGGGAGGGGGTGCACTTCCACTTCCAGGTCGCGCCGCTCGAGGTGGTCGGGGACGCGGGTGGGCACGTGACCGGTCTGCGCTGCCAGCGCATGACGCTCGGCCAGCCCGACTCGTCCGGTCGCCGGCGCCCCGAGCCGGTGCCCGGCAGCGAATTCGTCCTTCTGTGCGACGTGGTCGTCGTGGCGATCGGGATGGCGCCGGACACCGCCGCGTTTGCGGCGCAGCTGAAGGTGAGCCCCAACCAGCGTCTCCAGGTCGACCCGCACACGCTGCAGAGCGAGCTCCCCTACGTCTTCGCCGCGGGCGACGTGGTGACCGGTGCGACGGACATCACGCGCGCGGTTGGCCAAGGGCGGCGGGCCGCCTTCATGATCGACCGCTGGCTCCAGGGCCGCGAGCTCGACGGCTTCGTCGCGCTCGACGATCGGCTGCCGGTCGTGGGCAAGGCGCAGGTGCTCGCTCGCCAACGCGAGTACGCCCACCGGGAGCCGGTGACCGTCGGTGCGACGTTCTCCGCGGCACCGCGCGACTTCGCCGAGATCGAGCCCCCCATGACGGAAGAGGAGGCGCTCGCCGGAGCCGGGGTCTGCCTCGACTGCGGCGTCTGCTCGGAGTGCGGCCAGTGCGTCGCCGCCTGCCCGGCCAACGCGATCGACCTCAATATGCGGGAGCGCAAGCTCGAGGTCGAGGTCGGTGCCGTCGTCGTCTCCACCGGGTACAAGCTCTTCGCGGCCGATCTCAAACCGCAGTACGGCTACGGGAAGTACCGCAACGTGATCACTGGCATGCAGATGGACCGCCTGCTCGCACCGACGCGGCCGTTCAACACGGTGCTGCGTCCGAGCGACGCGAAGATCCCGGAGCGGATCGCCTACGTGATGTGCACAGGCTCGCGGGACGAAACGGTCGGCAACCCGCTCTGCTCCAAGTTCTGCTGCATGTACTCGATCAAGCAGAACCAGCTGATCATGGGCGCCCTGCCGCTGGCCGACGTGACCGTGCACTACATGGACATCCGGGCCGCCGGCAAGCGCTACGACGAATTCTACGAGCAGGCGAAGTCGATGGGCGCGACCTACCTCAAGGGACGCGTCGCCAAGATCACGGAGAAGGAGAACGGCAACCTGGTCCTGCGCTACGAGGACATCGAGCACGGCGGCACGCTCGTCGAGGCCGAGTACGACCTGGTGGTGCTGGCCATCGGCGTCCAACCCAACCGCGAGGCCGAACGGCTCTTCGTCGACGAGCCACTGGGCCTCGATGAATACGACTACGTGGCGGAGCCAGACGAGGACCTGAACCCCGGCCAGACCAGCATCCCGGGTGTCTTCGTGGCTGGGGCCGCCTCCGGCGCGAAGGACATCGTGGACTCGATCCTGCACGCCGGCGCAGCGGCAGCGCAGGTTGCGGCCCACCTCGAACAGAGCAAGACGAAGATGAAGGTGCCCCAATGAGCGAGAGGCGCATCGGCGTCTACATCTGCCACTGCGGAGGCAACATCTCCGACTACGTGGACGTGGACCAGGTCCTGGCCGCCGTGAGGGACGAGCCGGACGTGGCGGTGGCCCGCACGGCCATGTTCGCTTGCTCCGATGCGACACAGCAGGAGATGGTCCAGGACATCGAGGATCACCACCTCGACGGCCTGGTGGTCGCCTCCTGCTCGCCCAAGCTGCACATGTTCACCTTCCGTGGCGTGGCGAAACGGGCGGGCCTCAATCCCTACGAATACACGCAGGTCAACATCCGGGAACAGGATTCCTGGGCCCACACGGACGACCCGGTGGGCGCCACGCACAAGGCGATCAGCCTGGTCAGGGCGGGCATCGCCCGCACTCGGCTCACCACGCCGCTCGAGCCGGTCGTCGTCGAGACAACGCCGAAGGCGATGGTGATCGGCGCGGGGATCGCGGGGCTGCGGGCCGCCATCGGCCTCGCGGACATCGGGCTCGGCGTCTTCCTCGTCGAGCGCGACGAGCAGCTCGGCGGCTGGGTCGGGCGCTTCGGCGAGATGTACCCGCACCAGCGCAACGGCCAGGAGCTGATCGCCACCCTCGTCGAGGAGGTCCGCAAGCGCCCCTCGATCACGGTCTTCACCAACGCCGAGTTGATGGCCAAGTCGGGCAGTTTTGGCAACTACCTCGCGGCCGTTCGAGTGAACACCAACCCGCCCAACCTGATCCAGGTGGAGGTTGGCTCGATCATCGTCGCGACCGGCTTCGACACCTACCAGCCCGAGGTCGGCGAGTACGGGTACGGCATCGAAGGTGTCCTGACCCTGCCCGAGTTCAAGGCACTCGTCGACGGCACGCGCGGGTCGCTCACGTACCACGGCAAGCCGGTCCACACCATCGCCTACGTCTACTGCGTGGGTAGCCGGCAACCGGGCGGCAACGAATACTGCTCGCGCTTCTGCTGCGCCGCGACCGTCCATGCGTCGCTGGAGGTGGCGGCGCTCGACAAGACGGTGCACCAGTACCACCTCTACCGCGACATCCGAACCTACGGGAAATACGAGCTGCTCTACACGGAGTCCCGCAAGAAGGGCTCCGTCTACATGAAGTTCCCTGACGACACGCCTCCTGCGGTGGCGCGCGACGGCGCCGGCCGGCTGACGGTCACGACCCGCGACACGCTGACCGGCGGTGAAGAGCTGACCATCCCGGCCGACCTGGTCGTCCTGGTCACGGGCATGGTGCCGCGCCAGAACGACGAGTTGATGAACGTCTTGAAGCTGCCGGTGGGGAGGGATGGCTTCTTCAACGAGATCCACCCCAAGCTGCGACCGGTCGAGACCGTCGTCGACGGCGTTCTGATCGCCGGGGCATGCCAGGGTCCGAAGAACTCGGCCGAGAGCGTGGCGTCGGGGCTGGCGGCGGTCACTCAGAGCGCGGCCATTCTGAAGAAGGGCGTGGCCGAGCTCGACCCGCTGGTCGCCGCGGTCGACGCCGACGCCTGTACGTGGTGTGGCAAGTGCCTCGAGGCGTGCCCCTACGCGGCGGTGGAGCAGATCACGGTCGATGGCCGAGAGGTGGCCGCCATCAGCGCGACCACCTGCAAAGGCTGCGGCGGGTGTGTCCCCGTCTGCCCCGAGGACGCGATCGACCTGCGGGGCTACACCGACGCCCAGATCAGGGCCATGATCGACAGCCTGGTAGAGGAGCCGGTCGCATGAGTACGACCACGAGCCGAGAGATCCGGGAGATCATCCGCGAGGAACCCGTGATGCAGCGCCGGATCCTCGAGGCCCTGAAGGCGGGGCCGCTGACGGTTCCCGAGATCGCGGCGGCGATCGGCCACCCGACCGACGAGGTCGTCTTCTGGGTGATGGGGATGCGGCGCTACGGCAAGCTCCGTGAGCAGAAGGACCCCACCGACGACGGCTACTTCCGGTACGGGGCGGTGGATTGGGAGGTGCGCGCATGACCGCGCTGGTGGACGCCAGTCTCCTCGCCGACGTGCAACGGTTCGGCGCAGCCGACGTCTCGGCCTGCTTCAGCTGCGGGAACTGCACCGCGATCTGCCCGCTCTCCACGAACGACGCAACCTTCCCGCGCCGGCTGATCCGCTATGCGCAAGTCGGCATGAAGGATGCGCTCCTCTCCAGCAAGGAGCTCTGGACCTGTTACTACTGCGGCGAGTGTTCGGACACCTGTCCCACGCAGGCCGACCCCGGCGGGTTCATGGCCGCGGCGCGTCGCTACGCCATCGCCAGCTACGATCGCACGCACCTGGCGCGCACCATGTACACGAGCCCCGTGCTCGGCAGCGTCATCGCCGTCCTGCTGGCGGCCTTCTTCGCCGTCTTCATGTACGCGAGCCATGGTCCGCAGAACGCGGCCTCGCTGGCGCTCTTCCAGTTCATCCCGGAAGAGTTGATCCACAACACCGGCGTAGCGGTGATGATCCTGGTCTTCTTGGCCGGCCTCGCCGGCGTCGCCACGATGGCGCGCGGCATCGCGCGCAGGGAACAGATCACCGTGCGTGACGTCGTCGGGAGCCGTGCTGGACTGAAGCGGTCGACCCAGGCACTCTGGGTGGCGCTGGGGATCGAGTCGCTGGGCCAGCGGCGCTACCGGGTCGACTGTGAGACGGTCCAGGAGGCGCAGCCGTGGTATCGCCGCCGCTGGTTCATCCATGCGGCGACGATGTGGGGCTTCCTCGGCCTGCTGACCGCCACGATCCTCGACTACGGCCTGGCGCTGCTCGGGATCAAGGCGACCGGGACGCCGGTGCCGATCTGGTACCCGGTGCGGCTCCTCGGCACGGTCGCCGGCATCGCCCTCATCTACGGCACGTCGCTGCTGATCCTCGATCGGCTGCGCGGCGCCAACCGATCGGCACGCGACTCCACGGCCGCCGACTGGATGCTGCTAGCTCTCTTGTGGGTCACTGGTGCCAGCGGGTTCCTGATCGAGCTCGCGCTCTACCTGCCGCAGCCGCCCCTCTGGGGTTACTGGGTCTTCCTCTTCCACGTTTCGGTGGCGATGGAGCTCGTGCTGCTCGCCCCCTTCATGAAGTTCGCCCACGCCGTCTACCGGCCGGTGGCGCTCTTCTTCTACGCCCTCGCCGAGCACCGAGGGACCGAGGGCAGCTGACCGCGGCCGTGACAGAGTGAACGGCCGGGGTGGTGAGCGACCCCGGCCGTTCCGGACAGTCGAGCCGAGGGGCCACGTGGCCCGCCGGTCAGCGGACCCCGGCCAGCTCCTGGAGGAGGCGCCAATATTCGCGGCGCTCCTCGCGGGTGGCCTGCATCTCCGGCGAGGGTGTGCCGTCTCGGAAGTGCTGCGCGAAACGGCCCTCGGTCTTGGCAAAGTCCAGGAAGTCGAAGACCGTGCCGTCCGGCAGCTTCGCCCAGTCCTCCTTGATGTTCGGGTTGCCCTGCAGCGAGAGGCGCTTGGCCATCGTCTCGCCCCGCCGCGGGTCGTACGTGAAGAGCGGGAACGCCCGCGAGTCGACCGCCAGCCGGGCCTGTCGGCTCGCCGCGTCGTCGGCGATGCCGTGCTCGGGCATGCAGGGCGTGTAGGCGAGGATGACCGCGGGACCCGGGTACTCGTTGGCCTCCATCACGGCGCGGTAAAAGTGGTTGATGTGCGCCGGCGTGGTGGCCGCGACGTAGACGTCCCGGTGCGCCAGCATGATCAGCCCGAGCTCCTTGCGCCGTTCGGGCCGGCCGTGGATCGCTTTCCCGAAGGCCGAGAGCTTGGTGATCTGCCCGCCGTAGGAGGCGGTCGACGACTGCCCTCCGGTGTTCGAGTAGACCTGCGTGTCGAGGACGAGCGCTTTGATGTCGGCGCCCGACGCTACCATCCGCGAGAGCGACTGGAACCCGATGTCGTACATCGCGCCGTCACCGCCGAAGACCCAGAGACGCCGCTCCGGGTGGCCGGCCTGATCCCAGCGGAGTCGGATCCCGAGCGCGTCCGCGGGACCGTTCTCGAAGAGCGAGTTGGTCCAGGGGACGAGGTACGGGTTGAACGGGTACGTGCTGCCGTAGACCGTGTTGCAGCCGGTCTCGGCCACGATGCCCATCGAGTCCGGGCCGTACACCTGGCGGGTCGCGGCGACCAGCATGCGGATCGCCGTCGCCTCGCCGCAGCCGGCGCAGGAACCCGCGCCGCCCACGTACCCCAGCGCATACTCGCCGAGCATCAGATCGGCGAGCGCCTTCTCATTGCGGTACTCAGGGGGCGTGACCGGCAGCGTGCGGAAGAACGAGAAGTCGCGGCGGTAGCGCTCGACGGTGCTCTCGCCCGACGACTCGGCCGCGACCTTGTCGATCATGATCAGCGCGTCGTGGCCCTGGGCCTTGCAGACGTCCACGCACTCCGCGCAGCCCTTGCAGTGCTGCGGGTCGACGAAGATCCCAAACATGGCGGGCTCGAGGCCCTTGCGGGCTGGGACCTCGGCGTACTTCTGCGTCCGCACGAAGTGCGAGCGGGCTGCCTCGGCCGCCTGCGCCCCATCGGATTGCTGGGCCGCGAAGGCGTCGATGGCCGGCTCCAGTCGCGACTCGGGCACCGCCACCGCCAGGATCGCGGTGTCCGGGCAGGCGCTGACGCACGCCATGCAGCCGACGCACTCCTCGGCGATGAACTTCGGGATGTGTGGTGAGAGGTTGCTGAAGTCGCGCACGGCCGCCGTGCCCGGCGGGATGATGCTGCGCGCCACACCGGTGTCGGCGGGGAGCTCGACGTCGGCCACGCCGCGGCGGTATGCGCCGACCACCGAGCGGTTGAAGTCTTCGACGTAGGCGGCCACGTCGAAGACCGTCGGCGACGTTTCGATCGCCTCGGCACGTGCGGCGTGTTCTTCGTCGCCGAGGAGGCCCTCGGGGCTCTCGACCACAGGAAGCGACTGCTCAGGCATCGGGGGCACCCACCAGGTGATGGACCACGTCGGTGGTCGAGAAGATCCCCACCGGGGTACGACCGTCATCGCCGACGACGATGAGCCGGTGGACGCGATTGAGTTCCATGAGCCCGATGGCCTCCTGGATTGGGGTGCTGGCCCGGCAGGTCAGCGCCGGCGAGGTCATCAGGTGGCGGACCTGCAGCCCCGGCCAGCTCGACCACAGGTGGTCGGTCGCCCGGGCCCGCACGAGATCGGTCTGACTGACCACCCCCACCAGGGCGCCGTCGGCATCCACGACCGGCAGGCCGTGGATGCGGTGTTCGTCGAGCAAACGGGCCGCTTCGGCCAGCGGGGCGTCGACGCGGACGACGATCGGCTCGTCGTGCATCAGCTCGCCGACCGTGCGCTGCGCGATCTCGGTCATCGGGACGCCTCCAGCGGGACCGCCGCCAACGGCTCCATCCCGATGGCCGCGGTCACATCGATCAGGTCGTCATACGCCCGTTCGATCACGGCGTAGTTGGCCTCCACGACACCGCCGCCTCGCTTGCCGAAGAAGCGCGGCAGGAGTTTGTGGACCGCCTCGAGGAGCGCGTCGCGGTCGAGGCCGGCCCGCGCCGCGAACGGGGAAACCCGGAGGAAGACGCCGACCTGCGCGACGCCCTGCATGCGGACGACCAGGTCGGGCCGGGGGGCGTATTCCGCGGCCAGCGCGGCCGTGTCGAGGGCGGTGAGTCGGATGTTGCGGGCGAGCATCTGGGCCCGCGCGTCGGCCGGCACCGACTGCCAGATGTCGGTGGGCTCCTTGAGCGGGGTCTGCACGAAGACCGTGCCGCCGTCCGTGAGCCCCGCCAGCGGATCGCCCATGCCGAACGCCGAGACGTCGTGCAGCGGCACGAACTCGACGTGCGTCAGCTCGTTGTGTTGGCGGATCGGCTCGCCGGCGATCGTCAGGTAGTAGGTCGTGGGCAGCCCCTTCTTTTCGGACCCGTAGCGGGGGTACGCCTGCACGTGCAGGTGGAAGAGCTCGCCCACGAGGGTGGCGAGGAACTTGTTCGTGGTGACGGACCCGAACCCGCCGATCGAATGGCCGCGCAGGCTGTACGCGCCGGCGGGGCGCAGGTCGATGTCGTGCGAGTCGAGCGCGAGTGGATGGTGGATCCCCACCACGACGTGCGGCTGGCGTCGCACGGCTTCGGTGTCCAGGAGCCGGTCGAAGACGGCGATCAGATCACCCGCGGCCACGTCGCGGCTGCCCAGACCGGCCGAGACCGAGAGGACACGGGGCACCGCGGCGCCGTCCGCGGCCAGGTCGGCGAGGGCCGCCTTCGTTTCGCGCGTGAGCGGGTTGTCGGCGGCGGCCGGTTCGTCGGTCCGTTCGACGATCGCCACGGCCTGCGCGTGACGCAGGATCCCGGCGAGCATCGCGCCCGGGAACGGGCGGAACGCCGTCACGCCGATACAGCCCACCCGGCGGCCCTGCGCGCGGAGATGGTCGACGACCGTGATCGCGGTGTCCGCGATCGTCCCCATGGCGACCAGGATCTCCTCGGCGTCCTCGCAGCGGTAGGGGTTCACCAGGTCGTAGTGACGGCCGGTCAGCTCGCCCCACTCGCGCATCGCCTCGTGGGTCACCTCGGAGAGCCGATCGTAGAAGGCGCGCTGCGCGATGCGCCCCTTCATGTAGCTGTCTTGGTTCTGGACGACGCCCGTCATCAGGCCCTGCGCCGGGTCGAAGAGGTCGCGGATCGACGTGCGCGGGTCGCCCACGTACTCTTGCAGGAGCTCGTCCTCGGGCAGCTGGACGTTCTCCATGGTGTGGGTCGTCAGGAAGCCGTCCTGCACGCACAGGAAGGGGGTCTCGGTCTCCTCGGCGACGCGGCGGCAGATCGCGGTCAGGTCGGCCGCCTCCTGGGCGTTGCGAGCGAAGAGGATCCCCCAGCCCGTGTCGGCCACGCCCATGACGTCGTCGTGGCCGGCATGGATGTTGAGCGACTGGCTGGTGAGCGCCCGCGCACCGACGTGGAAGACCACCGGCAGGCGCTTACCAGAGATGACGTAGAGGACCTCTTTCATCAGGATGAGGCCCTGGCCGGCCGTGAAGTTCGTGACGCGCCCGCCGGCGAGCGCGAAACCCTCGGCGGCGCTGGCCGAGGAGTGCTCTGACTCGGGTTCGACGAAACGAAGAGGAGTCCCCCACAGGTTCGTGCGCCCCTCGGCGACCGCAGCCTGGTAGACCGCCGCCATCGTCGTGGACGGCGTGATGGGGTACGCGCAGGCCGCTTCCGAGATGCGGGCCTCGACGTGCGCGATCGCCTCTGAGCCGTCGACGATGACCGGGACGCCGGGATACCGAGGAGGGCGCGATGCATGGAGGGACGCGGCAGTATTCATGCGTACAGTCTCCATCCGATGGCGCGCAGCGGGACGGGCCGCTCGGCCCTCTGTCGCGGTCCGACGGTCGCGTTGTGCCCTACGCGACGGGGGAGGCGGGAGCGCGGCCGCGTTCCGGTGGGCCATCCGGAAGGGTAGGGCCGCTCATGCCACCGGCGGTCAGGTGCGTCGCTCACGCCATCGCCGGTCGGTTCTCAGTGGGTCTGCGCGCTGATGCGGCGGGTGAAGCCGCAGATCGGGCAGGTGGCGATACCGGTCGTTGCGTCGAGTTCGAGGCGCGAGGCGCAGCCGTTGGTGCCGCAGAAGAAGCGGCGATCGAACCCGCGCTGGGCGCGGCGGCGCAAGCGACGCCGCGCGTCGGCTTGCTGGTAGGTGGTGGGTGTGTTCACGTGGTTCTCCCTGCGCCACACCGCGGGATTGGGACGGAGGCGCGTATTGCGGCTCGCCGTCAAGACGGTAGATGACACGAGCCCTGTCGGTGTCGTAGCGCGCGCGGGGAGCGTTGCTCGACCCGCCGCGGGCGCCAGCGACGTTCAACTGGTGCGCTTATTGTGAGCCCCCTGGCGCCGGGCGTCAAACGGCGTGCCCGACGGCGCCGGCACGGGTACCATTGCCGATCGTGTCGGAGGTAGTGGTCCTCGAGGGCGTGTCGGTCACGCGCGACGGGCGCCCGATCCTGCAGCAGGTCGACTGGACGGTCCGGGACGGCGAGCGATGGGTCGTCCTCGGCCCGAACGGAGCGGGCAAGACGACCCTCCTCGAGCTCGCGAGTCTCTACCTGTACCCGTCGGCGGGTCGGGTCAAGGTGCTCGGCGCGGTGCATGGACACGCCGACGTGCGCGCGATGCGCCCGCGGATCGGCTATGCCAGCGCGGCCCTCGCGCGGCTGCTGCGCGGCGATCTCTCCGTGCTCGAGGCCGTGGCGACCGGACGGAGCGGCGTCCTCGACCCGTTCTGGGCCCGGCCCGGTGCCAAGGATGTGACCGTGGCGGCGGCGCTCCTCGAGCGGCTCGGATGCGGGGCGCTCGCCGCACGTGCGTTGGGCACCCTCTCCGAGGGCGAGCGGCAACGGGTCCAGATTGCGCGGGCGCTCATGGCATCGCCCGATCTGCTGCTGCTGGACGAGCCGAGCGCGGGGCTCGACCTCGGTGCCCGCGAGCTGCTGGTGCGCAGCCTGACCGGTTTGGCCGGCGACCGCCGGATGCGCGCGATCGTGTTCGTGACGCACCATGTCGAGGAGATCCCCTCCGGTTTCACGCACGGGCTGCTGCTGCGCGGGGGCCGCGTGCTGGCGGCCGGCCCGCTGGAGGAGACGCTCAGCGCCGCCGCGCTCTCCGCGTGCTTCGGGGTGCCGCTGACGGCCGAGCTGCGTGGGGGCCGCTGGTCGGCGCACGCCGCCGACGAGCCGAAACGGAGTGCCGAGGCGCCTGCGGGGGCCGCCGACGCATCCCTCGCCGGTGCACAGCGGGGCCGCGTCCGCGACCCAGACGGCCGCCTCAAGGCGTTCCGGCCACTCGCGCCGGAGCAGCGCATCGACGCCCTGGACCGCTCGCTTGCCGCCTACGTCGTCGGCGACTATTTCGCCGCCCACGAGATCCTCGAACCCGGCTGGATGGGTTCCGACGACCCGGCCGAGCGGGCGCTCCACCAGGGTCTGATCAAGCTCGCCGCCGCTGGCGTGCACGCCGTGCGGGGTAACCCCGAGGGCGTGCGGCGCAATCTGGAGGGTGCGGCCGGGCGACTGGCGCGCGTACCGGACGCCGCGGACGGTGCGCTCGGCGCCGCGCTCGAACGGGTGGACCTCCCGGCGACGCGGGCCTGGATCGCCGCGCTGCTCGCCGTGGTGGAGACCGCCCACGACGCGGTGGTGCTCGCACATGTCGCGCGATTGGTCGCGGTCGCCCCAGCTCCGGTGAGACGTGTGGCTCCTGGCTCGACGGCAACGACCGGGACCGCGTCGGACCATTGGCCGGCGGCGGCCGACGCCCCAGTGACGGCCGAGGCCCCGACGACGGACGACCGACCGGCGCCGCAGAACCTGGCCGACGGATCGCTGGCCCCGGGATGACGGCGGGCACGCCCTCACGCCCTCTTGCCCCACGCGCGCGGGGACCGGCGGCTCGCTCGTGCCGCGATGGCAGCCCGCCCCGCCCGTGTGATCAGCGCGTCACCAGCTCGAACCGCTCGAGTGCGCGCTCCGCGAGGACCCGGCCGATCGCGAGGGCCGCCGTCGCCGCCGGCGAGGGCGCGTTGCGTACGTGAATGACCCCCTCGCCCTCGCCCAGGCTGAAATCGTCCACGAGGCCCCCGTCGGCCGCGAGCGCCTGCGCCCGCACGCCCGAGGGCCCGAACTCGATATCCTCGGCGCGCAGTTCCGGCACGTAGCGCTGGAGGTCCCGCAGGAAGGCTGCCTTCGAGAGATCGCGCCATGCCTCCGCGAGCCCCGTCCGCAGGTACGGCCGGGCGAGGCGCCAGAACCCGGGCCACGTGAGCAGATCGGCCAGGTCGCGCGGCGAGACAGCTGTGCGCTGGTAGCCTTCACGCGCAAAGGCGGGCACGGCGTTCGGTCCCGCCCACACGGTACCGTCGATGCGCCGCGTGAAGTGCACGCCGAGAAACGGGAACGCCGGGTCCGGGACCGGGTAGACGAGTCCGCGGATCAGATGGCGTGCCGTCGGCCGGAGGTGATAGTAGTCGCCGCGGAACGGCACGATCCGTTCGTTCCCGGCATGCCCAGTCAGCGCGGCGATCCGATCGGACTGCAGCCCGGCACAGGCGATCAGCCCACGCGCGAGGTAGGCGTCGACGGAGGTCGCCACCAGCCACTCCCCTCGGCCACCGGTACCGCCTGCTGACCGGTTGTCGACCTCCGGGAGACGGCGCAGGCCGACCACTCGCCGGTCAGTGAGCACCCGTGCTCCCAGTGCCCGGATCTCGTCGGCCAGCGCCAGCGCCAAGGCCCGGAAGTCGATGATGCCGGTCTCGGGGACCCAGAGCGCCCGCAACCCCGTCACGTGTGGTTCGATCTCGCGGATGCGGGCGGGGCCGACCTCTTCGAGTCCTGCGATCCCGTTGGCCTCGCCGCGCGCCCGGAGCTCGGCCAGCGCGGGCAGCTGCGCGGGATCGACGGCCACGACCAGTTTGCCCGTTCGTTGGCGCGGGACCCCGTGTTCGTCCGCAAACCGTTCGGCGGCGGCCTTGCCCTCGCGACAAAGCTGTGCCTTGAGCGATCCGGGGCGGTAGTAGAGGCCCGAGTGGAGCACGCCGCTGTTGTGG
>JAJYNJ010000082.1 GCA_021786385.1 Chloroflexota bacterium
CATCGGCAGGTAGTTCCCCATCTGCCCCTCCGTGGGTGCTGTCCCACGGAGGGTGCTGGCTGGGCCCTACCTCAGCTGGCCGGTTTCAACCCGATTGTTGGTGGCCGGTTTTGACTGATCGCTAACAGGAGCTCGCCGATCCGCCGCCTCCCGACGCCGCGCTCATCGCCTTCCAGCGCTATCTGCAGGCGCTCGCACCGATCGACGTCGTCGTCCCCTTCGCAGCGGGGTTGAGCGCACACCTCGGTCGCGGGACCCACGAGACCCGCGTCCTGCGCGACTTCCCTCGGCTCCTTTCGCTCATCAAGGCTGTCGCGGTCCTCCGTATCTGCCAGCGGGTCCGCGACCGTGCTGGGCGGCTGGTCGCCACGCTCGACGACTACGCCGCCGTCCGCCCTCTCGTGGCCGACGCCTACCAGGCGAGCATGGGTGCGAGCGAGCGGGTCCGCGCCGCCGTCGCGGCGGTAGCGACGCTCACAGCCGGCAAGGGTGCTGGCTCGACCGTCACGGTGAGCGAGGTTGCCGCCGCCCTCGGCGTCTCGGTGCCCTCGGCGACCCGGCGGGTGCACGACGCGATCGCGGGTGGCTGGCTCATCAACGACGAGATCCGCCGCTCGCAGAAGGCGCGGCTGCGCCTCGGCGAGCCGCTGCCTCCGACCTCGCTGCTCCCTACCCTTGAGGAGCTTGCCGAGCCCCAGATGGCTGAGCGCGGGAGTTCAGCCGATCAGGTCCAGTCCGCTGCCTCGAGAGCGAGCCGGGAAGACCGCGTTCATCCGCCGGTCAACCCTGAAAACGTGAAAACGCCGCACCCCCCGATCACGCACGACGCGCCTGGCGTTTTCACGTTTTCACCCGATACCGACGGCTCGGATGACTGGGTCGACATCGAACCACCGGTCCGCGAGTGCCCCGCCCAGCTGCCGCTGTGGGACCAACCATGACGGTCGACGAGCTCATGGACCGCATCCGAGCGCGCGGCGGCCACCTCCGCCTGCGGGGTGGCCGCTTGCAGTACCGCCCCGCCGGGGTGCTCGCGCCAGATGAGGTCGCCTGGCTCGGACAGCACCGCGACGAGGTGCGCGCCAGGCTGGCCCGCGCCGAGCTCCCACGAGTGAGCGCCATCGCACCGCCGACGCGGATCGACGTGCTGGACGAGCAGCCTTTGGGGGAGGCCGGACCGGGGGTGCCTGCCTGGCACTGCGCGATCGATCTCGGGAGCGGGCACCAGATGCGGCTCCGCGCGGACGGCTCGATCTTCTGTGCGACCTGCCACCCGGGCGTGGACACGGCGCTACGGTCGCGACCGAGATGACCGCATCCAGGCGGGGCACGTCGATCGCTCCTCGCGAGGGCGCTGCCGGCGCTCGTCTCACCCTCCCTGATCCCAGCGAAGGGCGCAGCCCACTCGTTCCCGGTTGCCGGGCGGAGGTCGATCTCATGGACCGGCTCGCGCTCTGGCTCGCGGACGTGGCGGCCGAGGCCGCGGTGGCGGCGCGGGCACGGGAACTCGAGGCCACCGGCTTGGGTGCCGCACCCGAGCCACCGTCGCCTCCGAAGCGGGTGCGCTGATGGCGCTTGCGGTGTCGTGCGAGCCGAGCGTTCATGTGGGCGTGGGCCCGTACCTCATCTACGTGCGCCGCTCCTACAAGGAGTCGACCGCGGCCGATCTCTCCGACGAGCAGCAGGAGGCGGCCTGTCGCGCGCTGCTCCCGCCCGGCGCGTCCGTGCGGGTGATCAGCGACTCGGGCGGGCACAACTCCGGCTACAGCGCGGCGCGCGATGGGTATCAGGCGCTGCTCGCCGCGGTGGCATCCGGGGAGACGGCCGGCATCGTCGTCTACGACCTCAGCCGCCTGGCGCGCAACGCCCGCTTGATGCTCGAGCTGCGTGACCTCCTCGAGCGCCAGCAGGTGCCGCTGCTGGTGGCGAACCTCCCCGGCGCCCGCTTCGATGGAGCCACGGGCCGCTACCTCTATGGCCAGCTCTGCCTCGCCGCCCAGCTCCAGCGCGACCTCGACAGTGAGCGCATGAGCGGCATCCAGCGGCGGCTCTTCGAGGACGGCCGCCATCGAGGGCACGATCCGTTGGGCTACCGAAGCCTGCGCGACGAGGCGGGGAACCTCGTCCATCCCCGCCAGCTCGTGGTGGTCCCCGCGGAGGCCGCGATCGTACGGCGGGTGTGGCAGCTCCTCGTCGAACACCCGTACGCCGAGGTGGCCGAGATCTTGAACCGCGAGGGGGTGCCGCACCGGACTCGGCGTCCCTGGTCGAGAGAGGCGATAAGAGACATCGTGCGCCGGGGTCGCGTGTACACCGGGCTCGTGGTCGAGCACCGGGGGCACGACGAGCGCCCAGGCCGCCACGAGCCGATCATCAGCGAGGCTGAGTACCGGCGCGCCATGGCCGCCATCCATGCGCGCACGTACGTCGGCAACAAGCCCCGTCCCTTCCGCGCCTATGCCCTCCGAGGGCTCGTCTACTGCGCCTGCGGTGCGCGGATGCGGGGCGAGGCACACCTCCAGCGTGGCACCGAGATCCGCTACTACCGCTGCCCCAGTCTGGGCTGCCGCGCCCGGCGTGTCCCGGCCGAGCGCGTGGAGACGGAGGTGCTGGCCGAGATAGCGCAGGGCGTCCTGCCAGACGCGGTCATCGACGCTGCGCGGACCGAGCTGCGCCGGCGCCTGGAGACGCCCGAGCTTGCCCTCGCCGGACGCCAGCGGCAGCGGCTCCTCACCCGCCTGCAGCAGCTGCAGAAGCAGCACGCCTGGGGTGATCTCACCGATGCCCAGTACCAGGCCGAACGGGACGCCACCCGGTCAGCCCTTGACGCGTTGCCCGACGAGAACCGGGTGATGACGTTCGACGCCTACCGGGCGAAGCTCCTCGCCCTCCCCGAGGCGATCGAGCAAGCGTCGCCGACTCGTCGGGAGGAGCTCTGCCGCATGGTGATCGAGCGCATCGTGGTGAACGACCGCGAGCTCGAGGCGATCGAGTGGACCCCTCCGGCTCGACCGTTCTTCGCCCGACTGTCCCCAGGAAGACAGCGGGAGTGGCCCCAAGGGGATTCGAACCCCTGATCTCCGCCTTGAAAGGGCGGCGTCCTGGGCCTCTAGACGATGGGGCCCCGGCTCGCGAGTGTACACGTCCCGTCGCCGAACCGGCCGCGCAGGCGAGCCAAGCGCCGTTCGAACCGGGCCACGTGCGAGAAGCCGGTCACGTTCGGTGTCGAGCGCCGGATCCCGCTCATGCGTAGAGCAATGCCAGCACCGCCGCCGCGGCGAGACATCCCCACGCCGCCAGCCCAGCGAGACCCCCTAACAGTGCCGCCCAAAACGCGCGCGCCCCGTCGCCGGCGCGTCCGGCCCGGTACGCGACGATCGCGCCCGCGACCGCGAGCGAAGCGAGCGTGAGCGACAGGATCAGCAGCCCCGCCACCAGGATGGCGACCTGGTTGCTGCTGCGATCCAGGACCCCCCATCCCAGGAACGCGAGAGACCCCAAGAACGCGACGAGAAAGAGGCTCCTGGTTGTGTCGAGGCGCCGCTGGCGCACCCCCGACCCGGTGGCACCCAGCCCGCGGGCGTCGCGGCGGACGCGGGCGGGCGGGTCAGCCCTGGCCACTCACCGCTCCTCGGCGATGCGCAATCGTGCGGGCCGTCGCGCTATCGCGACCGTCCAGCGTCACGCCGCCGGTCGCGCCACCGGTCACGCCGCCGCCGGTCACGCCGCCGCCCCTCGGACGTCCGCGGCCACGCCCGTCGCCCGTCGCCGTTGCCGACTGCTCCCGATCCACCGGCCGATCCGCCTCATCGCGGTGGTAGATCACGACCTTGTGCGACAGCCGCGGGCGTCGCATCCCGGCCGCGACCTGCAACCCACGATCCCCGAACGCCTCGCCCAGAAAGCCCGTCGCCTCCTCGACTGAGTCGAACGTCCACCACCCGTGGATCACGCGCAGCTTGAAGCCCTGCTCGATGAACTCCGCATCCCGCGCTCGCAATGCGCGGTACACCTCGGGAGTCTCGCCTTCCGGGCGCAAGCGCGCCACGTCGTCCCGCCCGTAGTCCGCCACGATCAAGAGGCGGCCCTGCGGGCGCAGCAGGCGCTCGGCGGCTGCGATCGCGCCGGGTGGAGGGACCGCCACGGCACCCGCCTCACCCCAGTACCGCACGACGACGTCCGCACACTTCGGCCGCAGCTCGCGGCCATCCCCCTCTGACGCGGTCACACGCGCACCGAGTGCGCGCAGCTGGGCGGATCGGATGCCGCCGTCCACGTGAAGCACGACGACGTCGCGCCCGGCGATCTCGCCGATCTCGGCGATCGCCCGCGGGATCTTCTCCTCGCGGTCGACGACGCGCCTCAGCTGCGTGGCGATGGCGGGGTTCGTGAAGCTGAACGGAAGATCTGCCACTCCGCCGGAGTATAGGCGCGGGCCCGCGACCGGGGCATCGGCTGCGCCAACGGATGGCACGCCCGCCCTCGGAGTCGGTGCAGCGCGTCCGAGCCAGCGCGGCCCGCCCGCGCGGGCTCGGCCCGGCTGAGCCAGCCGGTGCAGCGCGCCCCGGCCAGTCCCCTTGTGGACTTGCGCCCCCGTCCCGTCGGGCGGTGCTCAATCGACCGCGCGCAGCACCAGCCCAGCGCGGCCCAGCACCTCGATCACCACCGGCCCCGCCCCCACCCCGATTGGTCCGATCTCGGCCGATCCCAGCGCGTGCCTCCCCGCCCCCACCGACTCGACCGCGACGTGCCCGCCCCCCGCCGGCGTGGTCCAGCCCGGCAACGCTTCGACCACCAGCGTCCGCCCAGCCGCCTCCGGCAGCGCCAGCTCGATCCGATCGGCCGCCTCGCCCGCGTTGATCGCAACCACGAACAGCTCACCGCCACCGCCCCGCAGGTGGACGTGTGTCATCCCCCGCGCCGCGACCGTCCGAAACGATCCCTCCGCGCGCAGCGCCGGGTGCGCCCTGCGGAGCGCAATCACGCGCCGGACGAACCCGCGCAGATCCGCGTCCCAGCTCGAACGGTTCCAGGAGAAGGCGCGCCGGCAGTCGGGATCCGCGCGCCCTTCCATCCCGATCTCGTCGCCATAGTAGATGCACGGGGCGCCCGGGAGCGTCATCTGCAGCAGCATCGCCAGCCGCAGCGCCGCCCGGTCGCCCCCGGCCATGCTGACGAAGCGGGGCGTGTCGTGGCTGTCGAGGAGATTGAGCTGCGCGGCGACGACGGCCGGGTCGTAGGCCGTCAACGTCCGCCGGAGCCGTTCCGCGAAGCCCGCCGCGTCGAGGGGCGCGACCGTGCGTGACAGCTCCGCCTGCTGCGCGATCGTCGCGCGGTCGAGGTGCCGCCCGGCCGCGAAACCAAGCACCGCCTCGAGGAGCGGGTAGTTCATCAGTGCGTCGAAGCGGTCGCCCTGCAGCCACGCCGGCGCCTCGTGCCAGATCTCGCCCACCAGGTACGCGTCGGGGTTGATGGCCCGCACGCGCCGGCGGAACTCGCGCCAGAAGTCGGGATCGTCGATCTCCTCGGGCACGTCGAGGCGCCATCCGTCGATGCCGAACCGGGTCCAGTGTTCCGCGACCCCGAGCAGGTACTCGCGGGCGTGCGGGTTGGCGATGTTCCACTTGGGCAGCGCGGGGTGGTCCCACCACGCCCGGTAGCCGAGCTGCCGAAGCGACACCGCGCCCGCCATGTGCTCCTCGACCGACCCGCCCGCCTCGAGTGCACGTCGCTCGTCGGCAGTCGGGTACGCACGCACCGGTCGGCCTGCGTCGAGGGCGGTCTGGTCGAACATGAACCAGTCGCGGTACGGGGATGCCGCGCCGTTCTCCAGCACGTGGTGGAAGGGCCAGCAACCACGGCCGGCGTGGTTGAAGACGCCGTCGAGCACCACGCGCATGTCGCGCGCATGACAGGCGTCGAGCAGCTCCCGCAGCGCGTCGGTGCCGCCCAGCAGTGGGTCGACCGCCAGGTAGTCGTAGGCATGGTAGCGGTGGTTCGACGCCGACTGGAAGACGGGCGTCAGGTAGAGGGCGGTGATCCCAAGCTCCTGCAGATCGTCGAGGTGTTCGGTGATCCCGCGCAGGTCGCCGCCTTTGAAGCCGTCTCGGGTGGGCGGCGCCGACCATGGTTCGAGTGGTCCAGGTTTGACGACGCGCGCGCTCGCCGCGAAACGGTCGGGAAAGATCTGGTAGAAGACGGCGTCCCGGACCCAAGCGGGCGTATCGATCGTCATCGGGACTGCCTGGCGCCGAGACGCACTAGCCCTTCACGCCGCCGATCGCCAGGCCCGAGACGATGTAGCGCTGCAGGAAGAGATAGACGACGGAGACGGGCAGCGCGACCAGGATCGAGAACGCGGCGAACTGCGACCAGGGCGTGGTCCCGTACTGGCCGACCATCCCGTTCAGCGCCATCGCCAGCGTGAAGTTCTCGGGGTGATCCAGGAACTGCCACGAGAAATAGAACTCGGTCCAGCCGGCAATGAAACCAAAGAACGCCGTCACCGCCAGCACCGGTGTCGAGAGCGGGAGGATCACGTGCCAGAACGCCTGGAACTTACTGGCACCGTCCACGGCGGCTGCCTCCTCGAGGTCCCGCGGGATCGTGTCGATGTAGCCCTTCATGTTCCAGATCGCGAACGGCAACTGTCCGGAGGTGACGGCCAGTGCCACCCCGAAGAGCGAATCACGCAGGTTGAACGTGCCGATCTGAACCTTGCTCAGCATGACGTAGAGGGGGGCCAGCGTCGCCACGGCGGGCAGCATCAGCACGGCGAGGACGGCGATCATGAGCGCCTCGCGTCCGCGGAACGCCATGCGCGAGAAAGCGTACGCAGCCAATACGCCCAGTCCGACGCTCGCCACAGCGATGATCACGGCGATGAACAGGCTGTTGGCTGCCAACTGCGGGAAGGAGACCGGGTTCTCAGTCGGCTGCTTGATGACCTGCGCAAACGCGGCGAGCGACGCGCCGGGCGGGATCAAGTCCAGCCCATCCGGCCGTGCAATGTTGCGCGGGTCGATTGCCATGCTGACGATCCACATGATCGGGAAGAGCACCGTCAGGGCGATGAAGAGGCAGACGAGCTGCAAGAGGAGCTGCCGTCTCAACGGCAGCTTGCGGTGCCCGCCGGTCGCCGCCACGGCAACCGGCCGCGTGGCCGTCCTTGGAACGGCGGCGAACCCCGTGGTCATGACCGGCTCCTCGCGAGCGATCGGGTCTCGGCAGGAGGCCGGCCTCCGCCTTGGGCTGGTCGCCGCTGGCGCGAAGCGGGACGGCCCGGGCCCAAAGCTGGGCAGCTAGTGCGCAAAGTTGGGCAGCTGCTGCGCGAGGCGGGTCGGCGGTCACGCATCGAACTGCGCCGTCGCTTTCGCCACTCGGTTGGTCACGAGCGTGATCGCCAGCAGGATGAAGAACTGGAAGACCGCGAACGCGGCGGCCACGCCATAGAGCTGCTGCTCGTTCACCAGGCGGTAGGCCGTGGTGACCAGCAGCTCCGTCTGCCCGAATGGACCGCCTCCCGACATGAAGTAGGAGAGATAGAAGAGGTTGAACGTGATCACGAACCCGTAGATGGCGTACGGCAACATGGCGGGCCGCAGGTATGGCAGCGTCACCGCCCGAAACTTCGCCCAGGCCCCCGCACCATCCATTTCGGCGGCCTCGTAGAGCTCACCGGGGATGCTCTGGAGCGCGCCTGTCGCGACGACCGAGTTGAGCGGCCATCCGAGCCACACGTTCGCTGCGAGCAGTGCGAAGTACGCCAGCGGAAGGACGAACGGACCCGCCGAGATGATCGGGTTGGGCTCGTTCAGCCAGTCGAGGGTGAAGCCACCGGGAGGCAGCCGGAAGATGATGTCGATCAGGAAGTTGATGGCCCCGTTCGTCGGGTCGAACATGTTCCGCCAGACCGTCGCCACGATGATCGGCGGGATGACCACGGGCACGATGTAGATGGCCCGGTAGAAGCGCTTGAGCCAGAGGCCTGGCGTGTTCAGGATCAGCGCGATCAGGACACCCAGGATGACGTGGATCACGACGTTCGACAGGGCCCACCAGAGGTTGAAGACCAGGACCCGCATGAAGTCGAAATTGGGGATGACGATGTTGTTCTGCAGGATGCGCAGGTAGTTGTCGATGCCGACGTAGTTGGGTGCGGGCGCGGTGACCCGGAGGTTCTTCAGGCTGTAGTCGGTGAACGACATCCAGACCTGGAAGACGAGCGGATAGAACGTGATGACCAGCATCACGAGGAGCGCCGGCAGCAGGAACAGATACGCGGTGCGTGTGTTCTGCGTGCGCCGCCACAAGGAGCGGCGTGGCGGCGCGCTCGCCGAGGCGATGACACTCATCTCCGGGTCCCCCGCGCTGTCGTCGATGCCTCTCCACGTGCGAGGTCAGGAGGGGACGTCGGCGGCGCCGGCGTCCCCTCCGCGCTAGATCTATCAGACGGTACTAGAAGCCGTTCGCCTTATCCATCTGCTGGCACGCCGTCGCGACGGCAGACGCGGGCGCCGTGCCCTTGTCGATGACCGCAGCGAGGGCGTTGCCGAACGGTGTCCAGTAGTTGTCGAGCTGCTTCGCGGTCGGCCGGGGGAAGCCAGTCTTGTATGCGTTTGCGAAGCCTTGGCTGATCGGGTTGTTGAAGGTCACGCCCGAGATGGCCGGGATGTGGCCGGCCTTGTCGGCGAAGATCTGCTCGTTGGCCTGGCTATCCATCTGCAGCGCGAACTGGATTGCGAGATCGGCGTTGGAGGAGTTTGCGTTGATGTAGTAGCCGTCCGGCGCCACGAGCGGACCGAAGGGTCCCTTGGGTCCCGTCGGTCCGGGGGTGACGGCAAGCTTGCTGCCGAGCGCCTTCTGCAGGTCGCCGGTCTGCCACGGGCCATCGATGAAGCCCGCGAGCTTGCCCGAGATCAAGTCGGCCTTGGCGAGGTTGTCGTTCTGGTACATGTGCATGCCGGCGGCCTTGGCCTGCTGGAGCCAAGCGAGGGCATCCGCCACGCCGGAGTTGGCGGTCGCGGCGCACTTGCCGGTGTTGGGGTCGAGGATGGTACCGCCGAAGGCCTGGAAGAGACCCCACAGGTAGTAGGCACCGCCGCCGTTGGCACCGTAGACCCAGCCGAGCTTGCTGGCGTTCTTCAGCCAGTCGGCGGTCGTCGCCGGCGGGGTCGGCAGGAGCGCCGTGTTGTAGAAGAGCGCGACGCCCTTGATCGACTCCGGGATAGCGTACAGCTTGCCGTCGACCGTGTCGGCCTTGATAGCGGCCGGTGAGATGTTCGTCAGCTGCGGTAGCAGCGAGGTGAGGTCCTTCAGCAGACCGGCTCGAGCCTCTTTGGCCATGCTGTCGTTGGGCGCGATGTACAGATCCGGCACGCCGCTCGACGCGGCGGAGGTCTCGAACTTGGTGAAGAGGTTGTTGAAGGGCACGTCGACGTCGGTGACCTTCAGGCCGGGGTTCGCGGCGAGCACATTGGACAGGATCTGGTCGAAGGCGTCCTTCTCGGCGACACCGGAGGCGCCGTATGCCTCCCAGATGGTCAGCGTGCCGGACAGCGGGCTGGCGCCCGGCACCGTGGACGCGGCCGTGCTGGGCGCCGCTCCCGTCGGCGCGGCGGCCGATTGCACTGGGGCTTGGCTCGTGGGTGCCTGCGTCGGGGCGGTCGTCGCCGCCGTCGAGCAAGCACCCGCCACGACAACCAGCGTCGCGAGAACGCTGGCCAGTCTCATCGATCGCATCGAGATGCTTTCTCCTCCCATATCCGGGTCAGCCAGATCGGCCGAGCCCGACCTTCACACCATCCCCGCCGGAATCGACGGGGCCCCAGCCATGCGGGGCATCGCCCCGGCAGCGCGCCCTCTGGCGCGCGTCCGTCGCATCAGTGCAGCGGCGTCATTGCGGCAGAGGCGCCTCCTCGTCAACGACGACCGACGGTGGCGCGGCGGTCGACCGGCGGACCACCAGGCGCGTTTTCAGCACGCGGTGAGGTGCCGCGGCCCCCGGCTTTGCCGCCAGCTCCTCCAGCAACAGCCGCGCCGCCTCCTCCCCCTTCCGCCGGACAGGTTGGTGCACGGTGGTCAGCGGTGGATCGGAGAAGCGCCCGACCGGCAGGTCATCGAAGCCCACGACGCTCAGGTCCTGCGGGACGCGCAGCCGAAGGTGACGGCTCGCCTGCAGCACGCCGATGGCGACGGCGTCGCTCATCGCGAGCACGGCGGTCGGGCGGCGACCGTCCTCCCACGCCCGCAGGAACGCCGCCTCGCCGCCCTCGAAGGTGGCCGGCGCGACCACCACGGCGTCAGGTCCGAGAGCGATGCCGGCCGCCTCCAAGACCGCCTCGTAGCCACGCAGGCGCCGACCCATGACGCCGTCGTGCTGGCCCTCGGGTTCGGCCACGGGTCCCTCCACGGCGACGATCAGGATGTCGCGGTGCCCGAGGTCCACCAAGTGCTGCGCGGCGGCGCGGGCACCCGCCTCGTCGTCGACCTCCACGGCGGCGTGCTCGGGCCAGGCGGGCGCGTCGACGAGGACCATCGGGAGGTTCGCGTGGCGGATCGCCTCGATCTCGGGGTGTGTCTCGTCGAGGCCGAGCGCCACGACGCCGTCGACGGTGGCGCGGTCGAGTGCCCGGGCAAGCGACCCGCGCAGCGGCGAGATCAAGAGGAGGCCGTAGCCGCGTTCCTCCGTGACGGCCGAAACGCCCTCCGCGAAGTACGCGAAGAAGGGATTGGCGAAGACCTGGCTCAGCGACTGGGGCGTGAGCACACCGATCGTCATGGTGCGCCGCTCGGAGAGCATCCGCGCGACGGGATGGGGACGGTACCCGAGCTCGGCCGCCACGCTGCGGATGCGGTCGGCGGTCTCGGGCTTCAGGCGTTCGGGGCTGTTGAACGCGAACGAGACGGAAGCCTTGCTGACGCCGGCGACCTGCGCCACGTCGGCGATGCGGGGACGCCTTGGGCGAGGTTCCTGCACGGCTGCTCCCGAGTGCGTGGTGCTGGCTTTGTTGGAGCTGGTCCGGTCCGATTGGCGCGGGCGGGCCCCGACTGGTGTTGGCCCGGGTGCTGCTGGCCAGGTCGCGTTGGCCCGGCCTGGGTTTGGTTGTTGCTGGCTGGCCCGGTCGGCCCCGGTGCTGCTGGCCGGGCCCGACTGACGCGGCTGCTGCTGCCTCGACTGGTTGACTGGCCCGGTTGGCCCGGGTGTTGCTGTCCCGACTGGTTGACTGGCCCGGTTTAGTGAACCGGTTTATCGCGCAGTTTACGGGTGCCGCAGCGCGTGTCAAGACGCTAATCGCGAATCCTGGACGCTGATCGAGCGCTGCGTGGTCACCGCGGATCATGCACTGTACTGCCGTCGCAGAGCGCGCCCGCGGAGGCGCCGACCGCACTCGCGGACCTCAACCGCCGACCGTTGGGCGGCCGTCACCGCGCGCCTCTCTCGCAACCCGGTGACAGTGGGGAGGTGCCGGACTGCATCACGGAGCCCGAGGGGGTGGCCGTCCGGGGCCGCCGCGGCGCGGTCCGCCGCCGGTGCCGAGTGACCTGCCGCCGCTGCGGCGGGGGCCAGCCGCCGCGGCGCGGTCTGCGGCCGGTGCCCAGCGACCTGCCGCCGGTGCCGCTTCTGCTCCCGTGCCGTCCTCGTCAGGCGCGCCGCCGGTCTGTCCCCGCGCCCGCTCGTCCACGCCCGGAGCCCAGCGCCTTCCTGGCTGGCGAGGAGATCCGCACTCCGCCCAGGCGCACGCGGCGTCGGCCGTGCGGCGGCGAGGTCCGTCGCTGCGTTACGAGCCGCCGCACGAGACCACCGGGATTCTGCCGCGCCCTTGGCCGCTCCAACCCTTGCGCACCTCGTCTCCGCCACCGGTCCCCTGGGGAGGCAGCCCCCTCCTGTGCGCCGCCCCCGTCTCCATCACAGCCCCCGGGGCGTGGCGGGATCGCACGTCATGTACACAACGGGTCCGTCCGTGGCCACGCGGGCGCGTCCCTGGCCACGCAGTCGGCACCCGACAGTCCTGGATCCTTGCTGCTCGCCGCGACGATGCCGGGTTTCACTTCCGCGGCGCCCGCCCAGGTTCTTGCGCTCGCGCAGCCAGCCATGGTCCGACAGCGGCCGCACGTGCCCTCCGGAGTTCCTACGCCACCGGCTGCGCTCGGATTGCCCGTACGGCCTGGTGGCAGCCCGACCCATCGCCCGGCCGCCACGCAGGCGGCGGGGTCGCACGGCGGGGTCGCACGGGTGGGCGTTTCTCGGCCCCGCCTCCGGGGCGCATCCGGCCGCGCCTCCGGGGCGCATCGAGCCCGGGCTCCGGGGGCATCGGGCCCCCGCCTCCCGGGCGCATCCGGCCCCTGCCTCTGTCCGGCGTGTTGTTGACATGACGTGCGAATCTCGCCGCCCGAGGTCGTGCCGGACCCAGGCTGCGCGCAGTGGCATGCAGTCGCGTGGCGGCGTACTCGCCGCCCGAGGTCGTGCCGGACCCAGGCTGCGCGCAGTGGCATGCAGTCGCGTGGCGGCGTACTCGCCGCCCGAGGTCGTGCCGGACCCAGGCTGCGCGCAGTGGCATGCGTCGCGTGGCGGCGCACACACCTTTCGTCTACTCGCACAGCGGCGGCCCCGGCGCCCGCCCGCGCGCTCACACGCCGTCGCCGGCCAGTACCCCGCGTTCGGCCGGAAAGCGCGGGATGCTCCGTCATCGGCTCGCGGTCACACGCCGTCGACGGCCACGTACCTCGCCCCGTGGCAGAATCCAGACGATGATCTCGACATTCCGGGAGATGCCGGGAGGCGTGCGCCTCTTCCTCGCGTACGCCCTCCTGATCCTGGCGCTCATCGGCATCACCCTGCCGGCCGTCGTCAACCTCGCGGTCGACACCCCCATCTCCGGCGTCGGGCTCCTCTCGACACTCCTGCTCGCGTACACCATCTTCACCGTCACGCTCGTGCTGCAGCGCAAGCAGGCCGCCTGGCTCTTCAGCCAGGGGCTGGCCACGCTTACCGTCCCGTTGATCCCCTTTCTCTGGTTCGCCGCCGGCCTCCCCGGCGCCCTCTTCGCCGCCGCGCTCGCGGTGCTGCTCTTCCGGGGCCTGCGTGGGAGTCGGGCGCGGGCGTGGTTCAGCGAGGTCTGACACATGCGCTTCGTCCGGTTCCGTGAGATCCACCCGTCCGCAAACGCCGAGACCATGGGGCTCGACCTGCCCGTGCGGCCGCGGCTCGGCCTGCACCTCGACCCAGGCCCGGACGGTCGAGGCGGCAACGTCCTGCCGCTCGACGCGCTGCCCGGGGTGGGCGATGATCCGGACCGGGCACGGGCGCTCGACGATGCCGACCTGGCAGCATACCTGGCGGCCGACACGCAGCTGGCCGCCACCCGCGCGGGCCTCGAGCGCCTGCCCGATCCTGCGCCGTTGGTGCTCCCGGCTGCACGCGCACGCTTGCTCGCCCCGATCCATCGCCCCGGCAAGATCGTGTGCGTCGGTCACAACTACCGCGAGCACGTCGAGGAGCAAGGGCTGCCGATCCCAGACCGTCCGACCCTCTTCGCCAAGTGGGCAAACGCGGTGGTCGGTGACGGCGATCCGGTGGTCCGGCCGGACGTCACCGACGCCCTGGACCTGGAGGCCGAACTGGCGGTGGTGATCGGCACGACGGCGCGGCGCGTGCCCGAGTCGCTGGCGCTCGCGCATATCGCGGGCTGGACGGTCGTGAACGATGTCTCGGCACGCGACCTGCAGGGCACCAAGCCCGCCCTGAAGCCCGGCCAGCACGGCGACGGCCAGTGGGTCCGCGCCAAGGGCTCCGACACGTTCCTGCCGATGGGGCCAGCAGTCGTGACGATCGACGAACTGCCCGACGTCTCAAATGTTGCGATCCGCTCCTGGCGCACCGCCACCGGGTCGCAGCCCACCCTCATGCAAGACGGCAACACGCGCACGATGCTCTTCAGCGTTCCGCAGCTGATCGCCTTCATCAGCGCCGTGATCACGCTCGAGCCCGGCGACATCATCGCCACCGGCACGCCGTCGGGGGTGGGCGTCTTCCGGACCCCGCCCGTCTTCCTCGTGCCGGGCGACGTTGCGAGCGTGGAGATAGCGGGAATCGGGCGGCTCGACAATCCGATCGTGGCTTCCGACGGCACCGTGCCCCAAGGTTCACCGGCGGCGATACTGCTCCAGGACCGCGGCTGATGGCGGGTGCGGACGAACCGGTAGCCGACGCGATCGAACTTATGGCACGCGCGGACGAACCGGCGGCGCGCGCGACTCGCCCGAAAGGAGCGCCAGCCCGCATGGACGGATCGATCGTCGAGGAGACCGCCTCGGCGACTGCGATGGCGCTGACCACGCCGTCCGAAACTCCCATCCCGAGCCACATGCGCGCACTCGTCAAAGAGCGGCCTGGTCCTGGCGCCACGCTCATGGAGGTCCCC
>JAJYNJ010000067.1 GCA_021786385.1 Chloroflexota bacterium
CGACGTACTACGGCGAACTCTCGACTGCCACCACGAACGGCGCGGACGGCACGTCCATCCCGCAGGCCTACGGCGCCGACCAGCCCTGGGTGGTCTGCGGCTACACGCCAGACCAGATCCGGGGCGCATACGGGATCAGCGGGCTGACCGACGCCAGCGGCAAGGCGCTCGACGGCTCCGGCGTCACCGTCGCGATCATCGACGCCTACGCGTCGCCGACGATCGTTTCCGACGCGAACACCTACTTCGACACCAGCTGGTTCAGCAACCCCCACAACTTCACGCAGGTCGTCGCGCCTGGAACCTACCGGCACCCGGAGAGCCTCGCGCAGGACCCGCAGGGTTGGTCCGGCGAGGAGACGCTGGACGTCGAAGCCGTCCACGGCATGGCCCCAGGCGCCCGGATCGTCTATGTGGGCGCGCCGAACAACTACCAGGACCTCGACGCGGCGATGAACCATGTCGTCGACCGTCACCTCGCGGACATCGTCACCAACAGCTACGGGTTCTCCACCGAGGCGCTGCCCTTCGGCTTCATCAAGCCGCTCGAGGACACGCTGATCCAGGCCGCGGCCGAGGGGATCGGCGTCTATTTCTCGTCCGGCGACAACGGCGATGAGACCGGCGGCCTGTCCGGCGTCACGCCGACGCCCGACTGGCCGGCGTCGAGCCCGTGGGTGACCGCCGTCGGCGGGACGAGTCTGGCGATCGGGACGGGCAACAGCTACGGTGGCAGCGGCTACCCGGCCGAGGTCGCCTGGGAAACCACGAACGCCAAGCTGGTGAGCGGTGCGTGGAGCCCAGCCGTAACGGCTGCAAGTCCTGGCACTTGGCTCTATGGCGGCGGCGGCGGGATCAGCCATATCTTCTCCCAGCCGTGGTACCAGAAGGGTGTGGTCGACAGCGTCAGCACCACGATGCGCGTCGTGCCCGACGTGGCCGCCATCGCCGATCCCCAGACCGGCATGCTGATCGGCCAGACCCAGACCTTCCCCGACGGCACCACGGCGTATAGCACCTACCGCATCGGCGGCACCAGCCTCGCCTCGCCGATCTTCGCGGGCATCTCCGCGTTGGTGGACCAGGCTCGTCTGGCAAAGGGAGAGCCGTTGATCGGCTTCGCGAACCCGGCGCTGTATGCGGCGGGCACAGCCGCCTTCCACGACATCACCCATTCGACGACACCGGTCGCGCAAGTCCGCGCCAACTACAAGAACTTCGTGGACGCCAGCGGCGGCTACTCCTACTACCTGCGCACCACCGACTTCGACGGGCTCTTCATCCACGCCACGGCCGGCTACGACGACGAGACCGGCCTCGGTACGCCAAACGGCGCGGCGTTCGTCGGCGCGCTGGTCGCGGCTGCCGCCTATCCCTGATCGTTGATCGCTCGGCCGCCGGCTGGCGACGCACCATCCGAGAGCCGGGTCGAAAGGCCCGGCTCTCGTCTTGTCGGCCGCGCGACCATGCCCACCCCGGCCCAGCCGGCCGGACTACACTCGCCCCAGATCGTCGTCGCCGATCTGCCGCGGCCAGGCGCCGCACAGTCGCGTCCCGGAGGTCCGATCCAGATGCCCGACCCTGCCCCCACCCCTCGCCCCGGGTACCGCATGGAGCGCGATCCCCTCGGCTGGCTCGAGGTCCCCGAGGACGCCTACTGGGGCGTGCAGGCCCAGCGCGCCATCCAAAACTTCCCGATCAGCGGGATGCGCCCCAACCCCGCCCTCGTGCGCGCCGCCGTCCAGGTCAAGAAGGCCGCCGCGCGCGCCAACCATTCGACCGGCCGCCTCCCCGACCACCTCTACGAGGCGATCGTCCAGGCCGCCGACGAAGTGCTGGGGCTCGCGCCCGGGAGCGGCACCCCCGAGGGCCAGGCGCTCCAGGCGAAGCTGATCGACAGCTTCCGCGTCGACCCTTTCCAGGCCGGCGCCGGCGTCAGCCACAACATGAACACCAACGAGGTGCTGGCCAACCGCGCCATCGAGATCCTCTTCGAGCGTGGGATCGGGAGCGGCAAGCGCGGCGACTACAGCGTGGTCAGCCCCAACGACCACGTGAACATGGCCCAGTCCACCAACGACGTCTTCCCGACCGCGATGCGCCTGGCGACGCTCGACCTGGTGCGCGACTTCCTCCCCTCGCTGGACGAGCTGATCGCCGCCTTCGCCGAGAAAGGCCGCGAGTTCGACCACGTCCTGAAGTCGGGCCGCACCCACATGCAGGACGCCGTCCCGATCCGGCTCGGCCAGGAGTTCGCCGCCTACGCGCTGACCATGCGGCGGGCCAAGGGGCGCCTGGAGCGCGCAGCCGACGCGATCCGCGAGCAGAACATCGGCGCCACCGCGGTCGGGACCGGGCTCAACGCCGAACCCGAGTACATCGCCCGTGTCGTCGGCTTCCTCTCCGAGCAGACCGGCCACGAGCTGCGCAGCGCCGAACACCTGGTGCAGGCCACCCAGTCGATGGGGCCGATGCTGGAGGTCTCGGCGGCGATCCGCGGCCTGGCGGTCGACCTCCTCAAGATCATGGAGGACCTGCTCCTGATGTCCTCCGGGCCGCGCACCGGCTTCGGCGAGATCCGTCTGCCGGCGCGCCAGCCAGGATCCTCGATCATGCCGGGCAAGGTGAACCCGGTGATGGTCGAGAACCTCTCGATGATCTGCTTCCACGTGATCGGCAACGACACCTGCGTCGCCTGGGCGGGCTCGCGGGGTCAGCTCGAGCTCAACGTGATGATGCCGATCATCGCTCACGACACGCTCGAGTCGCTGACGATCCTCACCACCGGCTGCCGGCAGTTCGCCCGTGAGGCCGTGCGCGGCATCGAGGCCGACGAGGCGCGCTGCGCCGAGCTGCTCGAGCAGTCGAGCGCGATGGCGACCCCCCTGGCGCCCTACATCGGCTACCGACTGGCGGCCGATATCGCCAAGGAGGCGGTCCGGAGCGGCAAGACGATCCGTCAACTCGTCCTCGAGAAGGGGATCTTCACGAAGGAGGAGCTCGAGGCGATCCTCGACCCGCACGAGCTGACCGAGCCGGGCGTGGCGGGTGGCTTCCGCTACACGCCGAGGATGCCGGAGGGCTACGAGCGGCCGATGGGCCCGGTGGGCGCGGGAGGCTGACCGCAGCGGTGCCGGGGGGCACCGATTTCACGCCGGTCGTGTTGACAGACGGTAAGGTACAGGTAAGGTTGACCGGTACGAACGGATGGACACGGCCCGGGACGCCCGTACCGCGATTGTCCGAGTCCACCGGCGCCGCAAGCTTGAAGGGAGAGCCACTGTGCGCAAGAGTGTCATTGCAGCGACCGCGGCACTCGCTCTGTTGGCAACCCTCGCCGTGCCGGTGCTAGCCGCGGGCTTCGATCAATACGGCTACAACGATACGGCCCGAGTCTTCGTCGGCCCTGCCTCGGGCTGGTGCCTTGCCGCAGGATCAAGTTCGGACTGCATGGGGATCTACTCGAACGACCTGCTTGTGATGAAGTGGAACGCGGCCTGGGACGCATGCAATCTCAACGGTTACGACGACCCAACGTACTGTCTTGGCGCTTGGCTCACGAACGAGTGGAACGGAAAAGTCCCCGGCGGTTCGGGCCAAGTCTGGCACTACAAGATCATCTGGGTCGGTTCGGCGGGTAGTGACAGCCAATACTGGGTTCTGGGTGGCTATTCGATCTGGGGCAACTACGAAGTGATCATGGACCAGGGCATCGACCCCAACATCGGCCCAGGCCACATGTGGTTTGCACGCGGGACTCCCAACGGGTTCGGCGCCCACTCCTAGGAAACTCCATCTTCTTGCTCTTGAGCGGGGCGACTGTTTCGGTTGCCCCGCTCTACGCTCGGGGCGGGCCGTCTTCCCGCCCCGGTCAGGCTGGTTGGGCGCGGGAGGCTGGTTGGTGCGGCCTGGCCTCCCACGATCGGGTCGTCGTAGACTCATCCAATGCGTGACGAGCTCAGTGCCGGTCGGCAACCGGAGATGACCCGGCCCGTCGACCCCGCGCCCGTGGCCGAGGCCGCGAGCGTCGACAAGCGACGCTACCGCGAGGCCCTCGGCCGCTTCGCGACCGGCGTGACCGTCGTCACCACCTTCTGCGACGACCACGACGCCGACGGCAGCTGCGGACAACTGCCCCACCCGCCCGGCCAGCATGCCTGGGGCACTACCGTGAACGCCTTCACCTCGGTCTCGCTCGACCCGCCCCTCGTCCTGATCTGCATCGGCCGCGAGCGCTCGATCCACCCCGTGATCGCCTCCGCCGGGCGCTTCGCTGTCAACATCCTGAGTGAGGAGAACCAGCAGCTCTCCGACTGCTTCGCCGGCGCGCCGTCGGTGCTGCCCCGGTCCGCGTTCTGCGATGCCGCCTACCACCCTGGCGAGCATGGCACGCCCATCCTCGACGTCGCGATCGCGTACCTCGAGTGCGAGGTCGAGCGCACGATCGATGCGGGCGACCACACGATCTATATCGGGCGCGTCGTCGCCGCGTCGGCGAGCGAGGACGACGCCCTGCCGCTCCTCTACTTCCGGGGTCGCTACCTGCGGATCGAACGGATGGCCACGTCGGATCTGCGCGGCAAACCGGACGTCTGACGCCGGGCCCGAGAATCCATGCCGCACGTTCGTGTCAACGACCTGGAGGTCCACTACACCGCGGAGGGCAACGGGCCGCCGCTGGTGATGCTGCACGGCGCCAGCTCCTCGGCGCTCGAGGACTGGTCCGCTCAGCGACCCCTCTTTCGGCGGGCGTTCCGCCTCTATCTGGTCGACCTGCGCGGACACGCCGGCACGCGGAGCAGCCGTTCCGCCGCCGCCGCCCAGGGACGTTCGGGTCCGCGGATCCAGGTGACCACGCTCGCCGACGACCTGCTCGCGACCGTCGACGCGCTCGGGTTGACGACCTTCCACCTGGCGGGCTTCAGCCTGGGCGGGCTGACGGCGCTCCATTTCGCGGTGCGGCACGCCGAGCGGCTGCGCACCCTGCTCCTGGTGGGCGTGGATGCCCAGCGCGAACCGCGGGCCAGCGTCGCGCGGGTCCTGATGGACCCGGAGCGCATCGCGCAGCAGGAGCCGGCCTGGGTCGCGCAACTCGAGCGGCGGCATGGCCCGGTGCAGGGGTCCGGCGCGTGGCGCGACCTGATGCTGGCGATCCAGCGGGGGATCAGCGAGGAGCCGATCCTGACGCCCGCCGAGCTGCGACAGGTGCGCGTCCCGACGCTCCTGGTGGTCGGCGACCGGGATCTGTTCGTGCCCGTCGACCACGCGGCGGCGCTCTACCGGCAGCTGCCAGAGGCGCAGCTCTGCGTTGTCCCCGACTGTGGCCACCAGGCGATGGCGTTGCGCCCGAAGCTCTTCGGAGACGTGGCCGAGCAGTTCTACCGAGCCACGGCCCAGGTGGCGGCCGAACGGGCCGCGGCCGGGCAGGGGCAGGTGGTCCGGCCCGATCCTTCTCGCCCCAATCCAGCCGCCGGAGGCGCCCGATGATTGCTCAGCCGCCCAGCGAGCCCCGCATCCGCGTCGCGTTCCCCGCTCCTGCGCCGGCACCCGAGCCAGGCGGCCGGCCCGAGCCGGGGCCGGAGGGCCGCACGCTCGATGGTGTCGCACTGATCACAATCGACCGGCCCCAGGTCCGCAACGCGCTCGACGCGGCGACGATCGATCAGCTCGTCGAGGCGATGGAGCGGCTGGACGCCGATCCCGGTTGCCGCTGCATCGTGCTGACTGGGGCGGGCGAGCGGGCGTTCGCCGCTGGCGGCGACATCCGTGAGATGGTCGAGGAGAGCGCCGCGGGGCTGCTTGCCTCCGACCGCTTCGCCCGCTGGGAACGCCTCGCGCGGCTACACACGCCGACGATCGCCGCGGTGCGCGGATACGCCTTGGGTGGTGGCTGCGAGCTGGCGATGGCCTGCGACATGATCGTGGCTGCGGACGACGCGGTCTTCGGCCAGCCCGAGATCCGGCTCGGGGTCATCCCCGGCGCGGGTGGCACACAGCGGCTGACGCGGGCGCTCGGCAAGGCGAGGGCGATGGAGCTGGTCCTGACCGGGCGCAATCTGCCCGCGGCGGAGGCGGCGGCGCACGGGCTCGTGAGCCGGTTGGTTCCTGCCACCGAGGTCCTCTCCGCAGCGCTCGACCTGGCGGCCCAGGTTGCGGCGATGCCGCCCCTCGCCGTGCAGGCCGCGATCGAGGCGATCAACGCGGCCGAAGAGCTGCCGCTCCGCGAGGGGCTGGCCTTCGAGCGGCGCCTCTTCTACCTCCTCTTCGCGACCGAGGACCAGAAGGAAGGGATGCGCGCGTTCCTCGAGAAGCGCCAGCCGCTCTGGCGCGGGCGGTAGGCTGTCGGGTGACGCCCGGCGGGCGGTCGCCGGCTCGCCCGATCCGCGTGCCCGAGGAGGCAGATGCGATGCCCAGCGATCTCCATCGTCCATTGCGCGAGGCCTGGATCGTTAGCGCCGTGCGCACGCCGTTCGGCCGCTACGGCGGCGCGCTCAAGGATGTCCGCCCCGACGACTTGGCGGCGATCGTGCTGCGGGCCGCCGTCGAACGGGCCGGGGTCGAGCCGGCCCTGGTCGAGGACGTGGTGTTGGGCTGCGCGAACCAGGCCGGCGAGGACAACCGGAACGTGGCCCGCATGGCGCTCCTACTCGCCGGGTTCCCCGTGGAGGTAGCCGGCCAGACCGTCAACCGCCTCTGCGGCTCGGGGCTGCAGGCGATCAACGCCGCGGCCCACGCGATCATGGTGGGCGAGGGCGACGTCTTCGTCGCGGGCGGCGTCGAGAGCATGACCCGCGCACCGTGGGTGATGGGCAAGCCGGGGAGCGCGTGGGAGCGCGGTCCGCACGAGCTGCAGGACAGCACGCTCGGGTGGCGCTTCGTGAACCCGCGCATGCCGAAGGAATGGACGATCTCGCTGGGCGAGACGGCCGAGCGGGTGGCGGACGTGTATCACGTGACGCGCGAAGAGCAGGACGCCTTCGGGCTGCGCAGTCAGCGCCGGGCCGTCGCCGCGATCGAGTCGGGCGCGTTCGACTCCCAACTCGTGCCGGTCGTCGTGCCCCAGCCGAAGGGCGAGCCACTCGTGGTCGACCGCGACGAGCATCCGCGCGCCGACACGTCGGCGGAGGCGCTCGCGAAGCTCCGGCCGGCGTTCCGCGAAGGGGGCACCGTGACCGCCGGCAACAGCTCCGGCATCAACGACGGCGCCAGCGCGCTCATGCTGGTCGAGGCAGAGCGCGCCCGCGAGCTCGGGCTGCGGCCATTGGCGCGCATCGTGGCCACCGCGGTCGCGGGCGTCGACCCCTCGCTGATGGGGATCGGCCCCATCCCGGCCGTGCGCAAAGCGCTCGAGCGGGCGGGTCTGCGTGCCGGCGACCTCGACCTGGTCGAACTCAACGAGGCCTTCGCCAGCCAGTCGGTGGCCTGTATCCGCGAGCTCGGACTCGACGAGGAGCGCGTCAACGTGAACGGCGGGGCGATCGCGCTGGGGCACCCGCTCGGCGCGAGCGGCGCACGCCTGATGACGATGCTGGTCCACGAGCTCGCGCGGCGCGGCGGGCGCTACGGGCTGGCGACGATGTGCATCGGCGTGGGGCAGGGCATCGCCACGATCGTGGAGCGCGTCGAGCCCTGAGGCTCACCCAACGCGTCGGCCAGACGGTCCGGTCGCCGTCGCGCGTTCCGTCGACCACCACACGCTCCGTCCACCACCGCGCGTCCGGTCGACCGGACCGTCTTGACGCCTTGCACGCTCCTCGAGTTCTGTCAGGAGTCTTGTCTAAATCCGACTCACGCACTAGGATTGGCGGAGCGACCAGTCCCGGCCGTTCAACCACCCGCGACACCCCGGAGGGCCAACCCCCGATGCTGAACACCGAGCCCCAGCCGATCCAGCCGGCGTACCCGCCCCAGCCGATCGTCCGCCTCACCGACGCGGCGGCGCAGAAGCTGCGCGAGTTGACCGCCGAAGAGCAGAACCCGGCCGTCGGGCTGCGCGTCTACGTCTACAGCGGCGGATGCTCGGGCTATCGCTACGGGATGATGCTCGAAGATCAGCCGACCGCCGAGGACCTCACCGTCGAGTCCAACGGGATCCGCGTCTACGTCGACGGCGAAAGCACGCAGTACCTCGTCGGCTCCGAGATCGACTACGTCGACACGCTGATGGGCGCGGGCTTCACGGTGAACAACCCGAATGCGGTCGCGGCCTGTGGCTGCGGGAGCAGCTTCCGCACGGCGGACGCGGCCGGCAGCCCGCACGCCTGCTCGCACTGAAGATCCCTCCGCCCGTTCGGGCGAGCCCGCCCCCGGAAGCCGCCGGCGCCCCCCGGCGGCTTCCGCGTTTCCAGCGCGACCGAGAGGCTCGCCGACGCGGTCCGCGAGGCGATCGCCGGGCTGCGTGCGTTCCGGGCGAGTCACCGGCTCCGCGGCGTGGCGACCGCGGATGCCGACCAGATCCTGGAGCGCCTGGCGCGTGAGGAGGCCGGTGGCGCCGGGGGTCTGGCCGTTGGAGGTCGCGAACGGTCGGCCGAGTGCCGAACGCCGCGGCCGGCTCGAGCAGCCGGACTGCCTCGCCTGCGCGCGGCATGCGCCACGGCGGGCGTCGAGCTCGGCAGTCGAGGGCGATCCTCGACCCGTCCTCACTCGTCGCTGAAGCGCTGCTCCAGCCACGGATCGCCCTCGTTGTGGTACCCGTAGCGTTCCCAGAATCCCGGGAGATCGTGGTCGAGGAACTGCAGGCCGCGGATCCACTTGGCGCTTTTCCAGAAGTAGCGCTTGGGGACCACCAGCCGGAGCGGCCAGCCGTGGTCCGGCTCCAGCGGCTCGCGCCCGTACGTGTCGGCCAGCAGGACGTCGTCGTCGCTGAGGGCGTCGAGCGGCAGGTTCGTCGTGTAACCCTGCTCGCACTGCGCGACGACGAAGCGCGCGGCAGGCGTCGGGCGGACGAGGTCGAGGATGGTCCGCATGGCCACGCCTTCGAACTCGGCGTCGAGCTTGCTCCAGCGCGTCACACAGTGGATGTCGCAGCGCACTCGTCTGCGCGGCAGCGCCCGGAACTCTTCCCAGGTCAGCGTGAGGGGGCGCTCCACCTCGCCCCAGACCGTGAAGTCCCAGGTCGCCAGGTCGACGTGGGGCACAGATCCATAGTGGAGGACGGGCCACTTCTCGGTGAGGTACTGGCCGGGAGGGAGGCGACCTTTCCGCTCATCTGAGGGGCGGGGACGCCCGAACAGCCGGTCCATCAGGGCATGATAGTCGCCGTGCCCCGAGGAGGCCGGCGGCGCCCGCGATGCCGGGCGCGGAGGCCGTGGCGGCCCGCAGCCGTCGTGCCCGGGCGGCGAGTCGCTCCTAGGCTTCGTCGACCCGGCGCACGATGGCCCGCAGGATGAAGCGCGCGGCCTCGCCGCTCTTGCCGCCCAGACGCTGGCCGTCCGCCTGCGCCAGGACGCGTTGCAGGTCCTGGATCGCTTGATCGAGGAGCTCGGTGCGCTGCAGCTCGCCGGCCACGAACGCGTGTTCGAGCCGCTCGATCACGCGGCGGGCGTTGTCGGTCGGGTGTCCCTTCGCCGCGGCCAGCTGCCGCACCTCCGTGCGCGCCCGCGCGGCCGCGTCGCCCGGCGTGGTCATCGCCGCCCTCAGCGCCGTCCGTAGCGGAGGACGCCGCTCCGGTCATGCCTGCTGGACAGGGGGCTGGCGCCGTCCGATGCCGTCGTGCCGGATGCCGCACCCCCGCCTGCGTGCCGGGCCCGCCATTCGCTCGCCAGGATCCCCATGTGGATCTCGTCCCAGAAGACGCCGTCACGCCAGACGGCCTCCCGGCTGCGGCCCTCGACCTGGAACCCGACCTTCTCGTAGGCGCGGATCGCCCGCGTGTTGAACTCGAAGACGCTCAGCCCGACCCGGTGCAGCTCGAGCACATCGAACGCATGGCCGACCATCAGTTCCGTCGCCTCGGTGCCATAGCCGTGTCCCCAGCAGTCGTGCTCCCCGATCGTGATGTGGAAGAGCACGCTGCCGTTGTCGGGATCGAGCGCGCTGAACGTCGTCGTGCCGATCAGGCGCTCGTCTTCCACGAGGTGGATCGCGTACGCGAACGCGTCGGGCGAGAGGAACCGGGACTGGAAGAACCGGCGGACCTCCTCGTCGGAGACGGGCCCGATCTGGAACCTCGTCAGCCGCGCGACCTCGGGATCGCGGTACCAGCGCAGGATGGCCGGGAAGTGCTCCGGTCGGTGGCGCCGGAGGAAGACGCGGCGGCCCGGGATCATCTCGGGATGCCAGCGCGACGGATCGACGTCGAAGGCCATCTGGGGCGATGCTATACCATCGGCGGTCATGCGGCGGTGGGCGGAGACGGCGTCGCGCGTGGCGGCCACCTCTCGGATATCGGAGAAGGTCGCGGTGCTCGCCGCGTACCTCCAGGCGCTCGACCCCGCCGTGCTCCCCATCGCCTGCGTCTTCCTGATCGGGCGCCCGTTCCCCGCCTCGGACCCGCGGTCGGCAGGCGTCGGCTGGGCGGCGATCCGAGCGGCCGTCGAGCGGGCGGCGAGGGCGCAGCCGGGCGCGTTCGACGAGGCGTACAACCGCTCCAGCGACGTGGGGCGTGCGGCGTATGAGCTGCTGGTGGAGCGCGACCTGCGGCGGGGTGACCGGGCCTCGGGAGCGTCGGCCGGGGAGCCTCTCCCGTCGGGCCCCTCGTTGGCCGATGTGCAGGCCGCCTTCGCCGCGATCGTCGACGCGCGGCGACCCTCCACGCGCATCGACCGGCTCAGCAGCCTGCTGGACCGGCTCGACCCGCTCAGCGCGATGTACGTCGTCAAACTGCTCAGCGGCGAGTTGCGTATCGGGCTCCGTGACGGACTGCTGGAGTCGGCGATCGCGCGCGCGTTCGGCCGGCCGCTCTCCGCCGTTCGACACGCGGCGATGGCGACTGGGGACGTGGGCCAGGTCGCGCTGCTCGCCCGTGCGGACCGGCTCGCTGAGGCACGCCCGGCGCTCTTCCGTCCCCTCCTCCCGATGCTTGCCTCGCCAGCGCGGGACGCGCAGGAGATCGTGCGGCGCCTGGGTACTCCACTGTGGGCCGAAGACAAGTACGACGGGATCCGCGCGCAGCTACACAAGCGCGGGACGGACGTGCGGCTCTACAGCCGCGACCTCCATGAGCTCACCGGCCAGTTCCCCGAGATCGCGGAGGCGGCCCGGCAGCTGCCCTGGGACGGCATCCTGGACGGCGAGCTGGTGGCGATGGATGACCGGCGCATCCTGCCCTTCGCGCGGTTGCAGCGCCGACTCGGTCGCCGGGCGCCCGGAACGGCGACGCTCGAGGCGGTCCCGGCGGGCTACGTGGCGTTCGACGCGATCGCGCTCGCCGACGGAGTCGCGCCCAGCGACGCGCCGTTGGCCGATCGGGCGCACACCACGCCATCGCCCGCGCCGCTCCCCGCTGATCACGTCACCGCGCTCCTCGACACGCCGTTGGCCGAGCGCCGCGCGCGCCTCGAGGCGCTCCAGCTCTCGCCGCGGATCGTGCTCGGGCACCTGGAGCACCCGAACTCCGCTGCGGAGCTGGACGCCGTGTTCGCCGCCGCGCGCGCCCGCGGCAATGAAGGGCTGGTGGTCAAGGACCCCGCGAGCGGTTACACGCCCGGGCGACGGGGTCTTTCCTGGCTCAAACTCAAGAAGGCCCTCGCCACGCTCGACTGCGTGGTGGTCGGTGTCGAGGTCGGGCACGGCAAGCGCCACGGCGTGCTCTCCGACTACACGTTCGCCGTGCGCGACGATCGGCCAGGGCACGACGGCGAGCTCGTCACGTTGGGCAAGGCATACAGCGGGCTGACAGACGCCGAGATCGCGGAGATGACGCGCTGGTTCGAGGCGCACACCCTGAAACGGATCGGCCGCTATCGGCTGGTCGAGCCCGCGGTCGTCGTGGAGGTCGCGTTCGACCGCATCCAACGCTCGACCCGGCACGCCTCGGGGTTCGCGCTGCGCTTTCCGCGGATCGTGCGACTGCGGACCGACAAGCGGCCCCCGGAAGCCGATACGCTCTCGGCGGTGGCGGCGCTGGCCGCGCTGGCCGACTGAACCGCCCAGCGGCCCGTTGTGCGGGCCCGCATACTCATGCACATGGACCCGTTGGTCTTCCGCGACCGTGCGTCGACTCCCCAGTCCGAACCGGGCCTGGCCATCGCGAAGACACGCCAGCTCGTCCTCTACACCGATGCGTTCGTGGTGCACGGCGCGCTCCAGACGCTGGCACGCCGCCTCTCCGACGCGCTGAACGCCGACGGCGAGCCGTTCCTCGTGCTCGAGGACGTGACCTTCGAGGAGCACCGCACCGGACGACTGTTCGAGCGGGCGGCGTATGCCCAGGTGAACCTCTCCACCGTCCTCTTCGCCTACGAACTCGGCGACCAGCTCAGCACGCCGTTCGAGCTGCGCACGATCAAGGTCCCGCAGCCGGCCCTGATCAGCCTGCCGCCGTTCCGCGTGGTCGGCGACATCCATCTGCTCCCTGAACGCCACCTGCGGGACGCGCTGCAGGAATTGCTGGGCCGCTTCGTCCCGCTGACGGATGCCACGTTCTGGTCCGAGTCGCTCGGCATCGCGCGGACGAGTGTCTCGATGATCGCCTTCAACCACGCGCGGTCACAGATCCTCGTCCCCTACGGCGGCGACCCTGTGCCACCCGACGGAGCGCCCGCGGCGCGCTGACCGTCTCGGCGAGGGTGGCGCGGAGGCGCGTCTGGCCCAGGCCTGGCCTGCGGCTCCGGCGTCCGCCCGCGCCCCGGCGCGGGCACGGCGGCTCAGCGGTTGACCGGCAGGTCCACCCGCGCGCCCCACTCCGCCCAGCCCGCGTCGTACACGGCCACATCCGGGTAGCCGAGCAGGGCCAGCGCAAAGGCGACCTTCGCAGCCCCGATCCCGCTCGCGTCGTAGACGACGATACGGCGGTCGCGGGAGAGGCCGGCCCGCCCGAAGAGGCTGGCGAGCTGGTCGGGCGGCAGGAAATGCTGCCCGTCTTCAGCGGTCAGGAGCACCGCCGGGACGTTGACCGCCCCCGGGAGCCGCCCCAGACGGGGTGAGTCGCCTTGTTGGCCCGCGAAGTCGGAGGGATTCCGCGCGTCGACCACCTCCACCGAGCGTGCACCGATCAGGCCCCGCATGTCGGCCGTGGAGAGCCGCCGCCGCGGATCGAGTCGCGGGGTGAAGGTCGCTGGCTCAGGGGCCACCTGCGCCGTCGACGATGGGCGACCGCTCGCGACCCACGCCGGCCAGCCGCCATCCAGCACGCGCGCCGAATCGAAGCCGTAGGTCTGGAGACTCCACCAGACGCGGCTGGCGTAGAGCGAGCCGGTGTCGTCGTAGCAGACCACGGTCATACCGTCGCCGACCCCCGCACGGGCCATGGCCGCCGAGAACCGGTCGGGTCCCGCCAGCTGGAGCGGGGTCGGGTCCTCCGGGTCGATCAGGTCGGTCATCCAGTCGAGGAAGACCGCACCCGGGATGTGCGCTTCGGCGAAGAGCCGGCGCGCCGTGAGGTCCGGTCGCCAGCGGCAGTCCAGGATCCGCACGGACGAGCGCGGGGCCTGCTCCGCGACCCAGTCGACGGTAGCGAGTAGCTCCGGCCGGACGAAGGTTGGGGGCATCGCCGGTATCATAGCCGCCCATGGATCGGCCGGGCCCCGAGGAAGAGGCGAGGGTCGAGGCGGCACGCGCCCAGCTCCCCGCCCTCGCATCCGCAATCTACCTGAACACTGGCACGGCCGGGCCGCTCCCGATTCCCGCCGACGAGGCGATGCGTCAGCTCCAGGACTACGAGCTGCGCTTCGGCCGGGCCAGCACCGACGCCTACGAGGAACTGCTCGGGCGGATCGCCGAGTGCCGGGCGGTGGTCGCGGCGATCCTTCACGCC
>JAJYNJ010000053.1 GCA_021786385.1 Chloroflexota bacterium
CATGGGCGGGTCGAACTTGCGGGTCGCGACGACGTAGAACTCCTGGAGGATCTGTGTGCTGAGACGGCCCGTCCTTGCCGCCCACAGTTCCTCGAGCAAGGCCTGGGCGATGGCCTGCTTGTGCGGCTCAGAGCGGTCATGGGCGTAGACAAGGACGTTCGAGTCGACGAACGTGACATCGCCCGACGTCATCGAGCCTGTCGCTCGTGGAGTTCGTCGCGCCGCCAGGATCGACCGCCGCGATGGGCGGCTTCTCGCATCAACGCCTCGGCGCGGGCGCGTGCTTCCTCGTATCGAGCGTCCTCATCGACCAGCTCGGCGAGTTCACGGGCGACGAGCGCGCTGACCGACGTCCCCCGCTTCGCGGCCACGATTCGCGCCCGCCGGATCACGTCTGCGTCCAGCTGAAGGGTCAGGTTGGTCTTGGGCATGCTGCACGCTCCACAGTGTTTTACGTGTACCACAGCATATCACGTGGGTCGGAACCGTTCGTTCGGCTCGACAGGTGCGGCGCACCCGTCTTCTAGCGACAGCGGCCCGGCCGGCGCGGGTATCATTCGTTCGTGACGCAGATCGTCGTGCAGCGAGTCAGGCGGGCGCCGGCGCTCGCGCTCGCCGCGCTCATCGCAGCGGGAAGTGTGGTTGCGCTGCCGGGGACGGCACTCGCGCAGGACAACCCGCACAACATCCCGGGCGTGCCGCTCCCGACGTCCACGGTCAGCGGCCTCCTCGGTGGCCCCATCTACGACGTCGTCTACCGCGTCGAGGTCCCGGCGGGCCACGTCCTCTTCGTCTCGATGACCGGCACCGAGGGGACCGACTTCGACCTCTATCTCTTCGACGCCTCGGCCACCAACATCTACGCCGAGCCGCCGGTCGGCCTGGTCAAGTCGTCCACCGGCCCCACCAGCACCGAGTCGATCACCTACGCGAGCATCGGCGGGGGCACCTTCTACATCGACCTGAGCGGTGCCACCAACGTCGAGGGGACCTACCACCTCGTGGTGCAGGTTCTCCCCGACACGCAACCGCCGCGCGTCACGCTCTCGCTCGACGGTGGCGCGCCGGCGACCAACAACCCAGCGGTGACCGCGACCGTGGTGGCAACAGACAATCTCTCGGGTGTGGCCACGATGCAGTTCAGCGAGGACGGGGTCATCTGGGGTCAGACCGAGCCCTACGTGCCCACGGTGACCTGGACCTTCAGCGGACCGGACGGGCCGCGCACGCTCTGGGTGCGGGTCACCGATCGGGCAGGCAACGTCTCGTCGCCCGCCCGTGCTTCCATCACGCTCGATCGGGTGCCCCCCACGGTCCTCGCGCGGAGCCCCAACGCTGGCGCGACGGTCGCCGGGTTGCGGCCGGTCTTCTCGGTGCAGTTCTCCGAGCCGATCAAGGTCTCCACCTGGACGAACGTGGGTCTGATCCTGCAGGACGCTTCGGGCACGATCGTCTACGGGACCTACGGGTACGACCCGGGCACGGACACGGGCACGTTCATGCCGGCGGTGCCGCTCCAGCCGGGCGAGCCGTACGTCGTCTCGATCGGGACGGTGACCGATCTCGCGGGCAACCAGGTGCCGCCGCTGGGGAGCTGGACCGTGACGCCGCTCCTCGGCGCCTCGCTCTCGCTGGCGCGCTCGGCGCGCGTCGTGCCGCGAGGGAACGCCGTGGCGCTCATGGGGCAAATGGCGCCGGTGCTGGGTGGCTCGTTGATCCTCGAGGAGGCGATCGGCAGCGGGCCGTTCCTGCCGCTGGTCCCGTTGGGCACGGCTGCCAACGGGCTCTACAGCTGGCTCGCGCCGGTCACCTCGAATACCTGGTTCCGTGTCTACTACGGCGGCTCGGCAGTGGCGGCAGAGGCGTTCAGCCCGGCGGTGCGGGTCCTGGTGCGTCGCCAGGTCGGGCTCGAGGGGGTGAACGCTGCGGTGACGCGACGGGTGGCGGCGGGGACGCGGGTGGTGCTGACGGCGGTGGTGGGCCCGACCGATCCGCCGGTGCCGGTCACGCTCTCGATCTACCGCTACGTCCCGGGCCACGGCTACGTGCTGGCGACAGCGGTGACGCGTACGACGGTCGGGGGGCACTACACGTTCAGCTGGCACCCCGGGAGGGGCGCCTATTATCTGCGACTTACCACGGCCCCCACGCCGCTCTTCGCCAACGGCTTCTCGCCGGCGTATCGCTGGGTGGGGGAGTAGGGGGCGGCCGCGGCCACTGCGCCACTGCGCCACTGCGCCCTCAGCCGCCGCGTTTGCACCATCACCCGCGCCACCGCGCCCTCAGCCGCCGGCACGGCACCATCAGGCGCGGCCCACCGCGCCACCGCGCCCTCAGCCGCCGCGTTTGCACCATCACCCGCGGCCGCGGCACGCTCAGTCGCCGGCACGGCACCATCAGGCGCGGCCACGGCGCCACTGCGCCACCGCGCCACTGCGCCACCGCGCCCCCAGCCGCCGCGTTTGCACCATCACCCGCGGCCACGGCACGCTCAGTCGCCGGCACGGCACCATCAGGCGCGGCCACGGCGCCACCGCGCCACCGCGCCCTCAGTCGCCGGCACGGCACCATCAGGCGCGGCCCACCGCGCCACCGCGCCCTCAGCCGCCGCGTTTGCACCATCAGTGAACAGGAAGGGCTGGCTGGCGCGCATGGGCTGGCCGGGCGGTGAGCTGACGCCAGATCGCGAGCGCGCCGCACCCGGGCGCGTGCTCGACCGACCCGTCAACCACCGGCGCCATGGCGGTCGATCGGGCGCACCGCGACCGCCGGCCCGCTTCACCGCGTGTTCCCGTGCCTCCCGATCGTCGCTCTGGTCCCTGCTGTTCACTGATCGTCGAAAGCGTGCGCGGCCGCGGCGCATCTGCGGGAGCGTAGCGTACGGCGGATCGTCGAAAGCAAGCACCGACGCGGCGTATCCGCGGGAGCGTACGGCGGATCGTCGAAAGCAAGCACCGACGCGGCGTATCGGCGCCTGCGGGATCCGCGCCAGTGCGGCGTGTTCGCGCCTGCGGGTCCAGCACCTGCGGGCCCAACCGGAGGCTAGGGCCGCCGCCCACGCACTGCGTCACACGGTCCCGCGCGGGGCGACCCACCGCATCGGCTGTCCAGTGATCGCCGCAATCCGATCGCCGTCCGCATCGTGGTGGACGAGCGGCATTCCAACGCGCTCGGCTGCGGCGGCCTACCGATACAGGTCCTCCACGCTTCGCAAGATGATCCCCTCGGTCTGCGCACGGGCACGCAGCGCGTCCGTGAAGCCGTCACGCGCGTAGAGGACGAGCCTCGTCACCGTTGGGTCGTAGCCCGGCACGTGTCGTACCGTGGGCTGCAGTCGGTGGAGCGCCTCGCCGCCCTCTTGCCCGGTGCGCCACTTCGCCTCGCCGGCGAGCACCAGCCGCTTTCCGTCGTAGCCGACCAGGTCGATCTCGCCTTGGCGGGTCCGCTTGGAGGCCGGGTGCCGTTCGTCGGGTATCGGTCCCCACCATGCCCCGATCGTCGCCGTTGCCGGGAACTCCGGGTCCGAGCCGATCGATCGCCGGGCGTGATCGCGAACGGCGTCCTCGAAGGCGGGCTTCGAGATGAACTCGTCGAGTCGGTCGCGCACACATCGACGGAACACGTCCTCGGCGCGCCGTGCTTCGAGGTCCGTGCGGTTGGCGCGCACGAACCGGAACCAGGCGCGCAGGTAGTGATCGGAGAGTTGCCAGATGCCGCGCCGCGATGCCTCACCCACGCCGATCGGGTAGATGTGCTCGAGCATGTGCAGCCGTGCCAGTTGGTTCAGGTACTTGCTGACAGAGGAAGGCGCGACCCCTGACTTGTCGGCGATCTCGGATTGTCGGGTCGCCCCAGCGGCGACCGCCGACAGGATCGAGAAGTACGTTGACGCATCTGTCCCGAGCTCTTCCTTGAGCATCAGTTCGGCTTCGTCGTAGAGGACCGCGCCTTTCCGCAACAGCCGGTTGACGATGTTCCAGGCGAGCGATCGCGCTGGGTCCCACTGTTCCAGGTAGTACGGGATCCCCCCGAGCAATCCCCAGGCGCGCAGCTTGTCCGCGGCCGTCCACCCTGGAAAGAACTCGCCGGCGTCACGGTAGGTCAGCGGTGGGAGCTGTTCGCCCCACGTCCGTCGGCCGAAGAGTGGTCCGTGGAGGACGTGTCGCTCGTAGAGCCCGATCTGGCTCCCGGCCAGCACGAGAAAGAGCGGTAGATCCTCGCGTTTGACCTCGTCGATTGTGCCCTGCAGGAGCGATGGCAGTCGGGGAGTGGAGAGAACCAGACGCGGGAACTCGTCCAGCACGATCAGGAGCGGGTGTCCTTCTCGCTTGGCCTCGCGTCCGAGCCGAACGAGCGTCGCGATGGCCGCGTCCCAGTTTGCCAAGGGCTGCGCGCGCAGCGCGGCGTCCTCTCGGTAGGCGAGGAGCCGGTCGGTGAGCCGGGCAAGTTGCTCGGTGGCCGTCCCCTCGTCGGCCTGATAGAAGATCGCTGGCTTCCCCTCGGCGAACTGCTGGAGTAGGCGGGTCTTGCCGACGCGGCGCCGACCCCACACGAGGGCGAGCTGGAACGTTGGTCCCCAGAGCTCTTCCAGCGCTTGGATCTCGTCGTTGCGGTCTACGAACGGGCGCATCCGTGACCCTTGCCTTTCTGCGTTTCTGCGGCGACCGGAGAAACCGATGCAGATCGGTAGACTACTCGTGCGTAGCATACGCTGTAGCATCAAGCGTGGCACGGGCGGCACGCCGGTCGCGGCCGCTGGTGCCACGGTCGCGGCCGCTGCTGACGCGCGCGCCGGGTGCTGACGCGCGCGCCCCGTGATGCAGCACCATCACGAGTGCGTCTTGCCTCGGGTGGCCGCATCCGGCCCTGACAGCGCACGATCTGACCTTGCCGGCGCACGATCTGACCCGACTGGGTGCGAAGGGATGATGCCCGCTTCGTGGGAGCGCTGGACCGTGGCCGGGACGTCTTTGACCCGGCGCTCGCCGATGATCGCTGGGCCGGCCACCTGCCCGACTCCGCGCGACCACCGACCCGGCGCGACCGGTTGCCCAGCCCGCTCTCCACCCACCCGGCGCGACTCAGCCTCACCAGGTCAGCCGCGGTCCAACTCCGCCGGCCCGCTATCCATCCACCTTTTCACCATCAGTGAACAACACGGCGGCCGCGAGGTGGTGGCGGTGCTACTGCACTGCCACGCAGACCCCGACGCGCGGCCGGCTTCGTTCGATCTGCCGGACGCAGCGCCTGCCGCCCTGCCAGGCGTCGTCTGACCGCCGGCTTGTTCACTGATCCTCGAAAGATGCGCCCCCAGCGGGCCCAACGGCGCGCGGGGCGCGGCCGTCCATGTGGGCGCGGCGCGGTTGGACAATGCGCCTACTGTGGCGAGCGAACGCCGCGCGCAGGGAGCGGCCGTCCACGTGGGTCGAGGGCGCGGCGCGGTCGGCTCGGTCGCCGACGTGCTCGGTTCAAGGCCGCTCACGCAGGGCGCACGGCTCGGTCGCCTTGGTCGCCGATGTGGTCGGCTCGGTCGCCGACGTTTTCGGTTCAAGGCCGCTCACGCAGGGCGCACGGCTCGGTCGCCTTGGTCGCCGATGTGGTCGGCTCAGCCGCGCCCATGCCACGCCGACTCGCGGCCACGCCGGCGCGATCCCGCTCGCCATGTGGCGTCGGGCGTTCCGAGCCGCTGGAATGGCGGCGGAACGCGGCGGAACGCGGCGGAAGGCCGCGGAAGGCCGCGGAAGGCGGCGGAAGGCGGCGGTGAGCGGCAAGTAAGTAGGCGATAAGTGCGAGACAAGAGAGGCGCGCGACCATCACGGCCTGGGGACTCTATCGGGGCCACCGTGCCCTCCGCCGGCCTTGCGTGCGGTGCCACACTAGAGCGATGTAGAGGTGCGACCACCGTGGCCGACGTTCGCGTGCAGGAGGTCCTGAGCATGTCCGCTCCAGTCCGGCCGCTCGGGAGGCTCGGTCGCCTCCTCGGCCTCGCCGCCACCGCCGCCCTCTTGGCCACGCTGATCCCGCTCTCTGGGGTGGCGGCGGCGGCCGATCACTTCCTCGTTACGGCATCTTTCGCCGGGTCGAACTACCTGTCCGGCGCGCCCTTGACGGTCACCGTAACTGCGAAAAACAGCGACGGAACCACCGATACCGGCTATGCGGGGACGGTCCATTTCACATCATCGGACGGCGCTGCGGTGCTGCCAGGTGATTACACGTACGTCTCAGGCGACCAGGGGAGCCGTACGTTCCAGGTGACGTTGGCGACTGCCGGGTCGCAAACGGTGACCGCGACCGACACCTCGACATCGAGCATCGTCGGGTCCGTCACCGTAGCCGTCAAGTTGCAGCTCAAGTTCACTCAGGACCCAGGCGGTGGCACCGGGGGCGTCGCGTGGACGCAGCAACCGATCGTCCAGTTGCAAAACTACACCGGCGCAGCGGTCGCCAACGCTCTCGGTGGTTCCGCGCCGGTCGTCCTCAGCATCTACACGAATCCCGCCGGGGGGACGCTCAGCGGCTGCAGCGCGACGCCGACTAACGGGATCGCCTCATTCAGCGGCTGCAAGATCGACAAGGCTGGCACTGGTTACGCCCTCGTCGCGGCCGCCGCCAACTCCATCAGCGCCACGTCTGGCGCCTTCACGATCATTGCCGGCCCCGCGGCTGGGCTTAAGTTCACCCTCTATCCACCCTCGATCACCACGGCCAACCTGGGAACCATCACAGTGAGCATCGTTGATGCCGGCGGCAACCCGGCGTCGCCGGTACCAAGCGCCACACAGATCACCCTCGGGGTAGCGTCGGGGCCGGGCACCATCACCTGCACCGGCAGTGGCACCTCGGTCTTCAGCGTCAACGGCGTCGCCACCTTCCCGGGTTGCATTGCGTCCGTGGTGAGCAGCACGACGCCGTATTCGCTGACCGCGAGTGCCCCGACGACGACATGGAGCCCAGCGGTGCCGGTCTCCTTCACCGTGACCTCCGGCCCCGCCTCGAAACTCGCCCTCTGCTGGGGGCCACTCACGTCCGGCTGCAACACGACACCCCCGACCAACATCACCGGCGGCACGCCCTTCCCGGTGCAGCCCACCATCGTGCTGCAAGACGCCAACGGCAACACCGTGACCGCTGACAACACCACCACCGTGGCCCTCTCGATCACGCCCGGCACGCCCTATGCGACGAGCGCCGGCACCCTGACGTGCTTGGGCGGCCTCTCGATGCGCGTGACCGCGGGCGTCGCCTCGTTCAGCGGCTGCGCGATCGACAAGGCGGCTTCCGGCTACCGGCTGACGGCGAACTCCTACCCGATCTACACCCCGGCGACCAGCAACACCTTCAACGTCTCGGTCGGGCCGCCCACTCAGCTCGTTTTCACCGCCCAGCCGACCGCCGCCACCGCCAACCAGCCGTTCCCGATCCAGCCAGTCGTCGCCATCGCCGACGCGGGCGGCAACACCGTCCCGAGCACGTCGGCCACCATCACGCTCTCGATCCTGAACAACCCGGCCGGCGGCACCCTCACGTGCACCGGCGGGCTCAGCAAGACCACCTACCTCGGCGTCGCCACCTTCGGCGGCTGCTCGATCAACAACGCGGGCGCGGGCTACACGCTCTCGGCGGTGGCCACGAACGTGACCCCGTACGTCTACCTCGCGTCGATCGCGACGAACCTGTTCAACGTCATCGCACCGGTCGCGCAGATCACCCTGACCCCGTCGGCAAGCGTGATCACTTGGGCGCAGCCCGTCACGATCACGGCCCAGTTTGCCCTCAACGGCGCCGGCAAGACCTTCGCGCTGCAGACGAGCACCGACGCGGTGAACTGGGTCACGACCACCACCTTGACGGCCGACTCGAGCGGTCAGGCATCGTTCACCTGGACGCCCGTCACCAACCTCTGGTACCGCGCGGTCTTCGCGGGCACGCCGGATCTGAGCGCCGGTACGAGCAACCAGTTCCGCGTGGTGGTGCGGCAGATCGCGCTGCTCCGACCGACCAACAGCGGCAAGGTCAAGACGATCGCGGGCGGTACGGAGGTGACGTTCACGACGACCGTCCGCCCGGCGCGGCCCGAGTTGGTGCGGGCGAAGGTCACGTTCACCTTCACGCTGTACCAACACGGCCGGCTGATCTACAGCGGCAAGCGCGACGTCTACATCGACTCGGCCGGCCTCGCGCGCTGGACCTGGAAGTTCGGCACCTGGGGCGACTGGTACGTGCGGGCGGTGGCGAACCCGACGCCGGCGAACGCGAACAGCTACTGGAGCCCGATCGAGCGCTACTACGTGTATTGAGGAGAGCCCCGGGCCGGCCTGGCGCCGGTTTGAGGGGCTCCGGGGCGGTCCTGGTGCCGGTTTGAGAAGTCCCGGGCGGGCCTGGTGCCGGTTTGAGGGGCTCCAGGGCGGTCCCGCGCCGGGCGACGCAAGTGCGCAGCGCATATGCATGGCGTGGTATGCGCATGTTTACCGAACGAACGCAGGTCCTGCTGTCGAAGGAGCAGCTGGCCCGCCTGAAGCGGGTCGCGCGGTGCGAAGGATGGTCGGTTGGTGGTGTGATCCGCGAGGCGATTGACGCCTATGAGGCGATGGACGCGTATCGATCGACGCGTATACGGCGGCGTCGTCCGACCGCCGGCGAGTTGCCGACCGCCGGCGAGTTGCCGTCCGCCGCCTCGTCGCGATGGAAGCGCCCGTGGACGACCGGGAGGTGATGAAGACCGAGATCATCCGCGGGGCCACGGGCGACGGGCGACGGGCGATCAGGCCACGGGCCACGGGCGGCGCTGTTCCTCGACACGGCCATCTTCATGTGTGCCGGTGGACGGGACCACCCGCTCCGCTTGTCCGGCCAGGCGATCCTCGAGCGCATGGCCGCCGGCACGCTAGATGCTGCGATCTCCGCCGCGGTAGTGCAGGAGATCCTCTGCCGGTTCGGCGCCATCCTGCGCCCCGATATCGGTGCCGCGATGGCGCGCGATCTGCTCGACGCGTTCGAACCGGCGCTGCCCATCACGCACGGTGTGATGCGGCAGATGCCGGGCCTCATCGAGCGCTATCCGTCCCTGGCCTCGCGCGGCCTCGTCCACGTGGCGACGTGCTTGGGGGAGGGGATCGAGGCGACCGTCAGCCCAGATCGTGGCTTCGACGACGTACGGGAGATCCGCCCGCTCGACCCTGCCGAGGTCGCCGGCAGGCGGCTATCCGCATCGGCTCGACTACGCGTCGGCGGCCCGGCTCGGCTCGACCCCGCGGCGCTGATCCGCATCGGCTCGAGCCGCCAGTTCCGTGCTCAGGCGCGGCGTCGGACGAGCAGGTACCACCCGAGGACGACGATCACCGCCACGACGACGAGGATCTCGAGCGCGAGTCGGCCCGAGAACTTGAACCCGAGGAGCGTCAGGGCGAGCACGGAATCTTCCTGCAAGAGAGCGAGCACCGGATCCTCCTCCAGTCGGGCGATGAACGCCAGTCGTGCGACGGACGCGGCCGCGCAGGCGCGCCGACGGTGGCGTCACGGTACTCCACTGGGCCGGGCTCGTGCTGGGCCGGGCATCGCGGCCTGCGAAGCGCCGATCGAGGTCGTCGGCCGCCCGCTGCACGTTGTCGGCCGCCCGCCCCGGGTCGCGCGGCCCGTCTGGTCCGCTCACCTTTTCACGATCAATGAACAGGGCGCGGCCGCCGGCGTCCCTTCGGCGGGCTAGCGCTAGGGTGACGACCCGGCGCGAGCGCGCCGCACGCCGGGCGCGTGCTCGACCGACCCGTCAACCGCCGGCTCCATGGCGGTCGATCGGGCGCACCGCGACCGCCGGCCCGCTCCGCGACGCGCCTCTGCGTCCGCTGACCGTCGATCTCGTCCCTTCTGTTCACTCATCGTCGAAACCTGTCCGCGTATGGAGAGGCGTCAGCTCGTCGAGACGCGTCGGCCCCGCCTCGTGCCGACCTGCTGGATGCCACCGCACGCCGGCTCGCCCGACTCCCGCCTCATGCCGACCTGCATGATGCCACCCCGCGGCCACGCCCGTCGCCCCACCGCACGCCGGCTCGCCCGACCCCGCTGGGGCCACTCCCGCGGCCGTCCGTCGCCCCGCCCCGCGGCTCGCCCGACTCCCGCCTCATGCCGACCTGCATGATGCCACCCCGCGGCCACGCCCCTCGCCCCGCCCCGCGGCTCGCCCGACCCCGCCGGGGCCACTCCCGCCGCCGTCCGTCGCCGGCAGTAGCGCGCGCAGCCACTCCCGCCGCCCCGCCCCGCGGCACGGCCGCCGCCCCGCTATCATGCGGACGTGCTCCCACCGGAACCAGCGTCCGACCGGCCAGGACGCCGGTCCCGTCTGCTCGTCGTGCTCCTCGTCGCGGCCGCCATCCTGGCCCTCGCCGCGCTGCTTGCGTACCCGTTCCGCACCGAGATCCCGTTCTGGCCCGGCCCCAATCGCCCCACGCCGGTGCCGACCGAGCCGCCCCTGACCCCAGCGCCCATCGCCACCGGCCAGGCGGTCGTGCCGGGTCCGGGCGCCACACCCGAAGAAGCCGCGGACACTATGCCGCTCCACCGGCCCACCTTCCCCTACACCGGCTCGCAGCCGTGGCAGATCGCCGTCGCGCCAGACGCCACCCGTGTCCTCGAAGGCTACGCCTCGCGCCCCTCGTACCTGCCGGGCGAGACCCTCCGTCTCGCCGTCTCCACCACCGCCCCCTTCTACGACGTGCAGATCTTCCGTGCCTCCGGCAGCGCGCCGGTCGCCGGGCCGTTCGTGCAGGTCGCCAGCATCGCCGGCCAGCCGGGTCGGTTGCAGCCACCCCCCACGGTCGATCCGGTGACGAAGCTGGTGGCCGCGCGCTGGCGGTACGACGTCGTGTTCGCCATCCCCACGTCGTGGCGCTCGGGGATCTACCTCGTCCGGCTCTCCAGCAGCCAGGGCGTCCAGTCGTACGTCCCGTTCGTCGTCCGCAGCCGGACCGCTCACCGGATCCTCGTCGTCTCGAGCGCCATGAACTGGGAGGCGTACAACCGCTGGGGTGGGTCGAGCGTCTACACGAGCCAGGTGGGCGATCCGTTCCCCGGCGTGCACCGCGCGCTCGGGGTCTCGTTCGACCGGCCCTACGCGAGCGACGGGGGCGCCGGGCAGCTCTTCTTCTTGGAGTTGCCCTTCGTCTCGTGGATTCTGCGCCAGCACCTCGACGTAGCCTTCACGACCGACTACGACCTCTCGCTCGATCCCGACCGGCAGCCGTTGCCCCGCGTGGTCGTCTTCAATGGCCACGACGAGTACTGGGGCGTGCGGCTCTACCAATGGCTGGATCGGCACGTGAACCAGCTCGGTGACGTGGGGCTGGCGATGCTCGCGGCCGACACGGGCTACTGGCCGGTGCAGTTTACGCACGAAACGGCCGACGGCCCGCGCGACATGCTCGTCTTCAAGAACGGACCGGTGCCGGCGTCGCTGCTGCCGCCCGGGGAGACGCCCGAGCCGACGGCGAGTGGCGCGCCTGAGGAAACGGCGTCGCCTGCCGGGGAGATCGAGGAGCGCAGCTCGCGGATCCTCTGGACGATCCCCGCGCACGGCCCGTATGTCGGCAGTCTGCCGGATCAGCCGATCTTCGGTGTGCATTACCAGGGAGTCACTACTGCGCTCGGCCGCTACTCGCTGGTCGAGCCTGGTCCGGAGGCGCCAGGTGGATCGGCCAGCGGCGCGCCTGCCAGCTCGGCCTCCGGCGCGGCATCCAGCACCTTCGCGCGGCTCCTCGCGGGCACCGGGCTCGGCCCTGGCGATTCGCTCGGCTTCATCGCGGGCGGCGAGGTCGACGGCGTCAACGCCTCGTCCACCTGGTGGGGCCCGCTCGGTGGCCGCCACGACCATCTCTTCGCCGTTGCCGCGCTCATCCCCGGTCGGACCCCGCAGCTGCGCTGGACGGCTGAAGCGGTCTGGCGCGAGTTGCCGAGCGGCGGGCGGGTCTTCAGCTCAGGCACGTTCTATTGGGGCTGGGCGCTCGACCCGGCATGGGGGAGGGCACACGAGGTCCCGCCGGGGTTCGGTCAGCTGACGCGGAACATCGTGGCGTTTCTCGGCGGGGGATGACGCGGGCGCGTGCCCGCCGCCGCGCTCACAGCCCCGCGACCGTCACCAGCACCAGCACCACCGACATCGCGGCCAAGGCGATCGTGACGCCCCAGCCGAGCGTCAAGTTGATCCTGCCGCTCGCCAGCCGCCCCAGCATCCGCCGGTCCGACGCCAGCAGCATCACGAAGACCAGCACGAACGGTAGCAGGAGCCCGTCGAGCACCTGCGAGAGGAACATCACCTGGATCAGCGGCAGCCCCGGGATCAACACGAAGAGCGCCGCGAACCCGACGAAGAACGCCAGCAACGCGTAGAACGCAGGCGCCTCGCGCCAGCTCCAGTCGACCCCCGCCTCCCAGCCGAACGCCTCGCACGCCGTGTAGGCGCTCGTCAGCGGGACCGTCCCGAGCCCCAGGAGCGAGGCCGCGAGCAGGCCGAGCGCGAAGAGCGTCTCCGCGCCCTTGCCCGCCAGCGGGCCCAACGCTCGCGCCGCGTCGGCCGCGTCGCTGATCACGATGCCGTGCGTCCAGAGCGTCGCCGCGCACGCCACCACGATGAAGCCGGCGACGGCGTTCGTGATCGTCGCCCCGAGCCCCACGTCGACTCGCGAGTACGGCAGATCCTCCGGTCCAAGGCGCTTGTCGACGACATATGCCTGGATGAACGCTTGGCCCCAGGGTGTGATCGTGGTGCCCACGACGCCCACCACCGCCAGCCAATAGGTGGCGGTCAGGTTCCCGTGCGGGATGACCAGGGAAGTGGCCGCCTGGGCCCAGTCAGGCCGCGCCAGGAACGCCGAGATCACGTACGCCAGCGACGTCGCGATCCCGACGGCGACGAAGATGAGCTGGACGCGGCTGAAATTCCCCCGCGAGATCAACAGGATGACCGCGACGGCCGAGAGTGCCGCGCTCACCGGGATCGGCACACCGAAGAGCGCGAGGGCCGCACCAATCCCCGCGAACTCGGCCACCGTATCGCCGAGGTTCGCGATGAGCATCGTGGCCACGGCGAAGACCGTCCAGCGCACCCCGAACCGGTCGCGGATCAGCCCCGAGAGCCCCTGGCCCGTGGCCAGCCCGAGGCGCGCCCCGATCTCCTGGGTGACGAACAGCACGAGCTGACTCGCCAGCACGACCCAGAGCAGCTGGTAGCCGAACTGGGCGCCGGCCAGCGAGTAGGTGGTGATCCCGCCCGCGTCGTTGTCGGCGAAGCCACTGATCAGCCCCGGGCCAAGGACGGCGAGGATCGCGAGGCGCCGGAAGCGCATCCAGTGCCCGGCGCGGAGCGAGGAGAGCGCGGCACGGACCCAGCTCACCTCACGAGACCCGGCCGAAGACGCGCGGCAGCCGGCGCTTCCAGGCC
>JAJYNJ010000028.1 GCA_021786385.1 Chloroflexota bacterium
CCGCCAGCGCCCGCCGGAACTCCTCGGAGAGTGGCCCCTGCATTTTCTCAGTGACCTTGCCTAGGGCCGCGTCGAAGCCGAGTCCAGCCCGCACCGAGATCGTGAGCAGGTCCAGCGCGTCGGGGATCGCGAGCAGGATCAAGCGCTGGCGGCGCTTGATCTGCCGTCCCAGCCAGAACTCCGGGGCGAGATAGCCAACCCCTGTGCCCAGGACCGCGAGCAGCACACCGAGCAGCAGGTTGCCCCCGAGGAGGCCGAAGAGCAGGAAGGCGACCGCGGCGACGGCGATCGCGACGACGGCCTTGAGCCCGAGGAAATCGCTGGTGCGCATGTTCCCTGGGTTGCCTGCCATCGCCAGCCGTTTCTCGGTCCGGCCCGCCTGGGTCGCGCTCGTGAAGCGCTGCACGATGCCCGACATGCGTTGCGCCAGCGGGCGAACCGTCCGTTCGAAGAAGGGCTGCTGCAGCTCGAGTTCTTCGAGGTTGCGGGCCTGCATGGTGCCCAACTGCGTGAGGCGGGCCTGCACCGGGTCGACCGGCTGGGACTGCGCGATCCCGACCGCGATCAGGAGGATGCCGAGGGCGAGAAGGGCGCCGACGAGAATGGTCACGACCGGCATGGTTCAGACCTCGATGTCGACGATGCGCCGGATCAGCATGAAGCCGGTCAGCATCGCTACGCCCGCGATGCTGAGCACGATCACGCCGGCCGGCAGGCCGAGGATCTCGGGTGGCTTGCGGAACATCGGCTGCATGAACGTCGGCGCGATCAGGAAGAGGATCCCGGTCAGCCCGAACGGGAGGAAGCCCACCACGTATCCGGAGAGGCGCTGCTGGGCAGTCAACGTGCGGATCTCGCCCTTGATGCGCACCCGCTCGCGGATCGTGAACGCGATCGAGTCGAGGATCTCGGCGAGGTTCCCGCCGACTTGGTGCTGGATCGAGATCGCGGTCACCATCAGCTCCAGGTCGTCCGAGCGCACCCGGCGCAGCATGTTCTCGAGCGCCTGATCGAACGGCAGCCCGAGGTTCACCTCGCGGATCACCCGACCGAACTCGATCGAGATCGGCGGGCGCGTCTCGCGCACCACGAGCTCCACCGCCTGCAGGAAGGAGGATCCGGCACGCAGCGCGTTGGCGATCAGCGTGATCGTGTCGGCCAGCTGCCCGTTGAACGCTCTGAGCCGAGCCGCCCGCCGACGGTTCAGCCAGTAGCGCGGCAGCATGAAGCCGACGACGGCCCCGATCACCCACGTGACCGGGCTCGCGAACGCGGAGACGAAGGGGCCCAGCGCGATCAAGATCAACGGGATCCCGAGCGTGCTCGCGGCCCAGATCGCGAGGAACTCGCTGACCTTGAGCCGCAGGTCGGCCCGCGCGATGTCGCGCGCGAGGTTCGCGCCAAAGTCGCGCTGCTCCAGCCCCTTGTTCAGGTTGGCCAGCGCCACCGAGTTCTGGATCATGTCGGCGAGCGATGGCGTGCCGGCTTTCCTCGCCGCGTCCGGCTGGCCGGCGGCCGCGTACCGCTGCAGGCGTTCGGCCACGCTCGAGCCACGCGACCCGGCGAGCCCGATGGCGATCAGCAGGACGGCGAGGCCGGCCATGACGGCCAGGCCGAACAGGATCGGGTTGGTCACCTCGTTCCTCCGCCGCGCACTGCCCGTCCCGCTAGTACGTGAAGCCGAAGAGGCCCGGCGGCAGGTGGATGCCGGCGATCTCGAACTTCTCGACGAACTTCGGGCGGATGCCGGTCGGCTTCAGCCGCCCCTGGATCTTCCCGTCGACCACACCGGTCTGCTCGAACACGAAGACGTCCTGCATCACGATGACATCACCCTCCATCCCCTGGACCTCGGTGATGTTGACGATCTTGCGCTGGCCGTCCTTGAGCCGGCTTTGGTGGACGATCAGGTCGACTGCCGAGGCGATCTGCTCGCGGATCGCGCGCAGCGGCAGCTCGACCCCCGCCATCAGCACCATCGTCTCCAGGCGCGCCAGCATGTCGCGTGGGGAGTTCGCGTGGCCGGTCGACATCGATCCGTCGTGGCCCGTGTTCATCGCTTGCAGCATATCGAGCGCCTCGCCGGAACGCACCTCGCCGACGATGATGCGATCGGGGCGCATGCGGAGGGCGTTGCGCACGAGCTCGCGGATCGGGATCGCGCCGCGCCCCTCGATGTTCGGGGGCCGTGCCTCCAACGTCACCACGTGCTCCTGGCGCAGCTGCAGTTCGGCCGCGTCCTCGATGGTCACGATGCGCTCGTCGTCCGGGATGAACGAGGAAAGGACGTTCAGCGTGGTCGTCTTGCCGGAGCCGGTGCCGCCCGAGACGAAGATGTTGAGCCGGGCCTCCACGCAGGCCTTGAGGAAGTCGAACATCTCGGGCGTCGCCGTGCCGAAACGGATCAGGTCGTCGACCGTGTACGGCGAGGCGGCGAACTTGCGGATGGTGAGGACCGGCCCCACGAGCGAGAGCGGCGGGATAATCGCGTTGACGCGCGAGCCGTCGGTGAGGCGCGCGTCGACCATCGGCGAGGACTCGTCGATGCGCCGACCGATGGGGGCGATGATGCGGTCGATGATGCGCATCACGTGATCGTCGTTCTGGAAGACGACGTTGGTGAGCTCGAGCTTGCCGGCGCGCTCGATGTAGACCTGGCGTGGCCCGTTGACCATCACCTCGGTGATCGTCTCGTCGCGGAGCAGCGGCTCGAGCGGCCCCAGGCCGATGATCTCGTCGGTGATCTGCTCCAGCATGCGCACGCGCTCGGCGCGCGTCAGGGCGAGGCCTTCCTCGTCGACGACCCGCCCGAAGACCTCTTCGATCTGTCGGCGCACCTCCACCTGGTTGGACAGGTCGAGTTTCGGGTCGAGGTCCTGGATCACCCGGTTCTGGATCCGGAACTTGACGTCGCGGAACGACTCGCGGACCGGGATCTGGGGCACGACACGGGTCGGCGTTACGCTGCCCGGTGTCGTCGGGGGCGCCCCTGATGGCGTAGGCACGCCGGGGGCGGCGGGCGCCGGTAGCGACCCGCCGGCCCCGGGTCGGGCGCTCTCGATGCGTCGGAGCAGGGACATGGACGCGCTCCCTCAGGCTCGTACTACGGTCATCGCCAGGCAAAGAGCGACCGGCGCTGAGCCGTTCGGTGGGCCGCTGTCTGGGCCTCGCGCGACGCAGGCTCTACGCCGGACAGGTCACGGGCGAGGCGTACCAGGTCCTGACTCACCTGCGCCTCAGGGCTGCTGATGACGAACGGGATACCACGGTTCAGCGCGTAGACCACGCTGCGGCCGTCGCTGACGATGCTGTGGTCGACCTTCCGGCCGATCGAACGTTCGACGTCGGCCACGCGAATCCCGAGCGAGGAGTCGGCCCGGTTCAGGACCAAGTCCAGACGATCATCGTAGCCGAGCTGGCGCGCGACATCCAGGAAGAGCCGTAGGTTGCGGATGTTGGTGATCTCGAGCGTCAGCATCGCGAGGATGCGGTCCGCCACGTCGAGCAGCGTGAGCGTCATGTCGTTCAGGATGGGCGGGGTATCGACCACCACCAGGTCGTGATCCTGGCGCAGCCGTTCCAGGACGCCACGCATATAGGCGGGCGTGATCAGCTCGGCCGTCTCGGGCGTCGGCGGCGCCAGCAGCACGTCCACGCCGGAGTCGTGGCGCACGAGCGCCGTCTCGAGCGACTCCGGCACGCCGCTGGCGATCTCTGGGACGAGGTCAGCGAGCGAGCGGTGGCGCGGGTCCAGGTTCAGCATCACGGCGATGTCGCCGAACTGCAAGCTGCCGTCGACGAGCGCGACCTGCCGCCCCAGCTGGGCTGCGGCCACCGCGAGGTTGACCGCTAGCGTCGTGCGTCCCACCCCACCCTTCGGGGAAAAGATCGTCACCACGCTGCCGGCGCGTGCGGGGCGGTCCGCGGCGAGCGGAGCGCGGACCCCGGCCTCGACGTGGTCCGCCGTCCGCGCTTGCTTCTCGCGCTCCCGTTCGTGCACCTTGCGGATCGAGGTCGTCAGCTCGTCCGCGCTGAACGGCTTGACCAGGAACTCGCGTGCCCCGGCCAGCATCGAGCGGCGCAGGTAGTCGGCCTCGCCCTGGACGCTCATCATGATCACGGACGCCGACGGCAGCAGCGAGGCGAGCCGCTCGCTCGTGGCGATGCCGTCCATGCCCGGCATGTTGATATCCATCAGGACCACGTCTGGGGTGAGGCGCGGGGCGAGCTCGAGCGCCTCCGGGCCCGACTCGGCGGCCCCCACCACCTCCATGTCGGACTCGAAGCCGAGCAGCTTCGCGAGATGCTCCCGGGTCTCCGGGATGTCATCCACGATCAGGATTCTGATCCGGTCGCTCATGGCTGCGGGCGCGACTCTTGTACGGGCCGTCGGCGGTGACGGCGGGATGGAACCAGAGCGGATGGCGCCGCCACCCGCTCTGGCCTTGACGGTCTCATTTCGTCGGCAGCGTGCTCTCGAGCAGGATCGGTGGTAGCACGCCGTACTGATCCAGGAGTGTCTTGAGCACGACGCCGCTGGTCTTGTCCGGCGGCGCGGAGGCGTCCGCGGGCGCGCGGAGGATCAGCGAGATCGGGGTGTCCGCGTTGTCGGTCGCGTTGACCTGCGCGTACTTGATCACCTCGGCCTGTTGCGGGGTCACCGCCAGGATCACGATCATCTGCTGGCCGGTCAGACCGACGCCCTGCCCCGCGGACGGGGCCGGCTGCGCCGCCTGTGCCGCCTGTGCCTGGCCGTTGGCGGCCGCGGTCGGGGGCGGTGTCAGCGTCCCCAAGACCTCGAGGTTCTGGATGATGTCCTTGACGCTCAGCTGCGGTCCGCCGGGCACCGCCTGCGGCAGCTGGCTGCTGTTGGGTCCCTGCGGCACGTAGACCTGGATCTTGATGCCGAAGAGGAGATCCACCCGGTCACCGGGTTGGATCAGCGTGCCGACGCCCGTGCTCTGGTCGACCTGGACCGCGATGGCCCGGTAACCCGGCTTCAGCGCCTTCACGATCTGGTCGCCCTGCGCGGTGTTGCCCGACGCGAAGTCGGCGCTGGTCAGGATGCTCCCCGCGGTGATCTGCTGGCGTGCGATCCGTCCGACGACCTGCGAGGGGTCGCTGAAGGCATCGACGGGGGCGCTGGTCACCGGCACTTGCTTGACGGTGACCTGGTTGGCGGCGATCGCGGTGCCGAGCGAGATGTCGGTGGCGGCCTGCACGACCTTCGTCGTGGTCGCCACGGTCGCCTCCGGTCCGCCCGGCGTCGTCCCTCCCTGCGTGCCCCACCAGAGGATCCCGGCGAATGCGGCCACGGCCAGGATGACCCCCACGAGGATGATGAGCCGACTCGAACGTTTCAAATTATCGCTCCCCACGCTCCCCTAGGTGACAGGCGGCAACACTGTAGCATCCCCTCCACTCGGTTCGATCGTACGAATCTCCCATGACCCCGGAATTTGTCCGTCCGGGCGGCTAGCGCCGCCCGGGGGCGAGCGAACTCCGCCGGCGCGAGCAGGCGCCCAACGGGGCGGAGAACGAAAGAGCGCCAGCCAGGTGGCTGGCGCTCTTTCTGCTTGTGGGGACGTCGTCAGATGGAGCTGCCGACAGTGTTCAGAATGCCGCTGATCTTGCCTCCCAGGAAGATGAGCGCGACGATCGCGATGATCGCGATGAGTGCAAGGATCAAAGCGTACTCCGCGAGGCCCTGGCCTTCATCGCGGGCGAAGAAGCGGGTGATGAGGTACTGGACGAGCGCCACTAGTTGGTCCCTCCTTTCCGTTCGTTCTCGGCCACACACGGCCGGGCAAAGAGTATGCGCCGGGATTCCTCGCCTGGTCTACTGGGAATCAAGTACCGGTGCCAATGTGTTGCAGATCCGCAACGCCTTGTCAGACGCTGCTCCCGATCGTGCTCAGCATGCCGCTGACGGTCGCCCCGAAGAAGGTCAGCGAGGCGATCGCCACGATCACCACGAGCACGAGTATGAGTCCGTACTCCACGAGTCCCTGGCCGGCCTGCGCTGTGCGCGGCACCAGGGGGAGAGCCAGCATCCCCCATCCTCCGATCCAGATGGTCGGGCCCATACGGGCCAGATGAGTACTCGCCGGCCCCGATCACCTGGGTCGGCAGCCGCACGCTACTCGGCCCGGCGGCGCCGTACAAGCCTCACGATGGTCCCAGCGCGCCACGACGCCGCGCGGCCTCCCATACGCCGCGCTGCGGCCGCGCCGCTGCTCGGTCAGGCCTCCAACTCGACGGTCAAGTCCAGACGGCGCCCCTCGTCGCCGAGCCGCGCCGCGATGCCGAGCATCCGCGCCCGCTGTTCGATCTCCCGCCAGGTCGCCCCGGGCATCCTCTGGGGCGGCCGTGGCGCGGGCGCCCGCCGCGCTATCTCGTCCTCGTGCTGCTCGCGGATCATGGCCGCCAGCGCCGGCGGCAAGTCGTCGCCCTGCTCCCGCGTACCGAGCTTACGCCGCGGGGCCGGCGGCTTGGACGGGAGTTCATCGCCCGAGGGCAACGCCAGCACGGTCTCGGCGGTGTGAATCGCCTCGACGCGCGCCGCGAGCGCGGTCGGCTCCCAGGTGAGGGTCAACGAAACGCGCGACGGTGCGGTCGCGAGGAAGGCCGCGGTCGCTTCGTCGATGATCCGGAAGAGGCCCGTCTCGAGCTCGATGTCAAGCCGCCGATCGGCACCGACCGAGTCGAAGTCGATCGGCACGCGGGCCTCGCGCCCGCGGTCACGCGCGAGCCGCCGGAGCGTCGGCACCAGCCCCAGGTCGTCGAGCACCATGGGGCGCACGTTGAAGATGAAGGTCTTGGTGGCTTCGAGCGTGTGCTGCACCACCTCGATCAGCGTCTGGGCTTCACGCAGCGCCGCCTCCGGGTCGCGCGGGACGAGCCGCTCCACGATCTGGGCCTGCAGCACGATGTTGGCCAGACTCTGGGCGGGCCCGTCGTGCATGGCCCGCGCGATGTCGCGGCGCATGTCCTCCTGTGCCGCCATGATCGCGCGCGAGACCGCGGGCGCGGCCGGCAGCGCCTCCGCCGCCGCGTCGGACTCCGCCGGGATCCACGCGGCCGCGGCGCGCAGCGCCTCGACGAGCTCGGCCAGGTGGTCGCGGTAGCGCGTGAGCGCCTTCTGCTTGCCGACCAACACGTCGACCTGCGACGCCATCATGGCGCTGCGGCTGGTCAGTGTCACCAGCTGCGCCACGGCCTCGCGCAGCTCGGCCGGATCGCTGTCGCGGCGGCCCTGCAGCGCCCCGAGCCGCTCGGCGGCCTGGTTGCGCCGTTGTTCGTGACGGGCGGCCTCGGCCCGCGCCTGCTGCTCGAGCATGGCGATCTCGGTCAGCTCACGACCGAGTCGCTCGAGCTGCTCCTCCGCCCCGGCCAGCGCGGCGGCCACCGGCTCGTGCGGCCGGCTCACTCAGTCCTCCGGGACCCGGATCCAGCCCTGCCGCATGGCGTACACGACGGCCTGGGTGCGGTCGTTGACCGACAGCTTGCGCAAGATGCTGCTCATGTGGTTCTTCACGGTCTGCTCGCTGATCGAGAGCTGGAAGGCCACCTGCTTGTTGGTCATGCCCTGCGCGATGTTGTCGAGGATCTCGACCTCCCGCGGCGAGAGCGGGGCGAAGATCGGCTGCGATTCCTGGCCGTAGATTGCGAGCTCACGGAACTCCTTGAGGACGCGGCTGGCGACGGCCGGCCGGGCGAAGACCTTGTCGTTGATCAGGTACTCGCCAGCGCCCACGCGGCGGATGATCGCGACCAGGTCGTTGGGGGCCACGTCCTTGAGGATGAAGGCCGCCGCTCCGGCCTTGATCGCGTCGAAGAGGGAGTCCTCGTCCTCCTGCTGCGCGAGCACGATCACCGCGGCGCTCGGGAGCCCTCGTTTGATGCGCGCGGTGGCCTCGATCCCCCCGGGCGCGGGCAGCGAGAGGTCCATCAGGATGATGTCGGGCGCAAGCTGGTCGGCCGTCTCGATCGCGTGCTGGGCGTCTTCGGCCTCGCCCACCACCTCCAGGTCGGGCTGTTGCTCGAGCACATTGCGGACGCCGAGCCGAAAGAAGGGGTGGTCGTCGACGAGCAGGACCTTGAGCACTGGGCCGCCTCGTCGATCGGGCATGGTCCGCCTGCGGTCCGGTCCCTCGTAGGCCTCCGGCATCTGCCCTACCTCCTGTCTACACCTGCGGGGATCGTAACGCAGACGCGTGTGCCCGCGGAGGGGCGCGCCTCCACGTCGAGCCGCGCCCCGATCAGCTCGGCCCGCTCGCGCATGAAGCGCAGCCCGAAACTCCGGTTCGCGCCGTCGCGCACGACGTCCGGATCGAACCCCCGCCCGTCGTCGACGATCTCGAGCACCCAGGCGCCGTCGCCCTCGGTGCGGGTGGCGATCCGCACATGGCGCGCCGAGGCGTGCCGGCGCACGTTCTGAAGCGCCTCCTGCACGATCCGCAGCACCACGGTCTGCTGTGTGTCGCCGAGCTGCTCGGGCGGCGCCGCGAGCTGCAGGTCGAGGCTGACGCCGGTCGCGCTCTCGAGGGCCCCCGCCTGGTCGCGGATCGCCCCGTACAGGCCGATCTCGTCGAGCAGCGGCGGTCGGAGTTGGGTGATGAACGCCCGCACGTCGCCGAGTTCGCGCCGCAGCAGGTCGCGCAGGTAGTGGATCTCTGCGCGCGCCCCCGCCGGGTCGCGGTCGAGCTGCCGCTCGATGAACTCGACCTGGAAGATGGCGTTGGTGAGCGCCTGGGCCGGGCCGTCGTGGACCTCCTGGGCGAGTCGTCGCCGCTCGGACTCCTGGGCCTCGATGATCCGCATCTGGACGTCGCTGGGCGCCTCCGCGAACGTGTCGCCCGCGACCAGGCTCCCGTCCCCCTGCTGGAGGAAGAGCCAGGCCCGTTCGAGGTGCGTGATCACCAGCTCGAGCTTCGCCTGCTCCATCTGGCGTTCGCCCAGTTCCGCCGTGGTGGCCTCGAGCGCCTGCTGCAGGCTCGTCCGGCGCGCCTCGTTGCCCGCATCGGGCGGTTGCGTCGCCAGCGCCTCCAGCTCCTCGCGCTGGAGCCGGAGCGTGGCGAGGACGTCGGCGTAGGCCTCCCGGTAGCGGGTCGCGATCGCCCGGAGCTGGTTCGCGCCATAACTGACCAGCTGCTTCGCCTCGGCATAGAGCTGGTCCAGGCGCGCGCCTCCGCGTTCCGTCGCGCTCTCCATTGCAAGCGAGTATAGGGTCCGCGCGGCCGGCTGGATCACGCGTGGCTCAGGGCGGGCAGGCGATGCGGTAGGCGTGCGTATCGGCGAGGGGACCCGTCGGGCTGCCGCCCGCCCCGTCCGCCAGGTCGAGCGGGACGAAGCAGGCCGCCCTGGGGCCGCCCGTTGCCAGGATGGCGGGCCACACCCCGTGCGTGCCGCTCACCACCAGCACGTGGGCGTCGAAGTGACGGGCCAGGTCCAGCACGCTTGCGGGCGGCTCGTCGGGGAGGCCCAGCGTCGGTACGCGGAGGCTCCAGGTCACCCAGATCGGGTGATCGGCGACGATCGGCGCCGCACGCGACGGCGGGAGGCCGCGCGCGGTCAGGCGGTCCCCCAGCGCGACGTACCGCACTTGGGCGTCGCGGGCCACACCGGCGATCGACGCGACCGAGATCGCGAGGATCGGGATCGCGGTCGCCGCCACGAGCAGCGGCCCGAGCCAGGCCACGGGGCGCGTCCAGGCGCGCTGGCGAGCCACCCGCGCCAGGAGCACGTCCAAGACGAGCAGAGAGGCGATCAAGAGGAGCACCTGGACCGGTCCCGCCGCGTGTAAGAAGGTGCCCCATTGCGTCGCCACGGGGAAGAGCAGCGTCGTCGCCGTGAAGGTGATCAGGGAGAAGAGGAGCAGTGGTCGCAACGCCGCTCCGCGTCCCTGCCAGGGCAGCGCCACCAGCCCGAGCGGACCGGCTGGGATGGCAGGGACCAGCAGCACGTCGACCAAGTTGTGCTCGAAGCCGTCGATGCGCGCGCCGATCAGCCCGCCCAGCCCCTGCGCCACGTAGCGTGCGAGCGTCGGCCGGTCCTGCCAGGCGAAGATGTCGAAGCCGCTGACCGAGAGCGCGTTGGCGAGGGCCTGCCCGGGCAGCGGCGATCCGAACGCGAGCCAGTCGCGGACCAGCCAGGGCAGGTAGATCGCGATCGAGATCACGGCCGGGACCGCGATCAGGCGGGCCCGCGCCCGCCGGTCGAGGGGGCCGGCGCCCAACCATGCCAGTCCGGCCCAGGTGAGCGCCACCCAGACTGCCTCGTTGCGCGCCAGCGCTGCGATGCCCAGCAGGGCCCCGAGCGCGACCAGCCGGGGATCCCCGATGCGCGCACTCCCGGGATCGTGCAGGATGCGCGCCATCAGCAGACACGCCGCGAGTGCCAGCGCGGCGAACGGCATCGTGGAGTCGGGGAGCGCGCCGTGCACGACCAGCGGCCCGTAGGCGCAGGCGACCAGGCCGGTCCCGAGCGCCAGCGTCCGCGCGCGCCCGGGCGGCAGGCGTCGCTCCTCGGTCACGTCCGCAGCGAGGCGCCAGGCAAGTACTGGGACGAGCGCGCCCACGGCGACCGCGGCGACCTGCGCCGCCCGGAACGTGGCGCCGAAGAGCAGCATCGGGAGCGCCGCGAGGAAAGTGGGCAGCGGTAGCCAGACCTCGAAGGCGGCGCGCGGCACGGCGAGCGGCAGGGTCTGGTAGCTCCACAGGGCGTCGCTGACGAGGCCGCGACCCTCGACCAGGTTGCGCGCGACGGCCACGTAGTAGGCGGTGTCCTCGGGGACCGGGAAGGGGATCGCAGCGGCGGCGGCCGCCCGGACGACGAGCGCGAGCAGGAAGAGGCCGGCTGCGGAGAGCCAGGCCTCGCGGCGGGTCATCCCGAAGGGCGCGATGCCGCGATCGTCTGACGGACGCTTGTCCGCCTGCCCGGGGCCGCGCCGGCTCATGGGGTGGCCCTCATGGCGGCCCCGCCCGGCGAGCACCCCAGGAACTCCGGGACGCGAGCACCCGCCCGCTCGGTTCGACGCGCCTCGTGGCGGCCCCGCCCGGCGAGCACCCCGGCAGCCCGGGTTCGAAGCAGACCGGGTAGATGACGGCCGCGACGGCGGCCTCGCCCTTGCCACCCGCGCCACCCGCGCCGCCCGACTCGCCCTTGCCGCCCAATCCGCCCGATCCGCCCGACGTCTGCGCCGACTCCGGCAGCACGTACACTGGCGGCCCGAGCCAGGGCGGTGGCGCCGCGCCATCGAGCAGCGGGGCCAGCGCCGGCACCGTGCCGCTTCGCTCGAGCACGAGCCAGCGCACGTCATATGCGCGGGCCGCCTGCGCGATCACCGGGAGCGGGTCGTTCGGGATCACGATCCCCCCGTGCTCGGTCAGGTACTCGAACGTGGCCGCGTCGATCGACATGAGGCGGTCGCCCGGGGCCGCGAGGTCGGCGATCGCTGCCGCGAGCTGGCGCCGCTCCGCGAGCGTGCGCTGCCAGCCCGCCCGGACCGTCACGGTGGCCAGCCCGGAGCCCACGATCACGATCCCTAGCACCGCCACGGTGAGCAGACGCGCCAGGCGGCCCGGGTCGAGGGCGCGACGGCGCACCGCCGCCCATCCGGCCGCTGCCACGATCCCCTCCATCGCGAGCCAGTACGTGTGCGGCGCCAGCGCCACGCTGGCGTGCAGGAACATGCCGTTCGGGACGTGGATCGCAAAGAGGAGCCCGGAGACGAACAACAGCACCGCCGCCGCTACCAACCAGGGCCCCGTTTCCACCGAGCGCCGTCGGCGCCACCAACCGACCGCCACCAACGGCGCCAGGAAGACCGCGCAGACCAGCGCGAGGTAGATGCCGATCGCCGCGACGAACCCCAGCACGCGGCTGCCGACGAGGTCGCCCAGCGGCTGGCCCAGGAACGCCTCGAGCGTCCGCGGCGCGGTGACGCTGTCGAGCTCGGCGAAGGACCTGAGCCAGAGGATGCCGTACCCGCTCGAGGGCGAGATGCTGCCGAACACGGCCAGCTGGCGGATCCACCACGGCCCGACGACCACGAAGAAGGCGAGCGCGCACCCGACTGCTGCGACGAACGGGATGGCCGGCGCGCCAGCGGGAGGCGATGCAAGCGCCTGGTCGGGATGGCCCGCTCTGGCGGGCGCGCCGGAAGCCGCCGGTTCCGAGCCCAGTGACGCACTCGCGGCCGCCAGTCCGCCCTGTGGTGCCCGCCATGCTCGCCAGCGGTCCCAGGCGAACGCCGCAGCCGGCGCCGCCGCCAGCAAGATCCCGTCGGTGCGCGCCAGCGTCGCGAGTCCGATCAGCAGCCCGGCCAGCACGAACGAGCGCGCATGCCCCCGCAGGCCGCGCGACGTGAGCCAGAGCGCGGACCCGCCCAGCACCATCGTCAGCGCGAAGTTGTCGGGCTGCGCCATGAACACCGCCGTCAGTCCGGGTACCGCGCCCAGGATGCCGGCGCCGACCTGCACCAGCGGCGCGGCCCCGGCGTCCCGCGCGATGGCCCAGCCCAGCGGCGCGGCCAGCGCGCCAACCAGCACGAACGGGAGTAACGACGCGAGCTGGGTCGCGCCGAGGACGAGGATGAACGGCACTTGGACGATGGAGGCGAGCGGCGCCCAGTGCGCGTTGCTCGGCACGGGCAGATGCGCGTTGGCCGGAATCCGCCCACCCACGTCGATGAATGTCCAGAGGAAGTTCTCGGTGAAGCCCTTGCCCGCCGCCAGGTTGCGCGCGATGTCCACGTAATAGGCCGCGTCGGGATAGGCGGGGTCGGGGGTGAGAGCGGCGAGCACGGCCCGGATCGTGAGGGCGAACAGGAAGAGGCCGAGGGGGACGGCCAGCGTCGGCGGGATGAGGGCCGACGCAGCGTCGGATGCGTCACGACGCATCGCCGTGGCACGGTCCGCCATCATGCACTCCCGGGGATCGCGCGTCCGGATGCGTCACGACGCATCGGCCTCGCACCGTCGGCCGTGCTGCGGTCCGCGGGGATCACGTGTCGCCGAGGTGGATTCGCGCGGCCGACGGGTCCGCCGCACACGCCGCCCGGGTCGGCTCGCCTGCCCGCGACGCCTGCATGATCTCCTCCACGCGGTCTCATTGCGGTGAGTGTGTCGCAACCTGTATGCAGTGCGCTTGAGGGACGGCGATCCAGGGGTGAGCCATGCAAGCGCGAGTCAATCCGCGGGTAAGCGCGCGGCCCCAGAATGCGCCCATGGACGACCAGCGGATCGGGGCCATCATCCGGCTGCTCCGCA
>JAJYNJ010000024.1 GCA_021786385.1 Chloroflexota bacterium
GACGAGATAGACGATCACGACGGCAGGGCCGAGCGCCAGCCAGCGGCCTCGCGGACGGCTCGCAGCGCTGGTGACGAAGAGCGCGGCCACGAGCGGACCGATGCCCTCGAAGGCGAGGTTGATCGGAGGGTCGACGAGCATCGCGCCGTTCAGCGAGGCAATGGCCGGCGGAGCGAGCGTGAGCAGCCTACGCAAATATGAAGCTATCGGACGACTACTACAACGTCGTGGCGGCGAAGTCCGGCGGCGGTATCTTCAACGGGAAGACGATCCCGGACGGCGGGTGCTTCGGCGCTGCGCAGCGCGAGGTCGAAGGAGCGACCGATCTCAGCATGCCGGATCAGCTTTCCTTCGCTTCCTGGACGGCTGCGAAGAGCGACAGCCGAGTCGTGGCCGCGTTCGCGAAGCGGAGCAGATGCATGGCGGGCTCCGGCTACCACTACAGCACGCCAATGGAGGCGAACAACGACCCACAGTGGAGTGGCGAGAGTGCTTCGGCCGCAGAGATCTGGGTCGCAGTGGCCGACGTGAACTGCAAGAAGACCACCAACCTCGTCGGAATCCGAATGGCCGTCGACGGCGCCTACCAGCGAAGGGCAATCGGCCAGCACGGGATGGAGCTGAATGCGATCAAGGCGGGGCTCGCTCGACGGGCGGCGACCGCATCGGCGATCCTGGCGAATCGCTGAGAGAGAACGATCGCGGAATGACGCGACAGGGATCTCCGCGCCGGGCGGCGACCCGCTTGCGAGTCGGCCGCCGGGCGTCTCGTGGTGGCGGACGGCGGCGCGCGGTTGTATCTCGTGGAGGAAACCGGGACGTTGCGGCTCGTCCCCGGGCAGCGCTCGAACTTGGGTGCCTGCGCGTGGCTCGATGAGGAGCACCTCGTCTGGGACCAGGAAGACGGGCCGCTTATGGTGTGGGATGCCTCGACCGACGCTGTGACGGTCACTAGCATCCTGGCCCGGAGTCCGTCGGCGGCCGCCAGCGAACTCGCTTTCTACGACAGGTCGGCCGAGGAGGTCCGAGTGTGCCGCTTCTCGCTCGCTGGTATGGATCTCCGTCTCGATTGCCCCATCGGGGCCGTCCGGGCGGCCGCGCCAGGGACGCCACTCTTATCGCCGGATGGGCGGTGGCTCATTGCCCTGGGCGTAGAGCCCGATACGGCGGTCCTCTTCCGCGTCGGGACGGCGCTGCAGCGCGCCGGCACAGTCCCGCTCCTGATCGGAAGCCTGGTCGGCTGGATGCCCGCCACACGCGAAACGCAGACCCAGCCAAGATGACAGTGGCGGTCGCGGGGTGGCCGCCAGACGTCAGCGCCGCGCGCGTTCGAGCGCTCGATGGGCGGCGCGGGAGAGGCGCGCCGGGTCTCCCTTCCACCAGAGCAGCGCGTGCCTGTCGGCAAGGACGGTCATCGGCCGCCGGCGTCCACGTCCCAGGGCTCGGCGGTGCCGTAGTACGCTTGATCCTCGGCGACGAGCAACCGCACGGATCCGTGGGTATCGCGGGGCGCCTCGGCTTCATCGAACGGCACCACGCGCGCGACCGGCCGGCCGCGCTTCGTCACCACGATCGACACCTTCGTGCGTTCGACCCTGTCGAGCAGCGCGAGGCACTCCGCTTTGAAGCGACTCGCCATCACCGTCAGCTCATCCATCCGTCACACAGCACCGAGATGACTATGGTCGCTGACCATGAGCCTGAAACGGGTTGGGCGGTGCGAGCCGACAGGCGCTCACGGCGCCGGCAACGTCAGGCGGAATGCATCCCGGAGGCGGGGCGAAGAAACCCCCCGTGCCGCGCCCCACGAATGGGGTGTTGGGCGAGATCGTGGGTGCGCCCGCCGCATTGGGATCGGTGGCCCGTACGAGCACGGCGCCGACGGCGGGTGGGGTTCCCATCCAGGATGGCTCGACCCGCTCGACGACTGCGTCCAGCGGCCACTGACGACCGCGTCCAGCGGCCACTCCATCTTCATCCATCTCTCGGCGAGGAAGATCTGTTGTGCGGTCGAAACCGCCGAGGGCACCCATGCGAAGGAGGGGACAGGGCCGGTCTCCAGCCGAAGCCAGAGCGGTCCCGATCGGCTGCCGATGGCCGCCAGGGGTCCGCCGGGATAGCGCACCACACCCGCGACGTTGAGGACCTCGCCGGTGCCCGCCCCACCCGGCTCGATCCGTCGGGCGAGGTCGCTGCGCCCGCCTTCAACGGCTCGGTTGTGCTCTGGAAGCGCATCGCGCAGAACGTCTTCGAGCCCGGAAACCTCGAGCGCTACGACCTGGCGACCCGGTCGGTGACGCCGATCTGGTTCGGTCGCCAGCTCGGCGTGAACTACCCGTCCGTGGGGGCCGCTACGGAGCGGTCTGGGGCAACGACTACAAGGACTTCGAGATCGTCGATCTTGCCCGCGCCCAGCCGGTCCTCGTCCAGCGCTGGAGCGAAACGTATCCGTACGACATCGCGCGCCCGCAGATCGCCGGGGATCTGATGGCCTATCTCGTCGGCCCCTATGATCCCGCGGCCGGCGCCCTCTGGCTCTGCTGGGCCCGTCTGCCAGGTTGACCCGGATGGCGAGTGGGACCTCGAGCGCAGTCGCAACCGGAGGACGGGCCTCGCGCGGGGACGTCTCCCGTCCCGCCGCCCCTCTGGCCTGCGCTACCATAGGCGCCCGAGGAGGGGCATCCCCGGCGAACCTCGTGTTCGCCCCCCGCTCGTTCCTCGCTCGCCCAGCATCGTCGCCGGAAGGAGGTTCCGTGGCCAAGGAGGGGTTCGTCACCGCCATCACGCGTCAATCGGAGGACTTCCCGGCTTGGTACAACGATGTCGTCCTGAAGGCCCAGCTGGCGTCCTATTCCCCGGTGCGCGGCTGCATGGTGATCCGCCCCTACGGCTATGCGATCTGGGAGTCGATGCGCGACGAGCTGGACCGCCACATCAAGGCGACCGGCCACAGCAACGTCTACTTCCCGCTCTTCGTGCCCCGTTCGCTCCTTGAGAAGGAGGCCGAGCACGTCGAGGGCTTCAACCCGCAGGTCGCCTGGGTGACGCACGCGGGCGGCAAGGAACTCGACGAGTGGCTGGCGATCCGCCCCACCAGCGAGGCGATCATCGCCGAAACGGTGCGCGACTGGATCCAGTCCTACCGCGACCTCCCCCTCCTCATGAACCTCTGGAACAACGTGGTGCGCTGGGAGCTGCGCACGCGCCTCTTCCTGCGGACCAGCGAGTTCCTCTGGCAGGAGGCGCACACGTTCCATGCCACCGAGCAAGAGGCGCGTGAGGAGGTCGACCTCGGCCTGGAGATCTATCGGAAGGTCGCGGAAGAATGGCTGGCGATCCCGGTGATCAGCGGGCGCAAGAGTGAGGGGGAGAAGTTCCCGGGCGCTGTCTACACCTACTCGATCGAGGCGATGATGCGCGACCGGAAGGCGCTCCAGGCGGGCACCAGCCACTACCTCGGGTCCAACTTCGCGCAGGCGGCCGGCATCACGTTCCTCGACCGCGACAACCAGCGTCGACACCCCCACGGAACGTCGTGGGGCTTCAGCACGCGCATGGTCGGCGCGACGGTGATGGCGCACGGCGACGATGCCGGCCTCGTCCTGCCGCCGAACGTGGCTCCCGTGCAAGTGGTGGTGGTGCCGATCTTCCGCTCGGCCGACGAACGGGCGGCCGTGGCCGACGCGATCGAACGCTTCGAGCTGGCGCTCCGTGCGACCCCCGAGGGGCGCGCGGTGCGCCTCGAGGTCGACTGGCGGGAGGAGTCGCCGGGCTTCAAGTACAACCACTGGGAGCTGCGCGGCGTGCCGTTCCGCATCGAGGTTGGGCCGCGCGACGTGGCGGCCCGCCAGGGAGTGCTCGTGCGCCGGGTTGATCGCGGCCGGGAGGCGGTGCCGCTCGAGATGCTGGCACTGGAGTTGCCCCTGCGGTTGGCCGGTTACCAGCAGGAGCTCTTCCAGCGCGCGCTCGACTTCCGCGACGCGAACACCCACTACGTGGACGACTACGCGGCGTTCAAGCGCGTCAACGAGGAGGAGGGCGGCTTCATCTGGGCACACTGGTGCGGATCGGCCGAGTGTGAGGCGCGCGTGAACCAGGAGACCGGCGCGACGATCCGGAACATTCCCTTCGACTCGCCGGCGGAGGTGGGCCGCTGTATGGTGGACGGGCGCCCGTCAGATCGGCGAGTGGTCTTCGCCCGCGCGTACTGAGCGCAGCGAGCAGCGCGGGTGATCGCATCCGCGTACCGACCGTCGCCCGCCTGACCGTCGCCCGCACGAACGGCGCCGCGGGCCGGCCGACCGCGCCCCGGTGATATACTCCGCGCGACTGACCATCGGCCGCCGCTTCGACGTGGGTGACCCCCACGTCTTCTTGTGAGTGGCGGTCGGCACGAGACGAGAGGAGGCGCAACGTGAGCCGTGACTTCATCGGCGCCCTCCTGCAGCTGAACGCCGAGAAAGGCGTGCCGCGCGAGCAGCTCGTCAAGACCGTCGAAGAGGCGATCCAGGCCGCCTACCGCCGGGTCGCGCCGGGAAATGAGAACGTCTACGTGGAGATCGACCCTGAGACGGGCCGTATCCGCGTCTACCGTGCGATGGTTGCCATCGAGCACGTCGAAGATCCGCTCACGGAATTCACCCTCGAAGAGGCCCGCCGCATCAAGCCGGATGCGCAGCCCGGCGACATCATCGAAACCGAACAGCTCGACGCCGCGAGCTTCGGGCGCATCCACGCCCAGACTGCCAAGCAGCTCGTGCTGCAGCGCCTCCGCGAGGCCGAGCGCGAGGTGGTCTTCGGACAGTACGCCCAGCGCGAGGGCGAGATCATCACCGGCACGGTGAACCGCGTCGAGCCGCGCGGCATCGTCCTCGACATCGGCAAGGGCGTGGAGGCGATCCTTGCGACCACCGAGCAATCGCCCACCGAGAGCTACCGCATCGGTCAGCACGTCAAGGCCTACGTCCTCGAGGTGCGCCGGACGACGAAGGGGCCGCAGGTCTACGTCAGCCGGACCCACAAGGGGTTCCTGCGGCGGCTCTTCGAGCTCGAGGTCCCGGAGATCCACAACGGGACGGTCGAGATCAAAGCGATCGCCCGCGAGGCCGGCAGTCGCTCGAAGGTCGCGGTCGCGAGTCGCCAGGAGGGGCTCGACCCGGTCGGGGCGACGGTGGGGCAGCGCGGTGGACGCGTGCAGGCCGTGGTCGCCGAGCTCAACGGCGAGAAGATCGACGTGATCCCGTGGGCCGCCGATCCCGCGCAGTTCGTCGCGAACGCGCTGAGCCCGGCACAGGTCGTCGGCGTCTCGATCGACGAGACGAACCGGATCGCGACGGTCACCGTGCCGGAGCGGATGCTGTCGCTCGCGATCGGGCGCGAGGGCCAGAACGCGCGCTTGGCGGCGAAGCTGACCGGCTGGCGCATCGATATCCGCAGCGATCAGCCCCGTCCCGAGGAGTCCGCCGGCGCTGCGCATCCCGCCGCGCACCCTGCCGCCGCGGCGCATCCCGCTGCGGCTGCGCATCCCGCCACCGCAGAGACGATCCCTGCTCACGACGGCCCGGCGCAGGCGGACCCCGCAGCGGCCGAGACGCGCCCCGTCCCGGACACCGAGGAGGTGGCGCCGTAGGCGGCGGCGGGCCGCGCCCGCGGCGACAGCCGGCCCGCACCTGCGTCGCGTGCCGGACCGAGCGCGCGAAGCGCGAGCTCCTGCGCGTCGTGCGGACCCCGAGCGGCGAGGTGGCGGTCGACCCGACCGGTCGACTGCCGGGTCGCGGCGCCTACGTCTGCGCGGCGGGGACGTGCGCAGCCGAGGCGATCCGTCGCCGCGCGCTCGAGCGGGCGCTCGGTGTCCCGATCCCCGACACCCTGCGCGACCGGCTCGCCGCCGGCTCATTCGACTGACGAAGGAGGCACCCGTGGCACGAAGCCGCAGTGGCACCCGCGGACGCCGCGGACCCCGCAAGCCGCCGCGTCGGCCGGACCAGGCGACCGGACCGAGCGTCCAGGTCGCCGAGCCCAGCGAGCGCGGCGCGATCGAGATCCCGGCCACCGTCACCGTCCAGGACCTCGCCGGGCTACTCCGGGTGAATCCCGCGGACGTGATCCGCGAGCTGATCAAGAGTGGCATCTTCGCGACCATCAACCAGACCATCGACCGCGACACGGCGAGCCTCGTGGCCGAAGAGCTCGGCTACGAAGTGGCCGAGGCGACCGCGCCCGGGCTGGCCGAGGAGCCGGTCGGCGAGGCGCAGCCCGCAGCCGCCGCCAAGGAGCCGCTCTGGGAGGAAGCGGATCCGAGCAAGCTGGTCCCCCGCGCCCCGATCGTGACCGTCATGGGCCACGTCGACCACGGCAAGACGAGCCTGCTCGACGCCATCCGCGCCACCAGCGTGGCGGCCGGCGAGCGGGGCGGCATCACCCAGCACATCGGGGCCAGCGAAGTCGTCAAGGACGGCAAGCGGATTGTCTTTCTCGACACGCCCGGCCACGAGGCGTTCACCGCGATGCGCGCCCGCGGCGCGAAGGTGACCGACATCGCGGTGCTGGTGGTCGCCGCGGACGACGGCGTGATGCCCCAGACGATCGAGGCGATCGACCACGCGAAGGCGGCCCGCGTCCCGATCATCGTGGCGCTCAACAAGATGGACAAGCCAGACGCGAACCCGGACCGAGTCAAGCACGAACTGTCCGAACACGGCGTCCTGATCGAGGAGTACGGCGGCGATACTCCCCTCGTGCCCGTCAGCGCGAAGCAGCGCACCGGGATCGACGAGCTGCTCGAGATGATCCTGCTGGTCGCCGACTTGCAGGAGCTGAAGGCGAACCCGAAGCGGCCCGCCATCGGCACGGTTGTGGAGGCCGAGCTCGACAAGGGGCGCGGCCCGGTGGCGACCGTGCTGGTCCAGACCGGCACGCTCAAGATCGGCGACACCGTGGTCGTCGGTTCCACGTTCGGCCGCGTCCGTGCCATGGAGAACAGCGCCGGTGCGCGCGTCACGAAGGCCGGCCCGTCGTCTGCGGTCGTCGTGCTCGGCCTCTCGGATGTTCCGGCGGCGGGCGACATCCTGCAGGTGGTCGCCGACGAACGGGCCGCCCGCGTGATCGTCGATCAGCGCCGGGCGCAGGCGGGCGCGAAGGCCGAAGGCGGCGCGCGCGCGACGCTCGAGGACCTGTACCGTCAGATCCAGGCCGGCCAGACCCGCGAGCTGCGGATCGTCATCAAGGCCGACGTGCAGGGCTCGCTGGGCGCCATCACGCACGCCCTGGACCAGCTCTCGACCGACGAGGTCCGCATCAACGTCATCCACGAGGGGACGGGTGACATCACCGACAACGACATCCTGCTCGCCTCCGCCTCGGACGCCATCGTGGTGGGGTTCAACACGCGGCTGGATCCCCAGGCCCGCCGTACCGCCGAGGCCGAAGGCGTGGACGTCCGCGTGTACGACATCATCTACAAGCTGACCGACGATATCGAAGCGGCCCTCAAGGGGATGCTCGAACCGGAGGTCGTGGAGGTCGTCGAGGGGCGGGCGGAGGTGCGGCAGGTCTTCCGAGTCGGCCGCGGGACGATCATCGCGGGTTGCTACGTGACCGACGGCCGGATCGTGCGGGGCGGGGCGCGCGTCTACCGCGGCGGCCGCGTGGTGGCCACCGACCGGATCGAGTCGCTGCGGCGCTTCCGCGACGACGTGCGTGAGGTGGCCGCCGGGTTCGAATGTGGCATCGGCCTGGCCGGCCATCACGACCTGCAGGAGGGCGACGTCATCGAGTGCTTCACGCAGCAGACGGTCTCGCGGGCGGCGAGCGCCTGATCGCCGTCCGTTCGGTGGGGAACCGCAAGGGGGCACCATGACCGAGCGCATGCCTCGCGTCGACCAGCTGCTACAGGAGGAGATCAGCCGGATCGTGGCGCGCCGGGTGCAGGATCCGCGCATCGGGTTCGCGACCGTCACGCGCGTCGAGACGTCTCCGGATCTGCGTCACGCCAAGGTCTGGGTCTCGATCATCGGTCAGCCGGAAGAGCGCCGCACGACGTTCCGTGCGCTCGCGCGCGCGATGCCGTTCGTGCGGCACGAGCTCGGCGTGCTGCACCTGCGGCGGATCCCCGACCTGCACCTGGAGTTCGACGACAGCGTGGAGCGGGGCACACGGGTCCTGCAGATCCTGGACGACCTGGAGGCGGGACGCGAGCCCGGCCCTGCAGCGCCCGGCGAGACGCTGCCGACGCCCGGCCCGCTGCACCCAGAGGTGCCGGCGGAGCTTGCTGGACCCGCGGATGTGGGCGGGCTGGCCGCGAGTCCGTCGGGCACGCTCGACGCCGGCCGGGTGCGTCGGCGGCCTGCCGAGGGTACGCCCACGCGCACGCGGCGGGTCCGGCATCGGTGAGCGAGCTGCGTCCCCTGTCGCAGGTGGTCGGGCCACGGGCGACCGCGCCGCCCACGTCGCTGACCCCGGCTGACCTTCGCGCGGTGCCGTCGGAGGTTGTCGCCCGGCTGCGAACGGCGCGTTGTGTGCTCACGATCTGCCACGAGAACCCCGAGGCCGATGCGCTCGGTGCGGCGCTCGCGCTGGCGCTCGCGCTCGAAGTGCGGGGCGCACGCGCCACGCCCGTGTGCGCCGATCCGGTGCCCGAGCTGTACGCGTTCATGCCCGCCATCGAGCGCTTCCGCACGGAGCCCGACCCGGCGCTCGACTACGACTTGATTGCGGTGCTCGATTGCGGCGAGCTGGAGCGCGTCGGTCCGGTCCTCGCCACCGATGCCGCCCTCTTCCGCCGTGTCCCGATCGTCAACATCGATCACCACAAGTCGAACCCGGGGTTCGGGACGGTGAACTGGGTCGATCCTGAGGCGGCGGCCACGTGCGAGATGGTGACGCTCCTGCTGCAGGTGCTCGGGGTGCCGTTCACGGCGGCCGAACGCGCGATCGCGGACGCGCTCATGGCGGGGCTCGTGATGGACACCGCGACGTTCCAGCATCCCAACACCACACCCCGCACGCTGCGCGTCGCAGCCGAGCTGGTTGGCGCCGGCGCGCCCCTCTCGGCCATCTCACGCCTCCTCTACCGGACCAAACCGGACGTGCAGCTCCGGCTGTTCGGACGCGTCCTCGCCCGGATCGAGTCGGAGCTGGACGGGCGGCTCGTCTGGTCCACGTTGACGCTCGAAGACCTCGCCGCGACTGGGGCCGTGCCCGCCTTCTCCGAGGGGATCATCGACCTGCTGGCGCAGGCGAAGGCCGGCCAGATCGCGCTCCTCTTCAAAGAGCAGAACGGCGAGACGCGCTTGAGCATCCGGACCCCGGACGGCGGCCCTGACGCGACCCTGCTGGCCGCCCGCTGGGGCGGCGGCGGCCACGCGCGAGCTTCCGGTGCCACGATCCGGTTGCCGCTCGGCGAGGCGATCCCCGTGGTCCTGGCGGAGGCGCGCGGGATGTTGGGGCCGGGGGAGTCTGCGACGTGAACCGGGCCAGCGACGTGAACCGGGCCAGCGACGCAGCCTGGCCGCGCCCCCCGCAGGCGGGCTCGCCACATGCCTCGCGCCGCGCGCGTCCGGGCGCAGACGGGCCGAACGGCGTGCTGGTGGTCGCCAAGCCGGCTGGGCCGACCTCGCACGACATCGTGGCGCTGGTGCGGCGCCTTTCGGGCGCCAAGCGCGTCGGGCACGGCGGCACGCTCGATCCGTTCGCGTCAGGCGTGCTCCCCGTCTTCGTCGGCAGCGCCACGCGCATGGTCGAGTACCACCTCCATGACGCGAAGGCTTACCGCGCGCTCGTCTGCTTCGGCGCGCGCTCGACGACCGACGATATCGAGGGCGAGCTTTCGCCAGGTGAGGCGGCGCCGCCCGCCCGCGAGGCCGTGGAGGCGCTGCTCCCCGCGTTCGTGGGACGTGTCGTGCAGCGGCCCCCGGCGTATTCGGCCGTCAAAGTCGGTGGTCGCCGGGCGTACGAGATGGCGCGCCGCGGCGAGCAGCCCGTGCTGCGCGACCGGGAAGTGGAGATCCACGAGCTGCAGTTGACCGGTTGGGACGACGACCCGACGCGTCCGTGCGCCACGCTCGAGGTGCGCTGTTCGGCCGGGACCTACGTGCGGGCGCTGGCGCGCGACCTCGGCGAACGGCTTGGCTGCGGGGCATACCTGGTGACGCTCGTCCGCACTGCCAGCGGGCCGTTCCGCATCGCGGACGCGATCGAACTCGACGAGCTGCGGCGGCTCTTGGCCGCGGGGTCGCTCGCGGGCCGCCTGCTGCCGCCGGATATCGGCCTCGATGCGTATCCGGCGGTGTCGCTCGCACCCGTCGAGCTGGCGGCGATCGCGCGGGGTCAGGTCGTGCGGCTGCGCGGCGAACCGCCCGCCCCGGGGCCGGATGGGCTCGTACGGGTCGTGGCGGAGGAGCAGGGTCTGGTGGCGATGGCGCGCCTGCGCGATCGGCGGCTCTATCCCGACAAAGTCCTGGCGGGAGCGGCCACCGGCGGTGTGGCAGGCGCCACCGGCACCGCCACCGATTGAGTGCGCGAGGGGCGCCGGTGGATCTCTACGCCGACCTCGACGCGCTCCCGCTCGGGGCACGCCTGGCAGTCACCGTGGGCGTCTTCGACGGGATGCACCGCGGTCACGCGCGGCTGCTGCAGGCGCTCGTCCGAGCGGGGCGGCGCTGGCAGGCCGAGCCCACCGTCGTGACGTTCGAGCCGCACCCGGACGCCGTGCTGCGCGGCGCGGCGCCCCCGTTGCTCTGCGACCCTGCCGAGCGGCTCGCGTGGCTGGCGCTGGCCGGCGTGCAGCACACCGTCCTGCAGCGCTTCGATGCGGCGTTCGCGGCGCAGACGCCGGAGCAGTTCCTGGCTCGTCTGCAGGTCGGTCGGAAACTGGCGGGGCTCGTGATGAGCCCGGAGTCCGCGATCGGCCGGGGTCGCGCCGGCACGCCGGAGCGGCTGCGGGATCTCGGGGAGCGGGACGGGTTCACGGTCGAGGTGATCGCGGCCGTGAGGGCGGGGGGCGGGCTGATCTCGGCCAGCCGCATCCGCGAGGCGCTCTCCGCCGGCCGCCTCGGCGCGGCCCGGCAGATGCTGGGCCGCGATCCGGCTGTGATCGGGCGGGTGGTGCGGGGCGATGCCCGCGGCCGCCTGTTGGGGTACCCGACGGCCAACCTGGCGTTCGAGGCGCCCGTCGCGCTCCCGGCGGACGGGATCTACGCGGTCGAGGCGAGTTGGGGTGGCCCCGATCCCCTCCACCCGTCGCGGACCGCGGGCGGTGTGGCGTCGCTGGGTGTCCGACCCACGTTCGAGCCCGGTGCGCGGACGCTCGAGGTGTACCTTTTTGGGGTGGACGAGGATCTCTACGGGGCGCAGCTGCGGGTGGCGTTCGTGCGTCGACAGCGTGCGGAACGGCGCTTCGCATCGGCGGCGGCGCTCGTCGCCCAGATGGATCGCGACGCGGCTCGGGCGCGCGCCATTCTCGCGGCGCGGGCCGGGCGCTGGGCCGGCGTCGGGGAGCAACGCGTCCGGGAACGAAGCCTGGAGGATGAGGGCCCGCCGGTCCTGGCATGGGTCCCGGGGGGCGGCGAGGGTCGCCCGACGTCGGTGCTTCGTCCGCGGTGAGGAGTGCGATGCCAGGATCCACTGACGGTTCCCGGCACCCGGTGCGGGTCGTCCGCGAGCGGATCGATCCGCGGCTGACCGCGGCGTTGTTCGCGAACTATCGCAGTCCGGTCGATGCGGTTCTGGAGCTGGTGGACAACGCGATCGACTCACGGGTGCCCGGGCGCCCGCTCGAGGTCGACCTCTCGATCCGCCCCGGCACCATCACGTTGACCGTGGTCGGCGGTGAGGGAATGGGGCCGCGCGACCTGGAGCGCGAGTACCTGCGTTGGGGTGGCTCGCGGAAGCAGGCTGGGGAGCGGATCGGACGGTACGGGCAGGGCGGCAAGGCGGCGATCGGCCATCTTGGCGAACGGTTCTCGATCGTGGCCGGAAAGGCCGGCGACGATCGCGCGTACGCGTTCTCCGACGACGCCTATCGGGACCGCAGTCGTCTGCGGACGTACGAGCTCCACGAGCGGGCCAAACCGGTCGACGTCGCGTTGGGCTATGTGCGGATCGAGATCGGCGCGGTCGACCGGAACCCCGACCCGCGCAAGCTGCGCCAGCGACTCGCCGACGTGTACCGGCCGCTGCTGGAATCGGGCGAGGTGCGGATGCGCGTGGACCGGTCGGTCGTCGAAGCGGTGCCCTGGCAACTTGCCGAGCGGCACGACTTCGGGGTGCGCGCCGGGGGCCGCACGGTGCGTGGCTGGTATGGGCTGCTGCCGGATCCGCCGTTCGGGGTCGAGCCGGGCGTGCGCCTCTATCATCTCGGCCGCCTGATCGGCGCACCGGAGTGGTTCGGCCATGCCGGGCCGGCGTCGCACCCGGCGCTCAACCGGCTTGTCGGCGAGGTCGAACTGCCGCACGTCCCGGTCACCATGAACAAGAGCGACGTGGATCGCGGCAGCGACGCGTGGGTCGCCGTCGAGCAGCGTCTGCACCGGCTGCTGGCCCCGATCGTACGGCGTCTGACGCTGGAGTCTGGGACCGCCGCGAGCCCGCAGGCGCTCCGCACGGCCGAGCAGGTGCGACGGATCCTCGCCCGGGCGCTGCGGCTGCTCGAGTCGGGGAAGTTGTTCGAGAGCGAGGAGGGGAGTGCGGGCGTCCGCGGCGACGGGCAGCTGAGCCTGGATGAGGCGGTGCAGGCGCGGGAGCCGGAGGCCGGCCGCGACGCCGGAACCGACCAGCCCGGCGCCGATGCCACGCCTGCCGCACCCGAGTCGCCGGCGGAGACGCACCCGCAGGCACCGCCCGTGCGCGGGCCGGGAGCGGGCCTCCGAGGCCGAGCGATCGGCGAGGTCGTGATCCGCGCCCTCGACCCACGGATGCGGAGCGCGATGGTGGTGGAGGACGGGGTGCGCCGCGTGGTGATCAACTCGCGCTATCCTCTCTACGAGGTGCGCCGGGGCGACCTCTGGTATCAACTCGAGACCGCGTTGCGCGAGGTCTGTGTCACGATCCCGGAGGCGACGGTGCCCGAGTTCGAGCGCCGCGTGAACGAGCTGATGTTCGTCTCGCTTGGCCTGGCCGAGCGGCGCCGACGACGAAAGAGGCCAGGTGCGGGGTCTCCACGGAAGCTGCCCCTGCCGTAAGCCCCGAGTGACCAGCGGCTGCTGCGTTCCTCGGCACCGGTGCGGGGC
>JAJYNJ010000068.1 GCA_021786385.1 Chloroflexota bacterium
GTCGATCCCGGCCGCCAGGCGCAGCAACGTGGTCTTGCCGGCGCCGTTGACGCCGACGAGCCCGATGCGCTCCCCATGCGCGATGGCGGCCGTCAGATCGTCGAGGATGAGAAACGTGCCGATCTCTCGGCGAACGTGCTCGAAGCGGAGGATCGACACCTCAGGCACCCGCCCCGTCGCGGGCAGCGCGTCGCCGAGTCGCCGCCGCGCGTCTGGTGCGCGCCGCGCTGGCCAGCGCTCGGAGAGCCTCGGTCCCTGTCTTGCCGCCAACCGCGCGCGTGCCCGTCCTGGCCCTCGCCGCCGCCATGGCGGCCTCGCTCGGCGTCAACCCGAGGGCTCCCTCCCCGGGGAGCTCACTCCAACGGGGCCCTCGACGGACCGCCTCTCCCGCGTTGCCCCGCGCCAGCGCCAGGAGCCCGGCCACGCCAGTTCGGTCGGCGGCCGGCAGCCGTTGACACCACGAACAGAAATGCGTCCCCCGTTGGCCCACCGTGATGCGCCGCATGGGCCGCCCACAGCGCAGGCAGGGCAGCCCGGTCCGCTGGTAGGCCCGAAGGTATCCCTGCATCTCGCCATCGCCCGACGGCGCCGTGTAGTCATCGATCGAGCTGGCGCGCCGCGCGACAGCCTCCGCAAGGACCTCCCTCAGCGCCCCGTACAAACGCGCTTCGTCGCCGGGCCGCAGCCTCGCGACGGTGCGCAACGGATGGAGGCGCGCACGCCAGAGCGCCTCGTCCGCGTAGATGTTGCCAACGCCGGCGAGGAACGACTGGTCGAGCAGGAGCGACTTCAGGCGCCCACGCCGCGCGTGCAACCGCTCGCGAAACTGCGCCAGGGTGAAGTCGGGGGCTAGCGGCTCCGGACCGTGCCGGGCGAAGAGGTCGACGGACCCGTCGATACCGTCTGGACCGCGCCGCTCGCTGACCACCCGGCCCAACGCGTCGCGTCGATAGAGCCCGACACGGGCGAACTTGCGCATGTCGCGCAGCCGCAGCTGGCGCCCATCGTCGAGGTCGATGACCAGGTGGACGTGGCGGTCCGCTGGCCGCTCTGCCGGGACCACAAAGAGCTGCCCGGTCATCCGCACCTGGATCGCGAGCACGCCTCCGCCGTCGAGATCGAGCAGGAGCCATTTGGCGCGGCGCCAGACATCGGCCACGCGACGGCCGTGCAGGCCGGCAACGAAGTCTGCCAGGTCCGGGTACGCGACCATGCGTGGCCAATCGGTCCGCACGCCAGTGATCGTTCGGCCGACCACGAGGGCTCGCAGGTCGCGCGCGATCGTCTCGACCTCGGGAAGCTCGGGCACCGTCAGCGCCTCCCCCCATGGGCGGCTTTGGGGCCGCCCATCGATCCGGGGCCGCTCCCAGCCGGCTTGGCAGTCGCGCCACCGCCACGCACCCAACCGCTCATCTCGGGCGCACGACGAGCTGACCCTGGAGCCCCGCACAGATCTCGCCAGCCAGCTCCGCGAACGCGCGAGAGGCCGGCGAGGGATGGCGGTCACGGTGCCACGCCAGCGCAACGATGCGGGGCGGCACGTCGACCGGCAACAACGCGACGGCGCGGTCGTCCCAATCGACCGTCAGGAGCGGCACGAGGGCGGCGCCCAACCCGGCGCCGACCAGTCCCTGGACCGTCCCGTTGTCGTCGGAGCGGAAGACGAAGTGCGGGACGCACCCATGGGCCAGCAAGTGCGCCTCGGCGATCTCGGTGGTGCGGCACGCGCTGAACCCGATCAGCGGCTGCTCCACGATCTCGCGTAACGTCGGACCTGCGGCCCGCCGGGCGAGCGGCGAGCCGCTCGACACCATCAGCACGTACGGGTCGCGCAGGAGCTCCACGGCCTCGAACGGGCCCTCCGGAAGCGGCATCACGGCAAACGCAAGGTCGAGCTCCCCGGACTCGACCAGCGCCAACAGCCGCCCATCGTCATGGTCCTCACGCAAGCGCACCTCGATCCCCGGCCAGGCCGTCGAGAAGCGGCCTACCAACGTGGGCAGGATGCGCGCTCCGATGCTCTGGTAGGCGCCGACGCGCAGGATCCCGGACGCACCCTCCGCATAGGCGCGTAGGTCCGCCTGGGCGGCGCTCAGACGCGCCACGATCGCATCGGTGTGCCGCAGCAGGACGCGGCCGGCCTCGGTCAGCTCGACCGTGCGGCGCCCCCGCGACCGGTCGACTAGACGCATCCCCACGATCCCCTCGAGGGCGGCCACGTGTTGGCTGACCGCCGACTGCGTGTACTCCAGGAGATCCGCGGCGGCATGGAAGGAGCCGGTCTCGGCGACGGCGCGAAAGCTCTGGAGGTGCCGTAACTCCAGGTCCGCCCAGTGATCAGCTGACATGATCACTTATTACACAACTTGGATTTGCTCTGATCAAGTGCGGCGTCTAGAGTGCGTCGCATGGAAACGGTTGCCCTCGTGTTGCTCCTCCTCGTCGCGTTCGTGCTGCTGGCGGCCGAGCTCGGCTCCGACTCACGCCCAATGGACGATCCACGCCACTGGTGGCCGGGCACACGCTCGGACGAAGACTACCCGCAGCACCGCGCCTGAAGCGAGCGAGCCGCTCCACGGTCCAACCCCTGCGCCGGGCCCAGGAGACGCGGGCCGACGCAGCCGCTGCCGCAGCGGCCGCCCCACGCGGAGGCCTCGCCTAGAAATCGGGCAGCGCGTCGGGCAGTGGCGTCATCGACTCCCAGTCGTCGGCCGACTTCAAGTCGACGGTCAGCGGCACGTCCAATGGCATCGCGGACTCCATCGTCTCGCGCACGGCGGGTGCCAGACGCGCCACCTCCTCGCGGGGCACCTCGAAGAGCAGCTCGTCGTGCACCTGCAGCAGCATCCGGGCGCGGAACCCCTCACGCCGTAGCCGCTCCGCCATCCGGATCATCGCGAGCTTGATGATGTCCGCGGCGGTCCCCTGGATCGGCATGTTGATCGCCATTCGTTCCCCCGCCGCACGCAGGTTCGGGTTGCGCTCGCGCAGCTCCGGGATGAACCGGCGCCGCCCCAGCAGCGTGGTTACGTACCCCTGCGTGCGCGCCACCTCTTTGATGTGGAGCATGTAGTAGCTGATCCCGCTGTAGGTGGCGAAGTAGGTCGTGATGAACTCGCGGGCCTCCTGCTGCGAGATCCCCGCCCGGCTGGAGAGCCCAAAGTCGCTCATGCCGTAGGCGATGCCGAAGTTCACCATCTTCGCCATCGACCGTTCCGCCGGCGTCACGTCCGCAGGATCCTTGTGCAACACCCGTGCCGCGGTCGCACGGTGGATATCCTCGCCGCGCGCGAACGCCTCGCGCAGGTGCTCGTCCCCGGAGACGTGGGCGAGGATGCGCAGCTCGATCTGGCTGTAGTCGGCCGCGAGGAGCGTCAGCGACGGATCGCCCGCCACGAAGGCGCGCCGGATGCGACGGCCGAGCTCGGTGCGGATCGGGATGTTCTGCAGGTTCGGATCCGACGAACTGAGCCGCCCGGTCGCGGCGACGGCCTGGTGGAACGTCGTGTGCAGGCGACCGGTGTCGGGGTCGATCAGGCTGGGAAGCGCGTCGACGTAGGTGCTCTTGAGCTTGGTGTAGGCGCGCCAGTCCAGCAGCTTGTCGATCATCGGGTGCGCACCCCGCAGCCCCTCGAGGGTGGCGGCGTCCGTGGAATAGCCCGTCTTGGTGCGTTTCCCCTTGGGCAGGTTCAGCTCATGGAAGAGCACCTGCTCGAGCTGCTTGGGACTGCCCAAGTTGAACTCGTGGCCGAGGTCAGCGTAGATCTCGGCCTCGAGGCGGCTGATTTCGGCTCCGAAGCCGGCACTCAGCTCGCGCAGCGCCTCCCGGTCGATCTTGACCCCCGTCGCCTCCATGCCGGCAAGCACCGGAATGAGCGGCAGCTCGATCTCGCGGTAGAGCCGGTCGAGCGACTCGGCGGCCAGCGCGTCGCGCAGCGCGCGACAGACCGCGACCGCCGCCGCCGCCTCGAGCGCGGCCGCGTGCGCCGGCTCGAGCTCGGCGCGGGCCGGGAGCTGCAGGCCCAGGCGCTCGAACACGATGTCGACCAGGGGCTGGCTGCGCAGGGTAGCGTTCAGGATGTACGCCGCGATCTGCGTGTCGAACGCGACCGGTGGCAAGGGGATCTCCGCGACCGACCGCTCGGCGCGCGGATCCACCGCATCGAGATGCGCGACCAGCACCTGCTTGACCTCGTGGCCGACGATCGGGCGGGCGGCCTCGACCAGCGCCGCGAGCAGGGCCGACGCGCGCTCCGGTCCGGCCGCCACGACCCGCCCATCGGCGCCGGCGACGGCCAACCCGACCGGCTGGCCACGGCGTGGGCCAGGACGATCGACGACGAGCCCGACGCCCAGCTCGGGCTGGGCCATCAGCCACGCCATGAGGGCCGTCGGATCGCCGGCCAGGCGTTCGATCTGCCCGGGATCGCGGAGCACGGCGACGAGCGCGGCGGCCGTGTCGGCCCGTTCCGCAACGGCGGCTGGCCCCTCCCGAGCGCTCTCCGGCCCGCCGCTCGTCGGGCGTCCCGTCACACCCAACGAATCGGTTGACGCGACGGCGCCCGTGGGCGCGGTCGATCCGGAGGCCGAGGCGGGTCCGGCAGGGAGCGCGTCGAAGTCCAGCGCGAGCTGGAGCCCGGGTTGTGCCGCACGCTTGGCCCCGCGGTCGGCGACGGCCCCGCGGTCGGCGACGGCCCCGCGGCCATCTGCCACCTCACGGTGACCTCCGACCCGCTCCCGGCCCGGCACCAGAGCGGCCGCCACGGGCCCGGCCTCTTCGGCCTCGCGCAGCAGCGCGCCGCGTTCGCGCGGTCCCTCGTCGGAGAGCGCGGGCAGCCGCTCGATCAACGAGCGGAACTCGTATTCGCGGAAGAGCCGCAGCACTGCGTCCCGGTCGTAGACGCCCAGACGCGCCTCGTCCAGCCGCAACTCGATGGGCAGGTCCCGATGGATCGTGACCAACTCACGTGAGGCGAGCACCTGGTCGCGGTACGCCGCCAGCTTCGCGCGCAGCGATTCGGGTTTCACGTCGTCCAGGCGGGCGTAGATGCCCTCGAGCGAGCCGAAATCCTGCAGCAGCTTCGCGGCGGTCTTCTCGCCAACCCCGGGAACGCCGGGCACGTTGTCGGTCACGTCGCCCTTGAGCGCCTTGAAGTCGATCATCTGGGCCGGCTCCAGCCCGTAGCGGTCACGGACGGCCGGGGGGTCGTACGTCACGGTCTGCTGGACCCCGCCGCGCGTCGTCATCACATGCGTACGCTCGGTGACCAACTGGAGCATGTCGAGGTCTCCGGAGACGATCGTGGTCTGGAGCCCGCGCTCCTCGGCCTGCCGACTCAGCGTCCCGATGACGTCGTCCGCCTCGTACCCCTGCAGCTCATAGACCGGGATGTGGAACGCCGCCACGAGCTCCCGCACGCGGGGAAACTGATCGCGCAGGTCCTCCGGCATCTGCTGGCGCGTGGCCTTGTAGTCGGCGAACGCCTCGTGGCGGAACGTCGGGCCCGAGAGATCGAACGCGCAGATGACGTAGTCGGGCTTCACGTCCTGGAACCCGCGCAGCACGATCGACCAGAAGCCGAAGACAGCGTTGACGAGCAGGCCGCGGCTGGTCGTGAGCGGGGTGTTGATCAGCGCGAAGTAGCCCCGGTAGATCAGGCCGTTCGCGTCGAGCAGCATCAGGCGATCCATGGGGACCTCGGAGGACGGACAGCCGACACGGCCGATTGTACGGCCGGCCAGCGGGGCCCGGGAGGATGCCGAGGAGCGCCTACGCGACGCGCCGCCGCGCGAGGAAGATCGCCGCGAAGGCGACCAGCCCCGCCCCCGCGAGCAGCAGCCACACCTGCCACGCCTCGATCGGTTCGCCGGTCGCGGACGGGGCGCCGCTCGCCGGCGGGACCCGGCCAGAGGCGACGTTCGATCCGGCCGACGCGCCGGGCCGCGCAGCCATGGCGGCAAGCGGCGAGGGCGCACCGATGGGCGACGGGGCCGCCGGTCCGGAGGTCCCCGAGCGTGGCGCCGCGCTCGCCCCGGGACCCGGCCCCGCCGCCCCGAACGCCGGAGCCGCTGCCTGAGCAGCCGCCGACGCCGCGGACGCCGCGGCGGGCGCCGCCGGTGTGGCCGCGGGCGCTGGTGCTGCCGACGCCACCGGAGCGCCCTCCCGTATCTGGCCGTTCGACTGCAGCGCCGTCGGTCCGGCCGAGAGCCCCGGAACGCCGGCCGGCCACGTGGCCAGGGCCATGACGAGCCCGATCGCCACTGCCGCCCCGGCCAACCGCTGGGCCACAACCAGCCGCCCGGCGGGGCCTCCACCAAGATCGCCCAGGCGGCGGAACCAGCCACGCCACCCCGACCGCCGCAGCCGAGCCGCGACCTCGGGCGAGAGGCGAAAGTCGCGCGTGCGGGTCGGCGCGGGCAACTCGGCCGTGGCGCGAGCGATCGCGCGCAGGTCGGACGCCAGCAACCGGCAATCGGGACACGTCGCCAGGAGCCGACGAGCCACCTCGGCCTCAGCAGGCGTGACGTCGCCCGCCGCGAAGCGCACCACGAGCAACGCGTCGTGGTCGCCGTGGCCGTCTTGCTGGCCCGCGTCGCGCGGAGCGTGCGCGGCGCGCCCCGTCCGGCCGCCCTCGCCGAGCGGCCCGTGCGTGTCGGATCGGTTCTCGTTCACGGTCCTCGTGACGCCCTCAATCTCGGAAGAGTTCCATCGAGTCCGCCAGCAGCGCCCGGAGCGCCAGCCTGCCGCGGTGGATCCGTGACTTCACAGTGCCCAGCGACACGCCGGTCATCCGCGCGATCTCCGGGTAGTCGAAGCCCTCCACGTCGTACAGCAGGATCGCGGCGCGCTGGCCGTCAGTGAGCGCGGAGAGCGCGGCCGAGAGCGCGCGCGCCTGCGCGCGCCGCACCACCTCGCGCTCGGGATCCGCCGACGCGTCGGCGGGCGGCTCCCACGACTCGTCCTCGCGCTCGGGATATGGTTCGCTCGGGCGCCGCTTGCGTAGCCGCAGCACGTCGGTGGAGGCGTTGACCGCAATGCGGACGAGCCACGCCCGGAACGAGTCGCCGCGGAACGAGGACAGGTTGCGGTAGGCACGCATGAACGATTCCTGCACGGCGTCGTGGGCCGCTTCGAGGTCCCCGGTCAGGCGCGCGGCGAGCGCCAGTAGATGGTCCTGGTGATGGACGACGAGCTCGTTGAACGCGTCGAGGTCGCCGCGTCGCGCCCGCTCGACCAGCCGCAGGTCGCGCTCGCGGGACGGATCGACGGCCCGCTCGACGGGCTGCGCGAGCTCTTCCACGGCTGCGGGGTCAAGCCTCCTCCGGCGGCCGAGTCTAGCATGCGCCAGGCGCGCCAAACCGGCGCACCGTCGAAACCGGCGCACCGGCCGCCAACCGCGGGGTCCGAGCCACTCGGGCACGATGCTCACCATGGCTGGCGCGCCGCACAGGTATGGCAGCTCGACCGCGCGCCAGCCGGTGCCGCCTGCAACGGCACCGCGTGCACGTCTCCGCGCGCACCGGTGAAGCTGCCACTCCGCCCGGCGCGCTCGGTCGACGCGCAGCGTGCTATCGTCGGCGCCGCGATCCCCACGGCGCCGAAGTGGCGGAACAGGCAGACGCGACGGTCTCAAAAACCGTTGAGGGCAACCTCGTCCGGGTTCGATCCCCGGCTTCGGCACCACTCTCCCTCACGTGAAACGCGCCACCCGACAGTCCGTCGTCGCCTCACCCCGCCCCCGGCGTCCACCGCAGGGCAACGCCGACCATCGTGGGGCCGGCGAACGCCGCGGGCATCTCCTTCCCCTTGGCCCTGGCGGCCACGTTCAGCTCGACGGGCCGCGCATGCGCCAAGCGGATAGTCCCCCTCCTGCGCGGGTAGGTCAACTCACGTGCCCGATCCATGCGGAGCTTCAGTTCCCGTTCACGGTTCCACGCTTTAGACAGCCGACCGCACGCACATGGAGCAGGCCGATCCCCCCACTCACCGAGACCGTACCGTGCGGGCGCCCCCCCCCCGCGCAGCTCGGGTCGCCTCAGCGGTCAGCGACTGAAGGGGCACGCCGAGCAGCTCGCGGAGTTGGGCGGTGTGCTCGACGAGCTCGCCCAGCGGGAGTGTCCGGTCGCGGCCGATGGTGGCGAGCCGGACCGCGTCGGTCGCGACACGGCCGAAGGGCACGGGATCCGGCGCCGCAGCCACGATGCGCTCCACCTCGCCCAGCCAGTAGGGCAGCATCTCGGCGACGTGGGCGAGCACCTCGGGCGGCCCCCAGCGGGCCTCGCCGCCATGTCCGAAGTCGGCTGCGAGCGGCCACGGCGCACCTGCCAGCACGGCTGGCCGTAGCGCGAAGAACGCCTCGGCAGCGTCGCGGAGGCGAGTGCGGAGGAGCGCGGGTTCGGTCATCGCGGTGGACCTCGTCGTTCGGGATGGCAATGCGTCGTGCAGTCTCGCAGGGATGCCGCGCCCCAGCACGAGGCGCCCCGGCACGGGGCGAGACGTCGCGTTCCACCCACGTGCCGGCCTCAGCCCAGATCGGGAGACGGTCCACTCGCCGTGGCCGGTCTGCGGGGCACCCTGTTCCCGGGCTGCCACCGCTACCGGACTCGGCCCGACGACGGTCGGACGTCCCCCGGGCCAACCCCCCGCTGCCGAAGGCCCCGCTCGCACAGGGCCGCCAACAGGCCTCGCGACCGCCATTCGGCCCTATAGCGGCTGCGCCGAACGGACCACGATTCGTCTACGGGACGGAGGCCGACGACTCGAGGCGCCGCGCCCACGGCGCACCGCGCGATGTCAGCGCGTAAAGGAGCGGCAGATGCACAGCCCGTCTTCGACCTCCACCCTGCCCGACGACGACGTGGCACCGATCGGGCGGCTGCCCTGGCTCACGCCCCGCCGCCTGACCTTTTTCGTCATCGGTTGGCTCGTCCTCTTCGCCCTCGGGAGCGCGTTCGTCTCGAACCCCTTTGCGAGCGAGCCGAGCGCCAGCGCACGCCCCGACTACTGGCGCGTGATGTACCTGCACGGGTTGCTCATCGGGATGGTCGGGCTGCTGGCCCTCCTGACGACCGGCGTGCTGGGCCTGCGCGCGCGGCACACGCGGGCCTGGATCGTCGGCGGCGTTCTCTTCGCGACGGTGGTGACCGCGCTCGGCGGCATCTTCGACCGCCAGATCCCCGGGGCCGAAGTCGCCATGTGGGTCCAGATCTTCGGCTTCTTCGCCCTCGATGAGATCCTGCTCGTCCTCCTGCTCGGGATGCTCGGCGCGTGGCGGGCGGGGGTGGCCGGCACGCGGACGTTGCCCTTCGTCTCGGCCTTCCTGGCCACCGGCTCGATGTTCGTTGCCGCCCTGATGGGGCATCTCGCAGGCTGGATCCTCGAGTTCGGCAACTTCCCGCCCGCGGTCGGCTGGTATGCGGGACTGCTGGGCGAGAAGCTCGACGACTTCGACGCCAACCTCGTCGGGTCCCACTCACACGAGATGGTGGTCGGCGTGATGGCGCTGTCGGTCTCGATCGCCGCCGTCCAGTTCGGCTACCACACGCTCTCGGGCAGGGCGCGTGCGGTCGCGCAGCTCGGCCTGGCCATGGTCGGCGTCGGGGCCGTGCTGATGACGATGATGTACGTCGCGATGGCCTTCACGACCTGGGGCCCCCCGACGCTCTTCACCTCGGCCGACGGCACGAACGGGATCGCCGGGGACGATGTCGTGACGGGCCTCTTCGTGATGGCCGGTGGCCTGCTCACCCTCGTCGCAGTGGTCGGCGGCGACAGTCGGGCACGGCGGCTCATCGCTCGCCCCGTGCGTCTTGCCACGCTCTGGTCCTGGGCGCTCCTGTTCGCCACGGTGGTGGTGGCCGGCTACTTCATCGAACTCAACGAGGTCTACTTCGGAGCCGGCGATGCGAAGGCGGCGGGTGCGGCGAACGATGCGGTCTACACGTGGCTGCACCAGGACCTCGGGCTTTTCCTCTTTCCGACGCTCGTGCTGGTGCTGCTCGCCGTGGAGCGGCTCGTAGTCCCCCGCTACCAGGACCTGATCGGCTGGGTGACCTTGACGGGCACCAGCGTGCTGTTTCTCGGCGGCATGCTCTTTGTCTTCGCCAACCCCGCGCTCCATGGACCTGGTTACGCGGTCACAACCGTGGGCCTCCTCGTGGTGGGTCTGGCGTTGCTGGGCACCCTCTGGTGCGGCGCGCTGGCGGGGGGCACGCGCTACTGCCCGGCCGAGCGGTTGATGCGGGCCCGGGCGGCGGCCGGGGGCCAGGGGCGCTGATCCGGGCCTCTCCGAGCGCAAGGACGAGCCGCCGTCGTCAGCCCCGGCGGAAGTGCCCAGGCCGGCGTTCGCGCGCCACGGCGGTCGCTGCTGCCGACCGCGACGGCAGCAGCGCTTCGATCTCCCCGCGGTACCGGCGGCCCGTCCGCGTGCGGGCGAGCGACTCCAGGAAGGGCCGGGGTCGTGGCGGGCGATCTCGCTGGGCGCGGTTGTCGGCAGGCCGGTGACGGGCCGTCCCGCTGCCTAGCTCGGCGATCATTGCTCATTGGCACCCGCTTCCTCCAGGACTCTTGGTGGAACGCGCGACCGAAGACACGCGCAACGCGGACGATGGCGCGCACCGTCTGGTGACGAGCGGCACCATCGCGACCAGCGAATTGCCACGCCGAACGCACACGTCACCGTGCCGACAGACGCCCGACCCTTGCAGACTGCCATGCATCGCGCGGAGGGCACTCGTGATCGCCGACTGCACCGTGGCCCGTAACATCGCGCTTCGAATCGGCCGTAGCTTGCGAAACACCACGTGCCAACATTGCGACCAAGTTTGCGAATAGTCGGAGCCGTGAACGCGCACCAGTGGACTACTGCTACGATGGCGCGCGGGCGTCGGGATCCGGCTCAGGGCGGTTCGCATTCGTGAAATTCCAGCGCGCGCGCTCGACCTATGCGGCACTTGTCGGGGCCGCCGTGCTCGCCGCCGCGTGCGCGACAGGAGGCAGCGGCACGTCATCAGGGGCGACGTTGCCTCCGAACGTCCCGATGCCGGCGCAGGCCACGCTCGTCATGGGCGCACAGGGCGGTGGAAGCGACGCGAACGCCAAGGTGTACGGCTTCACGTCGAGCCTCCCACCAGCCGAGGCGCAGCGGGCGTACACCGCGGAACTGCGGGCCGCGGGGTATCTCCCGATAGGCGAAGAGGCGGGGTGGTTCCTCTTCCGGAACAGCGCCGGGGTCGTGCTGGCGGTCAGCTTCGGCTCCAGCGGACCGCCGACTGGGATCGTCGTGCGCGTGCTCCCGCCCGGCTCCTCAACGGCTCCGGCTTCGTCTGTCGAGCCCAGTGGAGACCTCGAGTCGATCGCCGTGCCCCGACCGGGTCCGCCGCACGGGCCGCCGGCCTGGGCGTCCACTCCCGGCATCGGGAACGGCAACATACCTGGCCGCGGACTCGGGCAGGGGAACGGCATTGGCAACGGCCTGGGGGACGGCGGCGGTCTGGGCAGGGGCCATGCGGCGGGGACACCCGGCGTCAGCGCAAATGGCAATGGCCTCGGCCACGGTCATGGTGTGGGGAACGGTAACGGTGCGAGCCATGGCGCGAGCCCTGGGAGCGGCAACCCCGGCGGGAATGGCAAGGCCAATGGCAAGGTCAACGGCCGGGCGCCCGCCACCGGGACCCCCGTGCCGAGCGGCGCTGGCGCCGTCCCTCACGGCACGCCACATGCGAACGGCAATGGTGCCGGAAAGAGTCATGGCAACAGCAGCGGCAACGGGGCCAGCAACCACATCGTGAACCCCGCCGCCGCCGGAAACGGGAGCGCCAACGCCGGTGTCAATGCCAACGCCGCCGGCAACACCACCGGTGCGTCGAAGCCGAGCAACAATGTGCGCGCCAACCCGGGCGGAAATCCGAACACGTCGGGAATCGTCGGCGGAAACGGCAACGCTGGAGGGCTCGGAAACAGCAATGCAACTGGCAAGGGCAATGGCG